>NZ_AXAC01000044.1 GCF_000472665.1 Acetobacterium malicum subsp. dehalogenans DSM 11527 | reverse complement strand
TCATGGATGCTCTTATCAAGACCAAGCCACAGGATGATGCTGTTTATCAGTTTCTCGATAAGAAACGTGCCCAAGGCAAGCCTTACTATGTTTACATGACCGCAGGCGCTAATAAGTTTCTGCGTATCTACTATGGACGAGTAAAAGAATACCTGCTATCTCTTTCATAACACTCACCACAAATATCCTTATCTTCAGACCAACGATAGTTGCTGGTCTTTTTGTCGTGCTTCATTATCTTGAATATAACTTTTTACAAAACTTTCAATTTCCTATTGACTTTTTATTTGCAGGCTTTTTTCTTTAAACTTGCTATTCATTACTTGAAATTATACCGTTCAAAACTTTAATTAAACATTTTGATACAAAAAGATGATGGCGCTTTTCTACCTTATATCGATCGACGGTATTCCGTAAAAAATTCAATCACTTGACTCTATTAATCTTATCTCCGGCCAGTTCAACCCCGTTTGGCTTCGTTTGACCATTTACCAAACCGGCTGGAGCCGTGGCGAAATCAACTTGAACAAACCAAACGTCATATAATTAGTTGAAAGTCACCACAACGAATCGAAATACAATAAATTTAATAATAATTAAAGGAAATACTAACCACTATCTCCCGAATGATCATTTTTAATTACTCCGATCAAAAAAATTCATCTTTTCCTTTTAAAACGCCATTTAAATCGATATAATAATGAATTTAGGAAGAATTTAAAGCTTTGTTTAAGTTTCATATGTTTCAATATTCGTAACGAAAGTTATTGGTTACTACAAACAAATTCTAGGAGGAAAATATGAAACTAAGTGCAAGAAATCAGTTAAAAGGCAAGGTTGTTGGTATTGAAGAAGGCTCTGTCAACGGAATCGTGAAAATTGACATCGGCGGCGGAAATGTTATTTCCTCTACTATTTCGATGGCAGCTATCAAAGATTTAGGTTTATCAGTTGGTTCTGAAGCAACAGCCATTGTCAAAGCAACATCCGTTATGTTGATGGTTGATTAATTCTATTCTTGTCACAATCACCCGAGCAGATGATTTTATCATCTGCTTTTTTATTGAAGCCGTACAACTTCACTGCCGTTATACTCGCTCATGCGGCACCTCGTCTCCGCTGCGCTGCGTCTCAGTCGCGTCAGTCGCCAGATGGCTCCTTCCTGAAAAATACAAAAAGAGCGGTGAAAGAACAAATAAATTTGCTCCTTCACCGCTCTTTTTATATTTTTCGCCGCATGGCTCGTTGTTTCACGCAAATAAAAAGTCCCGCAACGTCCTATCCTCCCAGGCAGTTNCCCACCAAGTACTTTCGGCGCTGGAAGACTTTACTTCTGTGTTCGGTATGGGAACAGGTGTGGCCCTTCCGCCATCGTCGCGAGACTAGTTTAGCTTTGTTTCAGGCGATTGTAAATCGTCTGAAACAAATAGGTTCAATGGAGCGTTAGCGGTTGAACCGGCTAAACTGTCCATCTTTTTTTCTAAAAATAATCTTTAATACTCATCAAATATTTTTAGAGAAAAAGATGTTCCTTGTTCCTACTTGCTATGTATATTCAGTTCTTGTTTATTTCAACTTCTCTATTATACGTCGTTCTGTTTCGTTTGTCAAATCTTTTTTTGATTATATTATTCCATCAAGTCCTGGATTAACATTTGCGCTTTTAAAACGCTCTTTTCTACCTCAAATGAATTGTCGGCTCTAAAAATACACTGGGTTTGTCCCGACTCATTCTGATAGGTAACGACCAGCTTGTTTTTCTTTTCTTTTTGATAATCGGTTTTATCCTTCTGGAGTTCGTCATTGAAGCAGGTCGATTGCCAGGCCTGATTTTGTTCAATATCCAAGGTTGAAGCAATAGTGACGGATTTCATATTTAAAAATTCAATTGTAAACTTGGGACCCATGACTCCGAAGTCAATGCCGGCTTCATGAATTTCCAGGGTTCCTTTAATCGACTTTTCAAATTCTTTGTACCCGCCCAGATAACTGGCCATCATCGACATTTTTACATCAGAAGTGTTTTTACCCCAGCAAAACATCTTCTTTTTCGTTTTGGGCGGTTGGTTATTTCCTGCGCTTTCTGGTTGCTGTTCCTGAGTGGCTGTTTTTTCTTGATTCAGATAGCTGTAGATAGTATTAATATTTTTTTTATTCACACCACGGTCGTTCGTCAGGACATTTGAAGTCAGTTCCGACCGCACGTTAACTTCGGTTGAGTGATCATCAATATTTTTAAGCTTAACGGTAATCCGCTGGCCATTGGCTGAGAAAACAATTTTCGTATGGAAAACGAGCAGACTTTCTTCTTTGTCAGTTATATGGTTTTTTAAATCATATTTACTGACGTCAAAAGCCAATAGGCGAGCTTCACATTGGTCTTTCGACCGATTAATGATTCGAGTTTCTTCACTGTATTTTCCCATAAGGTCTATCTCCCATCGTCGTTTTCGCGGTTCTGCTCTGACGTGCCCTTTTTGTATCTATCTGCGAATAATCTTTTCCAACAGGTCGATGAGTTTATCTTCGCAGCTTTCAATCGTAAACTGATCCGTTTTTAAAAAATCAAAATACGTTCTTGAACGAGCCACAGTGATAATCCGGGCCTGCTTGACTAGATCTATAAACATGCTGTTTTGATTAAGATCCAGCGCTAAATTTTGCGGGTGCATAAAATAGTCCAGATCAATATCAAGGATCAAATCCGCAGTGCTGATCTTTTCCAGCGGCAGATTGATGCTTTTAAACATGCTGTCCTCAAGGCTTCCAAATTGGTTTTCGGGTACCAGATAGTGGCTGCCCCTTGAATAAACGTGTTTTTCCATACAATTGATCATATGGTAATTGCTCAGATAGCCTAACTCCAGAGCGGTATTGATATGCTCATCATTGCGCATCTGACCCATGACCCTTTGAACACTATCCAAATCGAAAGGCTCCAGGGCGGCCAGCATTCGACGCTGAAACTTTTCGACCAGTTCGACTTCCCGGTCAGGATCGATGGCCATGGCTTTTTGATAGGCCCATAGCCAGAACGGCGGGTTGGTGTCCGGATGGTAATCAATACTGACCAGTACCATTGGCTGTTTTCGGTTTTGAAACAATCGGCCCCAAATTAGCAGCACATATTGATGGTCGTCTACGACCCGGATTTCTTTACCACCGATACTCAGGCAGCGAGGATTTAAATTGCTGTTACTCATATCAGGATCGGTTCCTCCCGCCGACAATTATCATTAATCAATATATGAACGGATCCGTAACTCTGCCCCTACTGATTGACTGATTCTGCGGCAAGCTTCCTGATCCTCAATCGGTAGTATATCGACAATGGTTAAAACCACCTTGGTATATCTTCCGGCCAATCGGGCAAACTCCAACAGTTCGTCATAGGCATCTTCAAAAACAGGACGGCATAATTCATCGTATTCACTTTTATTTTTTGCATTTAAGCTGATCGATACCACATCAATGGCATCTTTTAACAGGGGCGTCATATCTTTTTTAAAGATCAAGTTGCCATGACCGTTGGTGTTAAGACGAATTGGAATCACATGGTTTTTTTTCACGTCTTTGGCAATGGCACAGATTTCGTCCAGACGATAAGTCGGCTCGCCATATCCGCAAAAAACTAATTCATCATATTGATCCAGATCCCGTTTTAAAATATCTTCCAGTATTTCTTCCTGAGTTGGTTCTTTTTCCAGCCAGAGATCGTCAACTCCATTAATTGTCGGTTCATCTTTTCTTACGCAAAACGTACAGGCATTGCTACATCGATTCGTTATGTTCGCATATAAAGATTTCCCTAATTCATAGGTAATCGTCATTTTATTTTCCTCCAGGAATTTGTTTGTTTTTATTTGTTTGTATATTTTCTTCGCTTATCCATTATCTTCATCAGGACTTACGGGGCATTGGGAAACGCGGTCAAATTGTTTAATCGAGTCCTTGCTTTCAAACAAATGTTATAAAAAGTTATCAACATTTTACCATATTTAATCATGATGTCACGTAAAATCATGATTTTCTAGGAATATCTCTAATTATTCCTCTTGTCATTTGGAAATATTTAAGCTTTCTTTCTACTCCAGCTGCCAAATCTTCAGCGCAATATTAAATAAAAAAGCACATCTTCCAATCGACTTTGTTGGCAAATGTGCTTCCTTCGGTTCTTTATTCGTCTGTTTTTTTAAAATACCGGACCGACAAGCTTTAAGTCACAGCCTTCACATTCCCAGTCAAGCCCAACACCGTTCATTTTACCGCCACATTGAGGACAGATACCAACGCCACTTTTGGGGTAGGTATATTCAGTCAGTTCCATTTCAACTATTTCCACCACATCAGTCTCAGGTTGTTTTTTGAATTTTTCAATGGTTTTTCGTGACATTTAACTTTCTCCTTTGTATTCGATTAATAATCCTTTTTTCATTATAGACCATCCCTGCTGCGCTTACAAATCATTTATAGGAAAAAATAACGGCCACTTTGGGGATTAATCCTGCTTATCGGTCAATAATGCGGCTTTCCACTGCTCTTCTTTGAAGCCGACGAGGACAGTATCAGCCAAAATAACCAGCGGTCGCTTCACCAGCATCCCATTGGTAGCCAACACTTCCGCCATCTGATCCGGAGTCATTGTTTTAACCTTGTCTTTAAGTTCCATATCCCGATAAACCAGACCGCTGGTATTAAAAAACTTTTTGGCTTCGCCCTGATAGCGATTCATCCATTTAATCAATTCGTCTTTGTGGGGATGATCCTCAACAATATGCCGTTCTTCCACATCGATCTGATTTTCTGCCAGAAACTTTTTCGCTTTCTGACAGGTTGAACATTTGGGGTAGCATAAAAATAATGGTTTCATGATTTTCCTCGATTCCCTGAGCTAAACTTTTTTCTATTTGAACTTTTGAACCCGGTCATTGGCCACGCCCTGAGACAAGGTAACTTCCAGCAGTTTTTTACCAGTGTTGAAATCTATTTCGGAAATCGCCACATTACCGTCTTTGAGCAGACCCCATCCGATTGTGTAGACTTCAATGTTATCACCGATTTTCTGGGCACTGCCGTAGGCCAGGGCGGTTTTTCCTGGCACCTTGTATTCCTGGTATCCGAGGATTTTCTTATTGACTTCATCCAGTTTTATTTTCAGGATTCGGGTTTGACCGGTGCTTGTGGCATTGTCAAATACGGTTAATTCCCCTTCGGCGGTGATCGCCAAATCAGTTTGTCCCGCTGTTTTTTGCTCCGGAGACATCCCAAATTCATCGCCGTTGCCGGATAATTTCCAGATGACATCCCGGGTTTCCCGATCGATTTTCATAATCGTATTCATGTTTCCAAAGGAGACAATCAGATTATTATCGGTAGGATCGATGATCATCCGATTCAATCCGGCATAATCGGGACTCTGGCTGATGGTGTTGCTGTAATCATGGTCAGTAACACTCAGTCCATAAAATTCCGGATGGGAGTCAGTGGAAAATTCAAAGACGACCTGATCATCTTTAACTTCCTGAATCAGATTACGAACCACCTTTGATCCCATCGTGTTGGCGCCCAACCCGTCAGGGACATTTTGCACCAGCACCAATTGAGAGGCTTCGACAATATAGTGGTTATCATCAATTAGGATGAAATCCCGACCATCAACTGGATCTCCTTCATTAGCCAAATCACTTTGGGCTAGGGTAATGGTATCTATTTCTTCATACTGTTCGTCCAGAATCACCCGCTCACCCACGGCATAACCAATGCCGTTGCTGTCGCCGTATACCCGTTGATAGCTGTAACGAACGGTGCCATTTTCAAAAACGTGCTTTTTAAAATCCCGATAGGATTCACCATTGGCTTTTTCCGGAGATTTTGCGATATAAAAAACAACTTCACCCTGATTATTCAGTTCATATAAGGCGGCCCCCCCGGTTGCCACGGCGGTAAAGTAATTTCCCTCGTAACTGCTTGCTCCGGCAGAAATAATTTCTGGCAGTTGCGATGATAAAGTTCTCAGATAAATCACTCGTTCATCCTTTTCGTTGCCAACCTGTATTTTTATCAGTTCGCCGGACGAAAGCTCGTCCAGCTTTAAATCCATGGTTGTCCCGGCGCCAATACCCTTGCCATCTATTTTAACAGTGGCTCCGACCTCATTGAGTAATTTTATTTTATTTTCAGTAATACTGCTTAAGCTCACCGCATCGTACACTGCATCGTTTTCTGAAAGTGGCAGCTCCACATTAAATCCGTTGATTTCAAAGCTCAGGGTTTTGTCTGACATCAGGGTATTATCCCGCCCTGAGTAGGCCAGTGTGCAACTGACTAAAATGATCAACAGCACTGCCGCACTGATTGATACAATAAGAAATTTTCTTGAACTATCCATTAATTTGTCTCCTTCTGTTCCCCATCATTTCCGATGCCTCTCCTATCAAATACGCCTTTGTATTTTAAGCATTGAGATGATTTTATCACATCTACTTTAAATTTTCATGTGACCTGTCCGACTTTCTTAAATGAACGGTCCAGCCATTCATCAGACTATTGTAACGTATTCCCGTAAAAAGGTAAAGGCCGGAAATTTTCCCAGGCTTTTGGCAGCCTCTATTAATGCCCGTCAGCTTGTTGGTAAACCCTGTTCAAGCGCTTCTCAGCAGTGCTGTCGGCGATCGGTTTTTAATTAAATAACAGGCAAGACTTCCTTAAATATGCTAAAATAAAGCTACGGAGGAATTGAACATGAAACGAAAACTTTTTCTTATTGCCGCACTTATTTTAAGCCTGCTGATGATCGTCACTGGTTGTCAGTTTTTATCCGGCCCACAGACGACCTTTATCCCCGAAGATTCACTGGCGGTCCACTTTCTCGATGTGGGTCAGGGCGATGCCATGCTGCTGGTGGATAATAACGAAACGATGTTGATTGACGGTGGCAATCCCGAATATGGCAAGGAAATCATCAACTACCTTAATGATCTGGGCATCAATCAACTGGACTATGTGGTGGCTACCCACAACCACAATGACCATGCCGGCGGACTGACCGATGTGGTGACCAATCTGGATGTCGGCAATTTATATCTGACCAACTCTGCAAAAACCACCGCTTCCCAAAACCTGGTCGCCGCAGCTAAATCTAAAAACATCCCCATTTTCACCCCCAGCCCGGGAACAGCGATGGCTTTTGGCAGCTCCACCATCAATTTTCTGGGCCCTCTCAAGGCCCATGAGGACGTCAATGATGATTCCCTGGTGATCAAGGTAACCCATGGTGCCCATCGCTTTCTGCTGACTGGCGATATGGAAGAGACGGCTGAAAAGGAACTGCTGGCCCAGAACCTCGATCTGGCGGCTGATGTGCTTAAAGTGGGCCATCATGGCAGCTACTCCTCCACCGGTTATCTGTTTCTGCGAACGGTGAACCCCCGTTACGCGGTGATCTCCGCCGGAGTCAACAACGACTATGGCCACCCTCATGAGGAAACCCTGAGTCGGCTTAACGATGCCGGCGCGACCATTTTCCGCACCGACCTGCTAGGAACCATCGTGGCCACCAGTAAAGGTGACCAACTGAGTTTTGACAAAACCGGCCTTGCCCCGACCCAGCCTTATCAGGAGGTGGATAACGGCCTCTCTTCAATAACGGCCAACCCCGTTTCGGAAACCCCAGCCAATACCGCCACGGCCGAGAATGCCAGCTATATTGGCAATAAAAACTCCAAGGTTTATCATCTGCCCAGCTGCTCCGGCTTACCGAAAGAAGCCAACCGGATCTATTTAAACAGTCTGGACGAGGTGCATGCCCAGGGATTGACCCCCTGTGGGATCTGTAAGCCGCCCAGTTAAAAAGTGCGAAATCATCAAGGCCAGTGTTTAGCGATAATTGTCGCTAAACACTGGCCTGTTTTTTTGCTTTGTTTTTGTGATTCTTTTACTTTGGATTTGAACGCAGTTGATTAACCCGTCACCACATCCCGCCGTTTTAACCAGGTGATGGCAAATAGACAAAACCCAGCGATAAAAACAGCGCAGGCGATCAGAAAGGAAATTTCGCTCACCGCCATCGGTGCCGCCGGATCATTGGCTCGCATGCCCAAGGTGATTAGCGCATAGGGAAAGTAGATGCCGTAGCCTTGCGACAACAGTGCCAACCCGGCAATCCCGCCCATCAGAGCAATGCCCACCGGCACCGCAAAGCTGCGAATCACCAGCGATAGACAAAGCTGCAAAGCGCATACCACCATGCCCCCCAACGCTCCAAACAAAAGCCAGACTGATAATTCCGGCGGGATCGGTCCCGCCAGCCCGGCCAGCAATCCCGAAATGATAAACAACAGTCCAATCCAGAGCTGAGTCAAAATCACCATCAGCCAGCCCATCATCAGTTTAGCCATAAATAACTGTGTGATCAGAACCGGGGCGGTCATCACCGCATTCCAATTATGATTGGCATGTTCCAGCCGAAACAGATAGGACGCATAGATCCCAATCAATACCGGCAGGAAAAAGTAACAGGCAAACAGGGTATGCTGAGTCCACAGGCTGTACCACTGATTCTCCAGTATTCCCAGGTTGTTCAAATAATTAAAGGTTCCCATAAAGGCCGGAATAATGGGAATCAGTAAAAAAGCCAGCCACACCGGGCTGTGGTGCATCTTGATTATTTCTGCTTTTAGAACACGTATCAGCATCGCTCAGACCTCTTTTCTCACAAATAAAATTCGGCCGATTCCATAAATCAGTACAAAGAAAACCAAAATCAAACCGAGCCCTGACCAATCAATGGCCGTCCAGTAAAAATCAGTCGCTCGGGTGGCCTCATCCCAATTCATACCAACCTGCATCAGCACCCCATAATAACTCCACAGAATCAGCTTTTGCAAGCCCTGGGGGAAAAACATACTGAATAGACCGATAAAACCGCCGACGAGTCCCAGGGTCATCGGCACCATTTGATTAGCAACGAGCATCGAGACCCCCTGTTGAAAGATATAAATGGTCAGACTCACCACCAGGGTAAAAAACAGATAGCCCGCCAGCGCGCTCCAAGGCACTGGTCCGCCAAAATGCAGAACGAAACCCATGCCGATCATAATGGCCAGCTGTCCCAGGGCGGCGCCAAGCATATAGATACTGCCCCAGATAAACTTGGCCGCAAAGATCCGCTGCGCCGGAATAATGGTTTCCAGCAACTTAAAGGTTTGACCCTTATGCTCCACATCGCTCAGACGCGAAGCGACTACCGCGGCAATTACCGGCATGATGATACAGTTGAGCATCGGAAACTGATAGAGAAAAAACAACCAGCCCTGAGCCAGGTCATTGGCATCCTTGTTGGAAATAGCCCAGCCCGCCCAGAGCAGCTGAACCGCCATCATCACCGCCACCACCAGCCAGATCTTGCGGCCTTTTGTTTTTAAAACCTCCATCCCGATTGCGGCGCTCATAAGCTCACCGCCGTTCCCGTCAGCTCCAGGAAAATATCCTCCAGGCTCTTTTTTCGTTCTTCAATCCGAACCAGGCCAATATTATTCTGTCCCAGTGCCTTGCTGATTTCGGCCATCATTGTATCTTTCATCTGCGGAATGATCAGATAATCATCCTCGGCTTCCCAGGCCACGCCATTTTGACTAAGGAATGATTTGGTCACCTCATTATTCATGGTTCGCACCGCCAGATGCTGTTTACTGTACTGATGCAGCTTGGTCAGGCTATCCTGATAAACCAGTTCCCCTTCACGGATAATTCCCACCCGGGTGGCCAGTTGATCAATTTCGCTTAAGAGGTGGCTGGAGACCACTACTGTCATCCCAAATTTTTGCGGCAGCGACTGAATCAGTTCCCGCATTTCCTGAATCCCAGCCGGGTCCAGCCCATTGGTGGGTTCATCCAGAATCAGCAGCCTGGGATAGCCCAATAACGCACTGGCCAGCCCCAACCGCTGTTTCATCCCCAGCGAATACTGGCTGACTTTTTTACTCTGCTGATTCTCCAGCCGGACTATTTTCAGTACTTCCGTAATGTTCTGTTTCGGTACTCCCCGCAGCGTTTGAAAGATCCGCAGGTTTTCCTCGCCGGTTAGATGCCCGTAATAGCTGGGTGACTCAATCAGCGAACCGACATTTTTAAGGTTTTCCAGGCGGTTTTTGCTGTTGACCCGTTTCCCAAAAACCGCAATCTCCCCTTCTGTGGGCTTAGCCAACCCCAGAATCATCTTCAGCGTCGTCGATTTTCCGGCGCCGTTGGGCCCCAAAAAACCATAAATCGCCCCTTCCGGAACCTTCAAATCGACATCCTTGACCCGATAAATATTTCCATATTGTTTGCTGAGACCCTCAGTCTCGATGATATTACTCATAATATGCACTCCTTCTTTTTTATACCTTTATGATAGCCGATGAACCTTACGGCGGGTTGTCTCCGGCCTTACTTTTACCTTAATTTTAATCATATCTACTAACGCCAACTATTTTTTCAGGTATAATAACTTGGGGGTGATTAGTATGGAAACAAATAGAATAAAAACAATTTTCGAAGCAAAGCTTCTGGTTGTCGATGACGAACCAGAAATTATCAATTTATTAAAAACAATCCTCCATCAGGCGGGTTTTGCTCAGGTGATCAGCGCTGAAAATTGCCGGCAGGCGCGGGAGCTTTTTGCTTTAGAAAAGCCCGATGGGGTCATTTTTGATGTGACGCTGCCGGATGGCGACGGGTTTTCGCTGATGCAGGAATTGCGGCAGCAGTCAAATGTGCCAATGCTGTTTTTGTCGGCTCGGGATGAGGATGAGAACCGGCTCCTGGGACTGGGGCTGGGGGCCGATGATTACATCACCAAACCCTTTCTGCCCCGGGAACTGGTACTGCGCTTAAGCGGAATCCTGCGGCGGGTTTACCAGCCGCTGTTGACTAAGCCACCGGCGGAGGAATGTCTGGTACTGGGGGCGGTGACCGTCAATTTTAAAAGCGGCATCGTGCAGACCAGTGATGGTGAAAAAACATTGACTGCCAAGGAGCACGCCCTGCTGAAAAAGCTCTGGCAAAACCAGGGCCATATTGTCACCGCCGACAGCCTCTGTCGCAGCGCCTGGGATGATGATCTCTATGGCTATGAAAACACCCTGATGGTCCACATCCGAAGGCTCCGGGAAAAAATTGAGGTGGATCCTTCCCAACCCCAATACCTGCTGACCGTTCGCGGCATGGGTTATAAACTGGCCACGGAAACCAAGCCATGAAAAGTTTGCGAAAAATCATCACCCGTTCAATTCTGCTGACGGCAACGATTGCACTGTTGCTGGTCGCCATCAATATGGCTTTTGCCACCAACTGGATGTTTAAATATTCCGGTAACCAGCCCCTTAAATATGCCATTGCCGATATTTCCGATGGCCTCACCAACACCGAGGGGACTTATGCGCTTAATCCCTCTGCCACTGCGATGATGGA
Organism: Acetobacterium malicum subsp. dehalogenans DSM 11527; assembly: GCF_000472665.1. Classification (GTDB taxonomy): domain Bacteria; phylum Bacillota; class Clostridia; order Eubacteriales; family Eubacteriaceae; genus Acetobacterium; species Acetobacterium malicum. The sequence continues at coordinate 22,261 of NZ_AXAC01000044.1, read as the reverse complement.
AAAACAATATGTTTGGGCGATGCTGATTGGCCGGGATGGTCAGGTGATCTGGAACAAAAACCTGCCGGGAGATATTCCCCGGCACTATACCCTTACTGATGTGGCCTCCTTCAGCCGTTGGTATCTCAACGACTATCCGGTCTCGGTTTGGGAACATCCCGACGGTTTACTGGTTCTAGGCGACCCTAAAAGTAGCATCTGGAAATATAATATCACCTCCACCGAAGATACCATTTCCCATATTCCCGGTTTTTTGGCCGGTTTTTTGATCCTGAACGTTGTGGCAGCCCTGATGCTGGCCTTGTTTTTGGGACTGTGGCTCTATCACAAACTCAAGCCCCTTTATGATGGCATTACCGCGCTACCAAAAAAAGAACCCTTGACGCTGCCCACCAGTGGTGTTACCGGGGAAGTGGCAAGGATTCTCAATGAAACATCGGTGATTCTTTTGCAGCAGGAACAACAACTGGCTCATCGGGATCAGGCCCGAACGGAATGGATTGCCGGGGTTTCCCACGATATCCGCACCCCGCTATCGATGGTGATGGGCTATGCCAGCGAACTGGAAAACAACCTTATTCTGCCCGCCGCCGAACAAAATCAGGCCCGGATTATCCGTCAGCAGAGTCAACGGATTAAAGCTCTGATCAGCGATTTAAACCTGGCTTCCAAACTGGAGTACCATGCCCAACCGATGGAGCTGGCCCGGGTTTCGCCCGCCGCCTTAATCCGGGGCGTAGCGGTGGATTTTATCAACGACGGTCTCCCCGCCCCCTATTCCCTCGTTGTCGATGTGACCGAGGAAGCCAACGGCCCTATTTTACTTTGTGATCAGGCCCTAATTCGCCGGGCGCTGACTAACCTGATTGATAACAGTATCCGGCACAATCCCCGGGGCTGTGCGATTAAACTTTCGGTGATTAAATCGACGGTCGGCCTGGCGATTAAAGTCAGTGACGATGGCAAAGGCTATCCCCCTGAACTTATCAAAAATTCAGGGGGACTGGATGAATCGCTATTACTCGGAAACCACGGCTTAGGTCTGATCATTGTTCGTCGGATCATGAAAATCCATGGCGGGAGCGTTGTCTTTGAAAATCTGCCCGATGGGGGCTGTACCGCTTCCCTTGTTTTTATCTCTTAATGTGAATTTTATTTTCGTCATCATGCTGTCTTAGCAACTATATTAGATCAGTTGAATTAGGTACTGACACAAGGGGCGATCCGTGATCGCCCGTATACTGCTTTAATCCAACTGATCGATCTTAATAAATGTGCTTGCTATCATTTATTTTGTGAGCATCCCTCGCCCGACCACCGGTGCCAGTCGTTTGGCCAGTAGTACGCTGACGGCGATCTTAATCAGATCGCCCGGTAGCGTCATCACAAAGCCGGTCATCATCAGGGTCGCTGCCCCCACCGGGGTATTGAGGTAATAATTGGCAATAATATAATACCAGGTCAGTCCCAGCGCATAAATCACTGCGGTTCCCGCCAAGGCGGCGATGACCATCGGCAGGGTTTCGTCACTGGTGTTCTTTTCAGCCAGCCAGCCGGTAACAAAGGCCCCCAGGGCAAAGCCGACAATATAGCCAAAGCTTGGTTTTAAGACATACATCAAACCGCCGCCACCGGAAAACACCGGCAGACCAACCAGGCCGAGAAAAATATAAACCAACACGGCAATCAGCCCGCCCCGGGACCCCAACAGCAAACCGGCCAGAAGTACAAACAGGGTCTGGAGAGTAAAAGGTATTCCCGGCAGCGGCACTTTAATCATCGCTCCGACCACGATCAAAGCGGAAAACAGTCCGCACAGCACCAGCATTCTTATATTGAGGGTATTTTTATTGATTATATTTTTTTCGATCATTTCGTCCATCCTATTCTAATTTTCTAATACTGATTTCTCCTGAATTCAGGGTTTCCGTCTGTCCAAATTGATTTCTGATCATCAAACCGCCTTCGTCACTGATGTCCAGGGCGGTTGCTACTTCCCATTCATTGTTTCTAAAAACCTTAATCTGTTTTCCCAAAACCATCGAGTGGGTTTTGTATTCCTCTAAAAAACTCCGATTAGTCAGATCGTCACATATCATTAAGACCTCGTTGATAATTTCCGCCGCCAGCCGATTACGGGTCAAGGCATCTGGTTTTGCATTAAACAGTGTCCCGACAATGTCCTCCAGTTCTTTGGGCAAGGCCGCTTCCGGCTGTTTGAAATTCAGGCCAATGCCGATGATCACAAACTCGAACTGTCCGTTTTCAAAGTTGGTCACCGCCTCGGTGAGAATCCCGACAATCTTTCGGTCGCCCATATAAATATCATTGACCCACTTGATCTGGGTATCAATACCCGTCACTTTTTTGATCGCCCGGCAAACCCCCACCGATGCGCCAGTGGTTAACAACACTGCATCCCGGGCGGCCACATCGGGTCGTAACACCAGACTTAAATAAATCCCGCTTTTGGGCGGTGAATAAAAGGAACGGCCCATTCGGCCCCGTCCCTGGGTTTGCTCTTCAGCGATAATAACCGTTCCCGTTTTTGCCCCTTCCAGTGCCAATTTCTTGGCTTCCTGATTCGTAGAACCAACGGTTTGATAGACAATCAGTTCAAGCTCCCGGTTAGTTGAGGAGAGCCAGGGGTGTATCCCTTCTGCCGACATCCGGTCCGATTCGCTTTTTAACCGGTAGCCTTTGTTGGTGGTGGACTCTATTTCGTAGCCCGCTTCTTTTAATCCTTTGATGGCCTTCCAGATGGCCGATCGGGAGACATTCATGGTGCTGGCCAGCACTTCTCCTGAGAGATAGGTTTCGCGATTTTCTTCCAAGGTTTGTAATAATTTTTGTTTTGTCGACATTTCATCACCTCTTGTTGGTATTCTAACCAAAAAAAAAGCGATTGTCAACCATTTTGATTTTAATGGTCGACAATCGCTTTTATCGCTTGCTTATTTACTGGGCCAGCACTGCCAGTGCCTTGACAATAATATCAAAATTCTTCGCCATGCTGTCAATGCTCCAGAATTCATCAGTCTGATGACAGGTGTTGATCTCACCGGGAAAGACGCCGCCAAAAGCTACGGCGTTATCAAAGGCCCGGGCATAGGTTCCGCCGCCCGAGACAATCGGACCGCTGGTATCCCCAGTATAGTCGGCATATACTTTTTGCAATGAGGTGACCAGAAAACTTTCCCGATCCACATGCAGCGGCAGGGTTTCATGATCCATTTTGAGGGAAAAACCCAGATCGCCGGTGGCTTTCTGAATCGCGGCGCAGAGTTCGCTGCTCTTCATCGTCACCGGGTAGCGGATATCACAGCGGAGCACGGCGATATTTTCATCCCCATAAGCAATGGCCGGATTAAGGGTCAGATCCCCTGACACCTGATCAGACCGGTTAATTCCAAAACCTTCCGGCGTCGCCCGATCAAGCAGCTCCAGCAACGGATGCTGGATGCCCGCCGCCCGTAATTCTCCCGCCAGTTTTAGTAGCGCATTATCACCTTTTTGCGGATCGGAAGCATGAGCGGATTTACCCCTGGCTTCGTAGCTCTGACCATTGTAATCAGCCCGGGCAACATCCGGAACCGAATTAATCTGTTTACCGCTGCTTAGGTTTAGCACCGGTCGGCCAGCCTCCAATTCTTTTTCGAAAATCACATTCATGATACCCTTTTCCGCAAAAATAACCGGGAAGCCGGAATCCGGCGAGAAGGCGTAGACCGGTGTTTCTTCAGTTTCTTTGTAGCGTTTCATACAAGCCCAGCTGCCACCTTCTTCATCGCCGCCGATAATCAGGCGAATCCGTTTATTGATCGGGAGCTGGGCCTCTTTCAGGGCTTTCAAGGCAAACAGGGCAATGATGGTGAGCCCTTTATCGTCCAATACCCCACGGCCATAAACCGTATCGCCGTCAATAGTCAAGTCAAACGGCGGCACGGTCCAATCATCGCCCACTTCCACCGTATCAACATGCGTGATCGCTGCTACCATTTCCGGGCCTGCTCCGAATTCCACGTAACCACAATAGCCGTCACAGTTTTTGGTGGTCAAGCCGAAACTTTTACCCAACTCTAACACGTAATTGATGGCCTCATTGATCCCGGTTCCCAAGGGCGCTTCTTGAGTGACCGCTCCAGCGTTGGCGTTCACCGACTTTATTTGTAACAGCCCTCGTAGGGCCTCTAACACTGCTTGTTTATCAAAATGAATGGTCATGTTTTCCCCATTTCTGTCGCTATGATTTAGGGTTGCCCCATGGCTCCCCTTGCTATTATTGTACCAGACTTTCCAGGGCTTTGGTGATAATATCAAAATTCTTGTTCATGCTGATTATGCTCCAGTACTCATCGGTCTGATGACAGGTGTTCGGTTCCTCGGGGAATCGCCCTCCAAAAGCCACGGCGTTATCAAAGGCCCGGGCGTAGGTACCGCCGCCAATCGCCTTGGGGCCAGTCGTATCCCCAGTATAGTCCTCATATATTTTTTGCAGGGCATCAATAAGATAACTTTCTTTCTCAATATGTAACGGTGGCAAATCATAATTGATGTTAACCGAAAACCCCAGAGGGGTAACGGCTCTTTCAATGTGGTCACGGATGTCGGTTCCTTTCATGGTTACCGGATAACGGATATCGCACTTTAACACCGCCTTTTCCTGATTGACATTGGCAATTGATGGATTGACAGTCAGTTTCCCGGAAATTTCATCTTCAAAATCGATATTCAGTCCTTCCGAGGTGGCAATATCGATAAGATCCAGAAAAGGGTGTTCCAATCCCAGCATTCTCAGCTCACTGGCCAATAAAAACATCGCATTGATCCCCTCATGGGGCTGAGATGCGTGAGCGGGTTTACCAGTACTTTCATAAACAGCATCACTGACAATGGCCTTGGCGTAATCGGGAACAGTATTGATCTGATTGCCGCTGAAAAAGCCCAGGTTGTGAATGGCCGGCTCCAGATGCTTTTTGATGCAGACATTCAGAATGCCCTTTTCGGCATAAATGGCCGGATACCCGGAATCTGGTGAAAAGGCATAGGTCGGGGCTTCTTCAGTGGCTTTGTAGCGGTTCATACAATGCCATTGTTCCCCTTCTTCATCGCCACCGATAATCAGCCGCACCCGTTTATTGATCGGCGCACCACTATCGGCCAGGGCCTTCATGGCATAAAGCGCCACCAGGGTCGGACCCTTGTTGTCGATGGTGCCCCGGCCATAGGCTTTGTCCCCGTCAATGGTCAGATCAAAGGGATTCACGGACCAGCCGTCCCCCACCGGAACGGTGTCCACATGGGTCAGAATGCCGATCATTTCTTCGCCCTGACCCATTTCGATATAACCGCAATAGCCGTCACAATTTTTGGTTTTAAAACCGAAGCGCTCGCCCAGTTCCAGAACATAGTTGATGGCCTCATTAATGCCCATTCCCAGAGGTGCCCCCGGTATCACCGGCCCGGCGTCAGCATTGGTCGAATCAATTTGCAGCAACCCCTTCAGGTCGTCTAACAGGTCTTTTTCCTTAAGTTTATAGTTCATCTTTTTTTAATGATGCCTCTCCAATATATTCAAAACGTTTTTGTGTAACGCCATCTTTTTCGATGATTTCGCTCCACATCGCAGCCGGTCGAACCCAAAGTCCACCTTCACCATACAGCGGCCGGTAAATTACCATGGCTTCCAACGTTTCACTGTGGCTGCCAACCCCGATCACTTCATATTCATTGCCCTTATAATGCCGATATCGGCCGGGTTTGATTATCTCTTGTTTCACCACTAATCACTCAACTTTCGCTTTCTTCTTGCCGTAAGTCGTGATATTATATACAAAGATTCTTAAGAAATTACCAAACTTTTCTTAAGCCTATCGATCAATTTCGGTTATTATTTTTTATACAAAGGAGCTTCTTATGCAAAAATGTTTTTCCTGCGGTACTGAACTTGAAGACGACGATATCTATGAAGTAAAAGGCAAGATTTTTTGTGATGACTGTGCCTTAGGCCAGCATAAACTGGTGCAAACCTGTGACCCCAGTGCTGTTCACAGTGCCAAGCTTGATCGCCAGCGATCCGGCCACACCGGAACCCAGGGCCTGACCCCCCGTCAAAAAGAATTCTATGACTATATCGTCGCCAATAATGGGGTAACCGTTCCCCAGTTTATTGCAAAATTTGGTCTGACCCCTGAGGAAGTCAGCGCGGAGCTCAGTGTTTTAAGGCATTCGGAACTTGGCAAAGGACAAAAAAGAGCCGACGGTGTTTATTTTGTAACCTGGGAATCCTGATTTTTTAATACCAATAAAAGTGCTGGACGAATTTTTTTAGTTGGCACTTTTATTGTAGATTATAAAAAAACTTTAAAGGAGATTTTATGAAAACGAGACAGGAAATTAAAGCACTCGCCAAGCAGAGCTTTTCCGAGAATTACTGGGTCTGCGTCGGCGCAACGATCCTGGCATTTGTTGTGATTGGTGCCGCTTCCGGGGTGACTTCCTTTTTGGGTGGTCTGGGCGGTCTGATTGTCTGGGCGCCGATGATGGTTGGCCTGCAATTTTTTTCACTCTGGATTTACCGCGGTGAACTCCCCGCTCCGACCATTGAAGATATGTTTAAAACCGGCTTTTCGGATTTTGGACGAAAACTGGGGGGCATGCTGTGGATGGAATTATTTATTTTTCTCTGGTCCCTGCTTTTTGTAGTACCCGGCATTATAAAGTCCCTCGCCTATAGTTTTACCCCCTATATTCTGGCTGAATATCCCAACGTTCCGGCTACCGAAGCCGTTAAAATTTCGATGCGGATGACCCAGGGCCACAAGGGCGAAATTTTTATGATGTCCCTCAGCTTTCTGGGATGGTTTTTACTGAACGGATTTACCTTTGGGATACTTGGCATTTTTTATGTTAACCCCTATTTTTTTACCAGCATGGCTGGACAATATGAAGATCTCAAGGAACTGGCGCTTCAAAATGGCGTCGTCAGCCTTGATGAACTAGCTTAAGTTTTATCTGCTTAATTAAGACCCTGTTATTTGAAATTTTTTCAAATAACAGGGTCTCTTTATTGTTTTATTCTATTCTGTATTCTCAATACCCCCGCAATACTGATTGATTAGCCGGTTGGCCTTTGTTTGGCTTAACCCCAGTGATAAACCCAGCTCGCGACTGGTAGGATGTTTTTTATAATAATCTCGGATAACTGATTTTTTGACACTTTCAATAATATATTCGAAAGAATCAGGATTGATTCCTTTAGGTTCTTCTATTTCATCCAATATAAACTCAGGCAGATGATTTACCATAATCGTGTTTCCACTGGTCATGATAAATAGCAGTTCGACCAGATTTTTTAATTGTCTGACATTTCCTGGCCAGGAATATTCAAGAAGGATTCCAATCACATTTGGTGAAAAATCTTTTACCTTTCCGTATTTCTTATTGTTTTTATTCAAATAAAATGACAAAAGTGGTAATATATCATCCCTTCGCTCTCTAAGAGGAGGAATCGTCGTTTTCGAAATATTGATACGCCAATATAAATCTTCGCGGAAACGCTTTTCTTTAACAAGTTTGTCCAAGTTTTGATTTGTTGCTGTAATAATGCGGATGTCAACCGATTTAATCTCTTGGCCGCCCACCGGAATAAATCGTTTGTTTTCAAGCACATCCAACAGTTTTGCCTGCAAACTCGGTGCTAAATCTCCAATTTCGTCTAAAAACAAGGTTCCCTGATCAGCCATTTCAATCAGTCCTATTTTTCCTTTTGGGTTAGCGCCAGTAAATGCATACGGCGCATAACCGAAAAGCTCTGACTCTAAAAGATTTTCCGGAATTGCTGCACAATTAATTTGGATAAATGGTTTGTTTTTCCGAGTACTGTTTTCATGAATAAATTCAGCCATCAGACTTTTGCCGGTACCCGATTCTCCTAAAATCATGACTGGTACCTCCGATCCTGCCACACGTCTCATCTGCACCATAATTTTACAAAAATTATAACTGTATCCGACAATCTCGCTTTGAAATTTGCTTTTTCTCTTTTCAACGGGATTATTTTTTATTTCAAAAGCATCAATATCAATGTTTTTATAACTGATGTCATATTCTTTAGCTTCTTCCTGAACAATACACAATACAAAGCTGATCTCGCCGTCATCATCAAAAACTGGTGTCACGATGGTTGTTATTTCTTTTCCCGTGATCAAGTATGTTTGTTGTGCAAATATGGTTCGCCGTTCTTCCACACATCTTTGAATGGCCGGAGGACTCCACTTGCCTCTCCAAAGATCATGGTTGTTTTTTCCAATAATATCCTCCGGTTTAAGACCATAGTTTTTTATCGAGTTTGGATTTACATAAATTATTTTTCCTTCTTTATTCGTAACATAAATTTCGTTACAACTATTTTCTAATATATCAATATAGAATCGCTTATCCAAACTGTTCAGATAATCCCAATATTCTGCACTATGTTTAAAGCTAGTTTCTTGCATATTCCCTGACCTCAATACCTCTCATTTTTGAACCAATTTTGACTCATAAAGTTCAACTAAACACGTCTTATTATATAATTATAACTCAGAAACCTCAAATCATTTAATCGTTTTCTTTGTAATATCAATCATTTTTATGATTTTTAACACTTGGCACGTTCCTTGCTTTAAATATTTGTATTAATCAAAATAAAATTATAAGGAGAAAAAGAAATGTTAAAAGGCAATCTATTTGATCAATTCTATTCTAAAGATGATGTGGAGCTAATTCATGAAAGCATTATGCGTGTATTAACGGAAATTGGTGTTAAGATTGAAGATGAAGAAGCACTTGAAATTTTTAAAAACCATGGGGCAAAAGTAGAGGGTGATCTCGTTTATATATCCGAAGACTTGTTAATCAAATCCCTATCAACAATTCCAGAATCTTTTGAAATTGTTGGTGTCGAAAGCAAATTGACGCTGGGTATTGGGCAACCATTGGTTGTGGCTCCTACCAATGGTTGCCCCACGATTGAGGATTTTGAAGGAAATTATCGCAATACAAACGCTGATGACCTGGTCAATTTTTACAAAATCATCAATACTAGTGATGTATATGGCATATCCAGTATGGTTGCTGCCGATATCCCCGGTTTCGAAGATATTCCTGATGAATCTGCCATGGCTCAAATGGCTATGCTGGCCAAATATTCTCGAAAACCGATGTATAATATTCTAGGTATCACACCACATAATTATAAGAAGGGGAATGCAAAAGTCGGCTCCCGGGCTTGTATTCAACTAGTCAAAGAGTATCTGGATAATCATCAGGATTATGTTTTGTACAGTGGAATGTGTGTACTTCCTCCTTTAACCGTCGGGGGGGATGCGATCGAACATTATCTCGCTTTTGCTGAAGAAAAACAACCTGTCAATGTCACAACCTGCTCAATGTCCAACATGACCGCACCGCCTTCTTTAATGGGTTCCATTGTCGCTGACTTTGCCAATATGCTGGCTGTTGCTGTACTCATCCAGTTAAAATCCCCGGGTCTGCCAGTGGTATTCAGTCCCTTCTCTTCCATCGCTGACATGAGAGAAATCCGTTTGTCTACCGGAGCACCTGAATTTATGCTGATTTGTTTAGGTCATTTAGCAATGGGCGATTATTATCGCATTCCAATGCGAACTGGCGGTTCTCTGGCGGATGGTTTTACTTTTGATTATCAAGCGGGTGTAGAAAGTACCCTGGGGGCATTATCCGCAACATTAACCAATGCCTGCATCCTCCCCCACGCTTCCGGAGACTTGTCTAACTTTAACCTCTTAAGTTATCCAAAATTTATGATGGATGAAGAAATGCTTCGGTATATGCGTCGTATCCGCGAAGGCGTGATGATCTCAGAAAAGAAGGCCAATATTGACCTCTTGAAAAAGATTGGCCCCCGAGGCAACTTCCTGCAGGGCCGAACCCCAAAAGACTATAAAGAAGAAACCTATCTAACAACACCCGTGTTTAATCGAGGTGCTTGCAACGAAGACGGGCGTAATAAAGCCGGCGACATCAAAACGCGAGCTAAACAAGTTTATGACCAGCGAATTCAAAGTTATGAATTACCGGACATAACTAAAAAACAAAAAGAAATTCTAAATAAATACCTTCCCAAAAAATATCAATATTAGGATACTGACGGGAGCGATGCAAGTCGCTCCCCAATGAAAAAGGAGAAATCTCATGAATAAAAAAGAAGTAACCTATCAGAACCTCAGTAAGTGGCACCGGTTTCTGTTGATTTTTATCTCAGGTGCGGGAAGCGGGATTATCTATATCCCAATTTATATGAAAAATGTATTTTATGAGCCCCTGTTAATCGGCCTGAATATTTCAAATGCAGAATTAGGCTTTCTATCCGGTATGTACGGTATCATGGCCACTATTCTATATATTCCCTGCGGAATATTAGCCGACAAAGTCCGGCTGCGAACTTTAGCATGGGTTGGATTTGTCAGTACTTCATTGTTGGTATTCTGGTATGCTACCATGCCATCCTACACCATACTGGTTCTGATTTTTGCCCTTTTTGCCTTTACCACAATCCTGCTCTTCTGGGGTTGCCGCTACAAGTTATTACGTTTTTCCGACTCGGAAGAAAACTATCCGGCCGTTGTCGGATTCAGCTATGCCCTTTATGGATTAGGGGGATTAGCGATTAATTCTGTCGCCCTGATTATATTTAATGCAACCCCCGATTACGTTATTGGTGTTCAATATGCACTGATGTTTTTAGGTGCTGTTATTTTAGCTCTTGGGATTCTGTCATTTTTCGCGATTCCCCGTTTTGAGGACGAAATTGTCACTGATCCGGCAAAAAAATTCAATATCAATGAAATGCTAACAGCCATGAAACATCCCGGCGTCTGGCTTGCAAGCATTACCTTATTCTTTGTCATGATTGTCTATATGGGTATGAATTACACAACTCCCTATATGACTGACGTATTTCTTGCCCCCTTAACCTTAGTCGGTATCGTCGGGATGATTCGATATTATGGTATTGCCTTGATTTCAGCACCATTATTGGGTGGTATTGCCAAGAAAAACAACTCTCCTTCCAAAACGATTCTAGTTGCAATGATCGGGGCTGCAATTTGCTGTTTTGCTCTTGTTTTTCTACCTCAAACTGCCAGTTTTTTAATTGCCTCAATTGTCATTATTCTGGTACTTGGTTTTCTGGCTAACGGAGCTTACGGAATTGCCTCATCAGTCTTAACCGAAACTCATGTCCCTCCTCACATTTTTGGAGCTGCCACCGGAATGCTCTCGGTCATCGGATTCTTGCCCGAAAGCTTTATGCATCAACTCTTTGGTAGTTATATTGATCAATATGCCAATGGTGGTTATACCATCATTTTCAGTATCCTTGGGGTAAGTGGTGTTATCGCAGTCATCTGTTGTGCTGCAACCCAATTATATATAAAGAAGTCACTCAACCAAAAAGAAAATATAAACCTGGAGCTTTCTTAATTTCAAATAAATCTATTCGTCATTAGTTTTCATTTTTCTACGGGTATAGGTAATTGTAATATTACAATTACCTATATCCACAAAATTATAACGGAGGTATACCTTGAATAAACCAGATAACGCAACAGCAGATAAAACAATGATCGGTATCGTTCTCGTATTTGTAAGTATAGTTTGTTTATGTTTATTTATAGCTCCTGATTATTCAAAGTCATCGATTCAGTCAATGAATTACTTTATTACCAGCAATCTTGGGTTTATCTATATCTGGATTGTTCTGATTTCAATTGTTCTCTGCCTCTATCTGGGCGCCGGACAATATGGTTCTATCCAATTAGGAGCAGGGAAAAAAGAGTACAGCGAATTTTCATGGGCTTCGATGATGTTCTGTGCTTCCATGGCCGCTGGTTTCATCTATTGGGGTAGCATTGAATGGGTTTTTCACTACATGGAACCGCCTTTCGAAATTGCACCCTTAAGCACCACCGCGGCAGAGTATGCTTCAACGCTGCCTCTTTTTTATTGGGGGTTCTCAGCTTGGAGTGTCTATTTGATTCCCGCCGTCGTCTTCGCTTTTGTTCACTATAATCTGAAACAGGAAAAGTTTGATGTGAGTAATGCCTGCCGACCAATTCTTGGTGATCGCGTCGATGGTCTGCTTGGTAAGTTTATCAATATTTTTTTTCTATTCGGTATTATAGGCGGTGTCGGAACCGCACTCGGAATTGGTTCACCTTTAGTCTCCGCCTGTCTTAATAAGCTTTTTGGATGGGAAGACACTAATCTTCTTCGCTTTGGTGTAATGGTTCTTGTTACCATTATTTTTACCATCAGTGCCTATAATGGGATAAAAAAAGGGATTAAAATCCTAAGTGATATCAATGTTTTTTTAATGCTGGCAACTGTTTTATTTTTATTTGTGACGGGGAATACCGTATTTATTTTGAAAATGCAAACCACCTCACTTGGAATTTTATTAAGTCAATTTGTTAAGATGAGCACTTATATGGATCCCATTAATAATAGCGGCTACACCGAATCCTGGACGGTTTTCTACTGGGCCTGGTGGATGTCTTATTCTCTGTTCATGGGATTATTTATTGCCAAAATATCTAAAGGTCGTTCAATTAAACAAGTCATTTTTGGTGGTCTGGGCTATGGCTTCTTGGGTTCATTCACCTTCTTTTCAATATTCGGCAATTATTTCATGGAGCAACAGCTTAGCGGAACATATGATGTAGTTAAAGGCGTCCTCGAAAATGGTGGACCTACTACCGTTGTTGATATATTTAGCAAGGCTCCTTTTGGGCCGATTCTGGTCTTTGTTATTCTGATAACCTCAATCATATCAATGGCAACTAATTTTGATTCCGCTGCTTACACAATGGCTATGGTCTCCTCAAAAAAAATTCAACTGGGCCAACGCCCAGGTAAAAAACTAACAATTTTCTGGGCTCTTTGTTTGGCTGCTATACCCATGACTTTAATGATTTTTGGCGGTTCACTCATTGAGCTGCAAACCCTATCGATTATTCTGGCTTTGCCAACCTGTGCAATATACATCGTTTTGATTCTCAGTTGTTTCAAACTATTGAAAGAATATGTTTCGAATACCCAAAAATAAAACCTGGCAATTTCCACCCAATAATGTCACTAAAAAACGAACTGCTATTAACATCGCAAATTGCGAATTAACTGGCAAGACCACTATCTACGTATATATCAATCATTCTGATTTTTATATAAATTTATTAAGAGGAAGGTTATAAAAATGATGGATTTAAATGTATTAACTCAAGCACTTGGAGATTTGGAAGATGATGTCGTTATGGAAATGTTGAAAGAACTATTAGCTACCGCACCATCGGAAGCAGAAGCATTAGAAGCAGTTACCGCTTGCCAGGCTGGGATGGCCATTGTTGGCGATCTGTTTGAAAAGGGCGAGTATTTTGTTGGTGATCTTATTTTTGCCGGAGAGTTACTGACTGAAGCAATCACTGTTCTGAAACCAGCACTGGGTGGCGATGGATCAATGGTACAGGGCACCATTCTGATTGGTACTGTGCAAGGCGATTTACATGATATTGGAAAAAACATCTTTAAAAGCATGATTGAATCCGCTGGGTTTGAAGTCATTGATCTTGGCATTGATGTTAAAGCAGATGCCTTTGTTGAAAAAGCACTTGAGATCAAACCAGATGTTATCGGTATGAGCGGTGTACTGACATTGGCTGTTGATTCAATGAAAAATACGGTTGAAGCCCTTAAAACCGCCAACATCGATGCCAAAATTATCATCGGCGGAAATCCGGTAACTCAAGAAAGCTGTGAATTTGTCGGTTCTGACGCTTATACTAACAATGCCGCAGAAGGTGTTAAGATTTGTCAAGGATGGCTTTAGAATATGTCAATAGATTTGATTATCTACTAAACAGTATTAAGAAAAATAGATAAGGAGACTTAAATGATTATTATTGGCGAAAAAATTAACGGCACCATACCAGTTGTAAAAGAAGCCATCGAGAAGAGAGATGCAGCTTATATTGCCGACCGGGCCATTAAACAGACAACTGCAGGTGCGAATTTTATTGATGTTTGTGCAAGTACTGCCCCAGAACATGAGATTGAAACGCTGAAATGGCTGATGGATGTAGTACAGGATGCTACTGATACGCCACTCAGCATTGATAGTCCAAATCCACGAGTTATCGAAGCAGTTTTTAAATATGCCCAAAAGCCAGGAGTGATCAATTCGATTTCAGAGGAAGGGGACAAGTGTGAAGTCCTACTCCCGCTTTTGGAAGGTAATACCTGGGAAGTGGTTGGTCTGACCTGTGATAACAACGGAATCCCGAATGATTTGGAGACTAAAGTTAACATAACCAAAACAATGGTAGAAAAGGCTGCTAAATACGGCATAACCCCGGATCGCATTCACATTGATCCCTGTGTTATGGCGCTATCAACTGATCATAATGCCTTATTAAATTTTGTTGAGGAAATCAGAACCATCAAAGCACTATTTCCTCAGATTCATGTAACGGGTGCAATCAGTAATATATCTTTTGGATTACCGATAAGAACCCTAATTAATCAAACCGCTATGTCATATGCACTCCAGGCAGGTATGGACTCAGCTGTCCTGGATCCCATGAATCTTGACATGATGGGAACGATCTTTGCAGCTAATGCATTGCTTGGACAAGACAAACATTGCAGAAAATACAGTAAAGCTTATCGCACCGGACAAATCGGTTCGATAAAAAAAGACCTTAGGAAGCCTTAATCTTAAATCATAGGAACACACTAGTAAAACTCATGCACTTCGAATACTTATCGGATATCGATTGGTATTTCGAAGTGCATTTTAAATTAAAAACCTAATTCTTCCTATTTGTCTAATTTGCTATTTCATTGATTAAATTGACCATTTCAATGGCCGTCAGGGCACAGTCGTAGCCTTTATTGCCGGCTTTGGTTCCGGCCCGTTCAATCGCCTGTTCAATGTTTTCGGTGGTCAGCACCCCGAAGATCACTGGTATTTCTGACTGCAGGGAGACATGGGCGACACCCTTTGACACTTCACTGCAGACATAATCATAATGAGTCGTGGAACCGCGGATCACGGCCCCCAGACAAATAACGGCATCATATTTTCCCAGCTTGGCCATTTTGGCCGCAATCAAGGGAATTTCAAAGGCCCCCGGTACCCAGGCCACATCAATGTCCTCTTCCTTGACATCATGACGCTTCAAGCCATCAATCGCTCCGCCAAGCAGCTTCGACCCAATAAACTCATTGAACCGCGCCACCACAATCCCCACTTTAATTCCCTTTGATACTAACTTACCTTCATATACATTCATCGTCTTCTCCTCTATAATAATTTTTGTTATCTAACTTTCAAAACGATAACCTAGTACCGACAATTGTTACATCATGTTGTTTGCATCAGAGCGGACACGGCCCAAGCCTGTCCGAGTCCGCGGCAAACAACAGATTAACAATTGGTCGGTACGGCAGTTTATCACTAGGTTTTAGTTATAATTTAAAATATGGCCCATTTTTTCCTGCTTGGTTTTCAAATAAAACAGATCGTGGCTGGATGCTTCCATTTGAATGGGAACCCGCTCCACCATTTCCAGCCCGAATTCTGACAGACCATCCATTTTCTTAGGGTTGTTGGTTAGCAGTCGGAGTTTTTTTATGCCCAGGTCGCTTAAAATCTGGGCCCCAATATAGTATTCCCGCAGGTCTTCCGGGAAGCCCAGTTCAATATTGGCCTGGACCGTATCCATGCCCATATCCTGAAGCGCATAAGCTTTTAATTTGTTAATCAGACCAATGCCCCGTCCTTCCTGACGCATGTAGAGCAGTACCCCCCGACCTTCTTTTTCAATGGCGGTCATCGCTGCCCCAAACTGATCGCCGCAATCACAGCGGATCGAACCAAAGGCATCGCCGGTTAAGCATTCAGAATGAACCCGACACAGCACCGGACTAGCTCCGCTCACATCGCCCTTAACCAGCGCCACATGATGTTCCCCATTAAGCTTATTGACATAACCATAGGCCATAAACTCACCGTATTTAGTCGGCATTTTAGTGATCGTGACACAATCGACCAGTTTTTCATTTTGTTTGCGATAATCCTGGAGATCCTTGATGGTGATAAATTTCATCTGATGGGTCTGGGCAAATTCAATCAGTTCCGGTGTCCGCATCATGGTACCATCTTCCCGCATGATTTCGCAGCACAGACCGCATTCTTTCAACCCGGCCAATTTGACCAGATCAACAGTGGCCTCGGTATGACCGTTTCGTTCCAACACCCCGTTTTCCCGGGCCACCAGGGGAAACATATGGCCGGGCCGGCGGAAATCTTCTGGTCTGGCATTCTCGTCAACGCACTTGATAGCGGTAACCGAACGTTCGGCGGCGGAAATGCCAGTGGTGGTATCGACGTGGTCGATCGACACGGTAAAAGCGGTGCAATGATTGTCGGTGTTATCCGTCACCATTTGGGGAACGGCTAATTTTTTGACCAATTTTTCGCTCATCGGCATGCAGATCAACCCTTTGCCATAGACGGCCATAAAATTGACGTTTTCGGTGGTGGCAAATTCAGCTGCACAGACAAAATCGCCCTCGTTTTCGCGGTCATCATCATCGGTCACGATGATAATTTTACCGGCTCGTAAATCTTCCAGTGCTTCTTCAATGGTATTAAATTTAAACATAGTACCCTCTCTTATTCTGAATTGTAAAGTTTTACCAAACACTACCGTACCGATCAATTGTTAATCTGTTGTATGCTGCAAGCTCGGACAGGCTACGCCGTGTCCGCCTTGATGCATACAACATGATCTAACAATTGTCGGTACTAAGTTATTCCTTTTGACTAGCTCACGTTTTTCAATAATATTTCATTTTAAAACCCGGCCTCAGTCAGAAAATCAATGGTCAACCCACTGGGCTTTTCCGGGTGGTGGTCTGTTTTGGGCGCTGGGTTCATCAACAGCTTTTCGATATATTTGCCGACCAGGTCGTTTTCCAGATTGACCGGATCGCCGGGTTGCTTGATGCCCAGGATCGTCTGCTTAACGGTATGGGGAATGATGGACACCTTAAAGCTGGCGGCGGTTATTTCAGTCACCGTTAAGCTGATGCCATCAATGGCAATGGAGCCTTTTTCGATGATGTATCGGAGTATTTTCGGCGCAGCCTTAATCTCAAAGATCACCGCATTATCATCTTTGCTGATTTGAACAATGTGACCGGTTCCGTCAATATGGCCGGACACGATATGTCCTCCGAAACGGCCAATGGCGGGCATCGCCCGTTCCAGATTGACTACCGAGCCGCCTTTTAGATCGCCCAGATTGCTGCGGTTCAGGGTTTCACTCATGACGTCAGCCATCCACTTATTGCCGCGGAGCTGGGACACCGTCAGACACACCCCATTCACCGCCACGCTGTCGCCCAGTTTTAAATCATCCATGATGACCGCACCCGAAACCCATAGCTGGGAAGACCGTTGCCCCTTAATGACCGCCGTGATTTTGCCAATTTCTTCGACAATTCCTGTAAACATGTCTTTACCTCTTCACATATTCGAGGCAGATATCCGCCCCGAAACTTTTTATTTTTCGGTCCGTAAACTGGAAGGCCTCCGCTGGATCTTCCAGCCCCGGGCCTTCCACCGGAGTTTTGGCCGCCGCGCCGCCAAATATCTTAGGAGCCAGATAAACCTGCAGCTGATTGACAATGCCGCTTTTTAAAGCACTAAAATTCAGGGTGCCGCCCCCTTCCAGCAGAATACTGTCAATCCCTTGCTGCCCTAATTGCACCATCAATTCCTGGAGATTAAGATGATCCCCGGCTGGCGGAACAGCTAAAATTTTGCAGCCCATTATTTCAAACCGCTTTATTTTATGCTGATCCCGGGAGCAGGTGGCCAGATAGGTTGGTATTTTCCGGGCCGTTGCCACGACCTGTGCTGTCAGCGGGGTCCGTAAATGGGTATCGCAGATAATTCGGCTGGGGTTTTTGCCATCCTCAATCCGGCAGGTCAGTAGGGGATCGTCCTGTAAAACAGTGTTGACCCCGACCATAATTCCGGCAACTTCACTGCGGGTCTGATGGACCGCCTGCCTGGCCGCTGCCCCGGTAATCCACTTCGATTTTCCAGTATGGGTGGCAATTTTACCATCCAGGGTCATGGCGTATTTCATTAACACGTAGGGGGTTTTCGTTTTGATATAGTGAAAAAAAACGGTGTTTAGTTCCTGACACGCCTCTTCCCGCACCCCGGTTATCACCGTGATCCCCTGCTGTCTGAGGATCTCAATCCCCTTGCCACTGACCAGCGGATTGGGATCGGTAGACCCAATGACCACCCGGCTGATTTTATTGTCAATAATAGCCTCGGTACATGGCGGCGTTTTGCCATGATGACAGCAGGATTCCAACGTCACATACAGGGTTGCCCCGGCCGCCGACTGGGTGCAGGCCGCCAGGGCCTGGCGTTCGGCATGAGGCCCGCCATATTTTTCGTGATAGCCGCGGCCGATGATCACATCATCTTTAACGATCACCGCTCCCACCAGGGGATTCGGATTTACCTGGCCGCGGCCTTTTTGCGCCAGGTCGATGGCCAGATCCATATATTTTTGATGATTTTCCACACGTTCTCCTCTCTCAAAAAACAAAAATGCCCTGAACATTTATTCAGGGCAACGGGTTTATTTGCAGGCTACATCACTTTGTATAAATGTTTCCTTGTTATAAAAAAAGCTCTGAAATGATTACCATTTCAGAGCTAAATAAACAAAGACATATGCAAAACAACATGCAAAACTTTATTATCTTCTTTCATCCAGACTTTAACTGTCGGCCTCGGAATTACACCGAATCATACCTTGCGGCTCGTGGGCTATACCACCGGTAGGGAAACTATCCCTGCCCTGAAGACTTCATATTTAATTGATTAAACTTTAACATAATTGATATATTCCTGTCAATATGTTAAAAATTAATTTTCTTTACGCTCTTTTTCGTTTATAATAGGAACATGAAAAAGCAAGCTAAAACTAACATATTAGAGATATTGACCGAACCTTCAATGAAAGGATGGAACGCCAGTGCAGTGGTTTAAAAAAAGCCTGATCCGACGGATCGGAACAATTGTAATCGGATTTATTTTTGTCGCCTTTGCCGTTTATGGAATCATTTCCATCCAAATGCTGAGTGATTTTTTTGAGGCCAACAGTAAGGAAGCCTTATCCCAGGATGCGCAGCAGATTGCCACCGAAATTGACAAGTTTATTGAAAAAAATGTTGTCATCGTCGAACAGATGAAAACCAACCAGGATTATCAGGCTGTTACCGAAGGCCTCAATACCCGGGAGGAAAAACGTCAGCACCCGCTTTTCAATGTGATAACCCAGGAACTCCAGGCGATTAAGGCTTCCGATCCGAATATTTCGCTGGCTTACCTCGGCATCACCAAGTCCAACGATCTGATTTCTTCGACCCCCGAGTTTGATCCCAAACCAGATTATGATCTGAACAAACGACTCTGGTATATTGAAACCTTAAAATCCCGGGGCGTAACGGTCACCAGTCCTTATATTGATATTGTCACCGAAAAGATGGTCGTTTCCATCACCACCCCAATCCTAAAAAATAACAACGTGATTGGCGCCATGGGCATTGATTTACAGGTTTCTGATATTTCGAAACTGATGGATGCCTACAAGGTCGGCAACAATGGCTATACCCTATTAATTAATAAAGATGGCAGTATTTTTTACCATCCTGATGATCGCCAGGTTTCAGCTGTCGATCAAACCGACCCCTATGCCTATCTCGAACCCTATATGACTCAGATCACCTCGGGTAACAGCGGCGTCATTGAATACAGTCTGGCAAATAATGCCAAATATATTGCCTATGTGCCCACCCAGTCATCCAACTGGATTGTGGCCACCGTAATCCCCCGTTCCGAAGTCCTGGCCCCGCTAAATCAATTTATTTTCAGCCTTTTCTTTATTTCACTGGCGCTGCTTTTTTTGATCGCTCTGTTTATCAAACGGATGACCCGGCTTATTTCCGAACCGATTGTGACCATTTCAGACTCGGTCGAAACCTTCAGCCAGGAAGATCAGGAAATCAATCTGCCAGATGACCTTTATAGTCGTGAGGATGAGATCGGTATTTTATCCCGGGGGCTGAAAATGATGAGTCACCGGATCACCCAATACATTGAAGAAGTCCAAACCAACAATGAGGCTCTCAACGAAGAAATTAACAAACGCCGGGTTGTCCAATCCCAGCTGGAAATGATCCTGGAATTACTGTCCGGTACTGACGAAGGTATCTTTATCCTGAATGACGATTTTTTCTGTATCTACCACAACGCCGCCTTTTCCAGAATTATCGGTATCCCAGGAGCCGAAATCCCGGCGCTGAACTTGTCTGAGAATAATATCCTCATCGATCAACCATTAATTGACAGCCTGCAAATGAATCCGGTCTGGTCTGGTGAAATTGAATATGCTCAGAATTCCGCAGAAACCCTGTTTCTTTTTTTGCGGATCAGTAAGGTTCAAAATGGAGGTGCTGATTATTATATCGGAAACATCACCAATCTCACGGCCCATAAGCAAATCGAAAAAGATATTTACTATCTGAAATATTTTGATCATCTGACCAAACTGAACAACAAGGTGTTTTTGGATGAATCGGGAGTGGAACTCATCAGTGGGGACACCGACAATGCTTCCAGCCATGCCCTGATCCTGATCAACATTGATAATTTCAGAATTATCAATGAAGCAAAAGGCTTTGATTTCGGCAATAAGGTTCTGATTGCCCTGGCCAATCGGCTAAAAAATTTGATCAGCGACCAGGATGTGCTGGCCCGTTTGGGTAATGACGAGTTTGGCATCCTGAAAGCCCATGTTTCTTCCAATGAAGATTTATATGAGTATATTCTGGACTTAAGCAAAGAGCTGGAAAGACAAATCGCCATTAATGATGAAGAACTTATCATTGACGTCAGCATCGGGATTAGTCTCTACCCCAGTGATGCCAACCATTATGCTAAACTTCTAAAAACTGCCGCTTCAGCCCTGAACAATGTCAAAGCCAATAAGGGCCGCCGTTTTGAATTCTATGACAAGGAAATTAATAGCCTCTCAATTCAAAAATATGAGATGCAAAACAAACTGCGAAATGCCCTGAGCAACCAGGAGTTTATTCTCCACTACCAACCCCAGGTGGATATGGCCACCAATCAAATCATTGGCCTGGAGGCTTTAATCCGTTGGAACAGTCCCAATGGTATGGTTCCTCCGGGAAGTTTTATTCCCATTGCCGAAGAATCAAATCTGATTATCCCCCTTGGTGAATGGGTGCTGGAGAATGCCTGCGAATTCGGAAATAAACTGGCCGCTCGAGGTTATCAAACCCCGATTGCAGTTAATCTGTCGATGCTTCAGTTTAAGGCCCCGTATATCGGGGAATTGATCCAATCCATTTTGACCCGAACCAAGCTTCCGCCAGAGCTATTGGAGCTGGAAATCACTGAAGGGATTCTGATGGACAATGAGGATGAATGTGAATCAATCCTCAGTGAATTCCACGGGATGGGGATCCAAGTCTCCATCGACGATTTTGGAACAGGTTATTCCTCTCTGAGCTACCTGAAAAAATTTGCCGTAGATAAGATCAAAATCGACCGTTCCTTTATTAAAGGGATCCCCCATTACGACAACGGCACCATTGCCAAGGTCATCATTGAACTGGCTGGCAATTTCAATCTTCAGGTCATCGCCGAAGGGGTGGAAACCCCAGAACAGATTGACTTTTTACTCAAAAATAATTGCCATATCGCCCAGGGCTTTTACTACGCCAAACCGCTTGGCGAAGATGAGCTGCTGGCTTTTATGGAAAAATATCGAGTAGCTAGAAATCCGGGTAATTAGTCCGGATTTCTTTGCTCTCACAGAACCGTGCTTACGTTTGCCGTACACGGCTCCTGAAATCTCTCACCGAATTAATAATAATTCGACAGTAACCCAACTTTATATTGACATAAATCGATGAGTCCCAGATCTTCAAAGTACTGGTTTGGGAGTAACATATGGATGATATGGACATTTGAATTCTTCCATTTCGTCACGGCCATCTTTTCACCACTACCTTTGATTCCCTGTTTTCTCATTGCCTTATGCATGGCTTTATATGTTTT
>NZ_AXAC01000043.1 GCF_000472665.1 Acetobacterium malicum subsp. dehalogenans DSM 11527 | reverse complement strand
AGCCATGCATAAGGCAATGAGAAAACAGGGAATCAAAGGTAGTGGTGAAAAGATGGCCGTGACGAAATGGAAGAATTCAAATGTCCATATCATCCATATGTTACTCCCAAACCAGTACTTTGAAGATCTGGGACTCATCGATTTATGTCAATATAAAGTTGGGTTACTGTCGAATTATTATTAATTCGGTGAGAGATTTCAGGAGCCGTGTACGGCAAACGTAAGCACGGTTCTGTGAGAGCAAAGAAATCCGGACTAATTACCCGGATTTCTAGCTACTCGATCGTCTACAATAAAAGTACCGTAAATATTTAGATATCCCGGGTCATGATTTTTTTAAGCTTGGCGAACTTGGGAAGACCATCTTCTTTCAGCATTTTGGTTTCGCCCTGAATGAGTGGTAGCGCATAGTCGATGAAAGCTGGCAGTAGACCGTTGCCGGCGGCATTGATCCATTCTCGGGGTATTTTCTTTTCATCATTTGCGACATCAATTAGATCGAACATCTTTATTCGGCATTGGTATTCTTTTCCGGGGATTCTTTCAAAGCCGACCATCTGATCGGTAGCACCGTCAAGCGCAACTTTAAGAGCGACCCTGCCGATCGCATAGGCTTCTTCGATGTCTGTACCGGATGCAATATGGGCGGCGCACCGCTGAGTAAGGCCGAATTCGATACCGCGAACCTTAGTATCGATCTTTGTGCCGATAAAGCTGGCCAGGCCAGCGGCAAGTCCGCCCATTCTTGAATGACCAAAAGCATCCGTATTCTTGGACAGCTCGGAAAAATAGGCTGAAATGTAAGTATTGCTTTTGTCCATAATGCCTTCAGAAACGGCGACAAGAACATCTCCTTTTTTTTCAAAGATTCTGCTCACATCGGCAATGAAATCGGCAAGATCAAAATAGATCTCAGGCAAATAGATCAGATCAGGGCCAAGACCTTTGTAGGTGGCCAACGCCGAAGATGCAGTCAGCCATCCGGCGTTTCGGCCCATGATTTCCAGAATCGTTATGGAACCGGTTCCATAAACTTTGGCATCTTTGTAAATTTCCATGCAGGATGTGGCAACGAACTTAGCGGCACTACCGTAGCCGGGGCAGTGATCCGTGCCTAAAAGATCATTGTCGACGGTTTTGGGGATGCCGATAATCCGGCATTCATAGTTGTTCTGATTCAGATAACTGCTTATTTTGCTGCAGGTATCCATGGAATCATTGCCACCGTTATATAAAAAATAACGGATATCATACTTTCGAAAGGTATCGAGAATACGCTTGTAATCCGTATCATCCACAATGAAATCCTTAAGTTTATAACGACAGGTACCAAACGCTGAGGAAGGGGTGTACTTCATCAGTGAAAGCTCATCAGGATCCTCCAGATCCATAATATATAATCGATCGCTTAAAACACCCCTGATACCATTTTCAGCAGCGTACACCTTTGTGATATGTTCCGAAGCAAGTGCAGCTTCAATGCAGCCAAGAGCGCTGGCATTGATGACGGATGTCGGTCCGCCAGATTGACCGATGAGACAGGCGCCTTTTAATGGTGTTGTCATAATTTAACTCCTTAAATAGCAAGTATCTTATTCATTGTTTTGTTTATACCCGTATTTAAACCAAAGAATCTTGTGACTACGAAGGAACGTTTCAATAATCGATCGAAGCTACGTCAGCTAGTGTTCATAAATAACAAAACGCATCGATTGTTTTTCTGTGGATGATTACATACCAGAATATTAACTTTATTTTAACAAAGTTAACAATTGCGCGGTTGATTAGTGAGATATACTATACCATAGAGTGAAAATATCGCTAGATTGCGTAAGACCCATTGAGGGCAAAGGGTCGGGCCGGTCGCAAAGGCCGAAAAACAATAGTGAAAAGGAGCGTTATGAAAAAAACAATGAAGCGCGGAATGGCAGTTTTATCAATTGCCGCAATGTTGGGGATGCAGATGACCACCGGAGTGTTGGCCGAAGAGGTGACGGCCAATGCCAGTGGAGGGCCGTTAGTATTTGAAGGAAATTGCAGTTATCAGACCCAGATTCAAAATGTTGGCTGGCAGGATTGGAAATCGAAAGAGTCACTTAGCGGAACCACCGGAAAATCCTTACGGCTGGAAGGGATCAAACTTAAAATCAGCGACATCAAGAATTTGGGCATTGGCTATCAGACCCATGTCCAAAATGAAGGCTGGCAGGACTGGGTCACTGATGGTGCCGTCAGCGGAACCGAAGGTGAATCACTGAGACTGGAAGCCATCCGCATTAAACTGACCGGAACTGAAGCCAGCAACTACGATATTTATTATCAGGTTCATGTTGAAAATACCGGCTGGATGAATTGGGTTAAAAACGGCGAATTGTCAGGCACCGAAGGCAAAGGTTATCGACTGGAAGGGATCAAGGTCGTGGTCTTACCGAAGGGCTCACCGGCACCAGTTAACACCGGATCGATTAAGAACGTGATCCTGATGATTTCAGATGGTTGTGGATCTAATGAGATCCTGGCGACGAACTATTATACCGAGGGAAAAGCTGTGGCCCAGGTTTATGAGCAATTTCCGACCAGCGTCAATATGAGTACTTATTCGCATAATGAATTAGGTGCTGGAGATGACCTTGCCAGTGTCTATGATCCGCAAACAATCTGGGGCAGCTTTGATTTACTGACAAAATTCCCCACCGATTCAGCAGCTGCAGCGACGGCGATGGCATCAGGAACAAAAAGCTATAACGCCGCCATAGGGGTTGACGAGAGTGCGCAGAATCTGGTCAATATCAGCGAAGATTTTGAAGCGCTGAATAAGGCCACTGGAGTAATCAGTTCGGTTGAATTCAGCCATGCCACCCCAGCTGGCTTTGTCGCCCATAATGCCAGCCGAAAAAACTACAGTGAGATTGCCAATGAAATGATTAAGGACAGTAAAACCGATGTCATTATGGGCGCCGGAAATCCACTGTATGACAATAATGGAACCCTCCGGACAACGGTTGAAGACAGCAATTACAGTTATGTCGGTGGAAAAGACACCTGGGATAACCTGGCGGCCGGAAATCTGGGAAATGATGCTGACGGAGATGGCACAATCGAAAACTGGAACCTGATTCAGACAAAGGAAGCTTTTGAAGGTCTCCAGACGGGAACGACCCCCGAAAGAGTTGTCGGGGTACCAGAAGTATATGAAACCCTTCAGTACAACCGCTCCGGCGATTTGGCTGCAGCACCGTTTGCTGTCGCCGTCAATGCCAATGTGCCAACCCTGGACGTGATGACAAAGGGTGCGCTCAATGTTCTGGACAACGACGACGAGGGCTTCTTCCTGATGGTTGAAGGCGGTGCCATTGACTGGGCTGGGCATGGTAATTCAAGTGGTCGCGTGATTGAGGAAGAAATGGATTTTAACAACTCAGTGGAAGCCGTCTGTGACTGGGTTGAAACCAACAGCAACTGGTCAGAAACATTGGTGATTGTCACCGGCGATCATGAAACCGGATATCTTACCGGTACCGCTGGTGTCTATGACGAGGTTGTGAATAATGGTAAAGGTGTGATGCCAACCATGGCCTGGAATAGCAAAGATCATACCAATCAACTGGTTCCTTTCTTTGCCAAAGGAGCTGGTGCCGAGTTGTTAAAAAGCTATGCTGATGGTTCCGATCCATTAAAGGGAGCCTATCTGGATAACACTGAAATAGCTCTGGCGATCCGAAACTTGATTAACTAGAACGGAATCGGAAGGATTACCAGACTTGGTTGATTGAATCAGGGCAATAAATAAAATTTGAATAAAAAAGTCGCAGTTTTCATAAAAATGCGGCTTTTTTATTGTAAATTTTAGGATGATATTATTCTGCGCTGTTTTGGGTAGTAAATAAAAGTAAGGAAAATACTGTGAAGGAAATATAAAAGTATAATGCAGCTGTAAGTCTACAAGAGACAACGAATAAGAATGAGAGAGGTTCTAAATGAGCAAAAATGGAGCAATGATACAGTATTTTGAATGGTATTTACCGGATGACGGTAACCATTGGCAAAGACTGAAAGAGGATGCAAAACATTTACAAGAAATTGGCATTAGTTTAGTGTGGATGCCCCCGGCAACAAAAGCAACAGGAACCAATGATGTTGGTTATGGTATTTATGACCTATACGATTTGGGGGAATTTGATCAAAATGGGGCCGTGCGGACAAAATATGGAACCAAACAAGAATATCTGACAGCGATTAAGGCGTTGCATGATCAGGGCATTCTGGCCATTGCCGATGTTGTCTTAAACCATAAAGCCGGAGCAGATGAGCCCGAACGGTTTCCTGCCTACGAAGTCGATCCCCAGAACCGCCAGAAAAAAGTTTCCGATGACTACGAGATTGAAGGCTGGACAAAGTTTACATTTCCTGGCAGACAGGGCAAATACTCTGAATTTAAATGGAACTGGACCCATTTTTCAGGAACTGATTTTAATCAGGAAAATGGCAAAAAGGCAATCTATATGATTAAAGGAACCGCTAAAGGCTGGGCAGAAAATGCTGAGGTCGACTCGGAATATGGCAATTATGATTACCTGATGTATGCCGACGTGGATTATGATCATCCGGATGTGCGAGATGAGGTGAAACGTTGGAGTGAATGGTATATTGACGAAACTGGCGTTAATGGTTTTCGTCTGGATGCGGTTAAACATATCGAAGGCGAATTTATTGATGAATTTATTAAAAACATCCGCGAAAAAAAAAGTGATAATTTTTATGCTGTAGGGGAGTACTGGAAGCAGAGTTACGCCACGTTAGAAAATTATATCGTGGAGACAGCCTGCAATGTGGATTTGTTCGATGTTGCTCTGCACATGCACTTTTCTGAGGCTAGCCACGCCGGCAATAATTTTGACATGAGTAAAATTTTTCATAATACATTGATGGAGAAAAATCCCACTAAAGCGGTAACGTTTGTGGATAATCATGATTCTCAACCATCACAAGCCCTCGAATCATGGGTTGATGACTGGTTCAAACCACTGGCTTATGGCATGATCTTATTGCGCGAAGGTGGCTTGCCCTGCATTTTTTATGGTGACTACTACGGTATTGCCGGAGACAATCCAATTCCCGGCAAACAGGATTTAATCGATAAATTGTTATCGTTACGGATGAATGACGCCTATGGCCAACAAAACGATTATCTCGATCATCCCAACTGCATTGGCTGGACCCGGGAAGGTGATGAAGAACATCCTGGCGGTATGGCCGTTGTGGTAACAAATAGTGATGAAGGTTATAAAGATATGTACATCGGCAAGCAACATGCGGGGAAAAATTATCAGGACTCTTTAGGTAATCGAGAGGAAATCGTGACAATCAATGAAGAGGGGATGGGTACCTTCTTGTCAGCGCCGGGATCGATTTCGGTATGGGCAGAACTGAATTAAAAAAAGTGCCATAATCCAGCTCGTCGCTGTTTTTCGGCACTTTTAGTGTGAATGGGTATTTCGCTAGCTAGTTTTGTTGTTAGGGTGATTTACTGGCTCCATTCAGCGGGATAATGGATTGGGAGATAAATGTGTTTGGGTTATCTGTTTTACATTTTACACAAATGTTAGAAAGGTCTTAAACCGGGGTATCGTGGCTAGCAGCATCCAGATAAACAACCTGGTTTCGACCCTTGGCTTTGGCGTGGTACAAGGCTTTATCGGCAATTTCGATGAGATCTTCATGCCGCGAATGATGGCCTGGTAGCAGGCTGGCAACCCCGATGCTGACAGTAATGCAGTTTTTAACGGCTGATCCCTGATGGAGAATACCGAGTTGATCAATTCGTTTCAGCAGAAGCCGGGCGATTTTCAGGGCATCTTCTTTGCCGGTTTCAGAAAGGAGTACGACGAACTCTTCTCCGCCATAGCGCACTGCCATATCTGAGGGGCGGGTTAAGGTCGCTTTGAGGGTTGCGCCGATTTGGACCAGGCATTCATCCCCGGCGGCATGGCCATATAAATCGTTATAGTTTTTAAAATAATCGACATCAATAAACAGCAGTGAAATAGGTTTCTGATGATTCAGACAGCGCTGCCATTCCAGACCAACGGTTTCTTTGTATTTGCGTCGGTTCCATAAGCCGGTCAGGGGATCGTTCAGCGAGAGTAGCTGCAGTTCCTGATTGATCTGTTCCAGTTCAAGATTCTGTTGTGCTACCTTTTTATTGGATTCGGTTAAATCTTTGGTCCGCGTAAGCACTAGCTCATCGAGATGTGTGTTCATTTTGATGAGCTTTTCACCCATGACGGTTCGATATTCCAGGGATTCCGAAAAATTCTTGGCCAGCAACAAGGAATAGAGACAGGCAAAGATCAATTGCCCGGTGGAAGAATTGGCATCCCCCTGAAAGATCATTCTTATCAGTGGTGGCCAGCTGTCATTAATCCAGGGGCTAAGGGTGATAATATCAATGAGACTGGTAGCGATCAGGGCCAGCCCGCCCAATATAATTAGTCCGCTGCTTTTTTCTTTATGGAAGGCAATTTTTAACAGTCGCGTAAACAGATAAATGATCAGGAAAATAGTCCAAATCTGGTAAATCGGATTGATGGTGGAGTAAATATTGGTGGGCGCAAAAATCACCACGGTAGTATAGGCAATTCCCATAACCAAAACAATTTTGGTCAGAAAGAGATGGAAGTAGTCGGGCAAAATAGCCCTGAAAAACATCAAAATCAGAGGTACCCCGAGATAATAAGTCAAGGTCTGGATTTTTCGGGCGAGGGTAAAGTCCAGATCCGGCAATGCAAAATAAAGGAAGGATTCGCCGATCAGTAGGGTTCGGATCGCTACCAGAATACAAAACAGGCCAAAATAGAGTGGCGCCCTGTCTTTTTTTCGAAAGAAAAATAAAGCCAGGTGATACACCCCCATCATCATCAGAGCCCCAAACAGAAACAGTTCATAGGCCAAGCCATTGTATCTCATTGCCAGCAGCCGCGTTTCGCCGCCGAGGAAGATGCTAGTCAGCAGTCCGCCGCTGGACATATAAAAATTGGACGCCTGAAGGACGACGGTATTTTCTCCCTGCAGGGCTTCAAAAGAGATGATCTGAGGAAGGTATTGGGGCACCATGTCTTCCCGGGTAGTACCCAGGGTGCCGGCGGTAGCGATCAGCTCGCCGTTGATCCAGAGCTTGTAGGCAGTGCGGACCTTGGGGAGCTTTAGCGCCAGAATCTCATTATCAGAAGCAACAAAGGTCAACTGGTAGGTTGCGTACCCAGATCCCGGGATTTTTTGGTCATCGATTTCATATTTATTCCAGGACGACGGAAAGGGGACATAACCGCTGAGGGAACCCTGATCAAGGCTGTCGGGTTCGAGAAGCTGATTCCAGTAAAAAGCCCACTCGCCATCCAGCGGAATGATTTCATTTTTCAGATTGAATTGCGTTAAATCAAGAAGACCGTGTTCCGCTTTTTTTTCGATCTCTGTGGGTTGCGAGGAGCAACCGCCCAGCAAAAAAAGCATGATGATAATGATCGGGAATAGTAATTTGGGTTTAACCATGGAGGCGCTTCCTTTCGGGAGATTAAAGTAAGAAGAAATCGATTAAACGAAAACAGATGGAGACGCGATCATCACGCTCCATTCTTGACGGTTATAGTTTAAATTTACTTGACTTAAAATTTATTTTATTTGATACAAAGGTATCACGATCAGATCTATTGCATACACCATTGTTTCATTATACAATGAGACGATCGATCCAGTCAATTGCGATTTGGGGTGTTGATCAGGACAATTTGACCCGGTTATGATAAAATAAATCAATTTGTGAGGTGGTAAATAATGACAAGAGAAAATATCGAAAAGAAAATCACTGAGTATCCTATTTTTGAATATGCCTTTTTTGATCCGTCAGAAATCAATTTTTATGAGGCCGTGCGCACCATCTGTAAGTTGGAATGTCCCCAGTACGGGAACTCCTGGTCCTGTCCCCCGGCCGTCGGGACGCTGGAAGAATGTAAAGAACGGTGTTTGGGTTATGAGCATGCCTTTATTTTCAGCACTATCTCGGAGGTCAGTGATATTCTCAATATGGACGAGATGCTGGCGACCCGATGCGAGCATCTCGAAATTGTTGAGCAGATTAAGGCTAATGTTTTTGGCGAACAGGCGGACAAGCTGATTCTCACGGCCGAATCCTGTGCGATTTGTGAGGAATGTGCCTACCCGGATGAGGCCTGTAAGCATCAGGATAAAATGTATCCCTGTGTCGAAAGCCATGCCATCTCGGTAACGGATATCTGCGAAAAACATAACCTGTCATTTTTAAACGGTTATAATGTAATCACCTGGTTTGGGATGATCTTTTTCTAAAAAACGGCTGCCAGCAAGAACCGACCAGTCAGAATTTTCAAATAGTTAATGAAAGCGAGGATAAGATGGATTTATCATTTTTGGGGATTGCCGGCAATCCCATCACAGTTTTTACTCAAACAGACAAAGCGACTTATTTACGGAATCCTGATGACATTGATGACGGGATCCGGGAATTGGTGGATGCAATCAATGCTATTCCGGTGTTCTTTTCGATGAGTGCCTGCCAGGGCTTCCTGATTGAGGATAAACGGGATGACCATTGCCCGGAAACCTATGTAGATTTTTATGTGATCGATGAGCAGTATCAGCTGGCCCGGATGATGTTGGGATCACTGGCCAGTAAATTCAATGCTAGCATTGACTGTAAGGTAGTTTATG
This sequence comes from Acetobacterium malicum subsp. dehalogenans DSM 11527, assembly GCF_000472665.1. Lineage (GTDB taxonomy): Bacteria > Bacillota > Clostridia > Eubacteriales > Eubacteriaceae > Acetobacterium > Acetobacterium malicum. The sequence continues at coordinate 26,386 of NZ_AXAC01000043.1, read as the reverse complement.
AAGCCGATTTTGATATCACGGCAACAGACGAAATCGTGGCTAACGGCATGGTCAAGCTGCGACACAGCATCGAACTCTACGAGTTGCCAGCGGATTTAATGAAAAGTACCTATCAGGAAATGGTGGATCATATCCGCAAATTCGGCGCAGCAATAAAGCAAGCAGTCTAAGTTTTGTTCAATTCTTATAAATATGAAGTTATTCTGAAAATAAGAAGGTAGGGGAGAAATGATGGATAAAAAGGTCAGGGCTTTATTTGAGTCATTCACAATCAATAAGCTTGAATTGAAGAATCGGTTGTTTATGCCGGCGATGGGAATTGCGACGGTCGATCAAAACGGGGCTTATACGGATGAGGCCATCGCTTTTTATGTGACCCGGGCCACCGGCGGGGTGGGGTTGATCATTACTGGTGCCAATGAGGTGGCCGGTTCTGGTGCAAAAAAGAGTGCAGGCACTGATCCGACGCCAGCAGTAAACCCCGCGGCCTATATCGCGGCGGGTCTGGAAATGACCCGGCAGATCCACGATCAGGGTGCCAAGATCTTTGTCCAGCTGGCGGCTGGTTTGGCTGGAGACGACCGGGCAGAACAAAGCAAACGTTGCAATGCGATGACCATCGCTGAAATCCAGGAGTTGGTGGCATCCTTTGCCGACGCGGCTAAAATTGTCAAAGCCGCCGGTTTTGATGGTGTCGAAATCGAGACGGGATCTTTGCTGGATGGTTTTACGCTGGCGCTCTATAATCAGCGCAGCAATGGCTATGGCGGCGAACTGAAAAACCGCTTCCAGGTTGTGACGGAAATAATTGCTGCTATCAAAACCACCTGTGGCAGCGAGTTCCCGGTGATACTAAGGCTGGCAATGAAAAGCTTTCTCAAAGTCGAGGCGCAGCAAGCCTTACCTGGCGAAACATTCGTGGAACAGGGCCGTGATCGGGAAGAAGCCCTGGCTGCCGCCGTCATCCTGGCAGCGGCGGGCTGTGACGGTTTTGACGTGGCAGCGGGTATTGATACGACAGAGAAGGCATCCTATTGGAAATATCCGCCGGTCTATTTTGACAAAGGGGTTTATCTGAATTTCAGTGAGGCCCTTAAAAAAGTTGTCGCAGTACCGGTCTTGGCCGCTGGAAAAATGGCCGATCCGGATCTGGCTATCGAGGCCTTGACAAAAGACCAACTGGATGTGGTGGGACTGGGTCGACCCCTACTGGCTGATCCCGAGCTGCCCCACAAGTTAGAAAATGGTCAAACCGAAGCGATCCGGCCATGTCTGGGCTGTAATGACGGGTGTCTGGCGCAGTTAATCGCCGGCCAGGAAGCCTCCTGTACCGTTAATCCGGCCTGCAACCGGGAACTACGGTCCAGTATTGCAGCAGCTAAAACCCCGAAAAAAGTGGTGGTAGTCGGCGCTGGACCGGCCGGTATGGAAGCTGCCCGAGTCAGTGCCGTGCGGGGCCATCAGGTGATCCTCTTTGAAAAAAGTTATGGGCTGGGAGGCAAGCTGAAATACAGTAGTCAGCGGATCTTAAAAACCGCTGACCCGCAGCTGATCCATTGGTATGAAATGCAGTTGCAAAGCTTAAAGGTCGAGATCCGACTGGATGAACCGGCAACCCCAGAAAAAATAGCCGCCATCAATCCGGAGATCCTTTTTATTGCCCAGGGTTCCGAAGCCCGGACGCTTGAATTCCCGGGGATGGACAGCGAAAAAGTGACCAACGCCATTGATGTACTGACTGACAAAACCTTTGTTGGACCCCGCTGTCCAGCCATTGGCGGTGGTCTGGCCGGATGTGAAGCGGCCCTCCATCTGGCCATGCATCGCCATAAGATGATCATCGTCGACTCAGCCCCGGATATTCTTGCCGCTGGCATTCCCATGGCCCCGGCCAACAAACAGATGCTTAGGGATTTACTAGTCTTTTATCGTAGCGAAATTATCACCTGCGCCCAACTTAAAGCAGTCACCGAAGAAGGTGCTGTGATTGAAAAAAATGGACAGGAACGGTTGCTCCCGGCTCATCATGTGATGATTGCAGTGGGCTTTGAACCGACCAACTCCTTATATGAAGAGTTAAAGAATAACTACCCCCAGGTTTATATTATTGGCGACAGTCAGGCAGTCAAAAACATCCGGACAGCCATCTGGGCGGCCAATGAGGTGGCTCGTTTGATTTGATTAAATAAATGAGTTTAAAAAATGATTGATTAAATAAAACAGCATCAACAGGAGGAAAATTTGACCGATCGACTGCAAAACAAGGCCCTTGTTCTGGCCCTGGCAACCCTTTGCTGCCTGCTCTGGGGGAGTGCTTATCCGGCGGTGAAAATTGGCTATGGGCTTTTTGATATCGACACAACCGGCGCTCAGGTCTTATTTGCCGGCTATCGCTTTACCCTGGCGGGGATACTCGCCTGGATCATCACCAGTGTTTACTATAAAAAAATCGTGGTGCCCCGGAGGGATGAATGGGGCCGGATGATCAGCCTCGGGCTGGTGCAGACGACCCTCCAATATATTTTCTTTTATATCGGTCTGGCCAATACCACCGGGGTGAAGGCGTCAATTATCAATGCCACCTCAACCTTTTTTGCGATTCTCTTTGCTCATCTGATCCTGAAAAACGAAAAGATGACCCGGGCCAAGATTTTTGGCTGCCTGTTGGGAATGTCCGGGGTCATCATCATTCAGCTCAACGGCGGAACGATCGACAGCCGATTTTCGCTGATTGGCGATGGCTTTCTGTTTCTGGTCTGCATTGCCTCGGCCCTGGGCGCGGTGATGACCCGGGTCTTCACCAAGAAAAGCGATGCGATGATTCTGACCGCCTATCAGCTGATGATCGGCGGGGTGGTGTTGATTGTGGTCGGTTTGACCATGGGCGGAACGATCACCCAGATCACCATCCCGGGACTGCTGCTGCTCGGTTATCTGGCCGCTTTGTCAGCGACGGCCTTTACCATCTGGACGATCCTGCTCAAGCACAACCCGGTGGGGATCGTGGCCATCTATGGCTTTATGATCCCAGTTTTTGGGGTGATGCTGTCCGGGATTTTTCTCGGCGAACAGTTTCTGAATTTGCGGATTCTCGTTTCTCTGGCCTGTGTCAGTGTGGGGATCTGGCTGGTTAATCGGGAAGCTGATCAGCAACAAGATAAAAAAAGAAGTTAGCAATGATGCTGACTTCTTTTTTTATCAGTAGTAACATAACCTAATCAGGCTTCCACCCGCCGCTGCTTAATCAGCACCAGCGTCACGGCCAGTACCGCCACCCCGAAGGCCAGCACCAGCACCATGCTGGTGAAAATCGACTGGAGAGTGTCGGCATTGAAACTGACCGCTGCGGCGATTTCGTTATTGGCTTTGATATACCAGTAGGTGGGGGTAAAACTGGCAATGGTCAGGACATTGTCACCCAGCAGTTCCTGGGGAACAAAGACCCCGCTGATAAAGCTGGTGCCTAAAGCAAAGACATTGGCAACGGCTGACATCGCACCCCGACTTTTGACCAGATTACCGATTAAATAGCTGATGCTTAAAGCGGCCAGGGTGAAGACAAAGGAGTTTAGAAGTAACAACATTCCGGGGGGCGTAAACATGAAGCTACCATACATGACAAAGCTGGCTGAGATCAGCACAAGCCAGGTTAGGATAGCAAAACTGAGGTTGCCCAGAATCATCTGGAAATTAATAGTGGCCGATCGGATCGGCGAGCAGAGATTTCGCCGTTTCAGATCGGTATCATTAAAGACCAGCATCACCGAACTGACCCCCAGAATCAGAATAGCAAACATCGAATAGGACAAATAATTGAAGTAATATCCCGATTTTTCAGCATTGGCGGAGTGGCTGCCGTTGCTGATCAGAGTGACTTCGCTTTGTTCAGCCAAATCCCTGGCCAGGTATTGGGTCAGATCAGCCTGACTGAGACCGGGCAGGTAGGTGGTGTAGGTTTGGGCGGTGTTCAAATATTTATTGATCAGCAGATCCATGTAGACGTTACTGGTGGAGTCCGGCACGGTTGTTTTTTCCAACTGGACGTTCTGGCCACTCAGCATCGCTTCGGTAAAACCGGCAGGAACCCGGAGAATGTATTCCACCTCACGGAAGAACAGTGCATCCTGGAGCTTTTGGGTATCATCGGGAAGATCCACCAGATTGGCATTTTCATCCAAATAGGTTTTGAGTCCAGCGACTAGTTGAGAATCACTATCGTTATTGATAAAGGCGATATTGACCTTAACCTTCGAAAAATCGGTATCTTGAGGCGGATTATAAGTGTTGGTCAACAACAGTGCCAGGACCATAAAAACCACCAGGTAGATCAGGATCTGACCGCGGTTTTTCTGGATTATTTTAAAAAAGGCTTTATAAACTTGCATATTTTTGTCTCCTTAAAACTAAATACGTGACGGTGCTAAAGAGCAGTGTGAAACCGCACAGCAATAGGATATTTGTAAAAAACTGGGTGTGGGTATTGTAGTAGTACAGGGCATAAAAGCTGTCGGTGATCAGGCTGGCCGGGTTGAGGTAGCCCAGAATCGGCACCCTGGTCATCACAAGATACTTGATGTCAGCGGACATCATTCCGGCTAGAAAGGACATGGTCATGGTGGAACCAATCAGGATACCAATCTTGAGCCCCTCGCCTTGTTTAATGATGGAACCAATGCAGGCCCCAAATGTCACCCCGGTGAGGCTTCCCGCGAGACAGGTCAGAGCAATATAGCCTAGCTGATCGCCAAAATTGATGCCCAGCACCCCGATCAGAAAGGCCAGCAGAATCAACAGTTCCAGCAACTGAACGGTGGTGGCCGCCAGCATTGAAGAAAGGAAGACGGTCAGTTTATTGGTCGGGGCCAAATTGATCCGGGCCCCCACGGCGGAGAGGTCGGCCTGAATCGCTACCACTTCCTTTACGCCGAGGAAGCCGCCATATAAACAGGTCATCGCAATCAGAGCGTAGAAATAATTAACAACCGGATCCGGGTTGGACTGGCTGGCGGAAACCGCGGTCAGGTATTCGTTGCGACTGGAAACCCCGGCCAGGATCCCGCCATCGAGGGCCGTAGGGTTGGTGGTAATAATCGTGACGATAGTAGCCGATGATTGGACAAAATCATCCAGAAATTCACGGATAATGGTTTGATTAAGGCCAGACTGGCTTACCACCAGGTTAAGCTTTGAATCGAAAATGATATAACCGTCGATTTGATTATCGTTAAGCAGGGCCTCGGCGGCGGATTTGGTCGTATATTGAACAACGAACAGATCATCGGCGCCATCGATAGCCTCGGTAAAAGCCGGGTTCTGATCCAGTGCCTGGTTCTGAACCACGGCGACATTCACTTTCAGGAAATTATCAGAACTGGAAAGGTTGGAAAAGGCCAGGTTAAACAGGGTGGCCAGTAGAACCGGAAAAAGAAAGGTCCAGAACATCAGTTGTCGGTCCCTAAAGATGCACTTGAGACGATAGCGATAATTAAATAAAAACATGGTATCCTCCTAATCTCTCAATTCTTTGCCGGTTATTTCCAGAAAGACATCGTTCAGGGTTGGTGGTTCAGAGTAAATTTTACCGATCGTGATATTCTGATCCTTCAAGTGGTCAAGAATCGCAATCAGGTTATTTTTACCCCGGCTTGATTTTACGACCAACTGATGGTCGGTCACTTCAGCGGAGATAATGTGCGGTAAGGCCTGAATTTCGGTGAGATCGAGATGCTCGGGATTAAGCAGTTCAAGGTTGATATGTTCGCCGGATTTGATCATCATCTTCAGTTCTTCATTGGTGCCCATGGCAATGATCTTGCCCTTATCCATAATGGCGATGCGGCTGGCGATCTGTTCCACCTCTTCCATATAATGAGAGGTATAGATGATGGTGGCGCCCTGACGGTTCAATGCCATAATTCCTTCGAGAATATTGTTACGGCTCTGGGGATCGACGGCCACTGTCGGTTCATCCAGAATGATCAGCTTGGGCTTATGGGCAATGCCACAGGCGATGTTTAAACGGCGCAACAGTCCGCCGCTGAGTTTTTTGGGGTAGAATTTGGTAAAATCATTGAGACCCACAAAATCAATGGCCTCGGCCACCAGTTTTTTGCGGGTTTGTTTATCAGCAATATAGAGACCACAGAAGTAGTCGATGTTTTCATAAACGGTCAGTTCATTAAAGACCGCCACGTTTTGCATCACAACGCCAATATTACGTTTAATGTCATAGGCTTCCGGGGACATCGGCTGATCGTAGATTTCAATGGTGCCCTTATCATATTTAAGCAAGGATAAGATGCAATTAATAGCAGTAGTTTTTCCCGAGCCGTTGGGTCCCAGCAGGCCGAGAATTTCCCCTTCTTGTACTTCCAGATTAAAGTGATCCAGGGCGATCAGATCGCCATAACGTTTGACCAGATTCTTGACGTTAATTACCATAACAATTTCTCCTTATGTGTGCCGCAACCCAGTAATGTGGGCAATCGCGTTTTTATTTATCAATGGGTTTATTTTACACCGGTAGATGTCACTTTGATAGTGATAAGCCTCCTGATTGAGTATGACAAATGTCACCATTTATGTTAAAGTAGTGATAAAATCGCATCTTTGCTGGGGTGAAATGCTTTAGACTATTTTGATGAGGGTTGGTAAAGTATGAATAAGCTGATTGATAAACTGATTATATTTGGGTTCTGTCTGGCCTTGTATCTGACCACTGTGGACAATGTGTTGCTGATTGCCCCGGTGCTGGTGGCAATCATTTTTGGCGCGGCATCAAGTTATTTAAAAGAAGGGCCGGTGACGGCGGGATTGTTTGGCGGCTATCTGCTGATTTGTTTTTTTGAACCGGTTTATCTTCTGTTTGTACCGCTAATCGGCTATGATATCCTGATTTCCCGTTACAAATGGTTGTGGATGCTGGCGCTGCTGCCAGCCGCTACGGGCTTCACGGCGGTGAGTGGCACCTCGGTGGTGCTGATTCCGGTTTTTATGCTGGTGGCCTATTTTCTCAAAAGGCGAACGCTTTCGCTGGAAACATTGAGACAAGATTACAACGCCCTCCGGGACACCACCCGGGAAAGCGCCCTGCAGCTGGAAAAAAAGAATAAGATGCTGATGGAAAAGCAGGACTACGAACTGAACCTAGCCACGCTGAGCGAACGCAACCGGATTGCCCGGGATATTCATGACAATGTCGGGCATATGCTGTCCCGGAGTATTCTGCAAACTGGGGCGCTGCTGGCAATCAGTAAAGATGTCCAAACCCGGGAAGGGTTAATCCAGATCAAAGAAACGCTTTCGGAAGCCATGGACAGTATCCGTAACAGCGTTCATGATCTCCATGATGAATCACTTGACTTACAGGTGGAACTGCAGACGCTAATTAAAAATTTTGAGTTTTGCCCGGTCAAATTTGATTATGATGTGGAGTCGCCGCTGGATAAAGAAGTGAAATACTGTTTTGTGGCGGTGGTCAAGGAAGCCTTCTCAAATATCATCCGGCATTCCCAAGCCAGCGAAGTTGCCCTGGTTGTCCGGGAACATCCGGGGTTGATCCAGCTGGTGGTTAAGGATAACGGCAGCGGTAGCGCAAATCATGACGGCACCGGCATCGGGCTTAAAAATATTACCGACCGGGTGGCTGCCCTTAATGGCAACGTTAATATCACCGTTGACCGGGGTTTCCGGATCTTTATCTCGGTGCCCAAAAATGACTAAAAAAAACATAACTACGGGAGGAATCATGAAAATACTTGTTGTCGACGACGACCGGCTGGTATGCCAATCGCTAAGAACCATCATTGAAGCCCAGGGGGATATTGACGTGATCGGAATGGGGCACAATGGCGAAGAAGCGATTGCCTTATACCGCCAATTAAAACCGGATGTGCTGCTAATGGATATCCGCATGGAGGTAATGACCGGGCTGGAAGCTGCCGCGGTTATTCTGGCCGCGGACCAAACGGCCAGGATCTTATTTTTAACCACCTTTTTGGATGATGAATATATTATCAAAGCGCTTAAACTGGGTGCAAAAGGGTATATCATTAAACAGGATTTTGAAAGCATCGTGCCTTCTCTAAGAGCGGTGCAGATTGGTCAAAGCGTCTTTGGCCAGGATATTGTCACCAAGATTCCGGGTTTAATCAATCAACTTGAGCACCGGGAGGCGGACCGCTTTGATCTGAGCGACAAGGAGCTGGAACTGATCGACCGGGTGGCCCAGGGGCTCAGCAACCGGGAGATTGCCGAGAGTCTGTATTTAAGTGAAGGAACGGTGCGAAACCGCATCAGTGTCATATTGGAAAAACTGAATCTCCGGGATCGGACCCAGCTGGCCATCTTTTTCTACAAAAATCTGGCCTGAGGTTTTGAAAAAATCAAAAAAGCCATCCGATTGACTGATTCATGGAGAAAAATCCCATTAAAGGAAAGATGATGGAATCATGAACAAGACAAAAAAAGGAATTGTGCTGTTGGCGTTATTAGTGATGGGTTTGATCCCTCTGCCAGCCTGTGTAAACGCCGTGGAAACAGAGTCGCAAATGCTGGCTTTTCAGGGGAAATACAGTTATCAAACTCATATCCAAAATGTCGGTTGGCAGGATTGGCAGTTGGAAGGCTCGGTGAGTGGCACCACGGGTCGGTCACTGCGTCTGGAAGGAATCAAATTAAAGGTCAGTGATCACCCTGATTTAGGGATCACCTATCAAACCCATGTTCAGAATATCGGCTGGCAGAATTGGGTTAGCGATGGTGCCGAAGCTGGCACCTCCGGCCGGTCACTGCGAATGGAAGCGATCCGAATTAACCTTACTGGCACCGAAGCGGAAAATTATGACGTCTATTATCAGGCTCACGTTCAGAATCGGGGCTGGATGACCTGGGTTAAAAATGGTGAACTGGCTGGGACTGAAGGTCTTTCCTATCGGATGGAAGCGATCCGCATGATGATCACACCCAAAGGAACAACACCGCCGGATGATACAGCGGCCTTTAAAAATGTGATTCTGTTGATCGCCGATGGCGGCGGTGCCAATCACATCATGGCGACCGACTATTTTACCACGGGGCAAGCGGGAACCCAGGTCTATGAAGCCTTTCCGACCCGGTATTATGTGAGCACCTATTCAGCCGGTAAAATTGAAACCGAGGATGATGCCCGCTATATCTATGATCCAGCCACAATCTGGAACAGTTTTGATGAGCTGAAAAACCGCGCCACCGATTCAGCAGCCTCAGCCACCGCCATGGCCACCGGAACGAAAACCTATAATGGGGCCATTGGCGTTGATACGAATCTGAAAGAGTTGCGAAATCTTACTGAAGATTTTGAGGAGAAAGGCAAATCCACCGGGGTCGTTACCTCAGTGGAACTCAGTCATGCCACCCCGGCAGCTTTTGTTGCCCACGATGTGGACCGGAGAAATTACAGTGGGATTGCCAATGAAATGATTAGCGAAAGTTCTGTTGACGTGATCATGGGTGCGGGTAATCCCTTATATAACGACGATAGTGTCAGACGCAGTACCGTCGAAGCGGAGTATTATCAATTCGTCGGTGGCAAAGAAACCTGGGAGGCTCTTGAAGCAGGAGTCCTGGGCAATGACGCCGATGGCGATGGCGACAGCGAACCATGGCAGCTGATTCAGACAAAGGCTGATTTTGAAGCCCTCCAGAGCGGTGATACGCCAGACCGGGTGATTGGGGTGCCACCGGTTTATACAACCTTGCAGTATGGCCGGGCCGGTGATCTTAATGCCGAGCCTTTTGCGGTCGCGATAAATAATCAGGTGCCATCGCTGGCGACAATGGCCAGAGCCTCCCTCAATGTACTGGACAATAACGAGGCGGGATTTTTCCTGATGATTGAAGGTGGCGCTGTTGACTGGGCCGCCAGTAAGAATCAGAGTGGCCGGATGATCGAAGAAGAAGCTGATTTTAACCAGGCCGCGGCAGCTGTGTGCGATTGGGTCGAAGCCAACAGCAGTTGGTCAGAAACCCTGGTGATTGTCACCAGCGATCACGAAACCGGCTATCTCACTGGCAACGCCGGTGTTTATAATGAGGTTGTCAATAATGGCCAAGGTAATATGCCGACGATGGTTTGGAATAGCGAAGGGCATACGAATCAGCTGGTGCCCATTTTTGCCAAAGGGCCCGGTGCCGATTTGTTTCAAAAATATGCCGTAGGTGCCGACCCGGTTCGGGGTGCCTATATCAATAATACCGATATTCCCAGGGTGATCCGGGAATTGCTGGAATAATAAGAGAAACCTGTTACTGGAAACAGCATGGTATGCTGCAGTAACAGGTTTCTTCTGTTTAGCCCTAAGGTGACGATAAAAACTGTAATCAGTTATTGAGATAGGGACCCAGAATGGTACTGAGGATCGCTGTCAATTGTTCCGGAACAATGCCAAAGACAATAGCGACACCTTCGGCCTGACAATGGTGGCTGTTATGATAGTGTAAGTCGGATTCGTCCTCGGTGAGGGAAATCATACAGTTTTGGCCCGCCGCAGTCAGATTGGCTTTGATATGCCCGATGATGCCGCCCAGGCTAGTGATTTCAGCGGCAATTTTTTTCTGAGCCTCAGACAGGATGGTTACAGCATCTTCAAAGCAGGTCTCAATCGTTAATCGGTAGGAGCCAACCAGACTGGTATCATGGGTTTTCACCATAATGGCAGGNGGGGNATGGTGATGGGGTTCCGGCTGATGGCCGTGTTCCGAATGGTTGTGATGATCGTGATGGTCATCATGACATCCGCATCCGCAATTTTCGTCGTGCTGATGTTTACTATTCATTGATTTGGATCTCCTGTTCGGGATTTAAGACAGTTTTCAAAATAATCGGATTAATCGGTTGGGCGGCACTGATCTTGAAGAATTCAGCACCATTATTGAAGGTCCGGATTGAGGCTTCCACCGCAGTCAGGGTCGGGCTATCGACCATATCGATTTTATTGATAAGAATTACATCGGCCGCCGCCAGTTGTCCTTCTAAAAGCATTTCCATCGGCCGGAGCAGACGCAACCAGCGTTTGGCATCGGTGATACAGGTGATGTAGACCTCGAGTTCCGGCAGCGACTGGTTGATGGTTGTGCGGATGTTGTCGGGAAAGGCTACCCCGGTAGCTTCCATAAGTACCAGCTCGGGATTGAAATCGTCCCTGATTTTACACAGGTTCAGAATCAGTTCCCCGGACATGGTGCAACAGACGCATCCCGAGAACAGGTTGGTTACAGCATAGCCGTTATTTTTCAGTAAGCTGTCGTCAATGCTGACCTCTCCGATTTCATTTTCAAGAATAACGACTTTGGTCGAATTCTCAGGGGTATCCCCGACAATGTATCGGGACAGCTGTAACAATACGCTGGTTTTACCGGAGCCCAGAAATCCGCCTAAGATGATGACTTTCATTTTAGTTATAAACTGTTTTGCTCAGTTTCCTGGCTTCATCCGCAATCCAGCCGTTGACTTCCTGAACCTTTCGATCAAAATAATCCAGCGAGGTAATCATCCCGTTGAAGATAAAACCGCCGTTGGGTGCAAGTCGGTTAAACGTCTCACGAACCGCTTCGCGGACCTCTTCCTCATCAACCACCGGCCAGGTGCTGGGCATTCTGAATTCAAAACCGCCGTTGATAGCCAGTTTTGAACCATATTTTTGCTTCATTCCAACTAGATCGTTTTCAACCTGAGCCGGATCCCAAACGTTTACCCCGATATCCACCATCGCTGGGATCAGATCTTCGCAGCGTCCGCAGTTATGATAAAAAATTGGAATGTTTTCATCTCGGACCAGATCTAGGCATTTTTTATAACGGGGCACCAGGATTTCTTCAAATAACTTGGGCGAAATGAAGGGATTGAGTTTTGATGCCGTATCATCCAGCAGATAATAACCTTCCGGTTTATAATAATGAAGCAGGTTTTTGGTGATATAAAGAGAGTGCTCCAGCATGTAATCAAACAGCTCTTCAACCTCTTCCTGTTCTTCATAAATGGCACAAAGCCCTTCGGTGAAGCCCATAAAGCCGATAAACTGCTGAAATAAATCGGCGAATCCGCTGATAACGAAGGCGGTTTGGTCGGGATCCTGGATGTATTTTTTACGGTCGGCCTTAGCCGCGGCTTCCCAGTCAAATCCGCGGTAGTCCGGGGCTTTGATCACGTCCCGCCATTTGGTCACATCGGTCAATATAAAATCATTGGGTTTGGGCAGGGCGGCAAAGTTAATTTCTTCACCGGTTACAAAGGTGACACCCCAGGGATCGACGCCACCACCAGGTCCTCTAAATTCGCCAAGAATACAGGGATCTGCCATGGTGATCAGGGGTGCATCAGGGCCGAAAAATGATGATACCGGCACGTATTCCGGCATTTCCCCCCGGGCTACCCGCAAAAAGTTTTCTTTTTGAGTTAAATGAGCTGTCATGTTTTCCTCCTTCAGACATTGAATTATAATCAAGTTTAATATTCAATATCGATTTTGTCAACACTTTTGTAATAATAATTAAATTTACTATAATATCGTTTTCAAACGCCAAAACCCTATTGGATAGGCTATGGAATTACACGATTCCTACAAAAAATGAAAATCACTCAATGTGATGAAGTGGTTTTAGCTATTTATGAAAAGGGGATATTAAATATAATTAAAAAATGATCCCTGAGCGAGTGTGGTTCGGAGATGGGTGATTCAAGCATTGCTGAACCAGGATGAGGATTGATAAAAAATACGGCAAGCGGTTGTATATGATGCAAACATGGCATATAATTTATAAAAAACAGAAAAACGGATAAAAATTGTCGGTGCCGTTGGTAAGACCCGGTTATTGATCGAATAAATTAGAAAAAAGAGGTAACAATGAGAAGTTCGTCGGACCATTTTCAAAGTATGTTCAGATTTTTAATCAATGTCGTGTTAATTTTACTGCAATTGACGATCATCGGATTAATTATTCTGCAGTTTTCCGAAGATGCGGTGTATGCCTATTGGTTAATTGAGGGGTTGGCTATTTTTGTGGTGCTGAATATTGTCTATCGAAAAAAAACAGCTGCCTATAAAATTTCCTGGATTATTTTTGTGCTGGCCGTTCCGGCGGTGGGGATTGTGCTTTATTTTATCTGGGGACGGCAGCGGGTACCCCGGAAATCAAAAAAGAGATGGGATGAAGTCAATCAGCGGACCTTTTTAAAACTTGAACAAAACCAGGCAGTTTTTGATTCCATTAATGATAAGGGGATCAAAAAACAAGTTGAGTTGGTGTACCGACTCAGTGATCTGCCGGTTTGGCAAAATACCAAAACAGAATATCTAAAATTGGGAGAAGAGATGCATCGGGCCAATCTGGAAGCCATTAAAACCGCCGAAAAATTTATTTTTCTGGAGTATTTTATTGTCACCGCCGGAAAAATGTATGATGAGTTGATGGCGGCACTCTATGAAAAAGCTGCAGCTGGGGTGGAAATCCGGATGATGGTTGATGAAATGGGCAGCCTCTCGACGCTCCCTAAAGATTTTTATAAAAGCTGTGCTGCCCATCACATCAGGAGCATTCCTTATAATCCCTTATCGCCATCGTTGTTTAAATTTATCAGCTTTCGCGATCATCGCAAAATGACCATTGTCGATGGCAGAGTGGCCATCACCGGTGGGATTAACATCGGCGATGAGTACATCAACGAAAAAGTCCGGTTTGGCCATTGGAAAGACATGGCCCTGCGTTTGGAAGGGGACGCAGTTTTCAGCCTCACTACGATGTTTATTAATATGTGGGATTATTCCACCGGGGCGGTCTCGCCACTGGACGCTTTTAGGGGGACAGTCACCCCGGAAGTCGGAAATGAATTGGTAATGCCATTTTGCGATGGGCCGATGAATACCAGAAATCCGGCGGTTAATACCTATATGACCCTTTTTGCCAATGCCAGAGACTATATTTATATTACTACCCCCTATCTGATTCTTGATACCGATCTGACTAACTGTATTTTGTTGGCCGCCCGTAGCGGTGTGGATGTGCGGATTATTACTCCCGGTATTCCCGACAAGAAATTGGTTTATGCCACCACCCGGGCCTTTTACGGCGATCTGTTAGCTGAGGGAGTCAGGATCTATGAATATTCACCGGGCTTTGTTCACGGAAAGGTGTTGGTGAGCGATGATCAGGTCGCTATCGTGGGTTCTATCAATATGGACTATCGTAGTCTGACCTGGAATTACGAATGCGGAACCTGGGTTTCTGGTTCGCAGACGGTGCTGGATATTAAGGCCGATCTGCTGGATTGTATCAAGGTAAGTCGCGAAGTATGCTATTCTGATTGGGAAAAAACCACCTTTATGAAAAAGGTGGGGCAGTCGGTTTTAAGAATTATGGCACCATTAATGTAACCACAGAAGGGGAGGGATTTTGATGAAAATAGCAGCTATTCAAATGAAAGTCGCATTGAAGCAGATCGAACAGAATTATAAAAGTGCCGAGGCCTGGATTCGCAAGGCTGCTGCCGCTGGAGCTGATGTGGCCGTGTTGCCGGAAATGTGGAGCGGCGGATTTGTTACCGATGATCGGGCTGAGCGGCTGGCAGATATCGATGGACAGCGGGCCCAGGCTTTTCTGAAAAGACTGGCTGGGGAATTGAAGATCAATATTGTCGGTGGTTCAGTGGCGACAAAAAAAGGTGCGGGTTATTTTAATACCTGTTATGTAGCTGATCGGCGGGGACACATTATTGCCGACTACGATAAAGCCCATCTGTTCAGTTTTGCTGGCGAGGATAAGCGCTTCAGTGCTGGCGATCAGCTGGTTACCTTTGCGCTTGACGGGGTACCCTGTGGGGTCATCATCTGTTACGAGATCCGTTTTCCCGAATGGTCCCGAAAACAGGCTGTAGCCGGAACTGAAATTCTTTTTGTCCCCGCCGAATGGCCTTTGCCCCGGGTTGGCCACTGGCGGGTTCTGAACCAGGCCCGAGCGATCGAAAACCAGATCTTTGTGGTGGCCGTCAATGGCTGCGGTGAAGCCGTCAAAGATCAGCAGAATGCCGGAAACTCGATGATTATTGATCCGCTGGGAATACTACTGGCCGATGCCGGAACCGACCCGGAAGAAAAGCTGATCAGCGCCGATATAAACCTGACGGAGCTGGACAAAGTCAGAAATAACATGACCGTTTTTAAAGACCGCAGAGTAGATCTGTATTAGTTTTTTTGAAAATTTAATCAGGATAACAAAGTAAATTACAAGAGACTCGTTAGACTCGTTACCAGGTAGCGGGTCTTTTTGTATGGCTTTAATTAAAATAAAATAATCGGTTTAAACCTCCGGTGATGGGGTAAGATGACCATATAAGAAGTTGGAATAGACGATTTTGGAGCGATTCAGGTTGAAGATTCGCGAGTTAAATTGGTTGGGATAATCGATTTCAAAAGGAGGTTGCGAAATGAAAGGGATTCGAGAAAGAATCTTTAGTGGGCTGCTTATTTTCAGTGTCTGTATTAGTCTGATGCCAATGGGTGTCATGGCCGAAGATTCAAATATAAATACCAGATTGGACGAGAATGAAGAGATAGGAATAATTAATCAAAGTCAGATCCTTGATGCCGGGGCTGAGCTACCAGAAATTTCGACAGACAGCGTTCACTCAGGGGATTATTGGTATGATGATATTGCCGGTGGTATTAAAATTGTAGCGTATACTGGCAGTGGTGGAAATGTCGATATCCCATCAATCATTGATGGTAAAATCGTATTGGAAATTGGTGCGGATGCTTTTAAAGAAAAGAGCACCTTAACCGGCGTCAATTTACCCAACAGTGTCACGGTTTTGGGGATGCGTTCATTTTACAATTGTCCGAACCTGGATTCGGTTTTTTTAGGTAACGGATTAAGTATCATCGGAAATGGTTCATTCTGGGGAGCCAAGGCGTTGACCAGCATCATTATTCCCAGTTCAGTCACGTCGATCGGCTATGCCGCCTTTGCCAATTGTGATGCCCTGACAAAAATTACCATTTTAAACAGCTCGCTATCCTTTGATGGGCAGGTCTTTGGTACAATTCCACACCTCACTATTTACGGGTATTCCGGTTCTACTGCAGATTCCTATGCATATGCCAATACCCGGCCATTTGTATCGCTACCATCTTCATATGTGGATAGCTATTATTCTACCCATGTCCAAAATGTGGGTTGGCAGAGTTCAAAAAAGAATGGCGAAATTAGTGGTACTGTTGGACAGGGCTTAAGACTGGAAGGGATTAAGATACTTGTGGATAACAGTGAAGTAAATGTGGTAATCCAGTATCAGACCCATGTTCAGAATATCGGCTGGCAACCGATGGTAAGCGATGGCGCACTGAGTGGAACCACCGGCCTGAGCCTGCGGCTGGAAGGCATTCGCATTGAGCTGGATGGTGTGGATGTCGGTAAACATGATGTTTATTATCGCGTCCATGCTCAGAATTATGGCTGGATGGACTGGGCCAGGAACGGCGAAAGTGCTGGAACCGAAGGCATGGGCCTGCGGCTGGAAGGGATCCAGATCATGGTGGTGCCAAAAGATTCGGCCGCCCCGGGTTCAACCGCCCACCCTTTTATGAGCAGTTTCAATTAGGCGAAATGATCAATGAAATAACGGAGCTCAGATTGGAGAATGTGGCTGAATGCAAACGATTAACAAAAAAAGAATTTAAATAATTTATTTTTTTTAAATAATTGTGTTATTTATGATAAAAGAGGGTAAAAACTATATCGTAGTGATATCTGTGTAATTTCATACCAGTTGCGGTGTGATGTACACAGCAAACAATTCCAATTGAAAGGAGGAATAGTGAAGTGAAAAAAATGTCGAAATTGATGGCTTTGTTGCTGGTTGTGGTGATGGTGTTAATGCTGGTACCTGTATCAGCCTTTGCTGCGGAAGAAGTAGTGGAAGAACCTACGCTTGTTGTTTTAGAAGTTGAGGGGGCGCCAGTTGATGAGGTGTTAAATACCGCGGTTGAAACGCCGGTAGTAGAAACACCAGCGGTTGAAGCGCCAGCGGCGGTTGAACCAGTAGTTGAAGCTCCTGCAGTGGAAACACCAGTTGCCGAAACACCAGTTGCCGAAGCACCAGTTGTAGCAGTTGCTGAAGAACCAGTAGTTGCAACCGCAGCTGATGAAGGAACCATTGAGGTTAAAGCAGTTCCAGCCTTGGGTTTATGGAGAGACGCAGTAACATTTATTGATGTACTCCTGAACACTGTCGGCGCTGACTACTCGTATGATGCAGTAACCAATGCCTTGACACTCAACAATTTTGTTGGAAAACAAGTTGAAGCAGCTGACATGGGAAGTAATTTCTCCATGATCTTAAAAGGCACGAATGTCATTGCAAATGCTGATGGTTGTGCAATTGATGTGGTTGGAAATCTGACCATGGGTGGAAGCGGCGAATTGACAGCAGTCGGATCTCAATCTGCAATTCATGTAATGGATGGCGATCTGGTCCTGAACGATGGCGATTATGAACTGTTTGCCATTGGTAATGTTGGCGATGTTGCAGCTGTTGACGTTGAAAATGGCGATTTAATCATCAATGATGGTTGGGTTGATGCTGAAGCAGTTAATATGGGAACCGGCGGAGCCTGGGGACTTTGGGCAGATAATGATCTGGTTATCAACGGCGGAGACATTGATGTCATGACCGATTCAGTCAGTGGCCAAAGCATGGGTATTGGCGCCGGCGATGATACGATCGTTAAAGGTGGATATACAACTGTTAAATCGACCACTGAAACTGGCGTAGCAACTGCATTGTATGCAGGCAGCTGGGTTGTTATCCGAGATGGTATCCTGGATCTTTGTACTCAAGGCGGAGTTAATCCTTTAGCTATCTATGGCGCTGAAGGCGTTTGGATCAGCCCTTGTTACGGAGATGTAGATCTTACCGCATCTTGTTTATACCTGGAACCATATTGTGGTTGCCATTGGAAACATAGTAAATCTGACAACCCAAAAACTGGTACTCAGGACATGGCTTCAGATGCATTAATGGCTACAATGGGACTATTAGCACTGATGGGTATGGCTTATCTGATCAGCAAAAAAGAAATCAAAGGATAAACACACACTATTCACAAAGAAAAGCGGTGCGGCAGACTAAAACCAATGGTTTAAGCTGACTTCACTTGTTATTAAAAAAGAACTCCGATTTCTGATCGATTCGAAAAGAAAAGATTAGAGAAAGGAGTTCTTTTTAGTTTTGCCAAAAAGCCACATCAATCGGTAAAATATTTCATTGACATCGATTACTGGGGTGGATAAGATTAACATGAGAAAAGAAATCGGTGATTAAATTTAGAAAAATAAAAATATTTATGTAAGAGGGATGTCAATGGATGCAAATGATCGGACAAAAGAACGGCTGGCCAAAGGGATAAAAACGCTGATGGTACATAAACCTTTAGATAAAATAACCGTTAAAGAAATTGTAGATCAAAGTGAATTAACACGACAGACATTTTATCGTTATTTTCAGGATAAGTATGATCTGGTTAATTGGTATTTTGATAAACTGGCCCAACAATCCATCAAACAGATGGGGATCAGCCTTACTTTGGAAGAAGGATTGACTCGAAAATTTGCATTTGTTCGGGCGGAGAAAGATTTTTTTACGGCGGCATTTAAATCCAGCGACTGTAATTCAATTTTTGATTATGATTTAAAGCTGATTACAGATTATTATACCAACCGCATCGTCCAAAAAACCGGGAAACCGCTGGAACCGGATGATCAGTTTTTATTGGATATGTATTGTCAGGGCTCTATGGATATGACATTTAAATGGGTCATTGAGGGCATGATCATGGAGCCGGCGGAGTTTGCTAAATTGCTGATTGATGCAATTCCTGAAAAGCTCAGACACTATTTGTTATTTTTGTAGATTAATAAGAGTTTTTATAAAGCCAATTTTTATCTGATTGTCGGACAAGATCCATGATATCGGATAACGATTGGTTTTTTTATGTCACAAAAGTGACAATGTTCTCCAAGTGTCATTTTTGTGACACTTGAAGGCCGGTGTCAATTGAATCTCAACAAGGATTTGATAAAATAGACAAGAAAATGTAACTGTTTACAGTTGCGAAAAACTTGGAGGTGCTCTAAATGGCAAGAACCTATTATTTTCCACCAGTTGTAATTATGGAACCCGGTGCAATCGAACTGATCGCTCCGGAAATTAAAAGAATGAACGTGAAAAAGGCTTTAGTTGTTACTGATAAGGTCCTTATTGAAGCCGGGATTGTCCAGGAAGTATTAAACGTGCTGGATAGTGCTGAAGTGGCTTATGCGATGTTTTCCGATGTTAAACCAAACCCCACGGTTACCAATGTCAATGCCGGTCTTCAGGCCTTACAGGATAACGAATGCGATTTTGTCGTCAGCATCGGCGGCGGATCGCCTCAGGATACCGCCAAGGGGATTGCCATACTGGCAACTAATCCTGGAGATCTGCGGGATTACGAAGGGGTTGGCAAAACAGCCAATAAATCTCTGCCGATCGTGGCAATCAATACCACTGCCGGGACCGCCAGTGAGGCGACTATTAACTATGTTATTACTGACGAAGAGCGTAAATTGAAGATGGTTATTGTTGATCCTAACTGTTTGGCCACGGTTGCCGTCAATGATCCGAATTTAATGATAAAAATGCCGAAATCCTTAACCGCAGCAACTGGGATGGATGCTTTGACCCATGCCATCGAAGGATACACTACCGCAGGTGCTTCCCGATTTACTGATTTATTTAACCTGGAGGCGATCAAGGCGATCTCTGGTAGTTTAAGAGAGGCAGTCGCCAATGGCGAAGATGTGGAGGCCCGGGATGGGATGGCTTATGGTCAATTTGTCACCGGTATGGGCTTCTCCAACGGTGGCTTAGGAATCGTTCACTCCATGGCACATCAGCTGGGTGGCTTTTATGATCTGCCTCATGGCGTCTGCAATGCCATTCTGCTGCCTTATGTTGCAGCCTTCAATGCGGATTCAGTAGGCTATCGTTTAACAGCAGTAGCTGCGGCAATGGGCGTTGATGTTGCATTTAAAAGTCAGGAAGAAATCAACGAGCTGGCCATTGAAGCGATCAAACAATTGTCGAAAGATGTTGGTATTCCATCAGGACTTAAAGAAATTGGCGTTAAAGAAGCAGATTTCAGCGAACTGGCTGATCTGGCGCTGGCCGACATCTGTACTGGCGGAAACCCCAAATGCCCAACAAAGGAAGATGTAATTGCTATTTACAAGGCAGCTTTTTAAACTGCTTTATATTTCGAAGATGGACTTGGTAAGGGACACAATCGGCGTCAGCGGCGGAAGTGTTGAAGAAGATATGATTGTAGCCCAGGCGGGATTAGACGTACTGTAGAAAAATAGGTTCGATCATTAAGGAAAAGAGGATTTATCCCGATGGGGAGGAATCCTCTTTTTATTAATCAAATCAAAAAGATTGTGATTTGCCAGATAAAAATTATCCGAAACGATAACAGGATTTATGATATTATTAGAAAAACGATACATTTTTTTCAATCAAAAGGGTATATAGTGAAAAAGTACCGGTAAAAATGCGAGACAATTAAAAAGGGAAAGGGGGAAACCCATGAATGACAATTTTTATCGATCAGTAGTTGAACACTCTCCGGTGGGGTATGCTTTCCATAAAATTGTCTGTGATGAAACAGGTAACCCCTGTGATTACGAATTCATCGAAGTTAATCCGGCCTTTGAAAAAATGACGGGGCTTATTGGTGCCGATATAATCGGTAAACGAATCACCCGGGTTTTGCCGGAAATTGTCAATGACACCTTTGATTGGATTGGATTTTATGGAAACATTGCCTTAAATGGTGGCGAAAAAGAATTTGAACAGTTTACTGCAGCTCTTAATATCTGGTGCCGGGTTACCGTTTATGCCCCAGAAAAGGGCTTTTTTGCCACTCATTTCGTTGATATCTCCAAAGAAAAAACACAATTGGAGGAGTTGAATAATTTTTTCGAATTGAGTCTGGACTTTTTATGTATCGCCGATATGGATGGGCATTTTGTTAAAGTGAATAAGGCTTGGGAAGAGGTGTTGGGTTATACCAATGAAGAGCTGACCCGCACTAAATATCTGGATTTTGTTCATCCCGATGATGTGCCGGGAACCCGGGAAGTTATGAACCGTCTGAATGAACAGAATCCGGTTGTCAATTTTACCAATCGTTACCGGGCCAAAGATGGCAGCTATCACTGGATTGAATGGAATTCACGGCCCCGGGGAAAGCTGGTCTACGCAGCAGCCCGGGATATTACAAATCGAAAAAGACTGGAACAACAGTTGGAAAAACGGATGCTGGAACTAACCAGACCCTCAGAAGATGTCGGTGTTATTGATTTCAGCGAATTGATCGATTTAGAGACGATGCAGAAATTACAGGATGAGTTTTCTGATGCCACTGGTGTAGCATCGCTGATTACCTTAACTGATGGTACGCCGATTACCAGACCCTCTAATTTTACCCGGCTTTGCCATGACATTATCCGGGAGACGGTAAGGGGCTGTGAAAACTGCCAAAATTCAGACACGGTCATTGGCGCTTATTCAACGGATGGTCCGATCATAAAAAGCTGCTTAAGCGGAGGCTTGTGGGATGCCGGAGCAGCCATTACCGTTGGTGGCAAGCATGTGGCAAATTGGCTGATCGGCCAGGTGCGGGATGAAAATTTGAAAGAAGAACAATTGGCAGCCTATGCCCGGGAAATTGGTGCGGATGAAACCGAGGCAGTATTGGCATTTCAAGAAGTTCCCCAAATGTCCCTCCAGCGCTTTGAGAAAATTGCGAAACTATTGTATACAATTGCTAATCAGCTGTCAAATTTGGCCTTTCAGAATTTGCTGCAGGCCCGTTTTATTAATGAAAAACGGCGGATTGAAACAGAAATGCTATATCTCAGCTATCATGATTACTTAACTGGGCTTTATAATCGCCGGTATTATGAACAGGAACTGGTAAATCTCGATAAAAAAGAAAATTTGCCATTAACGTTACTGCTGGGAGATGTCAATGGACTAAAAATAATCAATGATACCCTGGGACATCTGATGGGGGATGAGCTGCTGATCAAGACCGCCCGGATTATCAGCCAGGTGTGTCGTAAAGACGATATTGTGGCTCGGCTTGGTAGGGATGAATTTATTGTGATCTTACCAAAAACAGAGGGTCAGGTAATTGAAGTAATCATCCAAAAGATAAAGAAACTGGCGGCAGCGGAAAAAGTTGGCGGACTGGATGTTTCCATTTCCTTTGGATATGAAACTAAGAGAAAAGAAACAGAAGATATCGAAGAAATTTTTAAGCAGGCAGAAGATGACATGTACCGTCATAAGCAATACGAAAGTGCGGCGATGAGAGCCAGACAAAAATGAAAAACCCACCGTGAAAAACGGTGGGTTTTTTACGGACTAAACCGAACGGACTATTATGGTCGAAGCAGTTTATTAAACCTCTAAATGGCGGGGATAGTTATAATCCTTTTCCATATTCAAGAAGGTATAACCTTCCTGCTGAAGCGTTTCAATTACTATTGGCATCGCTGCCCGGCTGGAGTCTTTGAGTTCAGCATGAGACAAAACAACGGAAACATCATTTTCCCGACAGCCTTCAATAATCATCTGGGCAATGACATCACTTGATGGCGGATCAGCACAGCCATCGCCGGAAGAAACATTCCAGTCGCTGTAATTCCAGCCCCGGTCAACCAGGCCTTGAACACAGGCTTCATTGGAGTTTGTTGAACCGCCTGGAAAACGGAAGACGTGGCTGGTTTGGGTTTGACCGGTGATTGTTTTTTGGTATTGATCCAGCTCATCGACATCAGCAAAAAATGCGTCCGGGTTATTATAGAGACCGTAGTCGTGACTGCTGGTATGATTGGCCAGGGTATGGCCTTCATCGACAATTCGGCGATACATGGCTTTGGCATTGTCGTTGTCGTGAAGAGTGGTAAAAAAGGTGCCTTTGGCGTCATACTCATTAAGCATATCGAGAAGCTCATCAGTATTTTCACTGGGGCCATCATCAAAGGTTAGAAAGACAACCTTGATGCCGGCCGTGTCACCACTTCGCAGTCGGGACTTTATATCAGCCAATGGATCCGCATCATTCGTTGCTGTTGCGGTATTGGTTTTGGCACTCTGATTGTTATTATTCACAGTTGCTGTTTCGGCTTTAGGCGCATTGGATTCAGCTGAATTAGCAGCCGAAGAAGTCTGGAGGATTTGTTTTTGAGTGTTGAAAAGCTCAGTCATTTTTGTCATTAAAAAAAACAAAGACATGATGATCATGACAATAAGAATAAGACTCATAGCAGATAATGTCAGGAAACGGGGTAAGTTCTTTATTCTTAATTTGGGGGTGGTTTTCTTTCTCATTGTTACCTCGAATTTTTCACAAATCAGATCTAAGGTCCAGCATCGCCCATGCTGACCCGTCTAAAATTGATTGTAGCAGAAAATCATATAAATGTGTAATTTATTTCTCGTTTTTAAAAAAAAAATTTTTAAAATGCCTTACCAGTGAAAGACCGATTAAATAGAGTGAGGATAAGGGACAAGGCAGGTTAATCGAATCAGAAAAAACGGTTGCAAACTTTAGCATTTGCTAAGAACAGGGTTGAATTTAAACCAAGCTTATGATAGCCTATTTTTATTTGAAGGAGAAGGCCGATGGACATTAAATTAGTAGTCAACCAGATGCTGGAACTGTTTTTGATTCTGGCATTAGGATATATTGCCGCAAAGAAAAAGGTTGTCAGTCCGAATTTTGGATCACAATTGTCAAATTTTATTTTAAGCATTACCCTGCCATGTATGATGCTGGCTTCGGTGGCAACGATGCCTGCGGATAACGATAGTAAAGACATAATGATGATGTTTATCATCTCAATTCTTTTTTATGTGGTGATGCCGTTTGTTGCCTATTTTATTGCCAGAATACTGATGGTAAAAAAAGAAGATCGACATTTATACATGTATATGACGATTTGGTCTAATGTCGGTTTTATGGGCTTTCCGGTGATCGCATCAATTTTCGGAGAAGGCGCAATTTTTTATGCCACGATCTTTAATCTGATTTTCAATGTGAGCAACTTTACCCTTGGGATTATGCTGATGTCAAAGGAAGGAAGAAATGCCCTGGATTTCAAAAAGTTTTTATCCCCGGGGATGGTATCTTCAATTGCTGCCGTTATCATGTTTGCGTCCCACCTCAAATTGCCGGAACTGCTCAACGATACCTTAAAAACCGTCGGCGCCACCACCACACCGCTAGCCATGATTGTCATCGGTATCGCCTTGTCGGGCATTTCGGTTAAGAGTGTTTTTACTGAGATCCGGCTTTATCCCTATGTGATCATCAAACAGATTATGCTGCCCTTGCTGGCCTGGGCAATTTTAAAAAATGTGATTGTTAACCCCTACTTATTGGGAATCATCATTGTCATTATTGCCATGCCGGTAGCCACATCTTCGGTTTTGTTTGCCAACCGCTATGAAAATAATGTCGCCTTGGCGACTAAAGGAGTATTTATTACGACTCTGGCTTCGGTGATCACGATTCCCTTGATCAGTTATCTGCTGATGTAAGTGAACGGGACTGATTTCTGAAATCAGCCAGGCCAATTTAAAAGTTAAATTTATTTAAATAGGAGTTTTGCCATTGGTATTTGAGAAAAGGCTATATTTATACGAAAAAATGTGCTAGAATGGTTAATAATTTAGTGAGGACTAAAATATTCTCACAGAAAGCGGAGAAATTGAAATGATCGAATTAACAGAAGTATTGGATCTGGCAAATAAAAGTGGGTTTACCAGAGCAGCTGAGCTTGAAGTTTCCACGATTGATTTAAATCCGGCAGTCCGACAGATGTGTGCTGACAACAAGTGTCAGATCTATGATACCAACTGGGCCTGTCCGCCGGGTTGCGGAACATTGGACGAATGTGGAGCAAAGGTTAAAAATTATAAATACGGGGTGATTGTTCAAACCACTGGCGAACTGGAAGACAGTTTTGATTTTGAAGGGATGGAAGAAACCAAGGAAAAACACAACGCCAGCTTTGATCGGCTGGTCGATGACTTGTTTGAGATGAAAGTCGACATACTGCCGTTGGGCGATGGCTGCTGTTCACTATGTGATAAATGCACCTACCCAGATGAATCGTGTCGCTTTCCCGAGAAGGCATTCTCATCCATGGAAGCCTTTGGGATACTTGTCAGTGATCTGTGTAAATTAAATAATCTAGATTATTACTACGGACCGAACACCCTAACCTATGTTGGCTGTGTGTTATTTAATTAAAATAAGCTGGGGTTGAAAACCTCATAATTTAGGTTGGAAAGTTAAGTGCTCCTCCTATCCCGTCGATAGAATCGCCAGTCGGGATAGGAGGAGTTTTTGGTCTTTGATGCGGGGTGAGATTTTGAGTGGCTCAGAGATGATTTGTAAAGGGCGTTAATTTACTAATTAGTAAAAAATAACTTTTTTATAAATAAAGGTTGACATAAACTTTAAATTGATTTAAAATTTGTCTAAGTCAAGGATAGAAAAGCGATATGCCTAGAGAATTTAGGGCCAATGGTGTCGGCAGATTGATGTAATCGCTGTCACTAGCCGGGGATGATTGTTTGGACCCGATTAGGGAAATGCTCTGAATTAATTGGAAAATTAGTGGTTGCACGCACACACGTGAGATCGTTAATGCAAGCGATATCGGCTTGGTATCACAAATAAATTGGATATTAAACAGGAGGAAAAAACATGTCAAAAATTGAAGAAGTCAAAGCAAAGGTCGAAGCCGGAAAGTCGAAACTGGTCCCCGGACTGGTCCAGGAGGCTCTGGACGAAGGTAGTGCCCCAGGTGAAATTCTCCAGGCAATGGTCGATTCCATGGGCGTGGTTGGGGAAAAATTCTCCTCCGGCGACATTTTCGTCCCAGAAATGCTGATTGCTGCTAAAGCCATGTCAAAAGGCGTGGAAGTNTTAAAACCGCTGATGGCCGGCGACGGTTCNGCCTCACTGGGCACCTGTGTNATCGGTACGGTGGCCGGCGATCTTCATGACATCGGTAAAAATCTGGTTTCGATGATGATCGAAAGTGCCGGTTTTGATATGGTTGACCTCGGTGTGGATGTTCCGGCCGATACCTTTGTTCAGGCGGTTAAAGATAACACCAATGTCAAACTGGTGGCCTGTTCTGGTCTGCTGACCACGACCATGCCAGCTTTAAAAGAAGCCGTTCAAACCATTAAAGCGGCTTACCCGGATTTAAAAGTCATTGTTGGCGGGGCTCC
>NZ_AXAC01000042.1 GCF_000472665.1 Acetobacterium malicum subsp. dehalogenans DSM 11527 | reverse complement strand
AAGCTCTTTTTCGAGCTGTTTTAAACGATTGGGATCTGTTATTGGGATATTCCCTGGATTATCACAATAACCAACCTTTCCGGTTTTAGCTTTGCTGATCCACGTGTACAAGGTATCGAGCTTTATACCTAATCGCTCTGCAGCCGCTTTGTTGCCGATCTCATTTGCCAGTTTCAACGCTTCATAGCGTTCTTCGGCACTATATACTTTTTTCATCACTAGTCAGTCCTTTTTATTTTTATTTTACCTCATTTCCTTGCAATTTGGGACTGCACTTTTATGATAACACTCCATTCGTAGAGATGAAGACAGTGCCTTATTTTCAAGAAATGATAAGTTCATTGCACAAATTCAATATGACGTTTATATGAAATTCCCTAAATGTAAAGGGTTCGCAGACACTTATCTTAAACGAAGATGTGAAAAAGCAATTGAGTATAATTGGAATCCCAATTTTTAGGAGGTGCTGATATGACTATTAAAACCAAAAGTTTTGAAGAATTTTTCTATATAAAAACAGACAATATTTGTGATATAGAGATTGTAAGCGACTATGTAGATAAGCATGACGGCGACTATTCTCCATATAAAGGATTTATGCTATGTCCAGAATGCCAAAAAGCTGAACTGAATTTTGTTCATAAATCGTCATTCAGGCGTGCACATTTAAAAAAAATCCCATCAGCAAATCATTTAGAAGATTGCTCATATAATTTTGAATATGCTTCTAAGAAGCTAGTAAAAGAATACGTTGAGATCCTATCATATAATCAAGTCCAAGATAAGTTAAATGCAATGATGAATATGCTTTGCAACAATGCTCCTAAGGATGGGGTGAAAGGAAGAATTGGTACCACAGGTCGTGAAGCTAAAGATAATCCTATCTTAATTCCAGATAGCAAAGAAGCGGGCAAATTTAAAGCTATTAGAAGAAAGAAGTTAGCTGGTTGGATTGATAAGTCTGATGGAACAGATTTACACATTTTTTATGGAACTGTAAAATTGTCTGTCAAAGAAAAAAATGGAAAAAACAGTGATGGCAAAGAATATCTATATTATCTTTTGACCCTTAAAACACAAAACAAAGATGGCGAATGGAAATTCAGAGCTTCAATATATCGTGGTGGTAAAAAAGATATTATGGACGAGAGCAGAGTGTATCAAATCGCTATGATCGGAAACTTAAACTTTGAAGGAAAATGGTTGCGAATTGACTTAATTAATAAAAATGCTATACAGTTCAGATAAATCACTAAATTTGTCTCTTTCCGAAGTTGATTGATTGTGTTACACATGATATATGACGTCGGGACGTTTCGGGATCTGTGAAAAAGTCGGATTAATCAGCTCAAAAGGTTAAGTTCATATGACATAGGGACGTTTCGTTTATCATCATCAACAAGCTATGATATACTTGAAAAAAAGCAGGAGGTGAAATCAGAAATGGCAAGACAAGCCCGGGTTAAAAGCGCAACCGGCGTTCACCATGTAATGCTGAAAGGTCTGGATGGGCGTAATATTTTTCTGGATGATGCGGATCGATCAATTTTTATGGAAAAGCTGAATAAAACTAGAGAAATCGGCGGCTTTGAGTTGTATGCCTATTGTCTGATGGCCAACCACACATTTACTGCAATCCCATAAAAGCGGGAATAGTTACCCGAATACCAGAATCTGGGAGAAGTGTCAGTAGACAAGCGAAATCAGCTGATCCGACAGATTCAGCAGGAAACCGGTGGCAGTATCCGTCAATTGAGCCGAGTGTTGGGACTGGGCAAGATGATGGTGGAGCGGGCCGTGAAATGACGAGTATGACAAACGAAACGTCCCCTTGTCATGCCCCGATATTAAAACAAACGAGGGAGAGGGAGAAAATTAATGAAAAATATTTGTATTTATGGAGTTGGCGGGGTTGGTGGATATTTTGGAGCAAAAATGATCCCAAATAACAGCGACAATCATTATCATATCAGTTTGATTGCCCGGGGCAATCACTTGGATAAAATTCAAAAAAGCGGATTGAAATTAATTGGTGAAAATGAAACCGTCGTAGTACATCCGGATATGGCGACCCAAAATATTCTTGAAATCCCACAACCCGATTTGATTTTAATGTGTGTGAAGTCATATGATCTGGCGGCAGCGGTTCAGGATGTGAATCGTGTCATGACAGCGGAAACGGTTATTCTACCGTTACTGAATGGCATTAATATTCCCGAAAGAATAAGGATCGATACTGATAAGGGGGCTGTTTTGCCGGCCTGCGTCTATGTTGGAACCCATGTAGCGGAACCTGGGGTCATTAAACAAAAGGGTGGGAATGGGCGGATTATTTTTGGAGATGATCGAATCAAGGGTGCAAAGGCGGCTGTTCAAACAGCGGCAATCCTTAAAGAATTGAGTATTAACTGTGATTATTTGCCAATTCCTGATTTGGAGATTTGGACAAAATATTTGTTTATTGCGGCGTATGGAATTGTGACTTCAGCAACGGGAAAGACATTAGGAGAAGTTTATGAGAATAATCAGTTAAAGAGTCATGTGAAAGCGATTATGACCGAAATTGTCGAATTAGCTTCTCAGAAAGGGGTCGAATTTGAAGAAATAGAAATAATGCGTTCGCTGGATAAGGCAAAATCATTTCCATTTGAGGCAAAAACATCTTTTCAAAGAGATTTTGAGAACCCGTTAAAGAAGAACGAAAAGGAGCTATTTGTCGATAATCTACTGGCGATTGCAGAAGAATTCAAGGTGAATGTGCCGATGATAAAGCATTATAATTTGCTGCTCCAAGATCGCGTGCAGTAATAAAATAGGCTGACATGACCCGAAGTGATAGTTTTTTTGATTTTTCTGAGGCAAAAACCAGGATGGCTGTCTGGAGAGTTATTTAAAAATCCGATGGAGTGATGCACCTCTTACTGATGTGCTGAGCTAGAACAGTGAACACCAGAATATGGGAGAACTGTCTGTTTAAAAAGAGGGGAATAAACATGCCGAAAACGAGAAAGATGCTCAGTGACTGGATGGCTCCGTATATTCAATCGCTGATGTCGTTAATTGAAACCCAGAGTAAAGAAACCCTTGCAAACTGGGCGATTGCTTATAGTGAAGCGGTGATGCAGCCATTATGGGAGCGGGACTACCCGGATGATCTGCGACCACAGCAGGCTTTGAAGGCGGCTCGCGAATGGTTGTCTGGGACGATCAAACTGCCCCAGGCAAAAAAGGAAATCCTCGCCTGCCATGGCGCTGCCCGTGACGCAGAGGGGAATCCGGTGGCGCAAGCGGCGGCCCGGGCCATCGGTCAATCAGCATCGACCATTCATTCCGCCCGGCATTGTATTGGTTTGGCTTTTTATGGGGCCTTGGCAGTCGCCTATGATCAGCTCGGGACAGCGGCAAGTTGGGATGAAATTGAACAATGTGCCGCTGCAGAGTGCGGTCGTATCGAAGCCGCTTTGCGTAGCATAGCAGTGGAGCATGAAACGAACCCGGCAAAAATAAACTGGAATTGCTAAAGAGGTCATAGAGTAAAAAGTGGAACAGGTGATTGAATCTTGGCGATAGAAATGCGTAGGTAATCTATTATTAATAAACAGGGAGAAAACAATGAAACGAGTGGCGATTAGTTTAATGTGTATGGCATTATTGCTTTTTGGCGCGACTGGATAATGACAAAACAGCTAAATAAAATTTGTTGGAGGCAAAAGAATGAAAACGCTTAATAAACGAGTAGCGGGGTATACGCAGCAGTTGCAGCAAGGTGAAATCCAAATTGCATACAAAGGGATATTGACGTTTATGGGTAAATTAAGAGCCGCTTTTATTAAAAAATACCCCCACTACGATTTCAGCAGCATCTATCAGGGATATCTGGATATGTCTTATTTCTCTTTGAGTACAAAGCCATTAAAAGATCAGGGTTTAAAAATTGCGATTGTGTATTTACATGAAAAAGGGTCCTTTGAGGTATGGCTTTCGGCGCGGAACCGCGATATTGCCAGGGCACATGAATCGATACTTGATAGTTTTTCAGATGAAATAAATGTATTTCATGATAAAAATAATCAGGATGCTATCGCAGAATGGATATTGACATGCACACCTGATTTTGAAGATCAGGCGCTCTTGATCAATATGATTGATCAAGGTGTTGAGAAATTTGTTGCGACGATAATCAATCGCCTATAATAAAAAGTCGCTGCCCGTGATATAGAGGGAAATCCGGTGGCTTAAGCGGTATAATGAACCGAACCCGGCGAAATATCAACTGGAATTGCTAAATAGGCAGAACATGACAAAGAGACGTGGAGAATCCGTTAAAGAAGAATGAAAGGAATGGTGATATAAATGGACAAAGTAATTAAGATTAGGAATGAAGAAGAAAGCGATTATCAGCGAGTAGAAGAACTTACCAGGAAATCTTTTTGGAATTTATATATTCCGGGGTGTAATGAACACTATTTGGTTCACGTGATGCGATCCCACAAAGATTTTTTGCCAGAGTTGGATCTGGTGATTGAAGTTGATAATCAGATCATCGGGAATATCATGTATACGAAAGCAAAACTGCTTGATGAGTCCGGGGCAGAAAAAGATATCCTGACGTTCGGGCCAGTTTGCATTTTGCCAGAGTATCAGAGAAAGGGATATGGAAAAAAACTAATCGAGTATTCCTTTGAACAGGCTGCCGCACTTGGTTATGATGTGATTGTAATATTTGGGAATCCGAATAACTACGTAAGCCGTGGCTTTAGAAGTTGCAAGCGATATAATATCTGTCTTGAAAACGGAACCTATCCGACGGCAATGATGGTAAAAGAACTCAAACCAGGAGTCTTGGATGGAAGGAAATGGGTTTACCATCAAAGCCCTGTATTCGAGATTGATGAACAAGAAGCGGAGCGCTTTGACGCGGGTTTGGAAAGCCTGGAGAAAAAATATCAGCCCAGTCAGGAAGAATTTTTTATTCACAGCCATTCGATTATCCAGTGAGATTGCTTTATGACAAACGAAACGTGTAAAGCAAAAATGACCGGTGGGCTGACAGTTCAGTAGTCAGATGAGGCATTCCACTGATCAATTTCAAAATGACCAAGCAGGTTTTAATAATTTAAGGTAATCAAAATGGCAAGTGGTTTCTCTGTTATGTAAAGACAATCGATTGGAGATTAAAATGTATAAAATTAGTGAATTAACGGTAGCTGATTATCTGACAAAAATGTCAGTTTGTGATTTTCCGGGACCAGCAGCGGGTAGTGCGGCAGCAACGGCAGCGGCGATGGCAGCAGCTCTGCTGGAAATGTCCTGTGATGGCAGTCTCAGAAAAAGTGGGGATAACCCATTACTGGCGGAATCCATTACGATGGGCGCCGAGCTTCGCCAGGCCTGTCTGATACTGGCCGATGTGGATATGACGGCCTACGGCAAAGTTATCACAGCGGCAAAAAATAAGGCTGGCGATCGGGAAGCGTATGAAACTGCGATGAAAGGAGCCACCGAACCGTTTATTGAGATTCTCAGACATTGTCACCGTCTGCTTGATCAGATCGAAAAAGTGATCAAAGGCAGTTTTTCAAGAGTACTGGGGGATCTGGTTGGCGGGGCCTATCTGGCTGAGGCGGCCGCAGCGGCATCAAAGTCTGGCATTGATGTTAATCTGAGGCTGATCCATGACGAAGATTTTCAAAACCGATATCAGGCTGAGGCGAACGCTCTTTATCGGGACTGTGCCAGCCTGAAAGCCGAAATTCTGGCCCAGGTCTTTTCATCGTCGCAGGGCATCCATCCCGATGCTAAAGCAGTGCTGGATTTCTGGTTTGATCCCCAAAATCAGCCCTTCTGGTTTCAGAAAAATCAAACCTTTGACGTGGCAATTAAAACAAATTTTTATGATCACTGGGTTGCGGGTTGCAACGGCCTTTTATCTGACTGGCGGGATACCATCGAAGGACGGCTGGCCGAGATTATTCTGCTGGATCAGTTTTCCAGAAATCTAAACCGCGATAATCCCAAGGCTTTTGCTCAGGATGGAATGGCCCTGGTGCTGTCTCAGGAAGCCATTCGCCATCCTGATTTCAACCGATTGCCACAGGTTTGGCAGCGGTTTATACTCATGCCGTTTATGCATTCAGAAGCAGCAGACATCCATCAGGCCGCCCTGTCGCTTTTTGAAGCACTGGGCGACCCGGCAACCCTGGAATATGAAATAAAGCACAAGCAGATCATTGATCAGTTTGGACATTTTCCCCATCGTAATGAGATCCTGAAGCGGGAATCCAATCCGGCTGAAATAGAATTTTTGAAACAACCGGGCAGCAGTTTTTAAGCTGTTGGTAAACCGGTTGATTCTTGAAATTTAAGTACAGACTAGGTCTGAGTTTATGCTAAATGGGGGGGATCAAGACCCCGGTAAATACCATGTTCTATGATAAAATCGTGGCCATTGAAAAGGGCTACCATCAGTTTTCTAAATAGCAGCATTTAAATTTCAAAATTGCTGCTGTTTATTAGGTTCCTGGCATCAGGATGCAGGCTCCTTTCTGATGATGGAACAATGCCAAAGTTCGCCCCAAATGTTAAAAAGCTGGAAATTGAAAGCAAAGCGCTCACCATTTATTATGATATGCAGACAAGAGATTTGGAGGTTACCGGTTATGATAGATATCCTATTCAGTGATAGTGCTTGTGGAAGTCTTAAAATAGCGCAACATTACGGCAAAGAAAAATACCCGGTTGGGTGTATGAGCATTATTGTCAGTCATACTGATGGAAGTAAGCCAAGTAAAGATGAAATTGAAACGGCCAGGAAGGAAGCAGAGGAAAAGAAACGCATGGCGAGGGATAATGCGATGCCCTTGGACGGAAAAGTATTGGACATCTATGGATTCAATTTGTTGCTGAGCATCGGAGATATTTCAGAAAATCAACTCGGTATCAAGCGGAAACAGGTATTGGAACACTTATTTAGTGTTTATCCGAATGATCAAGAGCATCAGGTTGCGAAAGAAATATTTAATCTCGCAATTGAAGATTTGAAGACAATTCGCGAGCGTGCGGCAACGGGAGAAACTTTCCGGGTCTGGTATAGCAATCAGCCCGACGATATGTGTGGACTTTACTGGTTTATGAGTCAGTTTAATCAGTGGAACGTAAACAATGGACAAGTGGTGATTGTAAAACTTCCCGAATGGGAATCTGACGGGTATGGAAATGTCATGCAAAAAAATAGCTGGGCTGAAGTGGCTCCAGAAGAATGGTATCAGTATTTTGCTTTTCAAAAGACGGTATCACCCGTATTTATTCAATGTTGTGCATCTCACTGGCAGGCGCTTCAAGCAGAGAACGCGCCTTTGCGAGCTGTACTTAATGGCCAGTTGGTTAGTGTGTCAGAAAAACTCTATGATGATTTTATTCGTTGCGAAATTGAAGCGGAAGACGAAAAATTTCATGAAGCGATGATTGTCGGACGTGTGTTAGGTAAATACCAACTTGGAATTTGTGATTCATGGGTTGCATTACGCATTGAAGAAATGATCAGGGACAGAAAACTGGAAACTGTGACTGGGAGTGAGAAAGATATGCCGCTTTATCATCGCGTATTGAAAAAGGTTACTCACTGATGATACCCCAGGAGCATGAGATAGGGTGGGGTTGTTTAGACTTTACATGACTGTTTCTGATGATCATTCCAGAGCCGGATCCTGCCGTTTTTAAAATGGGTGATGTCAAAGGCTATAGCCAATTTAGAAAAGAAGATTTAAAAAATCAATCTATGGGACGAAATTGAACAATGTGCCGCCGCAGATTGCGGTCGCATCGAAGCGGCTTTGCGCAGCATGGCAGTTGAACATGAACCGAACCCGGCGAAAACCAAATGGAACTGTTAAATAGGTCAGAACATGTCAAAGCTCAGGAAGAACCAGTTTAAGTTCTTTAAGAAATACTATTTATAATATGACGTTATGCTGTCATATTTAAGATGTTACAATTAGTTAAAAATGCAGGGAGAAATGAATATGGCTAGACCAACAACTAAGCCCAGCTTGATGGCAGAAGCAGATAGTAATTATCAAAAACTGAATCAATTGATTGATTCAATGACCGAAAAAGAATTATCGATAGCATTTGATTTTTCGGATGATGCCCGAAAAAAAGAAGCCCATTGGGGAAGAGATAAGAATCTTCGCGACGTTCTGGTGCATCTATATGAATGGCATCAGCTTGTTTTGAATTGGGTGGACTCCAATATGAAAGGCGAAGAGAGACCTTTTTTGCCAGCCCCGTACAACTGGAAAACATATGGAGCGATGAATGTGGCTTTTTTTGAAAAGCACCAGAACACTTCACTTGATCAAGCCAAAGAAATGTTTGAAAAGTCACATCAGGATGTTCTAAAGTTAGCGGATGCATTTACAAATGAAGAACTATTTACAAAAGGGACCTATAAATGGGTTGGCGGAAGCACCTTGGGTTCATATTTTGTAAGTGCGACAGCAAGTCATTATGATTGGGCGATGAAAAAAATCAAAGCACATATTAAAAATTGTACGGGTATCAAAAACGAAGCAGAGCGCTCGGGAGCGTATAAAAATGCTAGCGGAAAAAATGCAATAAGAATCAATACCGATGCTTGAATTTACTTAAATTTCTGTGATAAAATAAAAACAACTTGATAATGTTGATAAAGGAGTTTTTATGAAAAAACATGAAATGCGAACACTGATTGTCATTGTTAGTTTTGTTCTGGTCGTAATCGCAACGCTCTCTTGGTTCAACAAACCGACTCCGGCAACGGATTTAGAAGATGATTTTAGTAATCTTACCTGGACAATGGCTTTTGAAGAATTGCATCAAACCCTGTCAACAGAATATGCTTTTACCGATTGGAAATCCATCAACTGGGATAAGCTGCATCAGAAATATCTGGCCGAAATCGAAAAGGCGCAACTTAATCAGGATTTTGATGCGTATTACCTAAGTCTGCGAGCCTATCTGAATGAGATCCCTGACGGACATGTGCGGATGAATAATCTCAAAGAAATCGATGATCAATACATTGGCGGTGGTTTTGGTCTGGCTTTGGCAAAAATCAATGATGGCAACGTCATTGTCACTTGGGTAGATGAATCCAGCCAAGCCTGGCTATCCGGTATTCGTCCGGGGGATGTGCTGCTTTCCTGGAACGGTCAGCCAATTAATGAGGCGATTGACAATGTTTCAACCCTTTTTGGAGGAACATCAGCAACAACCGAAAACCTGGAAATTAAAAAAGCAGCCTATCTTGTTCGAGCGCCAGTTGGCACCAAAATTCAGCTTAGCTATAAAACACCGGATTCTTCCCTGACTGAGTCGGTCTCGCTTGTGGCCGATGATGATAATGGGTTATCCTTAAGCAAAAACTATCCGGATTCTGTGGTTTCCAATAAATTGCGGGATATGTTTGTCGGTGTCGACAATCCGGATCCGATCCCTGATGCCACTGGCCATCGGGACAATCGTTAAACGAGAACAAAACAATCCAGTTGGATAGCCAGAATGGGATTGGTGGTGTCAGCCCCGATATTAGGTTGCTAATGACTGCACAAAATGCCATTCGCATTGCCAATGGCGAAGATGTCGAATTGGCAGAAGCGATTAAAGCGCTGCATAACAAACTTAATAATCAATAGAATCACGATAATGACAAGGGATGTTTCAAGTTTAAAGGGCAGCATGGGGAGCGAAACATCCCCTTGTCATGGGGCGACGCAACCTGCGTTTTATAGATTTCTTTTCAAATAAATCATATCAACTAACTGCTGTCCATCTTCATACATAGGATGGTCGTAATTATCGATAAAAAAGTTTTTAACAACGTGTGATTTTACAAATCCACACCTTTCGTAGAAACGAAGGATCGTCGGGCTATCACCCGTTCCAACAGATAACTCACTACCAAACTGCTTATAATAATCAACAATAAATGCAATTAGATTTTGTCCATACCCTTTCCGTTGATATTTAGGAACGGTAACAATATTCTTAAGTTCAAAAATGCCAGGTTGCTCTTGTGTAATAACGCAAATTGCCCTAATATCATCATCGCGCAAGGCAAACATATCGCCACGGTACAAATATTTTTCGATCATACTGATCTGCTCATCGGCAATAAGTAGTAATTCTATATATTTTATTTTATCGCGATCATTGATTTTCAAAATCTCCATTTATTATTTCCCCTATCTTTTTCGTAGTATCCCCCAGTTTTTTATACTAGATTTTTTATACTAAATTAATTAATTTTGTTTTCAAGTAACTTTCACAAAGAATATGACGTGTGGCGGCTTAGTCAAACTTGATTGTAACCACCCCACCAGAATCGCCGTTGCGCAGTTCCAGTTGTCCAGCGTGTGTTTTTGCGACGCGTGCGGCAAACCAAAGGCCAAGACCATTGTGTCCATCGGCACCACGTGCTGCATCACCACGCCATAGGCGCTCGGTTGCATGGTGTAACGCCGCCTTGCTAAAGCCGGGGCCTTCATCACAGACAGTGACTTGCCAGCCGCCATTTACCATGCGGCCTTCTAAATAGACATTTTTACCCGCCTGGGTATGCTCGATGGCATTTTGCGCCACATTACCGAGGGCCCGAAGTAAATGGTCTTTCTGAATCAGCGCAGCACCCGCCAGACCGTTTTGGGTGTGCAGGCAAATCTTCTTGGCTTCGGAAATGGCGATTGTGCGCTGGCAAAACTCGTCAAACATGGCGGGCAGGCTGGTGTTTTCAAATGCCTCATCCGCACCGGCGGCGGTTTCTAGTAGACTGGCAACATACTGTTTGGCGCGGTCGTTGCTTGATACAATTGTTTCGACCATTTTGCGGCTGTGCTCAGACAGTTTTTCATCCAGGAGAAGTTCGGCGTTGCCGCCCACCAGGGTGAGCGGGGTTTTTAAATCATGCGTGAGTGCGGCTATTTCCGCCTCGCGTTCTTGCTGTGCCGCCCATTGGGTGGACAGGGAGCTGAACAAGGCCTCCTTCATATGTTCCATCGCATCGAGCGCCTGGTCAAACTCCCGGATGCCCGCGTGGGGAATTGCGAAATCGAGCTCCTGGGCGCCGACCTTCTCGCTCACCTCACCAAACAGCTTCAGCTTGGTGG
The DNA here is from genome assembly GCF_000472665.1 of Acetobacterium malicum subsp. dehalogenans DSM 11527. Lineage (GTDB taxonomy): Bacteria > Bacillota > Clostridia > Eubacteriales > Eubacteriaceae > Acetobacterium > Acetobacterium malicum. Next base: position 26,092 of record NZ_AXAC01000042.1, on the reverse strand, counting down.
CGAGACGCCGCCGGAGCCACAGGGTGTTAAACAGCAGACAAAGCACCCAGGCCCCACCAAGTGTGGCCAGCCACAGGTATTCAAAGGGCGGCAGGATGTCGCGTAGCACCGGGTTGACAAACTCGGCCCGGTAATGCCAGTGAAAGATTGCGGTGCTGCCATCCGCGTAGGTGTACCGCGAAATAGCGATGCTGTCGGAATTATTCGGTAAAACCCCGGCCAGGACTGCCAGTTTCTGACCCGCTACATTGCTTGCCAACACGTCGCCGTTCTGGCCAAACAAAGCGTACTCAGCCAGAAAATCGTCACCCGGCGAGACAAAGGTTTTTGGCTCGCCGGCCAGCATTTGCTCCACCTGTTGGTTGGAGACGTATCCTGGGTAAATAACACCGGTGTTTTGAAGCCACCCAAAGCAGCAATACCATACCAGGCAGCATAACAGCATACTGCCAAGCATAACGATGGCAAAACGCAAAAGCACAAAGGAAAGGCTTACCGAGCGCTGGTTTTTCGCCATTTATAGCCCACCCCCCATACGGTTTCAATGGGGTTGATGGCGTCGGCTTTCAGCTTGGCCCGGATATTTTTGATGTGCTCCGCAACGGCTGACGGATCGCCCTCGGCCTCAAAGCCGAAAACCGCTTCATATAATTGTTCTTTGGTAAATACCTGGCCGGCATGCAGGGCCAGATGCTCACAAATCGCGTATTCGCCCCTGGTAAAGGGCAGGGTGTGTTCACCTGCGATGGCCACTTTTGCCTGCATATCAAAGCGCACCCCACCTCGGCTCAGGGTGTGGGTCGGCTGACGCACCTCCCGCCGCAGATGGGCGTTTACCCGGGCGCGCAGCTCCGCAACACTGAATGGCTTTTTAATGTAATCATCGGCGCCCAGACCAAAGCCCTCAACAAGGGCCGCTTCTTCCGCCTTGGCGGTTAGAAATAGGATCGGGCAATCCACCTCGGCACGGATCCGGCGGCATAGGGAAAAGCCATCCTCGCCGGGCATCATCACATCGAGCAGCAGCAGATCGTACTGCTGGCACCGGGCAGGCTGCACGGCGAGGGCATCCGCTTCGGTGTCGATCTGGTGGCCGTCCTTTTCTAAGGCAGCGCACACCAGGGATAGCATATCAAGGTCATCATCGACCACTAATACTTTCGGCATCATCTCACCTCCTTGTTTTACTCTTGTATAACGTTACCTTCCCATCGACTAAACCATAATAGTGACAAAATCAGAACCATCGAAGTCATCATAATCAGAGCAATAACTCCCGGAAAAACAGGTGCACTGGAAACGTCAAAATAGTTTTCTAAAAACCGAACACCCCATTCCCAGGGAATGATCGGCCAAATTTTGTCACCAATCGCGTTTTCAAAGTAACCGGCTAAAATGGTGCCCGATATCCCTAACAAAACAGAAATACTTGAACCAAACCGAAAAGCAATCGGGATGTGTAATAAATATAAAAATAAGTTGCTCAATAAAAACAGCTGAAATAGGAAAAAATATGATCCAACGGGTGCGGTATCAATAGCCAGAAAAAAATTGACACCAACATAGAAACACAGTTCATATAATATCATATTTATGGTGAAAAGAAAGAGTAGAAAGAACAATTTCCCCAAGTATACGCTACTTCGCGACGCCACTAAACCCAAAGCATTTTTGTTATTTCGATCTAAATTAATAAAAATTGGCACAACGATACTGACAAAAATCGGATAACATATTTGTAAGATAACGAAAAACAACCGCACATTAGCAATAAGATGGTATCCGCCAGTAGCGTAATAAACGAAGAATAATGTGGTAACCACAATCGGCGGTAACAGATGCAAAAAAATAATTGGCGTTCGTTTGACCTTGGTAAAGTTGGAAAAAAATTCCCTGATAATCGTCATTGGCGATACACCTGCTTGCTGTACCAACGTGAAAATGAAAGGGTAAGAACGAACGCGATAACCAAGCTTATCAATACCAGCAACGCACTTTCGCCTAAATTTAAAATCAGTCTTGAACCGGCGTCGACCAATAATCCGTTTGGTAAAACGCCAAATAATGTCACCATAAATCGTGCCGGCCAGCTATATGGGAAAAACCAGAACAAAGGTGTCAAGGAAAAAAACAAACCGCCGAATGCGCTGGCGAACAAATTTATGATCACCGCACCAACAAAGCCGACTTTTTGATCCAAAAACAAACTAAACGGGATCTGCCATAATAAGGAGAGCCACAATAAGCCGTATCCTAAAAGATAATAGCCGCTATGACCAATTGCAGCCGCAACACCTGACACGAAGCATTCGGAGATAGCCGTGATCAGTGACAGCAATAATGAAATGTTAAAAAGATTAAGCGCGATCAAAATTGTTTTAGCAATAAAGGTCTTCTGTAAGTCGATGGGCAAACTATAAAGGGTTCGGTAGTTGTGCTTTTGATCCTTGTTATTCACTAAATGACTTAAAAATACAATCGACAAAGACGCAATTGGCATACACCAATTGCAAACCAACGCGCTTGAAAAACCACCTAACCCAATCCCAACAAATATAAATACCATCGACAATAAAATTAAAGCTGCCGGAATAAGGATCATCAGTTTTCTAAATAGGGAGCGTTTAAACTTCAAATTTTCGGCGGTTAAATAGGCTTGTAACATCAGGACGCACGCTCCTTTCGGATGATCTCCATAAATAATTGTTCCAGGTTTTTATTGGCATCAATTTTATCCTGATACAGGAGCGATCCATTGTATAGGATTCCGATGTCATCGGCAACGTGTTGTATTTCGCTTAAAACATGACTTGAGATAATGACAGAAATCCCAGACGCTGCAAAGGTTTTAATCATTTTCCTTAATTCTTCAATACCAAAAGGGTCTAACCCGTTTGTTGGTTCATCCAGGACTAATAATTTGGGGTTGTTCAGCAGCGCTAATGCGATACCCAAGCGCTGTTTCATTCCCAATGAAAAATCGGCGGTCTTTTTATTTTTAGTATCCATTAAGTCCATCTGTCGTAAAACGTCATGACATCTTTTGGTTGAAATCCCCAGTAGTGTCGCTCGTACTTTTAGATTTTCATATGCCGTTAAATTCTCATACAGTGGCGGTGATTCGATCAACGAGCCGATAGTTAATAAATCGTTTCGAGTCCACGGATGATCGTTGAATAATATTTCGCCTGAAGTGGGCCGGATAATGCCAGTAATCATCTTTAATAAGGTTGATTTGCCAGCGCCATTAGGCCCTAATAAACCATAGACAGAATTTTTTCTGACCGACATCGATAAATCTTTTATTGCATACGCCTTTTTGAATTTTTTAGAAATACGATTGGTTTTTAAGACGGTCTCGCGCGTCATATCTTCCGCTATTTCACATTCCGGTTTGGGCAGTGTCCATTCCATCGGGTTGTCCCTCCTTGTAGTTGTTACTGTTATGGTAACAGCCATTTTTAAGGATTTTATAAGGACGCGGGTGTTTTCTCAAAATTTATCGTCCTATGAAAAATTTGCTATCGCAGCACAAAAGGTTTAGAATTAAGAAAACAACGAAAGAAAAACAGAAATTAAAACGACTGATGATGACGGGACGTTTTGTCTGCGTTGGCAACTAAGGCAAAAAATAAGAATACAAGTTTTAAAGCGAGGATGCACATGAATAGTGATTTCGTAAACCTAACAACAGAAAACCTTGTTAATGAGCATTTATGCTGCATTATTCGCAGTAAAAAAGCCCATCCAGGTGTTGAAGCAAAGCGACAATGGCTGTCAGCAAGGCTAAGTGAAGGACATGTCTTTAGGAAGTTAAATGAAAAGGCGACGGTTTTTATTGAATATGCGCCGCTAGAAACAGCGTGGGTGCCAATAACGGGGGATAACTATTATTATCTGTATTGCTTATGGGTTTCTGGTAGTCATAAAGGAAAAGGGTATGGGCAATCACTGCTTTCGTATTGTGTGGCTGATGCTAAAGAAAATGGGAAATCCGGCCTTTGTATGCTCGGAGCAAAAAAACAAAAAGCCTGGCTTTCGGACCAAGCATTTGTCAAGAATTTCGGCTTTGAGGTTGTTGATACGACCGACAATGGCTATGAATTGCTGGCTCTTTCTTTTGATGGAACAACGCCAAAATTCGCCCAAACTGTTAAAAAACAGGAAATTGAAAGCAAAGAGCTCACCATTTATTACGATATGCAATGCCCCTATATCTATCAAAATATTGAGCGGATAAAACAGTATTGTGAAGAAAATGCGGTTCCGGTATCGTTAATTCAAGTGGACACGCTAAAAAAAGCAAAGGAATTGCCCTGCGTTTTCAATAACTGGGGAGTGTTTTATAAAGGCAAATTTGAGACCGTAAATTTGTTAGATGTTGCCTACGTGAAGAGAATACTCAAAAAATGACATGACGGACGTTTGATACGTTTTTTTAGATCATCCGGCATATTTATGCTTTCTTTTTACCATCGTCAATAATCTCGAGCTCTAAATAATCAAACCAAATCGATTCGATAAACTGGTCTTCATGAAAAGTTGTCTTGGAAATCTGATTAAGCTCGTTTGTGTTTTTATCAAACCACATCGGGTTTTCCAAATCAAAGTCATGGCAGATGATCTCTAAAGCGGCTTGGATTTTGTCATTAAGATGCAAAGATTTGTCATCAATTTCGACAACTTTTTCGTCCATAAATTTATTTTGTTTCATCAGTTTTCCCCAAATTCGAACCATTTTTTTACCTCTCGATCATCAATGTGTGATTACATCCGAAGAACATTGTTTAAATGCCTGTAAAATGGACATATGTTGAGTATAAGGGCTGGAGAGGGAAATGTAAAGAAGATTGGTGTTTTGATGTGGGAATGACATCGTGTCGTTTCGTTGGTCGTGCCATCATAAATGTGGAAGTACCCCAAATAGCCGGAAGCGAAATCAGAAATGACAAATTGTTTCAGGTCACTTGGGGCCGTGAGTGAACGAAAGGAATGGTTACAACAGTGGAAAAAAATGACATTGGTTGGAATTTGGAAAATAGTTATGCAAAACTGCCGGGATTATTCTATACCCCACTTAAATTAGAGACGGTCAGTGCGCCAAAACTGGTTATTTTAAATCACCTTTTAGCAGAAAATCTTGGTTTGAATGCTGAGGCGCTGGAGGGTCAGGCCGGGATCAATATCTTAGCCGGTCAGGCCTTGCCGGCAAATGCTAAACCGATTGCCCAGGCTTATGCCGGTCATCAATTTGGTTATTTCACCATGCTTGGTGATGGTCGGGCGATGCTGATTGGCGAACAGATTACACCAGCCGGTGAGCGCTTTGATATCCAACTCAAAGGATCAGGCAGAACACCTTATTCCCGCAGTGGCGATGGTAAAGCGGCGCTGGGACCGATGCTTCGGGAATATCTGATCAGTGAAGCGATGCATTATCTGGGCATTCCGACTTCACGCAGTTTGGCGGTCGTGACAACCGGTGAACCGGTGTATCGCGAAAACCCGCTTAAAGGGGCTGTTTTAACCCGGGTAGCGGCCAGCCATATCAGGGTCGGTACCTTTGAATATGCCGCGCAGTGGGGGGCCACTGCGGATGTCAAAGCTCTGGCTGATTATGCCATTAACCGGCATTTTCCCTTGCTTCAGTCGGAACAAAATGCTTATCTGGGTTTGTTGGATGAAGTCATCAAAGGACAGGCGGCGCTGATTGCCAAATGGCAGCTGGTGGGCTTTATTCATGGGGTCATGAACACCGATAATGTGACCATCAGTGGCGAAACCATCGATTATGGGCCCTGCGCCTTTATGGATCACTATGATCCGACTACGGTATTCAGTTCCATTGATCTGCAGGGACGGTATGCCTATCGGAATCAACCCAATATTGGCTTATGGAATTTGGCTCGCCTGGCCGAAACCCTGATTCCGTTAGTCGATGACAATCAGGAACAGGCGCTTAAATTAGTCGAAGACTCACTGCGCAACTTTCCTTCACTATATCAGGCGGACTGGCTCCAGGGAATGCGCTTAAAACTGGGCATTGCCAATGAAGAGTCCGAAGATGAGCGGTTGATTGCCGACTTATTGGGGTTAATGAAGGAGTATCAGGCTGATTATACCAACACCTTTGTTGATTTAACCCTTGAGAGGACGCTTGATAAAACCCAGTCGTCTGATTTATATGAAAGTGATGCCTTTAAAGATTGGCTGAATCGATGGCGAGCCCGTCTGGAAAGACAGGAGCACACCGACCACGACATTAAGCAGTTAATGAAACAAGTAAATCCAGTGGTCATCCCCAGAAATCATCAGGTTGAAAAAGTCTTGCAGGCGGCTAACGAACAGGATGATTTTAAGCCCCTGCAGCAGTTATTAACAGTCCTCCAATCACCATACGATTACAATGCGCTTAATCAGCAATATATGACACCACCAGAACCAGCGAGTCATCCCTATAAGACCTATTGCGGGACGTGATTTTTAAATAAGGTGTTGTTTAAAAACAAAGATGGAAACGATGGAGATGACAAACAAAATGTCCCGGTGGGATAAAATGACTTTTATACTCAAAAACAATGAAACGTTGAGTGTAGAAGTCATTTTTTAAGTGACCAGAAACAGGATTTCAAAATATATGTAAAATAGTTGATAATTTTTCCATAACACAAATTTCTAAAAACGAGAAAAGGTGCTTGACATTTTTAGCAAGAAAATGTAAAATCTCATTACCGACCAAGGGTCGATTTTTTTTTAAATATCTATCGACTCTTGGTCGGTAAGAGAATAAAAATTTGAAAGGTTGAATATGAAACTTTTGCTGAATCTTGTCCGCAAGGACTTTAAAAGAAACCGGGTTATTACAACTGCCCTGGCAGTATTTCTGATTCTTTCAGCTGTTTTTATGGCCGGCGGACTGAGAGTTACCGGGATCATGCTGTCGTCGTTAAATGGTTTGAATGAGGTGGCCGTGCCGCCAGAATATGTGCAGATGCACAAGGGCGAATATGATGAACAGCCATTGGCAGACTTTGTCGCCCGGCAAGACTATCTGGAGGACGCCCTGGTTGTCAGGATGCTGGATGTGAACAATGCTCAAATTATCTGCAACGGCGAATCGTTGGAAAAGTGTCTGATGGACAATGGCTTTGTTACTCAAAATGAAAACTTTGACTATCTGCTTGATCAAAATAATCAGATTGCCATTGTACAAGACGGAGAAATCGGTGTACCGGTTTACTATGCCGAGGGTTTAAATATCAAAGCAGGCGACACCATTGTGCTGCAAAACGGAGATTATCAGAAAGAATTCAAAGTCGCGACGATTATCCGTGATTCGACGATGAATTCATCACTTTCTTATTCAAAGCGATTTCTGATCAGTGCGAACGATCAAAATGAAGTCGCCCTTCATATGGGTGAATGGGAATATTGTTTCGAATTTCTTTTAGCTGAAGAGGTAGCCCCGACAGTGCTGGAAAATGCCTACCTGGCGGCTGGACTGCCGTCTAACGGTGTGGCCGTTACCGCAGGGATTTTCAATATGATCAATGTTTTTTCTTATGGGTTGGTCGCACTGGTAATTATTGTGATCAGTTTGTTGTTGATCACCATGTCGGTATTATGTCTCTCATATATTATCCGGGCGACATTGGCGGAAGAAAATCATTCAATTGGCGAAATGAAGGCAATTGGAATTCCCGGAAAGGAAATAATAAAACTATATCAAATCAAATATATCATCCTGGTTCTGATTGCCGGGGTGATCGGCTATCTGGCGGCGATTCCTTTTGGTAATTTTTTTTCGGCAATGGTGATTCGCTATTGCGGCAATGGCAGCAGTCAGTGGATGCAATGGATATTTCCGTTGGTGGGCGTCGTTTTACTTAGTATTTTTGTTGTCTGCCGGTGTTATTGGATTATCCGGAAGCATTTGAAGCGGACCGTGCTGGAGTTAATCAGAGGCGAAGAGAATACAAAAAAAGAAGGTCATTACAGGCTTCCTTCAAAGGGATTAAAGGTCGGGAATCTTTTAATGGCTTTAGGAGAACTGAAATGCAAGTGGAAAGAGTATTTTGTAATATTTTTGATATTTGTTTTTTCCTCCTTCTTAATTTTGCTCCCGATGAATATGAACAATACCATTAATAACCCAGTTTTTCTAACGTATATGGGCATTGGCAAAAGCGATGTCCGCATTGACATTCAATACAGCAATAATTTGACGCAACAAAATGAGGAAGTGATGACTTATTTGGAAAAGGACCCGGAGATTGAGCAATATGCAGTCTACCAGAATGGTTATGTACAGTCCCAAAATGTCGATGGCGAATGGGAATATGTGCGGGTGCAGAACGGAGAAAACGCGGTTTTTCCATTAGAATACCTGGACGGGAAGGCACCTCAGGCAGAAAATGATATGGCGCTTTCATATCTGAATGCGGTTGATCTGGGTAAAAAAGTAGGCGACACCATCACCGTGATTTATCAGGAGAAAGAACGAGTCCTAAATGTCTGTGGTATTTATCAGGATATTACTTATGGCGGAAAAACCGCCAAAGCAGCCATCGATTTCGATAGTAAGGATATCGAAGGATATATGATCTATTTGGATGTTCGGGAAGGCATCGATATCGATCATAAAACTGCAGAAATGAGAACTGCTTTACCGAACAGTAAAATTACCCCGTGCAATGAATTTGTTTTCCAGACCCTCAGTAGCATTATTACAAACATGAATCAGGTGCAAGGGATCGCGGTGATGATTTCTTTAATGCTGACCATTTTGATTACGGTCATGTTTCTTCAGCTGATGATGGCAAAAGAACACAGTGCCATTGCCGTCAAGAAAGCGATCGGATTTTCCACCCGGGATGTCCGGATCCAGTTAGGAATCAGGATTCTGGTCATTCAGTTCGTCGCGATTATAGCCGGAACGCTTCTGGCCAACACCCTGGGGGAAGTTATTTTTGCAGGAATGCTTGCGACCGTCGGGGTTGCTAAAATAAAACTGCTGGTAGAGCCGGTATGGGCTTATCTGCTTTGTCCAACCGTACAATTAGGGGTAGTGGTTATGACTGTAATAATTGGAACCAATACGGTTAGAAGCTATCACATCAGAGATCAAATAATGGAATAAGGAGCTAAAAATGATAAAAATTGAACGGATCAGCAAGTCCTTTAAGGACACAAAAGTATTAAACGATGTCTCTTTTGGAATCGAAAAAGGTGATTTTACGGCCGTGATGGGGCCATCCGGTTCGGGAAAGTCAACGTTGTTATACAGCGTCAGCGGAATGGACAAAATCAGTGCGGGTCAGGTAATCTTTGAAGGGGTAAATATCAGCGAGTTACTGGAAAAGGAATTGTCCAGATTCAGACTGACTAAGATGGGCTTTGTTTTTCAGAATCCCCAAATGCTGAAAAATCTGACGATTTATGATAATATTATCCTACCGGGACTGGTCGCCAAAAAAGAGTTGCCAGAGAAAATCAGAAAACGCGCATCGGAACTGATGGGGCGGATGGAGCTTGGCGGAATTGAAAATCGTGATATTAACGAAGTTTCCGGTGGGCAGCTACAGCGCGCGTCGATTTGCCGGGCGATGATTAACAATCCCGATATTCTCTTTCTGGATGAACCGACGGGGGCCCTGAATTCGGAGGCGACAGACCAGGTTTTGGCAATATTAGAAGAACTGAACAATGAGGGCATGACAATCATGATCGTTACCCACGACCCCAGAGTCGCAGCAAAAGCCAAAAGAGTCCTTTACATACGGGATGGACAGATTGCCGCCAGTAAGGAGCTTAGAAAAGGTGGCGATTCGGCGTTGGAACTCGATAATTGGCTTAAAGAAGTGCACTCGTAATGGATGCAGGGTCTGCTGTTTCTGGCTTGAAAAAGGGAAAGTTCGAGATCTGCGTCATGTTGTATTAGGTCAATTTTGATGTATAAGGTAACGAAAAACGATATTGAGGCCATGTAGTAAACGTGTTATAAAAAATCAGTTTAAGCGTTACCAAACGAATATGATGGGAGTAAACAAAATGATTATGTGTGGATTTTTCGATGGATCGATAAAAAAATACATAAACAAAGAACGGTTTGAAAAATTACAGAACAGAAGGGACAGATTATGTCAAATTCTACAAAAGCAGATTTGGAAGTGTCTTTAAAAAAACTATTGCTCATAAAACCATTTGACAAGATTACAATTAGCGATCTGGCAACGGATTGCGGAATTAGTAGAATGACATTCTACTACCATTTTAAGGACATCTACGATTTAGTGGAATGGAGCTGCGAAGAAGACGGCAAAAGAGCCTTGCAGGGAAAAAAAACATATCATACCTGGCAGGAAGGTCTGCTGCAGCTGTTTGAAGCGGTTTTAGAGAACAAACCCTTTATTTTGAATGTTTATCGTTCAGTGAGCAGAGAGCAGATAGAAAGTTATTTATATCAGTTAACCTATGGACTTCTGGAAGGGGTTGTTAAAGAACAGGCCCGGGATATGTCAATTACTGAGGTTGAGATGAATTTTATCGCCGAGTTTTACAAATACGGTTTTGTGGGAATGATGCTGGATTGGATTAAAAAGGGTATGAGCGAGGAACCGAATGCCATTGTTGACAAAATGAGCACAACCCTCAGTGGCAATATCGCCAATTCAATTCAGAATTTTGCAGCCAAACGTCATGAATGAACAATTTTTTATCAAAACAGGTAGAGTGATCAGTTTTTTATCATTCTGCCTGTTTTGTAAATGGATAAATCATTAAAAAAGTCGTACCATAAAGAAAGAATCAGTTAGCGTTAAAGCGTGATGAAAGGTAGGATAATTTAATGACAAATAAAAAAGTAAAAGTCGGATTGGCGACATTGGCAGTGGCTGGTGCCGGCGCAACCGCAATGGTGGTAAAAAATAAGCTGAAAAAAAATAGTGAGAAGAAGCAAATTTCCCAAGATTCCAATTACCGAAACACCGAACGTGGTAAACATGAAAAAAACAGCAAGGGGATCTATTACACTAATGGTAACTACGAAGCTTTTGCAACCCCCCGAAAACCGGAAGGGGTCGATGAAAAAAACGCCTATATTGTCGGTAGTGGCTTAGCGGCACTGGCAACGGCCTGTTTTCTTGTTCGGGATGGACAAATGCCGGGCTCTCATATTCATATTCTGGAGGCGATGGACATCGCTGGTGGTGCCTGTGATGGAATTGAAGATCCGACCAGAGGATATGTGATGCGGGGGGGCCGGGAAATGGAAAACCATTTTGAGTGTCTGTGGGACCTGTTTCGCAGTATACCGTCGCTTGAAATACCGGGAGCCTCGGTGTTGGATGAATTTTATTGGTTAAACAAAGAAGATCCTAATTATTCATTGTGCCGTGCCACCAGAAATCAGGGCGTTGATGCACAGACAGATGGGAAATTCAACTTAAGTCAGAAGGGCTGCATGGAAATCATGAAACTCTTCATGACAAAGGATGAAGATTTATATGACAAAACCATTGAGGATGTATTTGATGAAGAGGTGTTCGATTCCACGTTCTGGCTTTACTGGCGAACGATGTTTGCCTTTGAGAACTGGCACAGTGCGCTGGAGATGAAACTGTATTTTCAACGATTTATTCATCACATTGGTGGATTACCGGATTTTAGCGCTTTGAAATTTACAAAATTCAACCAATATGAATCATTAATTCTACCAATGCAGAAATATCTGGAAGCAGCCGGCGTTAAATTTGAATTCCACACCGAAGTAACCAATGTCATCTTTGAGATCGCTGAAAATAAAAAGGTCGCCAAAGCAATTGAATATAACGTAAACGGGGTTGAGAAAGGGCTGGTGCTGACAGAAAATGATCTGGTATTTGTGACAAACGGAAGCTGTACCGAAGGAACAATTTACGGCGACCAGAATCATGCGCCAAACGGGGATGCCGAAGTGAGAACCAGTGGCAGCTGGAGCCTGTGGAAAAACATCGCCCAGCAGGATCCGGCGTTTGGACATCCGGAAAAGTTCTGCTCCGATATCAAGAAAACAAATTGGGAGTCAGCAACGATCACAACCTTAGACGATAAAATAATACCATATCTCACTAATATCTGTAAGAGAGATCCCAAAAGCGGTAAAGTTGTAACCGGTGGGATTGTAAGCTGTGTGGATTCGTCATGGCTGCTCAGCTGGACCATTAACAGACAAGGACAGTTTAAGGAACAGGATAAAAACAAAGTGTGTGTATGGGTCTATGGCCTATTCTCAGATGTACCGGGCGATTACATAAAAAAACCAATGAAAGATTGTACCGGTAAAGAAATTACTAAAGAATGGTTGTATCATTTGGGTGTGCCGGTCAATCAAATTGATGAATTATCTGAAAATAGTGCCATCTGTGTGCCAACTATGATGCCTTATATTACCGCCTTTTTTATGCCAAGAACCAAAGGGGACCGACCGGATGTTATTCCGGAAGGCTGCGTTAATTTTGCTTTTCTCGGTCAGTTTGCCGAAACCCCCAGAGATACCGTCTTTACAACCGAGTATTCAGTGAGAACCGCAATGGAATCGGTATATGGGCTGCTTGGTGTTGATAGAGGTGTGCCGGAAGTTTGGGGGAGTGTCTATGATATCAGAGAGCTGCTTGACAGCAGTGTTAAACTGATGGATGGAAAATCACCATTGGAAATTGAACTACCGGGCCCTCTGAATCTGATAAAAAAACCAATCATTCATTTTATAAAAGGAACCGTGATTGAAAAAATACTAAAAGACCATGATGTTTTAAAAGACGAGATGCTTTAAGTTCCGGCAAGAATAAAAAACGTGGAGATGGATGTAAAAAAAATAGCCAGCAAAGACCCTGTAACCAGATGGAGCAGGGTCTTTATTAACATTTTAGGGATATTTAAGGTAGCGTAAGGGAGATGCCTTTGATCCCCCTTGTTAGATGACAATAAATAAAAAACAGATCGTTGCGGCAGATATTTTATGATAAAATCATCGCAGTGAATAAAGAACAAGAAGCTGGTCTGAGGAGGCGCACCTTTTTTGTCAAGTTGGCATTTAACGTAGCGGTTGGTCTGCTCACAAGGAGCTTAGATAGCGGCCCAGCCATCCGATTGACCTTGAAAACGGGAGGAAATGAATATGAATATGTATGAATATGAAAAGAAAATGCCGGCTTTATTATTAACCTCAAGCATGGTTGTTTCGGTAGCACTGTTAAGCGCCGGATGTGTGACGAAGATCGCCGCCTCAGCGACCGATGATACGGAGGGGGCGCCCGTTTTATGGGCGGCTGGTGAGACTAGAGACAAGATCGTTGTGATCAGTGATCTCCATCTTGGCATTAATGACAACTATACCGAGACCCTGGCAAACCGTCCGCTACTGATTGAGTTTTTGCAGCGGCTACAAAGCACGAGTGATGTGCGGGAGCTTGTGATCGCCGGTGATTTTCTCGATGAGTGGTATTTGCCGGTCGATTATCCCAGCTACACCGATGAAAAACAGTTTTATCAGGATGTCATTGCCACCAATCAGGACGTCATCGATGCGCTCAACAAGGTGATCCAAAGCGGTATCAAGTTGGTTTATGTCCCCGGCAATCATGATATGTTACTTGAGGCTGATGTGTTGCAGAAAGCGATCCCCAACATCGTTCAGGCTCGGGATGCAAAAGGACTTGGCGCCTATTACACAGGAGACCGTAATGAGATTGTGATTGAGCACGGTCATCGTTATGATGTCTTTTCGGCACCGGATACGGTTACCAATGCCCAGCTCTGCGGTAATGATCAGACCATTTTACCGGCCGGCTATTTCTACGCCCGCTATGCCGCCACCTGGGTGTTAGAGGGGCGGCCAGCAGTTGCCAAGGATCTGCCGGTGGTGACGGCGGTGCCGGATAAGGATGATACTGATCAGTATGGTGCCTATCTTTATTATGACCTGCTTAAAAATATCTCCACCCGGATGACGCCGAATGAGAGTCTAGATCAGAAGATTTTTGATATGCATATCGCCGGTTTTAATGATGCCTATAGTTATCTAGACTTCTACCCGGCCCAGCAGGCGGACGGAACGATTTCGGCATCGGTACTGTTTAAGAATATTCAGCGCACCTGGGCGCAGCGACAGAGTCGTAATGAGATCAAGGTTCCCAATAACTTCAGTGAAGCGGTTGCCGGTGCGCTGGACTGGGAATACTACTTCGGTCAGGCTAAAACCCAGTATCTGGAAAATTCGAACGAAAATGTGGACGTGGTGCTGTTTGGTCATACCCATGTGCCGATTTATCAGGATCAGGGCAATGGGCAATATTACCTGAACACCGGTACCTGGGTTGATCACAATACCGATTATCCCGAGGCGACTCGCACCTTTGCGGTGATTACCACCGGCAAAAAAGATACCACCGCCCTTTACAGCTATGGCGAAGACGGTACGGTTAGTGATATTAGCGCTAGTGTCAGCAAGAATGCTGAATAAAGAACGTTGCTGTTCTTATGCAAATGGATCAATTTTTTGAGGAATGCAGCCGTAATTTGCTCGGCTGCTGCTACATCACAATCGACAACAAGGCTTAAATAAAAAAACAGATTATTGAACCGCTGTTTTGTGGTAAAATCAGCTCATCGATAAAGATCAACTGCGATCAAAAAAGGAAGGTAGAACCATCATGTTTGTTGATAAGCAAGCAGTACTGGAGTTGCTGGATGATGCTAAAATTTCTTATCAGTGGGTTGAACACGAAGCGGTATATACCATTGATGATGCGAATCACTTAGCCCCAATTCCACAGACTCTTTTTTTTATCACGTCATATCATCCCGCAGGGCATCAATGATATTTTCCTTTTTGATCTTGCTAACAGCATACAGCATGGTAATGAAAACCACAAAGAGTACGCTGAACACGCTGATGGCCATACTAATCCAGGGGAACACAAAATCGATCGTGTCCGTCCCGCCGAGAACCATCCCTTTGTAAATCAGCCAGGAAGCGATGGCCGCGATGGGAAGCCTGAAAAGCAAGGCCCTCAGGCCATAAAAGGCACACTCAAAATTCATCATCTTTTGGAAATCGCGGTCGGACATCCCGACCGAACGGAGCATCGCAAGTTCCCGCCGGCGTAGCTTGATATTGGTAGAAATCGTATTGAACACATTGGCTACGGCAATCAGCGAAATCATCATGATAAACGTATACGCGAAGACGTTGGTAATGAAGATGTAATTGCGGCTCTCATCAAGCATTTTATAGGTATTGTAGAGGGTGTAATCGGCGGTAATTCCGGCACCCAGAATCATCCTTTCCATTTCAGCCGTCGACTGGGTGGGCTGCTCTGAGCGAAAGGTCAAGCCCTTAATAGCCACATCAGAATCAGCGGTTTCGAACTGCGCTTTGAGTGAATAGGGGGCCATTACCGTAAAAAAGAACGAATTGTCCGACCCGGTGTTTCCTGGGACCGGTAGTGTATCTGGCGGTACCGTCTCAACAAAGGTGACGCTGACGTTTTGCCCCAGTTCCGTCGTCGGTTCGCCATTTGTTGCGGGAGCAATGGTAAGATTCAGCGAAGCACGTGCAAATAGATCATTAAGCTGATCAACCTCTGCCATCTGATTGTCTGGGTTTGGCATTTTGGCGACGGCGATCAGTTTCGCATTTGGCCCGGTATAGTCCGCGGTCGGTAAGCCCAAGCCGTTTAGCAGATTCAGATAGGTATTGTCATCAAGAAACAGGAGGTCCATGGGCAGATTAACCGTTTCATCCGGCGCCGGTGAAGCCACATTTAACCGGTAATCATCGGAAAGATCGCTTGCTTTGGCAGCGCATGAATATTTCATCAGCGCTTGATAGGAGCTTTCATAAACACCGGCGGTGGTTTTTAGTTTGTCGTAAAGCGACAGCATGTCGCGATCGTCCATGTCTACGGTGGCAAAGCCGATGTCATAGGTCGTAAAGGTGACTGACCGCTCGGCCGCCTGTTTCATATCCGTTACAAAAGCATTGGCCGAGATGAACAGCACGACGCTTAAAACAAGTGACAGGACAATGCTGCGATAGCCTTTCTGGTTGCGTTTAAAATTCTTTAGTGCCAGGGTTCCCTCTAAACCGTAAAGTCGCTGGGCCAGTTTTGAGGTTTTCACGGCTTGGGATTCAATTTTGATCGCGTTGGTTTGGCGAAGACTCTCCATCACAGGCGTATTGGCAGCCTTCCGGGCTGGGATATAGGCCGAAATCAGAATTGTAACCAAGCTAACCGCCGCTGCAACGACAATGACGGGCATCGACACGGTCAAGGTTAACGGGACATTACTGTACATGACGTTGCCGAAATTTCCGGCGACAACGGAAATCACCAGGCGGATACTGCCGATACCAACCAAAACGCCAATCGGGATGCCGATCGCACCGATGCAAAGCCCCTCAAACAGCACCGAATTGCGCAGTTGCTTGGCGGTGGCACCCACCGACGAAAGCATGCCGAACTGCCGGGTGCGTTCGTTCAATGAGATGTTGAAGGCGTTATAAATCAGAAAGATCGAGCCGATCATGATGATGGTGACCAAAATGCCGCCCACCGCATACAAAAATAGGTTAAACACGTTATCGTCCGAAAGACCCATAAAGCGCAGGACATTATCGTTAAGGACGTAAGTCCCGGCTCCGGCAGTATTGCTGGCATAATTCTGGACACTGCGGGGGTTTGTCAGTGTGACAAAGAGGTTGAAACGATCCGCCTGGTCTAGGGCATCGGCTTTGGTTATCAAGGTATATCCTGGTGCGGTCGATTCTTCAAATCCGGGCCGTTGGTAGAGGCCGACAACTGTGTAAGTTCGCTGGTCTTGGGGTACCAGCGTTTCGCCCCCGGCGTAAGGGTCGTGCTGCCCGAGAGTCGCGTTGCCACTGATGCGGTTGCCGACAGCCAGGGAAAGGGTATCACCGACCGCAAATTTAACGCCGCCGTTGGCAGCGACGCTTGCCGAAACGAGAATTTCCCCGCTGTTTTCCGGCAGCCGGCCGGAAATCAGGTTGATGGGCAAATCATTAAAAGTTTTCTCGTTGAATCCGGCGATAAAAAGATACGGTTTGTCCGGATTTTTACCGCCGTCAAGGGTGGCGTAGCCGATATTTTCAAAGGCCGTGGTGTTAGCGACACTCGCGTCGTGGCTCCGTTCCTGGATGAAAGTTGCCGGGACGTCGACAAACTCAACGTGCCAATTGCCGTATTTCTGGGCCGCGCCGTTGGTCAGATAGGAAAGCAGCGAAACGCCAAAGGTGGCGACGGCTGTGATCATGGCGGCGGATAGAATAACACCGATAATCGTGACGATCGTTCGGGTGCGGCTTTTGATCATACTTTGTAGGGTGATTTTGGAGAATATGTTCATGGCCGCACCCGTTCGTCGCGGACGACTTGGCCATCTGAGATGCCAATAATGCGGTCGGCTTGCAGGGCGATGTTTTCGTCATGGGTGACGAGGAGCAGCGTCTGATGATATTTTTGATTGCTTAATTTCAGCAGTTTGATAATTTCATGGCCATTCCGGCTGTCCAAACTGCCTGTCGGTTCGTCGGCCAGCATCAGTGCGGGGGCATTCATCAACGCCCGTCCGATCGAAACCCGCTGTTGCTGACCGCCCGAAAGTTGATTGGGTAAATGGGTTTGGCGGTCTTTAAGCCCCAGCAGTTCGAGCAGGTCATTCAGCCGTTCGGCATTGACCTTGCGCTTGTCCATCAGGATCGGCAGAGTGATATTTTCGACTACATTCAGGGTCGGAATGAGGTTGTGAAACTGGTAGATCAGGCCAACCTGTCGCCGTCGGAAAATGGCCAGCTTTTCATTGTTTTGGGCATAGACATCCTGGCCGTCTAAAAACACCTTGCCGCTGGTTGGTACGTCCACACCGCCGATGATGTGAAGAAGTGTCGATTTACCCGATCCGGAGGAACCGATGATCGCGGTAAACTCGCCCTTTTTAATCGTTAGAGAAACATGATCCAGGGCGGTAACCTGGTTTTCACCCTTGCCGTAGACCTTGCATAAATTTTCAATTTTTAAAAACTCCATTATGTGAGTCTCCTTTCTCATGGTTTACCCATATAATAGCAGTTTCAACTTACAACGTTGTGACTTTCCGGTGAGAGATCCGTCACTTTGAGAAACGAAGGGCAAAGATTGCGCCGCCCTGAGGGTGATTTTTGGCCGTAATCGTTCCGCTCTGACGGGTGATAATCATCTTGCAGAGCGCCAGACCAATCCCGTATCCGGTGGCGTTTTGGTTTTTGCCACGATAGAAGCGTTCAAACAGGCAGGGTAAATCTGCGGGGTCAAAACCAGTGCCGCTATCATGGATGGTTATCTCGGTAAACAGCGGGTTGTCCCGGCAGACAATCTCAATCTTCCCGTTTGCGCCAGTGCTGTTAATTCTCTCAATTCGATCAATGCTCTCCATGCAGTTTTTGAGGATATTTTGAAGCGCTTCTGAAAGCCAAGCGGAATCGCCCGCGATCATCAGCCCTTCTGGGGCATCTACTTGTACATCAATATTGTGCAGTTCGATGGGGATTAGAAGTGGGCGCAGCGCGACGTCGATTAAGTTGTTAACATCGATCGGCTCGCTTTGGAACACCACAATGCCAGCGTCCAGGCGGGATAGTTTTAGTAGCGAAGTCAGCAGCCAATCCATCTGCAGCAGCAATTCCTCGGCTTCCCGTAGAAAGGCTTGCCGCTCGTTTTTATCAGGGTTCTTCGCTAACAAGGACAAAATCAGATTTACGGATGTCAGCGGGGTGCGAAGTTGGTGGGCGATGTCGGCCAGCGCATCGGCCAGATGTTCTTTTTCTTTTTTCAGGGCGTCGTTTTGTTCCCGAATGCGCAGCGTCATTTTGGTTATCTCGCTGTGTAAAATGGAAAGCTCGCCCTCGTCCGCTTCACCAATATACAGGTTGTCAGCATTATGAAGCACCTGATCAATTTGATCTGAAATCCGCGCAAGACTTTGGTAACGGGCTTTGGTAAAGGTGAAAAACGCGGTGCCAAAGGCGGCAGCAGCAGCGCTGACAAGGATTCCCGCCGCCATATTGATGGCAAATCCCAGCATCATCGCGACGGCGGCGATTAAGGCGAACACAATGGCAAATAGCCGAAACTCACTATTCCGCAGCATACTCGCCCCCCAATCGATAGCCCGTCCCGCGAACAGTCAGAATGATTTGCGGGCTGGTGGGGTCGGTCTCAATCTTCTCCCGCAAGCGCTTGATATAAACGGTCAAGGTATTGTCGTTGACAAATTCGCCCGCCGCGTCCCACAATTCGTCAAGCAGCTGGCCCCTTGTGATAATATTATTAGGGTTGCTGATAAACACCAGCAGCAAGCGATATTCAAGTGCTGAGAGAAAAACCTCGTGGCCGTTTTTTTTCACCAGACCACTGGCCGTATCGACATGAAGACCGTGAAGTTCAAAAGCCGCTGGCGAACGCCCGCTTTTTCGCACGGCAGCACCAATCCGGGCAATTAATTCCCGGGGCCGAAATGGCTTGGTGATATAGTCGTCGGCGCCCATATTCAACCCGGTAACAACACTCGCCTCATCGCCGGAAGCGGTTAGAAAGATAACCGGAATATCCCCGGTTGCTTTGATTTCGGTGCAAACCGTAAAGCCATTACCGTCAGACAAAGAAATATCAACCAGCGCCAAGTCAAATTTATTCCCGGCAAGCGCAGCAAAAGCGTCAGCCTGGGACGGGGCGTAGGTGACGGTAAAACCCTCGGCACGGAGTAACAGGATCAGGTTTTTAGCAATAGTCTGATCGTCCTCAACTAAAAATATTCGTTTCATTTAGATTCACCATCCTTACTTTACTGCGCTTATATTGTATTTCTTTTGATGAGAATATTCAAGCACATGACAAGGGGAGGTTTCGCAGATTCTGCCGTCAAACGTCGGGAAATATGGTGAATGAGAGCTATGAGGTGACAGAAAAAACGGGAAAGTCAGGATTTTTGCATCGATCGACCCAGTGCCTTGATCGATGCTACACATTGACTGACTGAAGCGCCAATAAGCAAGAAGGTTTCATAGGTCGTCTGAGTATTGGCATCACAGGGGGCAAGTTCAATGACAACATCGGTATTCCCCTGGGAAAGTTTGGTGAGTTCGGTCACTAGCTTTTGTGTTTCATTTTGCTGATAGTTGGATATTTTTATCATCCGCCGTTCTTCCACGCGGCTGACCGAGGGCTTCTTTTTTGGAAAGCCCTGCCGTTTGAACACCTGAATCATTCAAAATGTTTATGTAAAAAACATGTAAGCTTCGTTCTTTTATTTTGAATTTAGTGAGCAAAGGATATCGTAAATAAACGTATTATGATAAAATCAGCTTAAAAGTTGCCAAATAAAAATGACGGGAGGAAGACTGATGGCTACAGTTGAGCGTTTTGTTAATGCCCAGGAAGAAAGTTATGGGCAGACACTAACGAAAATAAAAAGTGGTCAAAAGCGCAGCCATTGGATGTGGCATGTTTTTCCCCAGTTTAAAGGGCTGAGCCGGAGTGAAACGGCCCGATATTATGGAGGTACCGCAAATGTCAATTACGTTTTCGATTAAAAGTACGATCGATACCAGGCGATCAGCGCGCAGTTATCAAATGAAACCGGTTGATCAAGACGTCATGGGCGCAATCAAAAACTTTGCCAGGGCAATGCCGATTCCGTTTGATCATCATATAGCGATCCGATTCTTTCATGCCGATCCAACAAAAGTGCTCTATCCGTTTATGAAATCACCGCCGGATAACATTGAAGACGCCGGCAGAGCGATTTGGAAGATTTCAATAGCGTAACCTGAAGGCAGGCGAACGGTCAGAATGATTTGTGGCATTTCGCAAATGCTGAGCATTCAAAAAAGGAGGTTTGTTTCCATTGGAAACATCGTGATAATGATGAGTAACAATTCTGATTACATCGATTTACAATATGAATGATCATCGGCTCCCGCTTCCGACTGGTTACAATCAGCCGAAAACTGATGAATTACGAAAGGCCCATTTTAAAAATCTGTCATTACTTAAAAAGATAGCCTATCTATATGCCGTAGAACAAAAACATGACAAAAAAGAAATATCGGAGAAAATAAAAAAAATTACAGCTGATATTGTGTAACCTTTTTTATAAACAAGTATCTAAGATAATATAAAGCAATTTTAAACAGAATTGCTGAAATAATTATTTGGAGGATATCGATTATGAAAGAAAAAATTGTTGCACCATGTGGGATTGATTGCTTTAACTGTGAAATGTACGAGGATAATGTTACTGATCAATTTCAGAAAAGATTGTCAGAGTCAACGAAAATACCGAAAGAAAAAATAACCTGTAAAGGCTGTACGCAAGGTAATATATGTCTGCTTTTAAAAATGCAGGGGAAAAGTTGCAAAACACTTGATTGTGTTAAACAAAAGGGCGTTGACTATTGCTTCAATTGCGTTGACTTTCCGTGTAAATATCTGATGCCTCTGGCAGACGGAGCTGGAAAATTTCTCCAGAATATAAAATTGTATAACCTTTGCCTGATGAAAAAAATAGGCATCGACAACTGGGTTGAGCAGGCGGCAGATATAAGGCATATATATTTTACCCAAAAAATTGCAATTGGTGAGGGTGGAAGCGAGGAGTGATTAAGATAAAGCCAGCTGGGCAGGTGCAGTGAGGTAGTGAGCGAAGCATTGATGTCTGCTGCGCATAGTGAGAGTGTGGCATTTAGCCTGTCAGGGTAAAGTAGACAGGATCACATCGTCACAAACACAAATTGTAGTATTACAACTCTGCTCCATGATCCAGGCAGAAGAACAGAAAATAGAGTCCGTTACGTTGGTCTTCAATACATTGGAAAGTGATCGATCCAAAGCCCGTTTAAACGAGGAATAACTCAAAAAAATTAATTTCATTTTAATTTAATAATTAGAGCAATTCAATATTCATCGAGTTGGCTGTTATTTTTGTATATTTGTAAACTAACAGTATTATTATGAATATCAAACGTCTAATTCCACTATTATCGGCTTTTATTTTCTATAAGAGTTACGTTCTTTAGTAAAAATTGATAAAATACTAGATTTTATTAACGATTCATGATATATTTTAATCAAAGATAGCACCGAATTTTAGTTGCGGATAGTATTATAAATTAAAAGCGGGCTTGGATCTGATGTTATTTTTGGAATCGTTTACTAAGTGTTGATGATGAAGAGGAGAATTTCAATGAATTTGAGAGAAAACGTTATGGCAGTGTACCGCGGTGAACAGCCGGATTATTATGGAGATTTGATGGCCGCGGTAGAATTTATCCCTGATCCTTTATTTATTCAGGATGCTTTACTTCCTCAGGACGGCAAAGAATATATGGATTCCTGGGGAACGGTAAGGGTCTTCCTGCCGGGTGCACCTGGTCCCCATCCGCATATCACTCGGGACAATGTGGTCATCACGGATATTGAAAAATGGGAGGAACAACTGGTTGTTCCATCCATTGATAATCTGGACTGGACACCGGCCCGGGAAGTGGCGTCCCAAATTGATCGGAATGAAAAACTGGCCTGTTTCTTTTATCCCGGCGGCCTCTTTGAGCGCAGTCACTTTCTGCTGGGCATGGAAGATGCCCTGATGCATTATCTGGAGTATCCTGATGAAATGAAAGCTTTGCTGCGGGTGATTGCCGATCATAAGATGGCATACATTCGCAAAGTTGCGGCAGAAACCCAGCCGGACATCATCTTTTATCACGACGACTGGGGGACCAAACAAAATCTGTTTTTACCTCCAGGTGTATGGCGGGAAATTATCAAACCGCTGCAGAAAGAAATTGCCGACACTATTCATGAATGTGGCATGATCTATATGCATCACGCTGATTGCATCCTGGAGCCAATCGTAACCGATCTCGTTGAGATCGGCGTCGATATCTGGCAGGGCGTTATTGCTCAGAACGATATTGTAAAAATCCAGGCGATCACCGAAGGAAAATTGGCGATGATTGGTGGCATTGACGGTCCGAAGATCGATGTGGAAAACATTACCGAAGAAAAAATTCGGGAAGAAGTGCGCCGCGCGGTGGATACTTACTGTCCTGGCGGGCGTTTCTATCCGTCCATTCCTAACGGCATCTGCTTCCGTGAATGGAACAATGCTATTTTCATGGACGAGCTGTCAAAATATGGCCGGGAATATGCACAAAAGAACCCCATCGCCTAGTATTTATCGGGCGGGGCAGACTAAACCAAATTAGACGCCAACAATAAGAAAATCAGTGAATATTAAAAAAGTTCGAACCGTTAGTTCCCGGTTCGAACTTTTTTGTGTGTGATAAAGAGATGTTGGGGTGCTTGTGGTCACAATATCCTCAAGTCATGGATGATTTACTGATCCTTTTTGACGGCTAAAATAGTATAGATTGCATCACTGATTTTAGTCTTCTTAACCAGTTCAAAGCCAACTAGCGACAAGGTCTTTTCGAGATCCTCGGAGCCAATCCGAATGGACATTGGCGGTCCTTCTACGATCAAGTCATCCTTTTCATATTCTAGACATAACAAGTGTCCTCCTGCTTTTAGTACCTCAAATATAGTTGAAAGTGCTTTTGGCGGTGAACTTACTTCGTGGAGTATCAAAGATGCCATAACAAAATCAACGCTGTTAGTTTTAATGCTTAAGTTCTCAATATAATCTTGAATCAGTTCAATATTAGTAAGTTTTTTTTCTTTTGCCTTATCTTTGATGACGCTGAGCATACGTCGATCAGGGTCCATAGCGTACACTTTGCCGACGGTGCTTTCGGCCATTGGAATGGTAAAAAAACCGGAGCCGGCCCCGACATCGAGTAAAGTATGATTTTTTTGAATGGGCATTTGGCTAATTAGTGTTTCGGGTGGGATGAGCAGCTTCCTTTGGTTGCTGTCTAAAACGGCAATTTTGTTTAAAAATTTTTGATCGTGTTGGTTGCAATGATGATCGTGATTCATAATAAGACCTCCTATAAAATATAATACGGACTGTAATTATCTATGATTATATCAAAAAAATGAGCAGTTATTACTGCCGTTGTTTCGAACTCATTTTTCAGACAATGTCATAAATGCGTTTTTCTTTGAGATGATTCACCATCTTCTCTTCGGCTTCTCTCATAACCCTTTCTATTTGACAAGCTTGATTCTCGTCCATTTCGCAAGTGAACAGCGCTCCGCTGCCTTCAATGGCTTGAATGACGTCGTAAAAACTTATTATAGTCTTTGGTTTCCGAAGACTATAACCGCCGTTTACTCCGGCTGCAGACTGAATGAGGTCAGCCTTGACTAATTGAGTTAATATCTTGGACATGTAGGTAGGGGATATATTCATGTGTCTAGCCAAAGGCTGCAGACTTAAATTGTCTTTGCCTTCATGTTTAACGAAATAGGCCATTATATGCAAAGCATAATTTGTTGCTTTCGTGTACTTCATCGTAATTCCTCCATAAAGATAATACGGACTGTATTTGTCTTTAATTATATCTGGTAGGTTTTGCAATGTCAATAAGAATTTTTAAGCATTAATGAGTTACCTGATTACCAGGACTTTAACAAGAAACAGCAAGACATAGGACCTGCAACATCTCTTTATCATGCGATGGTCTGATAATCGCCTAACAAGATGCTTTAGTCATATCCGCAAATAAATGATTGAATAGAACAATGATGAAAGCGGCAATTAATGAATTGAGAAAACCACCCATGTTGATAGTGGACACAAAATGGTCTGCAATCATAATCATCCAGGCATTTACAATGAAACTGAATAAGCCCAGGGTGAGAAGACTGAGGGGTAGAGTAATCAGTAGCAGAATCGGTTTTAACAATAAATTTACGCCCAATAACACCAACCCCATAATCAGCAGGGCCGAAATGCTGTCGATATGGATGCTGTAAAAAACGAGTGACAGCAAGTAAATCGTCGCAATGATCGATAGATATTTCATGAACAGTTTTTTCATTTTTACCTCCCAAAACAGTTTATCTGATTTTAATTAAAACCTTGACCTTGTCGGTGGTAACATCGACAAGGTCGTAGGGCTCGTCGCTGTTTAAAGATCGCAGCAGGATAATGATAGCAACAACGAGCTCTTTCACTAAATGGACTGAGACCCGGGAAGATGTATTCGGAGCAGGTGCTTTTGGAACAAAAAAACAGGCGACGACCAGAATGTCCAGAAAACTGTCCAGTAATTCTTCGAAAATATATAATGGGATCGGAAAGGGAATCATTAGGAACCGTTTATCCTCAAGCTGAAGCCGGATCCATAAGCTGCGAAAGCCCCTATTCGACATAGACCCGTACCTTAATCATGGTCTGACTGTTTTCATCCCAGGCTTCCACGTCAACAATGTTCGGTTCATCCAGGGTACCACTAATCACCTCTTCGACTATCTTGGCAAAATCGATACCGGAAAGATCAATTCCCTTTGATTCCATATCTTTTCTGGCATCAGGAGGAAGCACTGCCGTCATGCGATCGGCAATTTCGCCAATGGTCGTCAGCAGACGGATCGGGATATTGATATTGACATTGACAGTATTATTATCCGAGGTCACTTTAACTTTAAAGAATTTATAACCATGGTGGCCAGTTGTGGCAACCGTCTGAGTGGTGGCCACGTCGCTGGTCATCGTCAGAGCTTCCAGCAGTTCCATACCTTCGGAAGCTGTGATTTGCCCGCTTTCGATCATTTCCAATATTTTTTGTTGTTCGTTCATTGTCTATTCTCCCTCGTATAATAAATTTAAACACAAAGTGTTTAGTTAGTTTTTTAAATCACTTGGATATTGAACCCTATTCCTGGATAATAGAGATATGGAATAAGGATCTATCTGAATTAAGGCTGTATGCTCCTGTAGCATGACTACATTGAAAGACTGTCTCCCAGCCATCAGTTGTACTGCAAACTCACAAGCTGTATCGCTTGCCTTTCGTACTGAAGATTAGTAGCTTCGGGCAGCTTATGTTTGGCAAGCATCGAATACTCATATGCGAGGTTGTTGCCAT
>NZ_AXAC01000041.1 GCF_000472665.1 Acetobacterium malicum subsp. dehalogenans DSM 11527 | reverse complement strand
TTGAGCAACTTTTATACCCTGTGCTTTACGGATCCCGGAATCTCTGAGTAATCCTGCCAGTTTCAATGCCTTAAAAGCTTTTAAAAATGCAATTTTTGTCTGTTCAGATGGGTTGTTTTGGTTTATCATAGTGGTATGCACCTTTCCTGTCTGATTTTTGTTAGTTTGCATTTTCATTATATCAGACGTTGGGTGCATTTTTCTGTCAACTTCTGTTTTTCAGAAGCTGCAGAGTGTGTTGTTGTAAAGTCTCAGCTGATTTTTAGAGCTGGGAAAGTTGAGTAAATAACAAAATAAATTGATTAGCGGTCTGATAATAATTGACTTAATGAAACATGGTGGGTAAAATGATAGATAGAGAATCAGTGTAAAGGGTTTTTAAATAGGATAGCTTTTTTGATAACGCGATTTTGAGAAACTCAGATAGAAACTTAAAAAGCAACAAGTCCTAACGATAAATGTAGGAGACTAACATGGGATTAGAAAGTGTTTTATATAAATGTGAAAAGGGTGTAGATCTTAAACAATTGCGGCTTAAGCCCTGGGCAGTGGCTTCTGAAGTGATGGGGCGGTTTAAAAAAACAAATCAGATTCATCGATGGTTTTTGGAGAATATTCAAAATGGAATTGATGACAGCCGATTTTATCTGGTTGATGAATATCAGTTTAAAAAGCTCTATAAGCTGTGTACCACCGTGGATAGTAATCATGATCGGGCTGAAGAATTATTACCCACACTGAAAGGATTTGATATTGGAAGTGCCAAATATGATGAAGTCTATTTTGAAAATTTAAGCAAGGTGCTGATCATTCTGGGGCACATCAACAATACCTTTGACTTTGAAAAAAATGATCTGGTTTATAGCAGTTCCCATTAAAAACGCAAAAGATTGAAAAAGATGGTTTCCACGAACCAGCTGAAGAAAGCTTCGGCTGGTTTACTTTTTAGAGAAATGAAAGATGTTCACGACGAACATTAAATTTAAATGAAACTAAAGTATTTTTTACGGTTGACGATTAAATAATAGTAAGTGAATATAAGTATTTAGATAAAGAATTCAAATAACAATTGAGATTTCGAAAATAATCCGATATAATGTTGATCATGAGTAAAATTCAATGAGTGAGATTTATAAAAAAATACACCGATGTGGTGAAGAGAAACAACACCCTCTATCCCAGGAACACAGCATAATTATTTGATAAATAAAGGGGTAAAAATAAATAAGTATAGGATGATCTCAAGAAAAAATTAGAAGGAGAAAAAGAATGAAACATGAAAAGAGTTTGTTGGCAAAGATCCTGATGACAGTTGTTTTACCAGTAGCATTAATATTTGGTGCAATTGCAGCTATTGCAATGGTGGTGACAAGTCAGAATGTTGATCAGTTTGCAGAGATTCAAAACAATTTGTTGCTGATTTATGTAATCGGTTTAGCTGTTATTGTTGGTGTAATTGTATTGGGAATGAAAGAGACCTCAAACAGAATAACCAGTCTGGCAGAGGCCGCTAACCGGATGGCGGATGGGGACATTGAAGTTGGGTTAAGATCTGATAAACCCCAGGATCAGTTGGGAGAAATTGCTTATGCGCTTTCATTACTGGCGGAAAATAACAAGACGCAGTCGGAAATTGCAAAAAAACTGGCAGATGGAGATCTGTCAGAAACGATCAGCCCACTATCGGATAAAGACTGGCTGGGAAGTAATTTAGTTGCGGCTCAAAAGTCGATGAAAAAACTCCTCGATTATTTTGTTATGATGCCGGAATTGGTCGAGAAAAAAGTGTATTTTGACAAAAGTGTAGAAAATGACTTAGCCGGTGATTATAAAAAAGCTCTTGGGCAGGCAAATCAGGCCATGGCGACAGTCACCACAAATATGGAATATTATTTAGCAATTCTGGATGCTTTACCGTACCGGGTGACCACCACCGATAAAGACATGAAAATGGTTTTTGTCAACAAAATTCTTGAAGATCTGATGAAAATGACCGGCACAGCCGAAAAACGGGAAGACATTCGCGGTATCGATTGTCATACCTGTAATCTGGAAATGTGTCATACTGAGAACTGCGGCGTGACAATGTTAAATGGCAATGGGGATCAATTGAATGAACTTGGCTATGCCGAATATCGCTTTGAATTCCGCGAACGATATTATCGGATGGATACGATGAACCTCATCGACAAAAATGGTGAAAAGATCGGTTATGTAGAAGTATCCCACGACACAACACCGGTAATGAGTGTAAATAATTATCGCAGCAATGCGGTAGTTCGACTGGCGGACAACCTGCATCGCTTGTCGGAGGGAAATCTTGATCTTGATTTACATGTCGATGAACCAGGCCAGTATACTAACGAAGTGTATGCGCAATTTAAAGCGATTGGAGATAGCTTGACGGAGGTGAAAAATACCATTGGCAATCTGATTGATGATGCAAGTATGCTGACCCATGCGGCAATTGATGGTCAGCTCGATGCCCGAGCGGATGAAACCAAATTCGCTGGCTCATGGCTGGAACTGATCAGTGGAATGAATGGTATTCTTGGTGAAATAGCGAAGCCGCTCCAAGAGGTCACGGATGTTATGGATGAGATTTCACAAGGGAATCTGAAAGTTACCGTAAACGGCTCTTACCGCGGGAGTTTTGATGAATTAAAACAGTCGGTTAACTCAATGGGGAGTGGATTCAAAAAAATAGTAGGAGAAATTTCCACAGTAACCGAAGAAATCGGCAATGGAAATCTCAATTTGGAAAATGTCAGTTCCTTTGGTGGCGATTTCAATACGATTTCCGATGCTCTTAATACTATTATTGGAACGCTGAACTCGCTGTTGGGTGATATCAATCATGCTGCTGAACAGGTCAATGCTGGGGCCAATCAGGTCTCCGACAGCAGCCAGGCCCTGGCCCAGGGGTCGACTGAACAGGCCAGTTCGATCCAGGAGCTGACTGCTTCGATTACCGAAATAGCTGACCAGACCAAAAATAACGCTGTTAACGCGAACAAGGCCAGAGAACTGGCCACCGATGTTATGGACAACGCGGACAAAGGAAACCATCAGATGACTGAGATGCAGCAGTCGATGGTGGAAATCAACAAGTCATCGGAAGACATTTCCAAGATTATCAAGGTCATTGATGACATTGCCTTCCAGACCAATATCCTGGCGCTTAATGCGGCTGTTGAAGCCGCCCGGGCGGGACAGCATGGTAAAGGTTTTGCCGTGGTGGCGGAAGAAGTCCGCACCCTGGCCGCCCGTAGTGCTGATGCTGCCAAGGAAACGACCGGCTTAATTGAAGGCTCCATCAGTAAGGTCGCCGAGGGGACAAAAATTGCCGATGAAACCGCCAGTGCCCTGGACGAAATTGTTGGCGGCATCGCCAAAGTTAACGATTTAATTGGCAACATCGCCACGGCATCCAACGAACAGGCGACCGGCATTGCCCAGATTAACATGGGTGTTGAGCAGGTTGCCCAGGTCGTTCAGCAAAATTCGGCAACCGCTGAAGAAAGTGCGGCCGCCAGTGAAGAACTCTCCGGTCAATCGATCCTGTTAAAACAGATGATCGACCAGTTCCAATTGAGATAATAATTTATCAGAAAAATGTTTGTATAGATTAGAATAACCTTAGGAGCACCCTGAGGTTATTCTATTTTAATGGTACAAAAAACTGAAAGAAGACACTGATTTACAAAAAATGAAGTTGAGTTTACTGAAAAAATCATATATAATACTATCAATAATTAAATTATCCTGGCTGAATACCTTGGCTGTGAAGAGTAACAGCAACGAAATTTATATCGTTTAGTGGTATAATCCTTCCAAGAAAAGTGGTGACGAAAGAAAGAATTGCTTGA
Organism: Acetobacterium malicum subsp. dehalogenans DSM 11527; assembly: GCF_000472665.1. GTDB lineage: Bacteria > Bacillota > Clostridia > Eubacteriales > Eubacteriaceae > Acetobacterium > Acetobacterium malicum. The sequence goes on along the minus strand of NZ_AXAC01000041.1, from coordinate 33,497 downwards.
TAAATAATTTAATCAAATGGAGGAAAGAATGGAGCATGAAAAAAGTTTGCTGTCAAAAATCCTAATGACAGTTGTCCTACCGGCCGTCCTGATTTTTTGCGTGACAGCAGGTATTTCAATGGTTGTCGTCAGTCAAAATTTCGACCAGTTTGGCGGTATCCAAAATAGTGTGTTGCTGATTTATGCCATCGGTATAGCGTTAATGGTTGGGGTAAGTGTAATCGGTGTAAAGGGAATATCGGATCGTTTAACCGGCCTGGCTGAGGCTGCTAACCGCCTGGCTGATGGAGAGGTTGAACTTGGTTTAAAAGCCGAAAAACCTCAGGATCAGTTGGGGGAAGTTGCTTATGCACTTTCAGGTATTGCCAAGAGCATGAGATTACAGTCAGAAGCGGCTGGTAAACTGGCAAAGGGTGATCTGTCAGCAGCAATCATTCCGTCATCGGATAAGGATGTGGTTGGCAACAGTCTGCTGGAAGTCCAGTCATCCATTAAGATGATGAGTGATTACCTGATACAACTGCCCGAACGTGTTAAAAAAGAAGAAGCGGATCTGAATAAAGAACAGGAAACTGAAATGATTGGCGATTATCAAAAAGGGATCGAACATGTCAATCAGGCGATCCAGATAGTCGCCGACAAACGCGATTTCTTCCAGGCAATTCTTGATGCGATGCCATACCGGATTACCGTTGTAGATAACGATTTGAAGTGGACATTTATTAATAAGACCCTTCAGGATCTGAGAATAGCAACCGGGCGAGAGGGCAGTCGCGAATCGCTTTATGGTGATGACTGCTGCAAATCAAATCTGGACATGTGTAAAAATGAAGATTGCGGTGTCAAAGCGTACCGAAAAACAGGCCGAATTGAATTCCCATTTGCATATCGTGGCGGATATTATCGAATGGATACAACGCCGATTATTGACAAACAAGGTCAGACCATTGGCTATGTGGAAACTTCGTTTAACACAACCGCAACCATGAGCGTCAATAATTATTCAGCAATGGAAATTAATCGACTGGCTGATAATTTAAGACGTTTATCGGCAGGAAATTTGGACTTTGATATGGATATTCAGGAACCTGGTGAGTTTACTGGGGAGGTATATGAGCAGTTTAAAGCAATTGAAACAAATCTGCGAGAAGTTAAAAATTCCATTGACAGCCTCATTGGTGATGCCATCATTCTGACAACGGCAGCAATGCAGGGAGACCTGGATGTTCGGGCCGATGAAACCAAATTCAGCGGTTCCTGGCAGGAGCTGATCAGTGGCATGAATGGCATTCTTAGTGTTATGGCAAAACCGATGGAAGAGGTCGCAAATGTGATGGATGCCATTGCCAACGGCAATCTTGATGTAATGGTTGAAGGCTATTATCAGGGCAGCTTTGATGTCTTGAAACAGGCTGTCAATGAAATGGGAAGTAATTTTAAAACAATTGTGACAGAGATTTCGACGGTTACCGGAGAAATAAGCAATGGAAATCTTAATTTGGAAAATGTCCGTTCTTTTGGTGGCGATTTCAATGCGATTTCTGATGCACTCAATACTATTATTGCGACATTGAACTCACTGTTGGGAGATATCAACCATGCCTCGGAACAGGTTAATGTCGGGGCCAATCAGGTCTCCGACAGCAGCCAGGCCCTGGCCCAGGGGTCGACTGAACAGGCCAGTTCGATCCAGGAGCTGACTGCTTCGATTACCGAAATAGCTGACCAGACCAAGAATAACGCCGTCAACGCGAACAAGGCCAGAGAACTGGCCACCGATGTTATGGGTAACGCGGACAAAGGAAACCATCAGATGACTGAGATGCAGCAGTCGATGGTGGAAATCAACAAATCATCGGAAGACATTTCCAAGATTATCAAGGTCATTGATGACATTGCCTTCCAGACCAATATTCTGGCTCTTAATGCGGCCGTTGAAGCCGCCCGGGCGGGACAGCATGGTAAAGGTTTTGCCGTGGTGGCAGAAGAAGTCCGCACCCTTGCCGCTCGAAGTGCTGATGCAGCCAAGGAAACGACCGGCTTAATTGAAGGCTCCATCAGTAAGGTCGCCGAGGGGACAAAAATTGCCGATGAAACCGCCAGTGCCCTGGACGAAATTGTTGGCGGAATCGCCAAGGTTAATGATTTAATCGGCAACATCGCTACCGCATCCAACGAACAGGCGACCGGCATTGCTCAGATTAATATGGGTGTTGAGCAGGTTGCCCAGGTCGTTCAGCAGAATTCGGCAATCGCCGAAGAAAGTGCTGCCGCCAGTGAAGAACTCTCCGGCCAATCGATCCTGTTAAAACAGATGATTGACCAGTTCCAGCTGAGATAAGTCAAACCGACAAAATAAATGATTAGAAAAACCACCTTGTAATAAGGTGGCTTTTTTTAGAAGGAAGATCACCATGAATCGATTAATTGCGAAACTGATACTTTTTACTGACTCAAGTCAGGAGCGTCTGCTTAAGCAGATGGGACAGCTCTATGAGCGTTTTTATCAAGCTGCAGATACCAGAGAAAGCCTGATTGCCGAAAGTTATCGACAAATAAAAGCACTGCTGGAAATTGCCACTGATTTTGGCTTTGATCGAAACCTCTGGCATCATTACCTGACCTTTTTACTGATAACGAATGAAAACCCATTCAGTTTAACCTGCGAAAAGGTGGGAAAAAAAGAAGGCAGTGTTAACTTTTTTGCTCAAAACGACTGCAAAATTTTTAAAGAGCTCTTTGATTTTGATTTCACCGAATTGGAATCAGCACTGGGAATTGATTGTTTCACCCGGGTTTCAAATTACCAGGCCATCAAAAAACCGGAATTTATGTACAATCAGAATGTCAGTGAAAAGGTGAAATCACTGAGTCTGAGATTAGCGGCTGCTGCAAACGAACAAGTTTTTTTCGACGAAATCACGCAGTTCTATGGCGAATACGGAGTGGGTATGTTTGGATTGAACAAAGCCTTCCGGATCATTCCCAAAGTCGATAACACCGGAGTTATCTTTAACCCCATCAATAACATGGATAAGGTCATGCTGGCAGATTTGGTGGGATACGAAAATCAGAAACAAAAACTTGTCGAAAATACCAAAGCCTTTGTCGAGGGACGAAAAGCCAACAATGTCTTGTTGTTTGGCGACAGCGGTACCGGTAAGTCCACCAGTATCAAAGCCATCGTCAACGAATTCTATCATCAGGGATTGCGGATGATCGAAATTTACAAACATCAATTTCGGGATTTATCAAATGTCATTGCCCAGATTAAAAACCGCAACTATCGGTTTATTATCTATATGGATGATCTTTCTTTTGAGGAATTTGAAATTGAGTACAAATTTCTGAAAGCTGTCATTGAAGGTGGCGTGGAAACAAAACCCGACAACATTTTGATTTATGCCACTTCAAATCGTCGCCATCTGATTCGCGAAACCTGGAACGACCGAAATGATATGGAAGCAAATGGCGAGATCCACCGCTCCGATACCATGCAGGAAAAACTGTCGCTTGTCAATCGTTTTGGAGTCAGTATTTTTTATGAACGACCCAGTCAGAAACAGTACTTTGGCATCGTCGCCGAACTGGCCCGGCGGGAAGGCCTGAACATCTCAGAAGAAGTTCTTTCCGGTGAGGCTAATAAATGGGAATTGCAGCATGGCGGAATTTCTGGTCGAACCGCCCAACAATTCATCAATCATTTGCTTTCTGTCGCTTCAGAGGAAAATTTAATGGATAAATGTTAACTTAGACAAGATCAGGTCAGAAAAACCATGACACCTGGGACTAATTTTAGTCCCAGGTGTATTTTTATCGGCCTAATCTGCGTAATTCTTAATAAGTTGGATATGAATAAAGTAAAGGGTATTAAGATTAATAAGGATTACAAATGAAAATCCATGGCTGGCATACACAAAGCTGCGCAGCTTGAAGAATTTGGACTGATATTAACTGGAAGTGAAAAGAACAGGAGAAAGAAAATGAAAATTAAATTTTTAGGAGCGGCACTATCCGTAACGGGTTCCTGCCATCTGGTGACGACCGATCACTGTAAATTCCTCCTGGACTGCGGTTTGTTTCAAGGCAGTGAAGCCCTGGAAGAATTAAACTATCAGGAGTTTGATTTTAACCCGGCAGAAATTGATTTTATAATTTTAAGTCATGCTCATGTGGATCATTGCGGGCGCATTCCCTTACTTGTCAAGCAGGGGTTCAAAGGAAAGATTTATTGTACCGGGGCAACCGCTGAAATAGCCGACATCATGCTTCAGGACAGTGGCAATATTCACGAAATGGATGCGAAATGGATCAACAAACGCACCATCCGTTCTGGAAAGCGGCAGATTGCTCCGCTTTACACCCAGGCAGATGCTGCCCGTTGTAGCCAATATTTCTTTCCGGTGGCATATGGACAAACTTTTGAGATCAATCCTTGGATCAAGATCCGGCTCAATGAAGCAGGACATATACTGGGGGCCGCAATCATTGAAATTTGGGCTGAAGATGACGGAAAAACCACCAAGCTTGTTTACTCAGGGGATATTGGGGCAGCCAATCAGCGGATGCTCAATAATCCGACTCTGATTGCAGAGGCTGATTATCTGATTATGGAAACGACCTATGGGGATCGTGTCCATGAAACCCAACAGGAAAGTGGGAAGCGTTTTCTGGATATCATTTTTAAAACCGTTGCACGGGGTGGAACTGTGGTGGCACCTGCCTTTGCTTTGGGACGAACCCAGGATCTGATTCATGAGTTGGAGCTATTTTATGATAACCATGAACTACATCAGAATCAGCTTGATAAGGTCAATGTTTATGTTGATAGTCCGCTGGCTACTGATGCCACCGAAATTTTCCGAAAAAATGCCCATTATTTTAACGATATTATAAAGGCGCGAATTAAAAAAGGCGAGGAGCTTTTTTATTTCAGAAATCTACATTTTACCAAAAGCATTGATCAATCCAAAGCGTTAAACGATAATCCAGCACCTAAGATCATCATTTCATCCAGTGGCATGGCTGATGCCGGCCGGGTTCAACATCACCTAAAACACTATCTCTGGAAACCAAAATCGAGCATTGTTTTTGCTGGCTACCAGGCGGAAGGGACCACTGGACGGGCAATTACCAGCGGCGAAAAATATGTCCGGATTCTGCGGGAACGGATTCGTGTGAATGCGGAAATCTATTTTCTCGAGGGGTTCTCTGCCCATGCCGATAAAAACGATCTACTCAAATGGTTGTCCGGGTTTAAAGAAAAGCCAAAGAAAATCTTTCTGGTTCATGGTGAAGAAGAACCTAAAAAAATATTTGCGGAAACAGTCAAAAATATTCTCGGGTATGATTGTACAGTCGTGGAAGATGTATCCGAATATGTTCTTGGAGAAGCTGAAGAAGTTGTTTGTGATGGCATAAAAAGTCAGATTGATGCAAAGAAACAACTGCTTCAAATAAAAACCAATTTACAAGATATGTATGATGAGCTGGACTCACTTTTGTCTAAAGCAGGTATAAATAAAAAAGAAGTACTTACCCAAGAGAAAATTGAAGATATTTCCAATCTTTCTAATGACCTTGAAAAGATTCTGACGAAATTTAAGTCAGTGGTTGGCGAAAAAGATTTGCAACAAGAGGAGAAAACGGTTTGATAATCGGGTAAAGATCACTTTTGCATACATACAATTTAAAAATACTTAGGAGGGTTATGATGAACAAAAAGTTTCAGGAAGCTGATGACAAATTAAAGGCTCAAATTCTTGACCAGATACCAGCTCCGGTCATGGCAGTAAATAAAGAACTGATGGTGATCTATATGAATGAAGCTGGCAAAAAATTACTAAAAAAAGCACGGAGGAGATTATTGGAATTGCCTGCAAAGATATAATTTGCACCGATCAGTGTGGAACTGACGATTGTGCCATGCTAAAAGCGATGAAGTCTGGGAAGACCTATGCTTCCCGAACTGAAGCAACATTAGGTGGGCAAACGATTCCTTTAGAGTTTTCAGCAGTACCTCTAGTTGATGATAGCGGAGAGATCATTGGTGGCCTCGAATTAGTCTTGGACATTACAGAGCGAGTTCTATATGAGAATCGTCTCAAAGAACAAAACCATACAATCCGAGAAATGTCCACACCGACAATTAAATTATGGGAAGGTGTTATGGTATTGCCGGTTGTCGGTGTTGTTGACTCAATGAGAGCTCAGCATATGATGGAAAGCATGCTGACAAAAATCGCTGAAACGTATGCAAAAGTAATTATTTTGGATATTCACGGTGTTGCAGCCGTGGATACGGCCGTAGCCAATCATTTGATTAAAATAACAAAAGCAACTAAACTGATGGGGTGTGATTGTATTTTGTCGGGAATTTCACCTGCCGTGGCGCAAACAATCATCCAATTAGGCATTGACATGGAAGCGATCAACACCCGGGCAACACTCAGTGATGCTTTGACTGAAGCATTTTTAATGTTAAATCTGGAAGTGAATAAGAAAAAACAGTGAAATAATATTTTTGATGGGAATAGGTTGAAAGTAATGGGAGAAGACTATAATACATCCGTAACCGTGATAAAAAATAACCTGATTGTGGCACTTCCAGCAGAAATGACGGATTCGTGTATTCATAACATCGAAAAAACAATTATTGAGAAAGCCTATCAGAAAAATATTCAGGGCGTACTTCTTAATTTTTCAATGGTGACTGTTATGGATACATATACATACCAGGCTTTTGAAAACATTACGAGGGTATTTTCATTGATGGGGATTCAGACAATCTGGGTAGGTTTGAATCCCGGGGTAGTTTTTGGTTTGATTGACTTGGACGTTGCGATTAATACAAGAATAAAAATGGCAATTAATCTTGAGATTGGTTTAACGTTGCTCAATTAGAGTAAATGGTAAAAGATGATGAAAATATCTGATGTACGTTTAACAAAAGAAATTAGCGAAAGAGTTCGGGTCAGAGAAACAAAAAAAATAGATCTTGTTTTTAGCCACGATAATGAGAATGTGGTTTATTCTGTTCGTAGTATCGCTAAAAAAGCTGGATTTCGTTTAACGGATGAGGTGTTAATAGCCGTAGCTGCTTCGGAACTATCGACAAATATTTTACGGTATGCTGGAACAGGCATAATTGAAGTAAGTATTGTTACCGATGAAGTCAGCCAGGCCAATGGGATTGAACTGTTTGCAAGCGATAAAGGACCGGGGATCAATGATATTGAACAGGCATTAAAGGAAAACTACAGCTCACAGACAAATAGTTTGGGACAAGGTCTTCCGAGTGTGCAGCGAATCATGGACGAGTTCTATATCGAATCGGTTTCGGGCAAAGGAACGCAAGTGCTGACACGTAAATGGGTGGATTATGGAGAAAATTGAATATGCAATGATACTCCGAGCGCTGCTGTGGGATGTTTCAGAATGCGGTGATCTCGGATATATTAAAGAATATGATAATAAGTGCTTTGTCTGTTTGATTGACATTCTTGGTCATGGCAAAGTGGCAAGAAGTATTGCAGTTAATGCAGAAGAATATCTTGAAGCCAATTATCAACGCAACCTCATTGATGTCATGAACGGTCTCCATAAACATTTATATGGTAGTAGAGGTGGAGTTGTCCTGATGTGTCGCCTGGATATACCGACTGGATATACCGACTGGGAAACTTCAGTATACAGGAATTGGTAATGTCACGGGAAGAGTAATCGGTTCCAATCAACATCGGATGCTTTCAAAAGATGGAATCGTGGGATTTGGAAGCATTAGTCCAATTATTCGAGAATGTGATTTTTCTGATCGCGATCTCCTGATTCTCTATTCTGATGGTATTAAAGAGCACTTCAATTTGCTTGACTATTTGGCATTATTTACTGGCGAGACGGAATCAATCACAAGAGGTGTTCTTAAAGAATTTGGCAAAAAAACGGATGATGCTTGCTGTATAGCGTTAAAGTATATTAAATAAAGGCGGAATCGAGGTAGAGCAATGATCGAATTGGGTCATACACGGGTCGATAGTAATATTTCTTTGATCGAAGCAAGAAAAAAAGCAAGACATATTGCTTTAAAATTAGGATGTTCCGAAATTAAGGCAGCCCGAATTGAAGCAGTTTTATCGGAAATGATTCGGCAGTTGCTTAATGACACAAATATGGTTGACTGCATCATTTCAGTCATAAAAAACCAGGATAAAGAAGGAATTAATATCGCATATGATAACCTGGAGGTACCGTTTAGCTTGAATTGTGCTGAAAAATATGTGAATCTGTTTGAAATTCACGAAAAGCCGGATGGAAAATACTTGATAAATGTCTTTTTTCCTTTTATAACAGTCGAGCCAGATTTCTGTGAGAGTCTCGTCGAAGAAATTCGAATTGAAATTGAGTCACCGACAAGAGCAGAGTTACTCAAAGAAATTGAGGAAAAGAACAAAGAATTGGCGAGTAGCAGAGAGTTTATCGAATCAGTTCTGGAAAATTTACAGGCTGCAGTTTATGCAAAAGATTTAAATGGAAAATATACATATATTAACAAGCAATGGGAAACGGTAACGGGGATTGATCGAGATTCCTGCATCGGAAAAACGGCGACTGACATATTCAGACCAGATCTTGGCGAAGCTTATGAAGAAAATGATCTCAATGTTATTAAATCAAAGAAAATTCAGATAATCGAAGAACACTCTAATCGGGAAGAAAACACACAAACCTATTTATCCACAAAAGTACCGATGAAACAGAATGATGATATTATCGGACTTTGTAGTATTTCTACAGATATCACTCAACGAAAAATTATGGAAGAAGAGCTTTATAAAGCAAAAAAAACAGCTGAAGAGGCGGCCAAGTCCAAGTCCGATTTTTTGGCAAATATGAGCCATGAAATAAGAACCCCCATGAATGCCATACTGGGAATGAGTTATTTAATGGAAAAAACTGATCTGTCCGAAAAGCAGAAAGACTATCTCGGAAAAATACGCTTGTCGGGGCAGCATTTGTTGGGTGTTATTAATGATATCCTGGACTTTTCAAAAATTGAGGCAGGGAAACTGGATATTGAATGCATTGATTTTAAATTATATGAGGTTTTGGATAATTTGTCCAATTGTATTAGTGAAAAATGTATGTCAAAAGGTTTGGAACTTGTCTTTGATGTTAATTCGAATGTTCCTAACGAATTATGTGGCGATCCGCTGCGAATTGGACAAATCCTGATTAACTATGTCAACAACGCCATAAAATTCACGGAACAAGGTGAAATTATTGTCAGAATAAGGAAAGAAGAAACGCTAGCCCAAGGATTTTTGTTGAAATTTGAAGTTCAGGATACCGGAATCGGCTTGACTACAGATCAGAAAGCTAAGTTATTCCAGTCTTTTCAACAAGCTGATACCTCGACCACACGAAAATACGGTGGAACGGGATTGGGACTGGCTATTTCAAAAGATCTGGCGGAATTAATGGGTGGTGAAGTTGGTGTGGAATCAGAATATGGTAAAGGCAGTAATTTTTGGTTTACGACCCATTTTCGTGTCTCCGGCAAAACCGAGCAATCAATTATCTCAAATGAAGGGTTGGAAAATTTGCGTGTATTGGTAGTCGATGATAATAATCAGGCCCGAATGATTCTATCGGAGATGTTAAATTCCATGAGAATTCGGGTGGATGAAGCAGGGTCGGGTGAGAGTGCCATCGAAATGGTTCAAATGGAAGATTTGCGCCAAGATCCCTACGAAATTGTCTTCGTTGATATGCAGATGCCAAATTTAAATGGCATTCAAACTGTTGAACGATTAAGTCAAATCAAACTGAAAAGCCCACCCAAATATGTGATGGTCACCGCTTTTGGAAGAGAAGAAGTATTTTGTAAAGCAGAACGGGCGGGATTTGAACTGGTTATGGTCAAACCGGTTAATCTTTGGGTACTGTACGAAACGATGATTAGAATTCTTGAAAAAAACCGACTGAATGAGACCGTCGAAAAAAAAGAAGTTGAGACGGCCGGTCAAAGGAAAATTTTACAGGCAATTTCCGGGGCCAGAATTTTGTTGGTGGAAGATAATGAGTTGAACCAGATGGTTGCACTTGAACTACTTAAAGAGGCCGGACTGATTGTAGATGTGGCAGAAAATGGTCGGATTGCCGTGGAAATGGTGGCTGAAAATCAATATGATCTGGTTCTGATGGATATGCAGATGCCGGTACTGGATGGGCTTGAAGCGACTAGGCGGATTCGTTCAGATAGTCGATTTGCGGAACTGCGAATAATTGCGATGACTGCCAATGCAATGGCCAGTGATCGCGAACGTTGTATCGCTGCCGGAATGAATGACCATTTGCCTAAACCGATTGAACCGAATCATTTGTTTGAAATACTGGCGCATTGGATACCATCAAGAACAAATATTGATGTTTCAGATGACTGTAACCGTGATACTGATGATGAGATTTTTCCAGAAGCGGAATTAAACATCAGAATCAGTGGTCTGGACGTTGAATTGGGTCTACGGCGGGTTCTCGGTAAGAAAAAACCGTATCTAAATTTGCTGAGAAAATTTATAGCCGGACAACCGAGTTTCATTACAGACCTGGATCAGGCAGTCAGCAATGGCGATTATACCGCCGCTGAAAGGCTTGTCCATACATTAAAAGGGGTATCTGGGAATATTGGGGCAGTCGAAATAAGAGAAACGGCAACGATTCTTGAGACCGCAATCCGTGAACAACCAAGTAAGGATACATTAAGACCGCTCATTAAAAATCTGGCTATTCAGTTAAAAAAGCTGACTGAATCATTGCAAACGGTGTTGCCAAAAGAAAAAAAAGCTGTTGACGACAGCGATACTGTTTCCACGAAGGTTGAACTAATACGTTTTTTAGAAGAACTTATGCCGGGGATTCAAACACGGAAACCAAAAAAATGTCTCGATGTTCTTGAAGCTTATCGTAAATTTTTATGGCCAGATGAAAGCGAAATCGAAGTCGCTGAGATCTATCGACTTGTTTCCAAATATCGATATAAGGAAGCCGCTGAACGCGTAAATTCCTTATTAATCAAATTAAGTGAGGTTTGATTATGAAGAAATTGTCAGAATGTAATATTCTAATCGTCGATGATACAGAAATGAATATTGACATATTGGTTGGTGCGCTGGGAGATGACTATGAACTGTCAGTGGCAATGGATGGGGAAGCTGCTCTCGAAATGATGGAAATGGAGCTTCCCGATTTAATCTTACTGGACATCATGATGCCAGGATTGAGTGGCTATGAAGTTTGTGAAAAACTTAAAAAGAATCCCAGAGCGAAAGAAATCCCGATTATTTTCCTGACTGCGATGACTGACATCGAAAGTAAAACAAAAGGGTTTGAAGCTGGGGCCGTCGATTATATTACCAAACCATTTGAAATACTGGAAGTCAAAGCACGGGTACAGACCCATTTGTACATCACGATTGCAAAAAAAGAGTTAGCTCTGCAGAATGAAATACTTGAGCAACGGGTTATAGAACGAACGGAAGAACTGTGCCTGACTCAGGAAATTACCATTGAAGCGCTAGCCTCACTGGCTGAATATCGAGATCCGGATACGGGGGGACATATTTATCGTACCAAAAATTATGTAAAAATTCTGGCTGAAAAACTAAGTTCCGTTGAAAAATATAAAAATATTCTGAATGAGGATGTCATCAAAATATTTTACAAGTCGGCACCACTCCATGACATTGGCAAAATCGGTATTCGTGACGAAATTCTTCTAAAACCAGGTAAGTTGACCGTTAAGGAATTTGAAGAAATGAAAAAACATACATTGATTGGTTATAATGCTCTTCGAATTGCGTCATTAAAGCTTGGTGAGAATTCATTTTTGAAACATGCCATGGAGATTTCAAAAAGTCATCAGGAAAAATGGAATGGGACCGGCTATCCGGATGGCTTGTCTGGCGATGATATCCCCATAGCTGGGAGAATCATGGCGATTGCGGATGTGTATGATGCACTCATCAGTAAGCGGATTTATAAACCGCCATTTACGCACCGGCAGGCGGTAGTGATTATTAAAGAAGGCCGAGGTATTCATTTTGATCCGCTGATGGTTGATGCTTTTGAAGATGTTAATGAAGAATTCCGGCAAATTGCGATTAAATATGCCGATTGTGATGAGGAACGAGTGACATTAAATGAAGTGTAGTGTTGCTATCGAAAAGACCTGCCGGCTTGACGCCGACAGGTCTTTTCGATAGAATGAGATCAGATAATGACGGAGGTGTTGGTGGTTAAGTCTGTTCTGGTTAAGATAAAAGCCATTTCACCAGATGGAATAAGTTACAAGGAGGCGATAACCATGCCAGTAAATTCATTTGAAGATTATCCGATGTCATGGAAACCAACGTTGAAGCATCAGACGAAACCCCTGTATCTGGCCCTGGCCCGTCAGCTGGAGCAGGATATCAAAAATGGCAACCTGCTGCCGGGGACAAAGCTACCACCGCAGCGGGAACTGGCCGATTTTCTGGATATTAATGTGAGCACCGTATCCAAAGCCTGCAAAGTCTGCGAGTTAAAGGGGCTCCTCAGTGCCACGGTGGGCAGCGGCACCTTTGTATCCTTTGATGCGTTGGCGAATGCCTATCTGCTGCCGGATGACAAGCCCCGGAATTTGATTGAGCTGGGCGCAGTTTTTCCGGATACCGCCACCTTTGGACCATTGATCGGCTGTTTAAAAGAAATGCTTAATGAAGCCGATGCCGATAAATTGTTTAATTACAGCCGTCCCAATGCCAACATCTGGCTTAAAGATACAGCCGTGAAACTGATGGAAAAAGGCGGATTCAGTCCGGCACCGGAGAGCATTTTATTTTCCAATGGCGGTCAAAATGCCATCACGGCCATTCTGGCCGGGCTTTGTCGTCACGGCGATAAAATTGGCGCTGACCCCCATACCTATTCCGGACTCAAAACCACTGCTTCAATGCTGGGCATTCAGCTGACGCCGATCCGTCATCGTGACGGCCAAATGGATCATGAAGCACTGCTTGATGCTTGCCGAAACGAAAATATCAAGGGCGTGTATCTGATCCCGGACAATCACAATCCCACCACCCATACCATGACCGCTGATCGTCGCCAGGCTCTGGCTCAAATAGCCAGAGATCAGGATGTTTTTATTATTGAAGACGGCGCGTATCATTTTCTGGGGCAAAACACTCAACCGGCGGTGGCATCTTTTGCGCCGGAGCAGACTATTTATATTGCCAGCATGTCCAAGACTCTGGCCCCCGGTTTACGGATGGCTTATCTGTCAGTTCCCCAGGCTTATCGAAAACCGGTGTCGAAAGCCCTGTATAATTTGAATATTTCGGTTTCTCCGTTGATGGCAGTGCTGGCAGCCCGGGTCATCGTTTCCGGACAGTTGGATCAGTTTATCGAAAGCCATCAACAGAAAGCCGGACAACGCAATAAGCTGGTAAATCACTATTTACGTGGCTACACCTGTCACGGTGAAGAAACCGGAATATTTCGCTGGTTGGAGTTGCCAGGAACAATTAGCGGATCAGCTTTCGAAGTGCTGGCGATGGAAAAAGGGGTTCGGGTTTACGGCGCCGAGCGGTTTACGGTCGGAAATAGTTTGCCCAGTCGGGCCGTGCGGATGTCGGTTTGTGCCCCGGAAACCCTAGCCGAACTGGAACAGGGACTGATAATCTTGAAAAACCTCCTCGATCATTTGTAATAGTCCGTGTTAATTTGTACGCCATACATTTAAGTTATTGTATGGCGTATTTTTGCGTGTTAAAATAAGGCTCAAATCTTACCGCGGGTGAAGGGAGAGTCTGACGATGAAAAGTTTTGTTTTTGCATTCAAACAGGCGATACCAGTGTTTTTCCCATACTTGTTTATTGGCATCGCTTTTGGAGTTTTAATGAATGAGGCCGGGTACTCAGCTGGGTGGTCATTTTTATCCGGCGTTTTTATTTATGCAGGGTCAATGCAGATTGTCATGGTTTCTTTGCTTACTACCGGGGCATCATTAGGTACCATTGCGCTGATGACCTTTTTTGTTAATGCCCGGCATATTTTTTATGGGATTGCTTTTATCGATCAATTCCGAAAAATGGGTCGGAAATATCCCTATATGGTCTTTACCCTTACGGATGAGGTCTATTCGATCCTTTGTAGTATCGATTATCCGGATGATGTTGATATCAGAAAGACCGATTTTTATATCACCCTGATTCTTCATCTGGTCTGGATTTTAAGTTGTCTGGCCGGAGCCCTGTTTGGGCAGCTGATCCCCTATGATCTGGCCGGCATTGAATTTTCAGCCACCGCTTTTTTTATTACCGTCTGTATGAATCAATGGCAGTCCATGGATTCCCATCTGCCAGCAATCACCGGGCTGATCAGCGCCTTGGCTTTTTATTTTATCCTGGGGCCCAGTCAGTTTATCCTGCCAGCCCTGGCTGTTAGCGTCCTGGTGCTGATCGTGATGAAATCCCGCTGGCCTGACGATCAACAAAAGAACCGTGGTATGGAAGTGGAAGCGGGTTTAACAGAGCAAGCGGAGGAAAACAGTTATGAGTATTAACTGGATTAACACGCTGGAAGCTCTACTTGTTGTGGCACTGGTTACTATTCTGACAAGATCTTTGCCATTCTTGTTTTTGGGTGGAAGAAAAGAACTGCCGGATACGGTAAGCTATTTAGGAACAGTTTTGCCGGCAGCCATTATGATTATTCTGGTGGTTTTCTGTTTGCGCAATATTGGCTTGAGTGCCTATCCCTTTGGCTTACCGGAGCTGTTAAGTGTTGCTGTGGTGATCATTGTTCATCGAACCAGAAAAAACGTTTTTCTCAGCATCAGTGCTGGAACCGGACTTTATATGGTGTTAACCCGGACCCTGTTTATAACGGCCAGCTGATCATCAGCGTATTTTTTTATTTTCCAGCACCGGAGGTTTTAATAATAATTGTCCGTTTAGTAGTTTTAATATTTATTATCAGGAACTAATGCGGTATAATAAGACCACAATTCTTTAAAAGCTGAGGCGTATGAAAAGGATGCACAAATAATACGGGGGGATCGGATGAAAAAGAAAACAATATCAAAACTATTGGTGATATTAATAGTAACAAGTCTCTTTTTGACAGCCAGCGGCTGTGTTCACACCCAGAGCTATGGCGGTGGTATTTATACTGGTGAGTGGAAAGATGGCGTACCCAATGGTTATGGGAAGTTCACTTACTCTGAGAATGTGATTTATGAAGGTGAATGGAAGGACGGCAAACTTCATGGCCAGGGTACTGCCACCGGATATGATGGAACAAAATTCGAAGGAGAGTGGAAATACGGTAAGCTGGATGGTTATGGCACCAAGACTGATCAAGGAAATACCTATGTAGGCGAATTTAAAGAAGGTATGATGCATGGGAAAGGCACACTGACCATGGCTGACGGTACCACCTATGTCGGAACCTTCGCCAATGACCAATATGTTGGTCCGTAAATAACAGGAGCAATGATTTAAAAAACAGTATGAACTTTTCATGCTGTTTTTTTATAATCATTCTTGACAGAAGATTAAAAGTAGTGTAGACTTACTAAGTAGGAACACTAAATATAAATTTGCTTGATCTGGTAGATCGGATCGGCAATTTACAGATTTTCAAAAATAAGGACTGATAGTTATGGATATCGTTGAACGACTAACACAATTTGGACTGACAAGGCATGAGGCTGCTATTTATTTAACCCTGCTTGCTGAAGGTGATCTAAATGGCTACGAGGTGGCAAAGACAACTGGCATTTCGAGATCCAATGCCTATACATCGCTGGCGTCCCTGGTGGAAAAGGGGGGAGCCTATGTGATTGAGGAAGCAACAATCCGCTACACCCCGGTGGCGATTGCCGAATTCTGCGAGAATAAGATTAGAAAACTGCAGGAATCCAAACAGGATCTAATCGCTACAATCCCTGCAAAACGGGATGCGGTGGAAGGCTATATCACCATCAAAGGGGAAATCAACATTCTCAATAAACTACGGAATATGATTCTGGAAGCCCGGGAACGGGTATATATTTCAGTGCCCGGTCAGATTCTGGAAACCGTGCTACTGGATATTGAAGCAGCTATTAGTCGGGACATCAAGATGGTCATCATTACCAATGGATCATTTGCCCTGGCAGGAGCCACTGTTTATATCGCTGCGCAACCGCTCCAGCAGATTCGGCTGATTGCCGATTCAACCAATGTGCTCACTGGTGACGTCAACAATGGTGAGCACTCTACCTGCCTTTATTCCCGGAAACGGAATCTGGTGGATTTATTTAAAGACTCTATGAAAAATGAAATAAAGCTGATTGAAATGACGAAAGGAAATTAAATATGAAAAAGACGTTTGTAAACAAAGAAAAGTTAGAAGAAATAGTCAAAGAATTCCCAACCCCTTTCCATCTTTATGATGAAAAGGGTATCCGCGAAAATGTACGAAACCTGCAGGAAGCTTTTTCCTGGAACAAAGGTTATAAAGAGTACTTTGCCGTTAAGGCGACCCCCAACCCAACGATTCTGCAGATTTTAAAAGAAGAAGGCTGTGGCGTGGACTGTTCATCTTATACCGAACTGATGATGTCAGATACCGTTGGTTTTACTGGTGAGGATATTATGTTCACCTCCAATGTGACGCCAACAGAAGACTTCGTGTTAGCCAGAAAACTGGACGCCCTGATTACCCTGGACGATATCACCCATATTGACTTTCTCGAAGAGGTCGCGGGATTGCCGGAAACGATCAGCTGTCGCTTTAATCCCGGCGGCGACTTTGTTATCGACAATGCTATCATGGATACCCCCCAGGTGGCCAAATACGGATTCACCCGGGAACAAATGACCGACGGATTCAAAATCTTAAAAAGCAAAGGGGTTAAACATTTTGGGATTCATGCTTTTTTAGCCAGCAATACCATTGCCAATGAATATTATCCAGCCCTGGCGCGGATTCTTTTCCAGACTGCGGTGGAGCTGAATCAGGAAACCGGGGCTCATATTGCTTTTATCAACCTGTCTGGCGGTGTCGGGATTCCTTATTTGCCCGATCAGCAACCGACTGATATTTACGAAGTTGGCCGAGGCGTACAAAAAGCCTTCGAAGAAATTCTGGTTCCGGCTGGAATGGGCGATATTGCCATCTACACCGAACTGGGTCGTTTTGTCTTAGGACCATTTGGTCATCTGGTCACCACTGCCCTGCATGAAAAACACACTCATAAGGAATACATCGGTCTTGATGCCTGTGCTGCCAACCTGATGCGCCCGGCCATGTATGGCGCTTATCACCATATCACCGTGATGGGTAAGGAAGAAGCTCCACTGGATCATGTTTATGATGTCACCGGGGGCTTATGCGAAAACAACGATAAGTTTGCCATCGACAGACCACTGCCTAAAATTGATATCGGTGATCTGGTGGTACTCCACGACACCGGTGCCCACGGTTTTGCCATGGGTTACAACTACAACGGCAAGCTGCGTTCCGCTGAAGTGCTGCTAAAAGAAGATGGCAGTACCGAACTGATCCGCCGCGCCGAAACCCCTGCCGACTACTTCGCCACCCTGGATTTCTCCAAGTGGACTAAATAATCGATCTAAACAATACAAAACGAAAGGAAAATAATAAAATGGCATTAATTAATGAAAATTATCTCAAATTACCCGGTTCCTACCTTTTTTCAGAAATAGCGAGACGGGTGGAAGCTTATAAAACAGCCAATCCGGAGGCTAACATCATCCGCTTGGGGATTGGCGACGTGACCAAACCGCTGCCTGAAGCAGTGATTACCAGTCTGCATAGCGCCGTTGACGAAATGGCCGACGAAAAAACCTTTAAGGGCTACGGCCCGGAACAAGGTTATGATTTCCTGCTGGAAAAAATTGTTGAGTTTGATTTTAAAACCCGGGGCGTTGATCTGGCCATCGACGAAATATTTGTCAGTGACGGTTCCAAAAGCGATACCGCCAATATTCAGGAACTATTCAGCCAGAATACTAAAATTGCCATCACTGATCCCGTTTATCCGGTCTATGTTGACAGCAATGTCATGGCTGGCCGCAGCGGAACATTAGGCGCCGACGGCAAGTGGAGCGATATGGTTTATATTCCCTGCACCGCTGAAAACGGCTTTGTACCACAATTGCCAACCGAAAAGGTGGATCTGATTTATCTGTGTTTCCCCAATAACCCGACCGGAACCACCATCAATAAAACCGAACTGAAAAAATGGGTGGACTATGCCAAAGCCAACCAGGCCATTATTTTATACGATGCCGCTTACGAAGCCTATATCCAGGAAGACGATGTGCCCCACAGCATTTACGAAATCGACGGCGCCAAAGAGGTAGCCATCGAATTCCGCAGCTTCTCTAAAAATGCTGGCTTCACCGGAACCCGTTGCTCATATGTGGTCGTGCCTAAACAAGTAATGGGTTATTCTGAAGCCGGCGAAGCGATCGAAATCAATAAGTTATGGAATCGCAGACACTGTACCAAATTTAATGGCGTTCCTTATATTATCCAAAAAGGAGCGGAAGCTGTTTATACCGAAGCCGGTCAAAAGCAGATCAAAGCCCTGGTGGAATACTATATGAATAACGCCAAAATGATTCGTGAAGGGGTTGCCAGTACCGGCATTGAAGTTTTTGGCGGCGTCAATGCTCCCTATATCTGGCTGAAAACGCCGGAAGGTATGGATTCATGGACCTTCTTTGATAAACTCCTCACCGAGGTCAACATTGTCGGAACACCTGGGGTGGGCTTTGGTCCCAGCGGTGAAGGCTATTTCCGACTCACCGCCTTCGGCAGCAAAGAAAACACCGAAGAAGCGATCCGTCGCTTTACCACCGAATTTAAACTGTAAAATAAAGAAATGCCCGGCAAAGAAGATTGTCCGGGCATTTTATTTTTAAGAAGATTCATTTTGAACATTTAATCTGGCCATGTGAAAAACTGATCGTGATCCGATAGTCTTAAAAAATCATTAAAAGTGTTGACACTTTTAATAAAGTTACTTACAATATTGTTAGCACTCTTAAAGAAAGAGTGCTAACAATATTACAACATGAAAAAGAGGTATGTTATGGAAAAAAAGCAGTTTAAATCAGAATCCAAGCGTCTCATGGATTTGATGATCAATTCAATTTACACCAACAATGAAATATTTTTAAGAGAATTGATTTCAAATGCATCCGATGCCATCGACAAGGTTTACTACAAAACATTAACAGACAAAGATAAAACCTTTAATAAGGATGACTACTATATCCGTATTCATCCCAACAAGGATAACCGCACCCTGACCATCGAAGACACCGGGATTGGGATGACCGCGGAAGAATTGGAAGACAATCTGGGAACCATTGCTAAAAGCGGTTCCAGCGACTTTAAAAACGATCAGGAAATGGAAGAAGATTTTGACATCATCGGCCAGTTTGGGGTCGGCTTCTATTCAGCCTTTATGGTAGCTGACAAGGTTGAGGTGGAAACGAAAGCCCTCGATGCCGAACAAGCCTGTTTATGGGTTTCTGAAGGGGCTGATGGTTATACCATTGAACCGGGAACCCGAAAAACTCATGGTTCAAAAATCACCCTTCATCTCAAAGAAAATACCGAAGACAATAACTACGACGACTATCTGGAACCTTATCGCATCCGTCATTTGGTTGAACATTACTCTAATTTCATCCGTTACCCGATCAAGATGGTTGATGAAAAGAGCCGGGTCAAAGAGGACAGCAAAGATAGTGAAAATCCCGAATACGAAACTTATTTGGCTGATGATGTCCTGAATTCGATGATCCCGATCTGGCGGAAAAATAAAAACGAGCTCACTGATGAGGATTACAACAACTTCTATCACGATAAGCGGCTTGGTTTTGATGCCCCCCTGGCCCATGTTCACTTGAGTATTGAAGGCGCAATGAGCTATAAAGCGATTCTTTATATCCCCGGTCAGGCCCCCTTTGATTATTACACCAGAGACTACGAAAAGGGCCTGGAGCTGTATTCCAATGGCGTACTGATTATGGAAAAATGCAGCGAGCTGTTGCCGGACTATTTCAGTTTTGTCAAAGGGGTAGTGGATTCGGAAGATATTTCATTAAATATTTCCCGAGAAATGCTGCAGCAGGATCGGCAACTGCGCTTGATCAGCCGTAAAATCGATACCCGAATTTCTGAAGAACTGAAAAAAATGCTGGCCAATGATCGCGAAACCTATGAAAAATTCTTTAAAGCCTTTGGCAATCAGATCAAGGTCGGAACCTATGATAAATGGGGCCAGGATAAGGAAAAACTCCAGGACTTCCTGCTCTTTTATTCATCAAAGGAAGGCAAGATGGTTACCCTTAAAGAATATGTGGAACGGATGCCGGAAGACCAAAAATACATCTATTATGCTACCGGTTCATCAGTCAGTCAGTTGGAAAAACTGCCCCAGGTTTCGATCATCAAAAACAAAGACTATGAGATCCTTTATTTAACCGAAACCATTGATGAATTTGTGACCCAGACCTTGAGACAATATATGGACAAGGAATTCCGTTCGGTTTCCAGCCAGAATCTGGGGCTGGAAGCACCAGAAGAAAATGAAACCGATGAGGCCGCTGAAACATCGGAAACAGATGAAAAACTGCTGGCCAAAATGAAAGACCTGATCGGGGATGAGGTCGTGAAAGTAAAAACCACAGCTCACCTGAAAGATGATGTGGCTTATCTGTCCACCGAAGGGGATCTGTCCATCGAAATGGAAATGACCCTGAACACCATGCCCCAGGGCGGTGATGTCAAGGCGAAAAAAGTATTAGAAATCAATAAAAACCATCCGGTATATGAAAAACTGCGAAGTTTCTACGAGGCAGATGAAGACCAGTTTGCCCTCTACACCGAGCTGCTTTACAATCAGGCCCGCCTGATTGCCGGATTGCCGCTTGACGACGTGGTTGCCTTTACCAAAAACATCAGCAAACTGATGTAACAACAAAAACCAGTACCATCCTTAAAAGGTGGGGCTGGTTTTTTAATGTCAATTGACAAGTGCAATCTGTTTTGATAAACTAGTAACAGAAGGTGAACAAGATGATTTTAACCATTGAAGCAGCTCTGACAATGAGAGATACGATGAGACATTGTTTAGAGCCTAAAGATAAACTAAAACTTTTATTCTCATCGGTCTAAGCGTTTTTATGGTGTAGCTTTGCTATACTTTATTTTGGTGCGCTTAAACCGGTAACCAGCAGGAAAGTTTTCAGGCCATAACGCAATGTTCGTTATGGCCTTTTATAATGACAGAGAGTCAGTATAAAATGGCTCTCTGTTTTATTTTTGCTAAAAATTCTTAACAACTAGGAGAAATGATAATGGGACTATTGGACGTAATTAATCTGTCACATTCGTTTGGTGATAAAATTTTATATCAGGAGGCTTCCTTCGAGTTATTCAAAGGCGAGCACATGGGAATTGTCGGGCGTAACGGAACCGGAAAGACAACCCTTTTAAATACCTTAATCGGCGAAATTATTCCCGATGGTGGGGAGATTCGCTGGCAAAAAGGGATCAAGGTCGGGTATCTGGACCAGCATGCCAAAATTGATCAGGATGTAACGGTGTTTGACTATCTAAAAACATCGTTTCACGAGCTCTATGAAATTGAAGCACAGCTGACCAAAATCTATGAAGACATGGGCAGCGATTGCAGTGAGAAAGCCATGAACAGAGCCTCCGATCTACAGAGTTTGCTGGAAAATTCCGGCTTCTATGAGTTGGAAAGCCGGATCTTAAAAATTGCCGATGGTCTGGGGATTACGGCGCTGGGAATGGACAGCATTCTGGAACAGCTCAGCGGCGGCCAGCGGGCTAAGGTTATTCTGGCCAAGCTGTTATTGGAAGAGCCCAACGTGCTGCTTCTGGATGAACCCACCAACTTTTTGGATAAAGAACATGTGGAATGGCTCACCGATTATTTGAAAGCCTATGAGGGCACCTTTCTGGTGATTTCTCATGACTTCGATTTTCTGGACAGGATTACCACCTGTGTCTGTGATATCGAGTTTTCGACCATCAAAAAATACAGTGGCAACATTACCAAGTTTATCACTTTAAAAGGGCTGCGACGGGAGAGCTATATCCGGGAATTTGAAGCCCAGAAAAAAGAGATCAAGAAATTTGAAGATTATATTTCTAAAAACAAAGCCCGGGCTTCCACCGCCAGCATGGCCAAGAGCAGACAGAAACAATTGGATCGCATCGATCGGATTCCACCACCAGAACTGGTGCCTAAACCAAATTTCCGATTGACGGCTACCCATATTTCGACCCAGCGCTCCTTAAGTGTCAAAGATCTGGAAATCGGCTATGATTACCCGCTGCTGTCGAAAATGAATTTTAAAATCGAGTCGGGCCAGAAAACTGTGATCACTGGCTTCAACGGAATTGGGAAATCAACGCTGCTGAAAACCCTGGTCAAACAGATTCCACCGATTTCAGGAAAATTCAAATTTGCCGACAACATTAAAATTGCCTATTTTGAGCAGGATCTTAACTGGGATAACCCCAACCTGACGCCCATTCAGGTGGTGTCTGAGGTCTATCCCAAGCTGTCCCAGAGTCAACTGCGGCGCTATCTGGCCCAGTGCGGTTTAAAAGCGAAGAGCATGCTTCAGGGAGTAGCTACCCTCAGCGGGGGGGAGCAGGCCAAGGTGAAAATCTGCATTTTGATGCTGACCAGTGCCAATTTTCTGATTCTTGATGAACCAACCAACCATCTCGATGCTGATGCCAAAGAGGTGTTAAAAAAAGAGCTGATCAAGTGGACCGGTAGTCTGATTCTGGTTTCTCATGAAGCCTCATTTTATGAAGACTGGGCTGAACATATTATCAATATCGAGGCCTGAAAGGGTCAACTATTTCCGGGTTGAACCGGAAATTCGGGAATGTCCTAAAAAAAAACTTAACATCGGTTAAAAATCCAGCTATAATGAATCATAAAGATTATCAGAATTTCCAATTTGCTTTGAATTGAAACTAAGAAATGAGACATTAGAGTGAAAAAACAATTCTTTAAAAGAGAACGCATTAATGATCGTTTAGCTGAAGTTTATGATTATCCGCTGACCATTGTGGAGGCACCGATGGGCTATGGAAAAACCACGGCAGTCAGAAAATTTCTGGAAATGAAAAAGACCAAATCGATCTGGATCACCTTTCAGCAGGAGAATGGTTCTGCTGATTATAAATGGAACAAGGTTTGTGATGAAATCAGTAAATGGGATCGAATCATCGGTGAAACATTAAAGCAGCTCGGCTTTCCGGTGGATGTGCCCCAGATGGATCAGGTGCTGTCGTTATTAAACAACATCAGCACCGATGAGACTATATTTATGGTTCTTGATGATTATCATCTGACCGAATATGAACCGCTGGATCGTCTAATTGAACTGATTGTCAGCGAACGAATCGAGAATTTTAATCTGATTATTATTACTCGAAATACCGGTAATCTCAACAGCGCAGAACTGGTGGCTAAAGGATTCTGCAACCTGATCACTCAGGAGTTTCTAAGATTTACTGAAACTGAAGTTCGGGACTATTGTCTTATGATGATGGCGAGCATTTCTGAGATCGACTTGCGAAAAATAAATGAATACGCTGATGGTTGGATTACCCTGACCTATATGTTGTTGCTGGGTCTGGAAAAAGGCATTCCAGTGGGCATGAATATGACCATCGATGAGCTCATCAGAGCGACACTTTTTGATGTTTACGATGAGCCAACCCGTACTTTTCTGATAAAACTTTCAATTATGGACAGTTTCACTGCCGAACAGGCCCAGTTTATTACCAGAGCGCAACACGCTGCCGATATCTTAAGAAAAATGAGAAAAGAAAATTCATTTATTTATTTTGATGAAGTGAATAAAACCTATCAAATTCATTTTGTCCTGCTCGATTTTTTAAGATCAAAACAGAATCTCCTGGCGGAAGAAAAACAGGCATTATACATCCGTTTGGGTGAATGGTATCTCGATAAGATGAATTTTCCAAAGGCCTATGCCTGCCTTTATCGCGGCGGTGAAACCCAGCGGATTCTCGAGCACTTAAATAATCCTCAAAATATCCGCAATGAACTGGCTGAATTTGAGGGTTCTGGCGAGATGTTCGAAAAAACTCCCATTACCTTGTTGCGTCAGTTTCCGATTGCCTATCTGCAAGGGATTCTGATTGCTCTGATCCGCGGAAATGAACAAACGGCGATTGGCTGCCGCAGACAATTAGATCAGTTGGAACGATTTTATAATCAACAGGATGGGATTGAACAGACCTATCGAAACCGGGTTCTGGCTGAGATTAATATCATTAAAAAATTTACCGTATTTAATCATATTGAAGAATCAACGGCCGCCAATGAACTCATTCTGAACCTTTTAAATGGCGAACAGTCGTACATTTTACTGAGGGAAAATGAATTTACCTTTGGCTCCCCTCATCTTACCTATAATTATTTCAGGGAACCAGGCCTTTATCAACAAACGGCTCAATTAATTCTTGAAAAATTCCCGGTTTACTCGCAATATACCAACGGCTGCGGAACCGGTTCAGAATATCTGGCCCGGGCCGAATACAGTCTAGAAACCGGCAATTGGGCAGACGCCGAATTAAATGGCGAGAAGGCTATTTATAAAGCCCGTACCAAGGATCAGCACAGCATCATTATCTGCGCCAATTTTGTGCTGATTCGGCTGATGATTCTACAGGGTAAGATTAACGATGCCCTGAATCGTCTCCAGGCGTTGGAAAAAGAAATTCTAATGGTCCGGAATCCTATTTTCAATACTACTATCGATATTTGCAAGGGCTATATCTATGCCAATTTAAAACAGACTGAGAAGATTCCCTACTGGCTTCAGGTGGGCGATATGAACACTGCCGATTTGTTTTATCAGGGGGTGGCTTTCAATTACCTGGTTTATGGCAAAGCCGTTACCGCATCTCGGAATTTTGTCAAGTTGGAAATACTGGCAGAGAGTTTTGCGGAATATTTTGCTATTTATCATAATCAGTTGGGATTCATCCACAATGGGATCTTTAATGCCATTGCCAAATACAATCTTTATGGTCTGGAAGAAGGGATTATGGCACTTAATAAAACCCTGGCCGAAGCCCATTTGGATCGCATTTTTATGCCCTTTGTGGAAAGCGCACCTTTTCTCATCGCAATGCTCAGAGAAATTTATAACCGACAGCCCCAAGATCCGTTTATTCGTAAGTTGCTGTCAATCAGTGAAGTATATATACAAAGCCTGGATAACGGCGAACTGCCCCGGATCACGCTCACCATCAGAGAACAGGAAGTGTTGCGGCTTACCGCGGAAGGTTTAAAACGTGAAGAAATAGCCAAACGGCTCTATATTGCCCCCGCAACTGTCAAAACCCATCTCCAGAATGTTTATAAAAAGTTGGATGTTAATGGGAAAAATGCGGCCATTAAAACAGCAGTCAAGAATGGCTTGTTATTTACAGAAAGGTTGAACGATGACGGGGAATAGTCTTAAAAAAGACAGTTTAAATATTTTTCAGACAATTGCTTTGTCGGTAGCAATTATGGGTCCTTCGGCATCCATTGCAATCACAGCGGGAATGATTGGATCGCATGTGGGTTCCTCGGTGCCCCTTGTTTTTCTGATATCTCTGATGATTGTCGGGTGTGTGGCGGTTTCAATCGTGAAACTTAACCAGACCTTTCCTTCCGCGGGATCAGTTTATTATTTTGCCGAAAAAACGCTGGGCAAACGGGCCGGTTTTATTTCCGGCTGGCTGATTGTACTGGCTTATTTAATGCTCAGTGTCAGTTGTATTATGGTATCCTGTACTTATCTGCAGATCCTGCTGAGTATTTTGGGGGTGACCATTCATTGGTTGTTCATCGGGCTGCTTTTAATGGGTCTGATCTTTGCTCTGGTTCATAAAAATGCAGCAACAAGTACTTGGGTGATGTTATTGATTGAGATAGTTTCGATGGGTCTGATCTTATTAGTCGCCGGAATTATTCTTGGCAATACCCAGCAGACCGTTGGTTTGAGCATGGTGCCATTTGCTCTGGGAGGCAATACCCTGTCATCGTTCGGTTATGCATCGGTTTTTGGCTTTCTGGCCTTCGCCGGATTTGAGGGTGCATCGGCGCTGGGTGAAGAAAGTAAAAATCCCCAAGTAACGATTCCCCTGGCTATTACCAGTGGAATTATCATCACTGGAATTTTTTATACGCTTGTTTCCTATGCTCAAGTCATCGGGTTTGGCCTGACACCTGCAGGGATGGCAGCTTTCACAAGCAATGAATCACCGCTTAGTGACCTGATTGCCAGATATCTGGGAACTGAATTTGCAATTGTCATGCTGCTGTGTATGGCAATATCCTTTTTTACCAGTACCCTGGGCTGCGTCAACGCCGGGGCCAGAGTATTGTTTACGATGAGTCGGGATGGAATGTTATGCCCGTCACTGGCCAGGGTTGATAAAAAAAACAATACCCCCCATGTGGGCTTGAATGTTTTTGTCGCCGCCATAACCATGATGATCGTGGTCAGCTTTAGGCTCGCGGCAATTGAGCTGGCTGGCTATGCGGCTTTAACCGGAACTCTGGCATTGCTGCTTTCTTATATCTTTACCTCAATCGGTGCGATGGTGTACTTTTACAAAAACCGCAGCTGGCGGGGTGTCCAGCTGATTTTACCGGCAGTAGCCGTGGTGGCTTTGGTTTTTATTATTTTTGCCAATGTTTACCCGATTCCGGTATTTCCCCAAAACCTGTTTACCTACGGGGTGATGATCTGGTTGGGCATCGGGATTATTTTAAGTCGAAATCAGACAGAGTCAAGGACCGCGGTCCAGGTGATATCGAAAAATGAAAGCAATTTGAATGGATAAATTGCATTAAGATAGAAAGGCTAATAATAACCTGAGACTTCTACTGCTCAGCTGCTAGGCTGTGTGAGAGAAGTCATTTTGTTTGGCGATATTGGGCGATTGAAAAGTTTATCGATGAAGATTAGGGGTATATAGCTATCAGACGATGGATTGAGATACAAGGTTCATCGTTACTAATAAATGATCTGAAAGGAAATAGAGAATGAAAAAACAAATTAAAAACAATGTCAGCTGGGTTGGTAAGGTCGATTGGGAGCTGCAGCAGTTTCATGGCAATGAGTTTTCAACCAATCATGGCTCCACCTACAATTCTTATCTGATTGAGGAAGAAAAGACGGTTTTAATCGACACGGTCTGGATGCCTTTTGCCAAAGAGTATGTGGAAAATTTGGCGCAGGTAATAGACTTAAACGAAATCGACTATATTGTTGCCAACCATGGTGAAGTCGACCACAGCGGTGCGCTGCCGGAACTGATGAAATTAATACCCGATGTGCCGATTTACTGTACCGAAAACGCCGTTAAGTCATTAAAGGGTCAGTATCATCAGGATTGGAATTTCCAGGTGGTGAAAACTGGCGATAA
The DNA here is from genome assembly GCF_000472665.1 of Acetobacterium malicum subsp. dehalogenans DSM 11527. GTDB lineage: Bacteria > Bacillota > Clostridia > Eubacteriales > Eubacteriaceae > Acetobacterium > Acetobacterium malicum. The sequence goes on along the minus strand of NZ_AXAC01000041.1, from coordinate 5,923 downwards.
GTTGGATCTGGGTAATGGTAAAGAACTGATTTTTGTCGAAATGCGGATGCTTCATTGGCCCGATAGTATGGCCAGCTATCTGACTGGCGACAATATCTTATTCAGTAATGACGCCTTTGGCCAGCATTATGCTACCGAAAGACTGTATAATAACCTGGTTGATCAATGTGACTTGTACAAAGAAGCGATGAAATACTATGCCAATATTCTGACTCCCTTCAGCGCTATCTTGCGAAAAAAACTGGACGAAATTATTGCCTTTAATCTGACCATTGATATTATCGCCACCAGCCATGGCGTCATCTGGAATGACAACCCGATGCAAATCGTTGAGAAATATGCTCAATGGGCCGGGGATTATCAGGAAAACCAGATCACCATCATCTACGATACAATGTGGAACGGCACTAAAAACCTGGCCGAAAAAATCGCCGAAGGGATTGGCCTGACCGATCCGGATGTCGAAGTTAAGGTTTTCAACCTGGCCAAAAGCGATGAGAATGATCTGATCACCGAGGTTTTTAAATCTAAAACGGTACTGATTGGCTCGCCAACCATCGGCGGTAGCATTCTCCACTCCATTGCCGGCTTTGTTCATCTGATGAAAGAGCTGAAGTTTAAAAATAAAAAGGCCGCGGCCTTTGGTTGCTACGGTTGGAGCGGCGAGTCCACCAAGGTCTTAAATGAATGGCTGACTGGCGCCGGTTTTGAAATAATCAATGAGGGTCTCCGCAATCAGTGGAACCCCGATGACGCCCAACAGGCATCAGCCATCGACTTCGGCAAAGAAATCGCCAAAGCCTAGAACCTAAGTTATTGAAAAAAAAACGACTTAATCTTTTGAGATTAAGTCGTTTTTAGTTGGAACATTATAAAATAAATCAATCGTAGTGAATGCCACTCCAGTAAACCGGGCCTTTGACAATAGTCCGGGGATCCAGCTCGACCCCTTCCATGGCCCATTTTTTGTATTCTTCAAAACCAGTACGGTCGATGATGTAGCCAATGTGCTCTTTGCCGCCGGGGGCTTCTTTATCGATATAGTTGGTCACATAGGCATAGGTGTTTTTGACAATTTTGATAATCGCATCTTCGGTCGCCCAGACTAGGAAGTCTTCGGCCAGTCGGGGGTTCCGTTTTCCGGTTCGGCCCATAATCACCAGTCGATAGTAGGTTTCCGGACTGCGGGTCCAGGCCCGGGTCGGGCAGTTGATGACACATTCGCCACAACCAACGCATTTTTCGGTATTGCGGACAATCCGATAATTTTCTACCGACAAGGCATCTACTGATTTTTTCTTGCAGGCTTTGACACAGGCCTGACAGCCCATACAACGCTCTTTTTCATACTGTGGTTCAGTCATGCCGATGATGCCAAAGTCATGCATCCGGGTTTTGATGCAGTCGTTGGCACAGCCAGTGAAGGCCACCTTAAAATGAAGGTCATTGGGAAAGATTTCCTTCTCCATCTTTTTGGCAAAATTAGTGGTGTTATAGGTGGCAAAAGGACAGGTATTGCTGCCGATACAGGCCGAAACGTTGCGGGTTCCGGCAGAAGTATAGCCTTTGCCGGGAATTTCCTGGTTGATCTCCAGCTTATCAATAATCGGTTGGAGCAGAGCATTGACAGCGTCCATATCGGTATATTTAATACCCGGGATTTCAAAGCCCTGACGGGTGGTCAAATGGATCCGGCCATTGCCATAGGTTTCGGCAATGTTTTGAATCAGTGGCAGCAGTTCGGCGGTTAATAAGCCCCCGGGAACCCGGACTCGGGAGGCGGTTTCTCCACGGACCTTAGTGACGCGATAGGCATTTTTCTTTATCTTTTTGGTATTTAGATCTAACATGGCTTCCTCCTAATCCTTTAAAAATTTTCCCTTGGTATAATTAAAAACCGGGCCGTCCAGACAAATATAGGTGTCATCAATTTTGCAGTGACCACATTTGCCGATGCCGCAGCACATTTTTCGTTCCTGGGAGATCCACAGGTTTTCTTCTTTGAAGCCTTTGGCTAGCAGATCGCTGATGGTACATTTCATCATGATCGGAGGGCCCACCACAATCCCGACAGCATCAGTCAGACCTTTGATCATCAGTTCGGGAATATATTGGGTCACCAGGCCGCAGTTGCCGTCATACTCTTCGTCAGGATAATCGACGGTCATAATCACATTGATGTTTTTCTTCCAGATTTCAAAATCTTTCTTAAATAGCATATCTTTGGGTGATTTAAAACCGACCAGCAGGGTAAAGCCTTTGCAGTCTTCCGGATGAGCCGAAAAATAATCGACGATCCCTTTGACTGGCGATAGACCGGTGCCGCCGGCAACCAGCAGAATTTCTTTGCCCTTGTAGTTGGCAATATCAAAGCCGTTACCGTAGGGGCCCCGGAGAAACAGAGTATCGCCGACATAGTTTTCAAAGATTTCATCAGTGACCTTGCCGACCTTACGGATGGTCAGATCGACGGTGCCATCGCCGATGCCGCTGACTGAAATTGGCGCTTCCCCAAATTTAGGCAGGGAGACTTCAAAAAACTGGCCTGGTTTGACATCACCATTGAAAGTCATTCGGAAAGTATACTCGATTTCGGTATGTTTGATCACTTCGGTGATTTCAGAAAGGAAAGGAATATAAGGATTAAGTTCAGTCATTTAGTTTTCCTCCTTTGCAGCGTCATTGACTAAGGTATTCAGCTTATTGATGCAATTGGCAAAAGAAATATACTCGGGACAGACATCGTCACAGCGACCGCAGCCGATACACATGTGAGTGCCGAAGCGTCGTTTATAATCATTAACCTTGTGCAATACCTTGAAGCGCATCCGTTGGCCCTTGTCGTTTCTAAAGGCATGTCCGCCAGCCATATCGGTGTAGCCGTCGACATGACAGGAAGCCCAAACCCGCCGCCGTTCGCCGGCTTTGCCGTTGTCGGTGTAGAAGATATCCTGCATCGTGAAACAGGTACAGGTGGGACAGACAAAGTTGCAACGGCCACAGGCAATGCAGCGGTTGCCGTATTCTTCCCAGAACGGCGCGTCAAACAGGGTCTGAGGAACCGTCTCGGGAATCGTCACAACGGTGTCATTGGTCGTGACCGAATCGGCAATCACGGGAGCCGGGGTTGCATCAGTCAGGGCAGTATCCAGGTAATCCCAGCGGCTGTCGACCAGTACGGTATCGCCATCAACCTTGAGATAAGCATCATAATCTTTGCTCTGCTGGGTACCCATAGAAACACAGAAGCAGTTCTCAAAAGAGTTTTCACAGCCCATCAGAATAAATTTGGTATGATCCCGCAGCCGTTTGTAATAGGTATCGACGGCGCCGTTTTCCAGATAAATGGTATCCATCCGTTTCAGACCGTGGAGATCACAACTGCGTAAAAATACGATCGCCCCTTTTTTCGGAGCGTCGGCTTCTTTCATTTCATTTTCAGTAAAATAAAACAGCGTTTCAGAGATGGGGAGTAAGACCTCTTTAAAAGAGTAGTCAGATTTTTCGGCAAATTCGATTTCAGCGAGATCAGTGATTTCGCCATAACGGATCGTATCGATGGAAGTAAAGGTGCCATCGCCGACAAACCGTTTGGGCGCATAGATAAGGTAGTCTTTTGATAAGTCAGAGAAAATAGCATTCATTTTCTCGGTTGTTGTTTGGTAACCCATAAACAAGTCCTCCTTCAAGTTTTTTGGTAATCGTTGCGGTAAAGATTGAAGTCTGTCAAAGACCCTTTGCAGGAGCGCTTTGACAGACTTTCAATTTGTTTAAATGATGTTAAAAATATTTTGGAAATAGGGGATTAGCCCAGTAATTTTGCCATGTCAGCTTCTGGTGTGGTGATTGGACCGATATTATAGTTTTCAACCAGGACGTTTAATACGTTTGGTGAAATAAAGGCTGGCAATGATGGTCCCAATAAGATATTTTTGATGCCAAGGTGTAAAAGGGTCAGTAGGATACAAACGGCTTTTTGTTCGTACCAGGACAGTACCATGCTTAGTGGTAAGTCATTCACGCCGCATTCAAAGGCACCGGCCAGAGCAACAGCAACCTGAATAGCTGAGTAAGCATCATTACATTGGCCCATATCCATCAGTCGTGGCAAGCCGCCGATGGTGCCCAGATCAAGATCGTTGAAGCGGTATTTACCACAGGCAAGAGTTAAGACAACCGTATCAGCTGGAGTTTTTTCAACAAATTCAGTATAGTAGTTACGTCCGGTTTTAGCGCCGTCACAGCCGCCAACCAGGAAGAAATGTTTGATATCGCCAGCTTTTACAGCTGCAATAACCTTGTCAGCAACGCCTAAAACAGTGCCGTGACCAAATCCGGTCAACAGCGTTTTGCCACCATTGATGCCGGTCATTTCTTTATCTTCAGGATATCCGCCCAGTTCCAGCGCTTTAGCAATCACTGGCGCAAAGTCTTTTTCCTTACCAACATGAATCATGCCAGGGTATTGAACCATATCAGTGGTGAAGATGCGGTCAGAATAAGAATCTTTTACAGGCATAATACAGTTGGTAGTGAACAGAACCGGAGCGGGTACACTGGCAAATTCTTTTTGTTGATTTTGCCATGCGGTTCCAAAGTTACCTTTTAAGTGGCTATATTTTTTAAGTTCCGGATAAGCATGGGCAGGCAGCATTTCGCCGTGGGTGTAAATGTTAACGCCTTTGCCTTCAGTTTGTTCCAGTAATAATTTTAAGTCATGTAAATCATGACCGGTGATGATAATAAATGGTCCTTTTTCGATGGTTAAAGGAACTTCAGTTGGGACTGGGGTGCCATAGGTTTCGGTATTGGCTTTGTCCAGCAACGCCATACAGGCCAGATTGATTTCACCGGTTTTTAGTACCAACGGTAACAATTCGCCCATTCCTAAATCTGAGCCCACAGCGTCTAATGCTTCATAGAAGAAGGCATCAACGACAGGATCTTTATAGCCTAAAATAGCGGCATGATGAGCATAGGCAGCAACCCCTTTAACGCCCAACAGGATTAGCGTTTTTAAAGAACGGATGTCTTCATTGTCATCCCAGAGCTTTGCCATATCATAATCAGCAGCAGCAGGATCCAGCTCAGCTTTCATCTTGTCGACACAGTCAACCATGATTTTCAAGCTTTCTTCATCAAAACTGACATTGGTAACGGTGGTGAACAGGGCTTTTTTGATACAGGCATCAGTGGCTTCTGTGGCCGCTGTTTTTTTAACGGCTTTAGCCAATCCAATACAGGCACCGACTAACTTATCCTGGAGATCGGAAACTGGTGGTGTTTTACCACAGACTCCGCTGACCTCACATCCAGTTCCTTTGGCAGTTTGTTCACATTGAAAACAAAACATATCTTTCATTTTTTACCTCTCTCGTTACTTTATTTGTTAACCCGTATCAACGGGAAATAACCTGTTATAAAAAAACAACTACTTATAAACTACCCACAAATAACAAATAATAACCATTTAATCGTATTCATTTGTTAAAATTTCAGTGCTCGATTATTATTCTGGGCTGTTACGCTTTTTCGAACTGACGTTGACACAATGATACTACATATTATGCCCTTTGTCAGTTGCAAATGCAACATTGATTAAAAATAATTAATATTTTTCTTGATGTCTTTCAGTGAATATTCATTGAATAAATGAACTCCCATCTACTACAATATATTTATGGTCATAGTACCTAACAACCAGTTAGGACATTATCCATCTTGTTGCTTAAGCTGTTAGAATGTAAGAGCAATAGGTATATCGTCTGCCTTTCTTGGACTTCGCGTCCGTAAAAAAGACTGATAACCGGCTCCTCATTCGCAGCGTTCGTTTTATGCAGGTTGAACTGCTGTCCCACAGTACGTTCGTGTCACACCACAGTAGATTGAATAGGCAATGAGTCAAACTGGTATTTATCCATTG
>NZ_KI421450.1:16592-37310 GCF_000472665.1 Acetobacterium malicum subsp. dehalogenans DSM 11527 | reverse complement strand
ATTTATCCTGTTTGGGGCAAAATCATTTAGCCTTACCAACAAAATAAAGTATGATAAATGACCTTGAAATGAGTCGTCCAACTTCTCATTCCGAGGTCATTTTTTATTCTTCATAATGTGGCTCAAAGCCTTGTAATTACCACAATTCTTTAAAGAGAGATTACTATTAAGAAAGCAAATATTACTTATTAATAAAACGCTATTATTGATTCCACAGGAATTGGGTTACAGGATAAAGCACTTTGCCCTTTTGAGGATAAACGTGTTTGCCCCGTAACATTTTTGTTAAAAGACAAAGTGATTTATCCTGTTTGGGGCAAAATAGTTTAGTCTTACCAACAAAATAAAGTATGATAAATGACCTTGAAATGAGTCGTCCAACTTCTCATTCCGAGGTCATTTTTTATTCTTCTAATGTGGCTCAAAGCCTTGTAATTACCACAATTCTTTAAAGAGAGATTACTGTTAAGAAATCAAATATTTTATATTAATAATACGCTATTATTGATTCCACAGGAATTCTATTACAGGATAAAGCACTTTGCCCTTTTGAGGATAAACGTGTTTGCCCCGTAACATTTTAATTGCATTTCTCTGAAATAAGCCCTGTTTACGGGGATTAAGAGGATAAAAAATAGCAAGTGGTTATGATAAAATGCATTGATTTGTGCAATCATAGCCACTTTTTTATTTGATTATTTTGTTGCGCTAACTTTATATTTATCAGCGGTCAAAGAAATGGTACAATAAGGACACTACAAAAACCGAATTGGAGGAAGACCATGGCATATAGCGCCGGAATGGTTTCAAGCCTGTTTTGGCTCAGTGAAACCCGAAAAACAGCCCAGCTTTTAAAAGATGGCACCGACGTTAAGGCGATCCGGGTTCTCGCCCAGACGGAAAATATTTATCAGGTGAAAAATGAAATTCGGGCCCGTAAAATGGCCAATGTCATCATCAAGCGTCTTCACAGTCTGCCCGTTGAATGTTTAGAATTGATCGTCACCGCTGATATTGCCACCGTCAAGCTGATTATTCTGATTGGCATTATGAAGACCGATCTGCTTTTTTTTGAGTTTATTCATCAGGTGTACCGCCCGGCGATTCTTTTAGGAGAGACAGTCATCACCGACCGGGCGATCAACAGCTTCTTCGATGAAAAAAAACAGCAAAACGAAACCGTGGCAGCATGGACTGAAATAACCACCAAAAAATTAAAGCAGCAATATATAAAGAATCTTCTTGAAGCAGGGATGATTCAAAATGAAGAAGAGCAAAGAAAAATTATCATTCCCCTGGTTGACTATAACATGAGAAAACTACTGGAAGATCATGGCTTCACACCTTACCTGAATGCCATAACCGGAGAGGCGTAACATGAAAAATATCGAAACTCGATTGGATCAAATCGAAGCGAAAATCACCAATGAGGATTTTTTAAAAAACAAGGGCCTGGGCAATGAAGTGGGTTATTACATCTTTGACTATGCCCCCCAAGACGAACTAAAGGTCAGGCAGCACATTGCCTATCTAAAAGCGAAAATTAACAAATCAGCCAGTGGCGTAAAGATTGTCGAGTATGACCTTTACCAACTGGTGATCAGCGTTTTAAAAAAACGGGGCTATCTGGAAAAGTGCTTCCAGTTTGAAAAAACAAAAGGCCTGGACTATACCTATCAAGCCATAATCAAAATGCTCCGCCTGACCAGCAAGACTAATCTGTTGGTCAACCATATTGTTGAGCATACCCCAGCGCATTCCGTGGTTTTTATTACCGGGGTGGGAAAATGTTATCCGATTGTGCGGTCTCACAATGTCCTCAACAATCTTCATCAGGTGCTGGACATGGTGCCAGTGGTGATGTTTTTCCCCGGTGTTTATTCCGGCCAGGATTTACAGCTCTTTGGTACCATTAAAGACGATAACTACTACCGGGCCTTCAAACTCATTTAAAGCTGCCCGTCATACATGCCTAAAACTTGTTAAATAAAAACTTTGGAGGAAAAAAGATGCGTATTGCAGAGATGTTTGTCAAACCCATTGATCGGGATATTAAAGGCGTCATTAAAGTCGGTCAGGACGATGATGTCAACATTTATCAGGAACTGGATGAATATGTTGTTACGAAAGAGTTGCTAAAACACTTCCGTAGCTTTTTCGAAAGTTATAAAAATGGCATCACTGGCGATACCGATAAAATGGGGGTCTGGATTTCCGGTTTCTTTGGTTCCGGTAAGTCCCACTTTCTCAAAATTTTATCTTATCTGTTAGAAAACAGAGACGTCAACGGAAAAAAAGCGATTGAGTTTTTTACCGACGGCAGCAAACTAGACGATTCCGTAATTATGGCAAACATTCGCTTGGCTGAAAATGTCTCAAGTGACGTAATCCTCTTCAATATCGATTCCAAAAGCGAATCCAACTCCAAATCCTCAAAAGATGCGATTATCGATGTCTTCATGAAAGTTTTTAATGAAATGCAGGGCTTCTGCGGTTCACTGCCCTTTCTAGCTGATCTGGAACGTAAACTCGCTGATGACGGAAATTTTGAAAGCTTTAAGGCCGCCTATCGTCAAACTTACGGCAATACCTGGGAAGATGCCCGGGAGGACTTCTATTTTATTCAGGACGAACTGGTGGAAGTTTTAGCAAAACAGGGGATTATGAGTGAGGAAGCCGCTCGAACCTGGTGTGAGAAAGCCGCTGACACCTATACTCTCTCGATCGAAAAATTTGCCAGCCTGATCGGACACTATTGTGACAAAAAGGGTAGTAACCATCATGTTATCTTTATGGTCGATGAAATCGGCCAGTACATAGCTGATGATGCCCGACTGATGCTCAATCTTCAGACCGTCACCGAAGATCTGGGCACAGCCTGTGGCGGTAAGGCCTGGGTGATCGTTACCAGTCAGCAGGATATTGATGCTGTTGTCGCCGTCAAAGGCAATGACTTCTCGAAAATTCAGGGTCGCTTTGATACCCGGCTTTCGCTGTCCAGCGCCAACGTCGATGAAGTTATCCGCAAGCGAATTCTGGAAAAAAATCAGGCCGGGATGGTAACCTTGCAGCTTTATTATGACCAAAAAGAATCGGTGATCAAAAATCTGATCACCTTTTCCGGCGAAGTCGAAAAGAAGCTCTATCGCAACCGTGACGAGTTCGCCGGGGTTTACCCCTTTATCCCTTATCAGTTTAACCTGTTAGGACAGGTTTTAACCGCCATCCGTAATCACAGCGCCTCTGGAAAGCATCTGGCCGAAGGGGAACGCTCGATGATTGCCTTGTTCAAGGAATCGGCGATGTCTCTGATGGAAGCGACCGAAGGAGCGCTGGTGCCCTTTTATACCTTTTACAACGCCCTGGATCAGTTTATTGACCACACCCACCGCATTGTCATTAAGCAGGCGGAAGAAAATACCCTGCTGGAATCGCTGGACGTGGAGTTATTAAAAATTCTTTTTATGATCAAACACGTCAAAGAGATTAAAGCTAATACCGAAAACATCACCACCCTGATGGTGTCAAACGTCGATGATGACCGGATCAACCTGAGAAAAAAAGTAGAGGCCTCGCTAAGCCGTCTGATTGCCCAGACCCTGGTTCAGAAAAACGGCGAGGTCTATATGTTTTTGACCAACGAAGAGCAGGATATTAACCGGGCGATTCAGAATGAAGCGGTGGAAATGGGTGAAATCATCAACGAAGCCGCCGCGATCATCTTTCAGGGAATCATTACAGAAAACAAATACCGCTACAATAACCGCTACCATTTTCCCTATAACCAGATTGTCGATGGACGGTATTTTAAGAACAACCAATCCGAGGAAATGGCAGTTCAGATTATTACCCCCTATCATGATGACGACTACAAAACTGAAACCCTCCGGATGCTGTCGGCCCAGAAGCCCCAGGTGCTGGTGCACCTCCCCGGCGATGCCACCTTTCTGGATGAAATTATTGAGCAATTGAAAATCAGTAAATACTTGACTAAAAAAGGGGTGGAGCTGGAGAAGAACTTTGCCAGCATTAAACGGGCTAAAGAGGATGAACTCGGCGAAAAGAAACAGCGGATCCGGATTTTTATTGAAGAAGCCATTAAACATGCTGATATTTACGTGTCTGGCGACAAGACCAATATTCCCAACAAAGACCCGGAAAGCCGGATCAATGATGGCTTAAGTAAGCTGGTCAATGCCCGTTACAATAAGCTCTATTATATGGAAACCCAGCCCCAGTCTGCCGATATTGAGCAGCTTTTCAAGTCAACCGGCCAGATTGCCATGGGCGATGCCAATGCCTCGGCGGCCAACAACCTGGCGCTGGAGGATCTATTAAACGCCATTGAGCTGCTGTCCCGGCATACCAAAATTTCCTTAAAATCCCTGATCAAACATTTTTCCGATGCCCCCTACGGGTTTATTGACTGGGACGTTCGTTGGTTGGTCGCGATGCTCTTTAAACAGGGAAAGGCCAGCCTGATTTTAAACAGCGAAACCCTGTCCCCGGTCGAAGCCGACCCCAAGGAGCTGCTGAAGCTGCTGACTAAAACCGAGTTTGCCGAAAAACTCTTAATTGAAAAACGGGAACATCCCACTGAGGTACAGATAAAATCAGTCAAGGAAGTGATGAAGGGTCTCTTCGCGATGACAGCCATTGAAGTTGAAGAAGATACCATCATCAAAACCTTCAAATCCCGAGCAAAAATTAAACTCAAAGAAATAGATGCACTATTAATTGAATACCGCTTTGAACAACGTTTCCCGGGTAAGGCGATTCTTTTAAGTGGCAAAGCAATGCTGGAAACCATCATAAATATGACCAATGCCCTGATATTTTTCAAACATGTCCATGACCACCGCGATGACCTTCTGGATCTGGGGGATGATCTGGAACCGATTATCAGCTTTTTTAACAGCGAACAAAAAAAGATCCTCAAAACTGCCTTTAACTATCTGGATATCTATGAAAACAGCAAAAACTATATTGTCGATGAGGAACTTAGGGACACCATTGCAGAAATTCGCCAGGTTGCCAAAAAGCCCAGCCCTTACAATGACATTTTCAAACTGCCCGATGCCTTAAGCCGTTATGCCAAACGTCACAGTGCCCTGATTGCCGTTGAAGTTGAACCGATCCGGGTGCTTGTTTTAAGTGATGAAAGCGACGTGTTGGCCCAACTAACGCCCATTGAAGTTAAGGAAAAATTTGAAAGTCGCTATATTAAAACTTTTCGGGAACTGATTGATAAGCTGGAAGAATCCAACGAAATAGCGACGGTAAAAAATATCCGTTACGAAAGCGAAACCCTGAAAGAACGCTTTATTCATGAGATTGTGGATTACAAAAACGCCATCGTGGTAGTTTACCCACCCTCACCGGTCGGGGGCGGAACGATAGCGGAGCAACCACCAAAAAAAACAAAGATCGTCAAGCTTAAAGCTATGCAAATTCCTACGACCGTCACTATCGAAAAGGAAAGTGACGTGGAAGCCTTTATCCAGACGGTGAAAAGCGAATTACTAAAAGAACTGAACCGTAGCGATGACACGATCATCAATCTGACCATTTAAGGGAGCCAAGCACATGAATAAGACCGTCATTAAAGAATTTGCCGTTGAGGCGCGAAAAAAACTGATTGCCTCGGTTAAAGACAAGGCCGGAAAAATCGGCATTACCGAAGACAGTATCACCACGGCCATTACCACCGGTAGCGGCTTTGCCGTGTTTCCCACCCATTTTGGGACGGAAACAAAATTGGCCGGAAAAGAACTGCTGCAACGGGAAAACCTGATCAGGCAGATTAAAGAAAAAGGCTATAACACTGTCATGGAAGAGGTGGCCTATACCTGGTTTAACCGGATCATCGCCATCCGCTTTATGGAAGTCAACGACTATCTTCCCGCCCGGGTGCGGGTATTGTCCTCAGAAACAAAAGACAAGTTTGAACCGGATCTGGTAACGCTGGCGCCCGATATTGAACTGGATTTTACTGCTGCTGAAAAGGATGAGATCCTGAGCCTTAAAATGAAGAACGAGTTGGATAATCTTTTTCGGATGCTATTGATCAGACAATGCAACGCCCTGGGAGAAATCCTGCCGGAACTGTTTGAAAACACCTCCACTACCAACCGAGATTATACCGAAATCCTGCTGGATATTTCCTACACCAAAGAAGACAGCGTGATCCGGGATCTGCTAAAGATCGATGAGGCAGATTTTCTGGATGCGGTGGAGATTATCGGGTGGATGTATCAGTATTACAACACCGAGCCCAAAGATGAAACCTTTGCTCTGTTAAAAAAGAATGTCAAAATTACAAAAGAGCGAGTTCCTTCAGCCACCCAGCTTTTCACGCCAGACTGGATTGTTCGCTATATGGTGGAAAACAGCTTGGGGCGTTTGTGGCTGGAGCACTGTCAGGCAGAAGCGGGACTATCAAACGAGTATTTAAATGCCAGCTATTTTGGCTGGAAATATTATCTGGAAGAGGCTGAGCAGGAGCCAGAGGTACGGGCACAGCTGGAAATGTTGCGCCAAGATGCCAAAAATCTCAACCCGGAAGACATTAAAGTGATTGATCCCTGTATAGGCAGCGGTCATATCCTCGTTTATGCCTTTGAGGTGCTGATGCAGATTTATGAAAGTTGCGGTTATACCCAGAGGGATGCCGCCAGACTGATTATTGAAAAGAACCTTTACGGTCTCGATATCGATGACCGGGCTTTTCAGCTGGCTTATTTTGCCGTGATGATGAAGGGACGAAAATATAATCGCCGGATTTTAACCAGTGAAATACAAACAAACCTTTGTAGCATTCAGGAAAGCAACGCGATTAAAATGGAGTTGATCAGCTTTATTGCAGATGGCAATGAAAGTCTCTTTAATGATACCCAGGCTCTGATTAATGTGTTTATCGATGCCAAAGAATATGGCAGCATTCTGGAAATGCCGGAGATCGATTTTGTGGGGCTTAGTAAACAGGTTAACGAGATTAACACAGAGGTTTATGACAACATTATTGAGCGGATTAGTCAGGATGATGTGAAGAATCATTTTACACCCCTTTTAAAACAAGCAGAAATCATGTCACAAAAATATGATGTGGTGATTACCAATCCGCCTTATATGGGGAGTAGTGGGATGGGGCCGAAGCTGGGGGATTATGTCAAGAAGCATTATCCCGATAGTAAGAGTGATATGAGTACGGTTTTTATGCAGAAATCATTGGATATGTGCAAATCAAATGGAATGATGGCGATGATAAATATTCCTGTTTGGATGTTTTTATCTAGTTATGAAAAGTTGCGGAAAACGATTGTAAAAAATAATACTTATATTAATATGCTACATTTTGGTCGTGGTGTGTTTGGTTCTGATTTTGGAACAACGGCATTTGCGATAGCTAAAAAGCAGACTCCATTCTACAAATCAACTTTTCAAAAACTATTTATGAAGCAAGGTGCTGTTGATAGTATAGATCAGAAAGAAAAATGGTTCTTTGAAGGTGTAGGAAAATATACAATACAACAGGAGAATTTTGGAAAAATTCCTGGCATGCCAATTGCTTATTGGGCAAGTAATTATGATATGTTTGATTTCAAAAAGATTGGCGATTGTTACTTTTCGGGGGGGAGAAACAAAACTCACAATAACGAAAAATATATCAGAAGTTGGTGGGAAATTTCGGATACAAGTCGTTGGAAACCATATGCAAACGGTGGAGAATTTAAAAAATGGTATGGAAATAATATAGATCTTGTAGACTGGAGTGCAAATGCTAAAAATGATTATGCGTCACATGGTGGTTTATATAATGAAAAGTATAACGATAAGGAAGGAATATGCTGGAATTTAATTACATCTGCAAACAGTAGTTTTCGAGTAAAAGAAAAAAAGTTTCATTATAGCTCTGCTTCACCAACAATTTACAATGAAGAATTCATATGTCAACTTGAAGTACTGGGTTTTCTGAACACAAAAGTGGCAGCGTTCATTATAAAGATGTACAATCCTACGATAAATACAACTGTTACGGATATTCTATCGCTGCCATATAAAAATGACAATGATTTAATAACGTCTGTTTTTGTAAAGCAGTGTATTAGTATTTCAAAAATTGACTGGGATTCATTCGAAACCTCCTGGGATTTCAAACAACATCCGCTATTAGTACACGAAAATCGCTACTATACCTCATTCGAAAATGATGGCAAAATTTTCCCAAAAGACGAAACAGATCAAATACTATACAAACATTCGCTTGCTTTAGCGTACAGCAATTGGAAAACCTTTACCGAAAACCAATTCACCCAACTCAAAGCCAACGAAGAAGAACTCAACCGGATCTTCATTGAAATCTATGGTCTGGAAGACGAGCTTACTTCGGAGGTTGAAGATAAAGACGTCACCATCCGCAAGGCCGATCAGGGCCGTGATATCCGCTCTCTGATTTCTTATGCAGTGGGCTGTATGCTGGGCCGTTATTCGCTGGATATAGAAGGCCTTGTCTATGCCGGTGGCGAGTGGGAAGCAGACAAATACACCACCATCATCCCGGACAAGGACAATATTATCCCCATCACCGATGCGGAATATTTTGATGACGACATGGTAGCCCGGCTGGTTAACTTTATCAAAGTGGTTTATGGGGAAGCATCTCTGGAAGAAAATCTGGACTTTATTGCCGGTGCCTTGGGGAATAAGGGGAACACCGCCCGGGAAGTCATCCGTAATTATTTCCTTAAAGATTTCTACAAAGACCACGTCAAAATCTATCAGAAGCGACCGATTTACTGGCTCTTTGATAGCGGCAAAGAAAATGGTTTTAAAGCGTTAATCTACATGCACCGCTACGATCAGGACACCGTCGGCCGGGTGCGAACCGATTACCTTCATAAAATACAGGCCAAGTTGGAAGATAGTCTTAACCACTGCAATGTCATCCTCGCAAGTGAAGCCCCAGCCGGGGAGAAAGCTGCAGCAGTGAAGAAAAAGGAAAAACTGATCAAGCAACTGGCCGAAACCAGGCTTTATGACCAGGCCATCGCCCACATCGCCCTGAGCCGCCTCGCTATCGATCTGGATGACGGGGTCAAGGTGAACTACGCCAAATTCCAGGATGTCGAAGTCGCCAGTGAAGGGAAGAAAGCGGTTAAGGTTAATCTGCTGGCTAAGATATAAAGTTGAGTCTGGCGATTTGAAAAGATTACGTTCCGATGGCTCAAAAAAATGGTCGTATCGAGCGGATATCCCATTTAAACTTCTTGTAATTTGTGTAGAGATGACTTAAAATAATTACATCAAAACATAGATACAAAAATTAATATCGATAATTTAGTGGTGAAATGATGAAAAATGAAAGACGAGAAAAAATAGTTAAGGTGTTTCGTGAAAATGGTTCAGTAGTCAGAACAAAGACACTGAGGGATCATAAAATAACCAGTCGTGATCTTGAAGAATTAATTGTTAAAGGTGACGTGGTTAAGGTTAAAACAGGGTACTATGCTTTAAATGAAACAATGAAAAAACTGACGGATTTTGAATTGGTCTATCAGATTATTCCGAATGGCGTTATCAGTGTTTTTTCGGCTGCTTCGGTTTATGAACTGTCAACGGTAAACCCCATGGCAGTGAGTGTAACGATTCCTTCTGACAGAATTAAACCGATTTTGCCGGATTATCCTCTCATTGAGTTGTTCTATGTCTCACAAAAGAATCTTTCGTTGGGAGTCGTCGATTTTCATGTGAATGATAAAGTCATACCAATCTATAACCGGGAAAGGACGGTGTGTGACTTTTTTAAATACAGCGCCAGAGTTGATAATGAGCTGGCCTTGGAAGTGCTAAAAAACTATATGGCAGGGAACAAAAAAAATTTACCGCTTCTTTTTGATTATGCTGTAAAACTCAGAGTGAAAAAATTTATCAAACCTTATGTAGAGGCGTTATTATGAGCAAAGCGGACAGTATAAAAGCCAGACTAAAAAATCTGGCAATAAAGGAAGGTAAACAATTTGACTATTATTTAATGCTGTATTTTATTGAACGACTCCTTTATCGTTTATCCATATCAAAGTATTCGGATGTCTTTATATTAAAAGGGGGACTTTTCCTTTATACGATACTTGATGAAAATGCAAGAGCAACTAAAGATGTGGATATGCTGGCAAAGGAAATATCAAATCAGCTGGATTCAATAAAAGGGATATTTTTGGAAATCAGCAGCATTGATGTCGATGATGGGGTGAAATTTATCAATGATTCCATAGAAGTCGAACGGATTAAAGAGGATGCTGATTACGAAGGAGTGCGTGTCAAGCTTTTGGCAAAGTTGGATAACACAAAAAAAATACTGCAGTTGGATATTGGGTTTGGAGATGTGATTGTTCCTGAAGCAAAAGAGATCGAATATCCATCTCTACTAAAGATGGAGAAAACAAAAGTAAAAGCATATTCGGTAGAATCAGTCATTGCAGAAAAGTTTGAAGCGATGGTTTATCTTGGAGAGTTTAATAGTCGAATGAAGGATTTCTACGATATTTATAGTCTCAGTAAAAAATTTGACTTTGATGGACCTGTTTTACAAAAAGCGATTGTGGCAACATTCAAAAAACGAGGCGTTTCGCTGAATCAGAAACCTCATATTTTTACGACTGCATTTATCAACTCTGTTGATAAAAAACGCCAATGGGAGAGCTTTAAGAAACGAATCAAATTTCAATCAGAAGTGGATTTTGAAACGGTGATGAAAAGTATTGTGTCTTTTTTAGAACCAGTTATTGAGCAGATTGATTTGTTTGAAAAATGTTGGTCCTATAGTGATCAGAAATGGAAATAAGCGGCTAGGATCAATCGGCATGATAAGATTTAAAGTCGAAAAATAAAAAGGCACGCGGAACAAAATGGCTTAGCTGATTAATAATCGTCCGGCACCGGTCGATAAAAAAGTACCAACTAAATCGTGAAATTTACTGAAAAGGGGTATCGTATGAATCTGCAAACCATCCAAGAACAAATAAATAAAAAATTTCAGGGCGATGGTCGAAGGCTTGTTTTCTGGTACGATGATAAGGGGGAGTTTATCAATGATATTGATCGTCTGGTCTTAGACAATGCAACGATCTATCGTTTAACCGGGGACAACACGCTATACACCAAGTTTTTATTTGAGTGTGAGGATCAGACCAACAATTACCTGATCTATGCACCCTTCCCCAAGCCAGCGGACAAAGATAACCATTTGGCAGATACTGCTTACTATTCCCGGCAATTTTTCACGGATCGCGTGTCGCTGCTGTGCAGTACCTATGCTATCCCGGAAAAGTATAAGGAACAGCTTTCCCATTACGGGAAATTCTGGAAATCCAATGAGCGGATTGATAAGTTTGTTGCTTTAGGGATTGAAGAATATAATCCGGAAATCATTGAAATCGGACTGCTTGCCGTGATGGTAGGAGAGACAACCCCCAGTCTGGATGAGATTTTGAAAAAAATGATCAACCGTGGTGGATTAAAAGAGAATAAATATTTGGTTGAATTTGAAAAAATGGATCTGCTGTCGAGTTTCTGGGCCTTGTGCGCTAAATATTATGGCTATACAGAGGAAAACAAAAGCTTTGAAAAGTTGGTTGCCACGCTTTTGGTTACCCATACTGCCAATTCGTTTACCGGGGAACTGCCAAAAATCTGGCAGCCTTTTGTTTCGCATAAGAAAAACGATGTGGCTATTTTTGTGTCTAATTTTATGAATAATATTTACTTGCAGGATCGGTATGATAAAATCGCCAGAGAAATTGGCCGGAAATTAAAAGTCGATGATTTTTTGGCTTCGGTTCCGACTGAGAAATACTTTGAGTGTGACACCTTCGCAGCCTTTGATGTTCTTATCATCAAGGCGGTGGTCGAAGACCTGGTCAATCGGGGCGCTCCGCTTGCAGAGGAACATCGGGAAATGATCAGAAACCGTAGTGCCCGAAAACACTTTTCCCAAACCTATCAGCACCATTACAAAGCTTTAGATAAGGCCGATCAGCTGGTTGGCGGTATTCAGGCATTTTCAAAAGAACTGCTTGAAGTAGGGAATGCTGATGGATTTATTCAGATGTATGCCCAAAAATGGGAAAGCATCGACCGCTACTACCGCGGTTTTTATACAGCCTATGACAAGATCCCGGGCGATGAGGCATTGCATCAATTAAGAGGCTGGGTTGAAAACTTGTATACCAATGCCTATCTGTTGAAGTTGTCGATTGCCTGGGCAGACACCCTGGAAAAAGTCAGTGGCTGGCATCAATTGGCCGGCGAAAAACAGTGGCATTTCTATCAACGGCAGGTCGCAGCGGCGGTAAAAAGAGAAGTAACGGTGGTGATTATCTCCGATGCCCTCCGTTATGAAGCTGGAGTTGAACTTGATAAACGCCTGAATGAGCGGGCAAACACTAAATCGGAAATCAGTCCGATGATTTCGGTGCTGCCATCCGTTACCCGTCTGGGCATGGCGGCGCTGCTGCCACATCAATCCCTGACCATTAATTCAGCCTGTGAAGTGCTGGTCGATGGGATGCCCTGTTTATCAAGTGAACAGCGGGAGAAGATCTTAAAAACCTGTCATCCGCGATCGGTTGTTGCCAGCTATCAGGCGGTGATGGCGATGAATCGCGAGTCCGTCCGCAAACTGATGACCGGACAGGAGCTGATCACTATCTATCATAATCAAATTGATGCCCGGGGCGATCATATGGCCACAGAAAATGAAGTATTTACGGCAGTAGATGAGACGGTCAGTGAACTCATGAATTTGATTCAAAAACTGACCGTCGATAAATCAATTACCAATTACATCATCACCGCCGATCATGGTTTTATTTACAAGCGGGATAAATTGGACGAAAGTGATAAGGTAACCTTGTCGAAACAGTCCGGCGACTTTATCAATAAGCGATTCATCCTATCTAATGAATTGCCCGACTTAAAGGGCACGCTGACCTATTCGCTAGATTACGCCGGAGCCCAGAACAGCGATGTATTGGTTACCGTTCCCCGCGGGGTCGATGTTTTTAAAACCCCGGGCGGCGGGCAGAACTTTGTTCACGGTGGCGCCAGTCTCCAGGAAATAGTGATTCCACTGATAAAAGTCAAGACCGAAAAAAGAAAGCAAAACGTCGAGAATGTTGAGGTTGTCCTAACCTCGGTGACCCGCAAGATCAACAACCTGATTGTCTATCTGGATTTTCTCCAAAAAGAGGCTGTTACCGATCGTCTGCGGCCAGCCAGGATTGAAGTTTACTTTGAAAGCGCGTCCGGCGATAAAATATCCGACCGGGAAATCATCGTCGCGGATCGAAAAGACCAGGACGTTGATAATCGCATGTTTAAAGAAAAATTTATCTTTAGAAATCAGAAGTATTCAAAAGATGAAAAGTACGATCTGGTCATGAAGGATGTCGGATCGGATATCGAAGTGGCACGACATGAATTTATCATCGATATTGCCTTTGCAGATGATTTCGGATTTTAGAAAGTAAGGTTGACTAAATGAATGCATTATCTGAAAAGCTAATCGAAAATTTTGCTGGGAAAATCGTGCGCAAGGATCTGACCAAGAAAATTAAAGAGGGTGCCAATGTCCCTATTTATGTACTGGAGTACCTGTTAGGGATGTATTGTTCAACCACTGACGAAGAGCTCATCACCCAGGGGATTGCGACTGTTAAAAATATCCTGTCGGATAACTTTGTCAGGCCGGATGAAGCACAGAAGATTATCTCAAAACTCCGGGAACGTGGCTCTTATACAGTGATTGACAATGTTTCGGTGAAACTGAATTTTCGCAATGATGTCTATGAAGCGGAGTTCTCCAATCTGGGGATAAAAAATGTCCCGGTGCCGGAACAGTATGCCTCGGATTATGAGCGGTTACTCTGCGGTGGGATCTGGTGTATTATTCAGTTGGAATACTTTTTTGATGAAGGAGACAAAAGCCGATGTCCCTTCATTATTCAAAAGCTGACTCCCATCCAGATGCCAAACCTGGATTTAGATGAAGTCATTCGCGGCCGGGAATGCTTTACCAAGGATGAATGGATTGATGTGCTGCTGCGCTCGATCGGTATGGAACCAGACAAATTCAATGATCGGGTGAAATGGCTGCTATTAACCCGGATGATTCCCCTAGTTGAGAACAACTTCAATCTTTGTGAACTGGGACCCCGGGGAACGGGTAAATCCCATGTTTATAAAGAAATCTCGCCCAACAGTATTCTTGTTTCTGGCGGTCAAACCACGGTCGCCAATCTCTTTTACAATATGTCCAACAAAACCGTGGGACTGGTGGGGATGTGGGATTGTGTGGCCTTTGACGAAGTGGCTGGGATTACCTTTAAAGATAAAGACGGCGTTCAGATCATGAAGGATTATATGGCTTCCGGTTCGTTTTCCCGGGGTAAAGAAGAAAAGAATGCCTCAGCTTCGATGGTGTTTGTCGGTAATATCAATCAGAGTGTTGATGTGCTCTTAAAAACCTCGCACCTCTTCGACCCATTCCCCGAGGCGATGGCCTGTGACAGCGCTTTTTTCGATCGGATGCACTGTTACGTTCCTGGTTGGGAGATTCCCAAATACCGACCGGAATTTTTCACCAACGACTATGGTCTGATCACAGATTATCTGTCTGAATTTTTGCGAGAGCTGCGAAAAACATCTTATTCAGACATGTTTGACCCTTATTTCAAACTGGGGAATAATCTCAATCAGCGGGATGTGATTGCGGTCAGGAAGATGGCGTCCGGCTTGATGAAGCTGGTTTATCCCCACGGTAAATGCGATAAGGGTGGGGTTGAGGAAATCCTCCGTCTGGCACTTGAAAGCCGTCGTCGGGTCAAGGAACAGCTGAAGAAAATCGGCGGTATGGAATTCTATGATGTAAATTTCTCCTACATTGACAATGAAAGCTTTGGCGAAGAGTTTGTCCCGGTGCCGGAACAGGGCGGCGGGAAACTTATCCCCGAAGGTTTACACAAGTCCGGGCAGATCTATACCGTCAGCCGGGGAAAATCCGGGATGATTGGTGTTTTTAAACTGGAAACTGAAATGCTAGCCGGCTCCGGAAAATTTGAACGGACTGGTTTTGGATCGGATCGAGATGCTAAAGAAGCGATTGAAACCGCCTACCGCTATTTAAAAGCCAACAGTCGCAATATCAGCGGTACCATCAGCATGACCACCAAAGATTATCTCATGCATTTACAGGATTTGAACGGGATTGGCATCACCAGTCAGTTGACCCTAGCAGCTTTGGTGGCGCTCTGTTCGGCGGCGATGAAAAAACCGGTGATCAGCAGTCTGGCGATTCTTGGCAATCTCAGTATTGGGGGAACCATTATGAAGGTGGAAGAACTGGCCAATGTGCTCCAGGTCTGCCTCGATAGCGGGGCCAAAAAAGTGCTGCTGCCGATTGCTTCCACCGTTGATATGGTCTCGGTGTCACCGGAACTGATGGGTAAGTTTAATCTGATTTTTTACCAGAGCCCGGAGGATGCAGTGTTTAAGGCGCTGGGAGTGGAGTAGAAAAAGAAATAATAAGAAAGTCTATAATACAGTTCTTAGGCCTGTGTTTTAGGCTTTCTTTTTTTGTTATTTATGCTGACTGATAATTTCCGAAAAAGTATTGATGGTAACTGGATAGAATTTGCCTAGAAGTTTTAAAGAAAACGAGTAACAAGTTGCATAAGTATCAATAAAGGAATATAATTAAACCAGAAAACATCTTCACTAAACAACTTTCGTTTGTTGAATAAAAAAACACCCCGTAAGGTGCTTGTCTTTAAAAAAGGTGGATTGCTTGACGGTTACCACCATACCCCACGGCGACCTCGTTAGAAGTGCCTTATCTTAGAACTACTGATGGATATTGATAAACTTACACTAAATCAATAAAGTTATCGATGGATATTGATAAACTGACACATTAGTAATTCTTTTCGATGTAATTGTATACGATTAAAAATGCATTGTCAATCTGTTTAAGGAGAAAAATTATGATAAAATACCGTCTGGGTCTGGATATCGGCATTGGTTCAATCGGTTGGGCAATTATTTCTGGCGATTCAAATGCGGCTCGCATTGAAAATTTTGGGGTGCGGATTTTTGAATCGGGAGAACTCGATCAACTGGGAAAAGATCGAAAAAGTCAGCAGCGAAGAGGCTTTCGGGGGACAAGACGGCTGGTGCGACGGAAGAAACACCGAAAAGATCGGGTGAAAAGGCATTTGCAGAATATTGGTTTAATCAAAATTGAGGCGCTTAATCAGTATTTTGAGACAAACAATCAGGATATCTATGAAGTCCGGGTAAGAGCTCTGGATGGGAAAATCAGTCCAGAGGAGATTGGTGCTTGTCTGATTCACTTTGCCAATAATCGGGGCTATAAGGATTTTTATGCCCAGGAAGGCGAAAAAAAAGACCTTGATGCGGAAGAAGAAGCAGATTATGAAGCCCTTAACAATTTTGATAAGCTCTATAAGTCAACGAATTTCAGAACTCCTGCGGAGTGTATTCTGACGAAATTTAAAAAGGATGGGCAGTGTTATCCGGATTTTAGAAATAATAATTTCAAGGAAATTCATTATTTAATCAATCGTGAATATTTGAAAAATGAAATGCACCAGATCCTGGCAGAACAAAGCAAGTATTATAGAAACCTGTCACCAGCTAATATTGAAATGCTGAATGTCATTATCTTTAAGCAACGGGACTTCGAAGATGGTCCTGGAGATGAAAATGAAAAATTCAGACGCTACTCAGGATTTCTGGATTCAATTGGAAAATGTATGTATTACAAGGATTGGGATAGAGGTTTTCGCAGTACGGTTATCTCGGATGTTTATGCGGTGACCAATACCTTGTCCCAATACCAATTTCTCGATAGTGCAACAGGAGAATATCATTTAAATCCAGTGGTGGCAAAAGAACTGGTTCATTATCTGCTTAAAACAGGCAATCTCACGATGACTGAAGTGAAAAAGATGCTAAAGAACTATAATTTAATCCTAAAAAAAAGCGACTTATCTGATGATACTGCTCTTTCAAAAGCCATTAAGTATCTTAAAGCGATCAAGAATGTTATTGAGACTTGCGGTTTGGACTGGAATAGTTTTATTGGTGAAGTTCAGTTTGATGTGGAAAATTATTCAAAACTGCATCAAATGGGCGAACTGATTTCAAAATATCAAACGCCTAAACGACGAAAAGACGAACTCAAGAAATTACCATGGATGACGGAACCCTTATTAAAGGAACTATGCTCAAAGAAAATAAGCGGTACCAGTAATGTCAGTTACAAATATATGTGTGAGGCAATCCAGGCTTTTATGAACGGGGAAACCTACGGGAATTTTCAGGCCAATAAATTAAAAGAACGGCAGGAAAATATCAGTCAGGAACATCGAAGTATGTTTTTAAAAACCCTCGATGATCCAGAAATAAAAGATAATCCAGTGGTATTTAGAGCTATCAATGAAACCAGGAAATTGATTAATGCCATTGTTCGACAATATGGCAGTCCGGAGTATATCAATTTGGAGGTTGCCAGTGAATTGAATCGGAGTTTTTCGGAGCGCGTAGAAATTCAAAAATATCAAAAAGAAAATGAGAAAAGCAATGACAAAGTAAAAAAAGCAATCGCTGATCTTTTACAGATTGAAGTGGGGGATGTGAGTGGGACTCAGATCGAGAAGTATAAATTATATTATGAACAGGATTGCAAATGCCTTTACTCGGGCAAACCCCTTAGCGACATTGGGTTGGTCTTGCTGGACAAAACCCATCGCTATGAGATTGATCACATTGTCCCCTATTCACTCATTCTGGATAATACCCTGAATAACAAAGCACTGGTGCTTGGCAATGAAAATCAGGTTAAAAAACAGCGGACGCCCCTGATGTATATGGGAAATCAGCAAAAGGAGAGTTTTATTGCCCGGATCAATGAAATGCATAATAAAAAGCATAAACAGATATCGGATAAAAAATACAAATACCTGATGGTTGAAAATCTGTATGATGAGAAAACACTTAGTATGTTAAGGGATTGGAAATCAAGAAATATTAACGATACCCGTTACATCACCAAATATTTGATTACTTATCTGAAATCTAATTTGCAGTTTAACACCAACCGCCGGGAACCGGTTTATGGTATTAAAGGTGGAATCACGTCCAGATTCAGAAAGATATGGTTGCGGGATACAGATTGGGGGAGGGAAATAAAGGATCGGGAATCATATCTGAACCATGCGGTGGATGCGGTCGTTATTGCCAACTTGACATCGGCCTATGTCGAAATTTCATCGGACAATATGAAATTAAGCCAGATAAGTAGACGATACCGTAATACTACGAATGATGAATATCAAGATTATTTAAAACGTTGCATCAACAAAATGGATGAACATTATCATTTTTCACCGGAATATACAGAGCGGCTTTTAACAAAAACCAATCGGGTTCCTTCTTTTGTCGATCAACTGGAAAAAGAAGTGATCATTCGTTTTGATGAAGAAAATCCGGAATTGTTTGATGAACGGGTGCAAGAATATTATGGGGATTTATCGGATTTTGTGATTAAGCCCCATCTGCCCATCGTCTCCCAGAAACAGGAACGGAAATATCGTGGATCGATGGCGGATTCAAATCCTATAAAAGTGTGTGAAATTAATGGGGTTTTGATGAAAGTCAATCGCAAGACAATTGGTGAATTAAAACCAAAAGATATGGAATGTTTAAGAACGGCAGATACGGATTTGATTGAAAGCCTAGAAGAAGTTTTTGAGTCGTTCCCAACCGTTGATGCATATCTTAAGGCCCGCGAATTAAAGCATTTCAAAACCAAGAAGGGGCAAATAGTCAATCGGGTTTCGGTTATTCAGGGATCAATTAGCAACTATTACAAAAAAGAGATCAGTGAACAGAATTACTCTATTCTTGGGGGGATGAAATATTATTGTATTGAAGTGTATCAGAATAAAAAAGATGAAACCGCTATCTGGGGAATCAAATACACGGATGTGGTCAATAAAGATAAAAAGCTTTGGGTGAAAGAGACGGCGTTGCCAGAAGACTATGGAAAACACGTGATGTATTTGTTTAAAAATGATTATATTGAGGTGTTTAATAAGAAGGGCGAGCAGAAATTTTCCGGTTTTTATAAATCGATTTTCAATATAAATCAAAATCAGCTTTATTATGCGTTGGCAACAAAACCTTTGCAAAAAAGAAAAGCCCTTTCTATTTCGAAAAAAGATTCACTAAAAAAATATGATATTGATATTTTAGGTAACAAAGGTGGTGAAATCAAATGTTCCGCACCCTTATCATTAATGCCGGCGAAAAAATAACCGTAAAGAACAATTGGCTGATCGTATCAGAAAATGAAGAAGAAAAGAAAATCCCGCTCTCGGATATTTATTCCATTGTCATTGACAATCCCCGGACCACTTTGACCATTGCGGCCTTAAATGCCATTACCCAATGCGGCGCCCATGTTTTATTCTGCGACGAAAGTCATTTGCCAGTTTCTCATACTTACCCGATGAATGGGAGCTATGCCCCTTTTGGAAAACTGAAAATGCAGATTGAAATGACGGAGTTCTTCAAAGGACTGCTGTGGAAGACTATCATCCAGGGGAAAATTCAAAATCAGGCAAAGGTCTTGTCTCTGTGCAAGGTGCCAGATGAGCATGTGCAACGGATGCTGAAGTTTAGGGACGAGGTTGACTATGATGACGTCACCAATCGGGAAGGGATTGCCGCCAAATGGTTTTTTAATCGGCTTTATGGGGCTGGTTTTGTCAGAGATCATGATAATGCCATTAATGCAGCGCTTAACTATGGCTATACCATTATTCGATCGTCCGTTGCCAAAACACTGGCCGTGTTTGGCTTTAGCTGTGCATTAGGTGTTCATCATATTAACCGTCATAATGGTTTTAACCTGGCAGATGATTTGATGGAGCCACTGCGACCGTTAGTGGATTTATGGGTTGACCAGAATCAGGAAGAATTGGTGAATGAACTGACAAAGGAGAACCGGCGTGATCTTGTTAACCTAGTCAATCACACCGTGCTTGTGGGCAAACGAAAATATCATTTACGATATGCGTTAACGGAGTATATCTCCAGTTTGACTTCAGCAATTGCGCAAGAAGATGTGACTTTATTGAAAATTCCAGAAATTCAAGTGAATGATGTGTTTTTCAAGGGGAATGATGGTGAATAATAGAGTTATGCGAATTATAGTAATGTTTGATTTACCAACTTTAACGAAAAGAGATCGCCGCGAAGCGTCCTTATTCCGAACAAACCTAATCAAGAATGGATTTTTTATGGTGCAATTATCAGTATATTGCCGAGTAACCCGTAACCATGATGATGCCAGAAAAAACATTGGCATCATCAAATCCTTTCTCCCGCCCCACGGTTCGGTAAGGGTTCTTACAGTTACGGAAAAACAATATGCTTCTATGCAAATATTAATAGGTGATAAAACGGCATCTGAAACATTTCTCAATACTGAGGATATACTGGAACTCTGAAATCCCATATTGCTGGGGTTTTAGGTCATATGAAAATAAAAACGGATTATGATTGCAATTAGCTGAAAAACATGTTAAATTGAATTTAAGGTTTTGGTTCTCTGATGGATATTGATAAACTTACACC
>NZ_KI421450.1:0-15779 GCF_000472665.1 Acetobacterium malicum subsp. dehalogenans DSM 11527 | reverse complement strand
AGTGAATAGTTTTGGTTCTCTGATGGATATTGATAAACTTACGCTATCTACTTCTGCTTGCTGGTTTAGATCAAACTTGCTATACGTCATCTTTTGAAGCACTTACCTAATTTAACGCTGTTTTTCGATGTTTCCTTCTGACAGTCCCTGCGCACTCAGATTAAATCACTGTCTTGAAAAATCCTGCTTATCTTCTGAAATTGACTTGACCACCTCAACATCACTTGCCACATCAAAATACTGAGCATCATATAAACGGTTTAAATAGTCCTGATAAAACTCCAGGAGTGGTGGAAAGGAAGCGATAATTTCAGTTCTGATTTTGTTGATATTTTCTACCGATTCATCCTGGGTTCGATCTAAATCGAGGTAGGTACTGAGTAGCACGATAGCTGTTTCAGCATGATAACTGGCATACTGCGGAAAAACCTGAAGGTTCGGATCCCTGCTGATTTTGTCCCGAACTTTTGAAACAACTGCTTCCAGATCTTCGAGGATGGTTTCCTGGGAATAGAGTGATTCCCGCCGTTTGGCAGTTTTTAATAAACCGATTAGTTTTTGAAGCCTGGCCTGTTCCGCGATGCTGCGATCCTGAAGTGTTGATGAATTGGGATTTTCAGTTGCGTTAAACATTGCAAGATCTTGGGAAGGGGATTCGACAGTCGGGCGCTTGATTTTTTCCAGTGGTTCATGTTTTACCCGAAAAACAACATAATAGATCAGAAAAACGAATAGGATCGTTAAAAATGCACCCCCGATAAAGAGTGACAATTGGGTGACTGGTGAATTTTCTAGAGTAAACAGATTACTGAAAAAGGCTGAAGTGTTCATGATGGAGATACCCCCTGATATGAATTGATAGAGCATTTTAATGTTAAATTACCCCGTTAAGCAAGAAAAGCACCAAAAGCAGGTGCTTTTCTTTTGAATTTTTCTCAACAAGAAAGGGAAAAACCAGGCCAAACTGCCTCAACTTTTGAATAGTGGGAAATTTATTATCGTTGTAAAAATCAGACTTCTTCGGGGTCTTCGGTGCTGGTTTCTGAAGGAGTGGGTTGGATTGGGTCCGTAAATGCGGTTGTTAAATCAGGGTTAAACGGTTCACTATCTACGGCTGCAGTTGTTGTGCTTACTGTAATAGTGGGGGCCTCAGTTGGTGTTGCCATTTTACCGCCCAAAAATCCCGAAATTAACGACTGCAAGTTTATACCAGTACTTTCAGAGATTCCTTCAGTCACTTGTGACATGGTATTGACGATGTCTTTGACCATTTTGGCGGAATTGCCATCACCATACATGGTGATGCGATCGACGTTGTTAAGTGGCGCAGCAACATTACGGGCAACTTCGGGAAGGGCATCGAAGTACATTTCCATAATGGCGGCATCGCTGTATTTCTTCATCGCTTCAGCTTTGGCATCAATTCCAGCGGCTTCGGCCAGACCTTTAGCTCGGATTGCCGCAGCTTCGGCAAAACCTCGGGCTTCAATGGCGGCAGCTTCCTGTTCTTTGGCGTAGCGATCAGCTTCAGCGGCCAATCGATTGGCTTCAGCATCTTTGGCTGCAATAAACAGTTTCGCCTCCGCTTCTTTTTGCTTTTCAAACAAATCGGCTTCAGCCTTTTGGTTACGTTGGTATCGTTCAGCATCGGCAGTTTTGTTGATCTCAGCTTTTAATCGTTGCTCGCGAACTTCAACTTCTTTAGCGGCTAACTCAATTTCTTTGACCTGTTTAATAATGTTGGCTTCCTGGGTCTTTGTTTCAATTGTTTTTCGCTGTTCTTCCTGCTCAATTTGGTAAGCGGCGTCAGCCTGGGCCTTAGTCAGATCAGACTGGCGTTTCAGTTCGGCTTTGCGGATATCCAGATCGGTATTTTTCTGGGCAATTTCCAGGTCGGCTTTAATTCGGGCATCATTGGCAATTTTAGCGGCTTCGGATTCGGCAATCGCGACTTCTTTTTCGGCGTTGGCACGAGCAATCGCCGCGCCTTTTTTGATCTGTGATTTGTTTTCAGTACCGAGATCCTCAATCACGCCAGCCTGATCGCGGATCGATTGAATGTTGAAGGAAATTATCTCAAGACCCATCCGTTTAAGATCCGGCACAGCGTTTTCCTGCACCTTTTCGGAAAAGGATTTTCGGTCGGTTAACATATCTTTCAGGTCAAGTGAGCCGATGATTTCACGGACATTTCCCTCAAGGACGTCTTTAACCTGGGGAATGATGGCGTCAGTTGATTGGTTTAAAAAATTCTCGGAAGCCAGTAAAATTGCCTCTGGTGATGAACCGATCTTGATCTTTACCGCGCCATCAACCATCACATCGATGAAGTTATTGGTTGGTACCGATTCACCGGTTTTAACATCAACAGACATCATTTTTAGGTCCAGTTTGTCAACGCGTTCAAGAAAAGGAATCTTGATTCCCGCTTTTCCGATGATGACACGCCGTTTAATACCAGATATGACATAGGCCGTATCCGGGGGAGCTTTGACGTAGCTCATCATTAAGAGTGAGATAATGAACAATACGACTACAATTGGGATAATCAGTGTAAAAATTGACATTTGTGCCTCCTGCAAAATTTAATTTTGAGATCAAAAAAAGATACTCATTTCTGTGCGGATATGACAACCGCGCAGATTCTTGAGAGTGGATAATATGTGTATGAACTCAACAAATTCATTATATAAGAGGTTGGATTCAAAGTCAAAGATTAAAAAAGAATATGGATTGTTTTGTGGGGTGAATGTTATAATTCAGGTGATGATAAATTTAAACGCAGGCGATAAGTTTATCGGGAGAATATAAGTAAGAAAATAAAACAGTTGAAATAAAGGAGACACAATGGGAATTCAGGAAGAAGCATTAAAGTTACATGAAGAATGGCAGGGTAAGCTGAGTATTGACAGTAAGGTGCCGGTAAAAAACAAACATGATCTGTCGATGGCCTATACTCCGGGGGTGGCGGAGCCCTGCCGAATGATTCATAAAAATAAGGAAGATGTGTACAAGTATACCGGAAAGGGAAATATGGTGGCGGTGGTTACTGACGGGTCGGCAGTGTTGGGGTTGGGTGATATTGGCCCGGAAGCCGCCCTTCCAGTGATGGAAGGGAAGGCTGTTTTGTTCAAAGAATTCGGCGGTGTCGATGCGTTTCCGATCTGTATTCCATCCCAGGATGTGGAAGTCATCATCCAGACGGTCAAGATGATTGAACCGGGATTTGGCGGGATTAATCTGGAAGATATTGCTTCGCCCAGATGCGCCGAAATCGAAAGACGCTTAAAAAAAGAACTGGACATTCCGGTTTTTCATGATGATCAGCATGGCACGGCAGTGGTGGTGACAGCAGCCCTGATGAATGCTCTGAAGGTGGTCGGCAAACAATGGGCGCAGGTAACGGTGGCCATGAGCGGCGCCGGAGCAGCCGGATCGGCCATCATCAAGATGCTGTTGAATGTTGGTGTCAAAGATATTATCGCCTGTAGCAGCAAGGGCATCCTCTCAAAAGACGAACAGTACAGTAATTGGGTTCATCAGGAGATAGCGGAGATGACCAATAAGGATCACAAAAAAGGGACTCTTGCCGATGCTATTAACGGCGCTGATATTTTTATCGGCGTGTCGGCACCGGGCATCGTCACTCCCGAAATGGTTCAGACCATGGCTGAAAACGCCATTGTCCTGCCAATGGCCAATCCGGACCCGGAAATTGATCCGGAACTGGCTATCCGAGCCGGCGCCAGGGTTGTCGGAACGGGACGGTCGGACTATCCCAATCAGATTAATAATGTCCTGGCTTTCCCGGGCATTTTTAGAGGGGCACTGGATGCCCGAGCCAGTGACATCAACGAAGCGATGAAGGTTGCCGCGGCAAAAGCCATTGCCGACTTGATTGGAGAAGATGAACGGAGTGCTGATTATATTATTGTGCCGGCCTTTGATCCCCGGGTTGGAACGGCCGTGGCTGAAGCAGTCCATCGAGCGGCTGTTGATTCTGGTGTGGCCAGACTTCAATAACTAAAAAACAAAATTCAGTAATTTTAATTGTGTTTGTAATACCTAAGTGTTTATAATAGTGTTGTATCATTAAGAAATCAGGAAGGAAATAATAAAATGAAAATGAGCAAAGAAGATAAAATCCGAATCATCATGGATGCTCTGGATGAGGTGATTCCGATTCCTAACCATAAAGAGGAGCGGATCAAAGATGTCTTAAGAAAAGCCTTAAGAACCATCGAAGAAAAAGAAAGTGAAGATTACTAAACAAGTTGAAAAAGAAGCAGCCAGATTTGAGACTTTCATTTCCGGGGCTTCTTTTTTTACAGTTTATTTCGATTAGGCGGGTAATCTGGATAGCTTTGAATCTGAGCATAAAATAGGTTTTATCAGTTGATTTATTTCAAAATCCACTCATCCGGCAGAGCTTGGATTTCAGAAAAGAGGATGTTCTGAAAATCGATCCCTGCTTTTTCATCCGGGATGGGGACCAGTGCAGATTTCATTCGACTGCCTTCATAAAAAAAAGTATCAATCGCTGATGGGGTCAAAACTGGAAAATACTTTTTCAATACGATTCTGCCGCTTGAAATAAAAAAGAGCTTTTCACCATCTCGTACTGGTATTTTCAAAAGGATATCTCTGGTTGTCAGATGCTTATAGGCATGAAGATTATGGCTGATATATGCCAGACTTTTGATCAGGTCCCGGTATGTGGTGGCTCGTTCGTAATGATATTGGGCCGACTCTTTATGCATACAGATCTCTAATTGATTGATGAAACAGTTTAACTTGGTATCGTCGGAAAAAATCAGAAGCAAGGTCTGTCTGTTCTTCAAAAAATCTTCTGGGCTCATTGGCTCGGGAAGCGTATGATAGTGAAAATCGAAGCGGTTGTTCTCCTGAACAATTGGAAAGAGGTGGGTGAGCATATCGATCAATGATAGGATTACCTGTTTTCTCCGAAACGGTCCAAAGCTATGATCTTCCCGTTCCAGGACAATCGATAATCCCCTGGAATGACTTGAATGAGTAACGTTTAGATAGAAATACCGTCTGTCGTTTTTCATTTGCGAATTAAAATAAGGCTTGAGCTCCTTGATCAGCTGACATTCCAGCAGTCGGGCTTCTAAATGGGTATCGGTGACAATATAATCGATATCATCAATGAAAAAAATCATTCTTTCGATCTTTGGTTGCTTGGGGGATTTAGTGAAATAGGATTTCACTCTTTTTTTCAGACAGTTGCTTTTTCCGACATAGATAATTTGACCAGTGGAATCCAACATCTTATAAATACCGGGAAGCGGTGGTATCTGATTTACTTTTTGCTCTAAATGGCTCATCGTTTCGGTTTCCATATCATCTTTATTTTGGTTATGGCTAAAAATATTTTATTCTTTCACCTGCTTATACAATAACATAACACTAGCTTGTTTAACCTTGATCAGGGGGAACTTTTGCAGAAACTGTACAAAAAAAAGTAAATTCTTGACATCTTGAGTAAAAAGAATTACAATAAGCTTAAAGTCAATGAGTTTGGAGTCAATGAAATGAAAACGAAACGTCAAATCCAAAAAGAAGCAACCAGAAAACTGATTTTGGATGCCGCCTATCAAGTGTATGCAAATGAAGGGTTTAGCGCCACGACCAATCAAATAGCCAAGGCGGCTAATGTTTCCCATGGTACGATCTTTGTTCATTTTCCAACGGTAGATAATCTCATAATTTGTTTACTTGAACGTTTTGGTTCTGAAATTAATGAGCATTTGCATCTCCTCTCGGAAAAGGATGAAAGTCTGGAGACTTTTTTGGCGGCCCATATTAATGTTCTGATCTGTTATGAAGATTTTTATAAAAGGCTTATTTCCGAAATTAACAGTTTGCCCCAAGAAGCAAAATATGTATTCATTAATATCCAATCAGTGGTTTCACTTCATCTTAATCAGGTGATCGAACGTGATAAGGAACAAAAGGTAGTCAAAGAAATACCGATGCATATAATTTTTAATAGCTGGTTAGGTTTGATACACTATTATCTTACCAATAACTATCTTTTTGCAGCAGGGTCAGTGCTAACGGACCATAAGGATGAATTGATTTTGAACTATATAAAATTAATTAGAAAATGAAAGGAATCAATGATATGAAAGCTTACGATAATTTTTTTCTGCCTGTCGATGATTTGGAACAAGCAAAAAACTATTTTTCCAATGTATTAGGTTTGAAATTAAAGTTTGATTTTTCTGACAAGGGCATGGCTGCATTTAATGTGGGGGATGAAGAACCGGCGATTATCTTAAAGGAAAAGAATAAATTCCCGGACGCAAAACCGACTATCTGGTTTGTTGCGGATAACGTCAATGATGAATATAAACGGCTTTGCAATAACGGGGTTAATTTTATAAGTAAGCCGTTTCAAATTGGAACGGGTAACGCGGTTGAATTTGAAGATTTATTCGGCAATCGATTGGGAATGACTGATTATTGTTAATGGCAGGTAATGATCGATATTAAATGATTCAAGGAGGTAAGAAAATGAAAACATGTATAGCATGCGGAATGCCAATGAAGAAAGAAAGCGACTTTGCGATGGGCGACACCAGTAAGGAGTACTGTGTCTATTGCGCAAAGGAAGATGGTTCGATGCAATCTTTTGAAGAAAAGAAGCAGAGCCTAATAAATTTCACCATCAAAACCCAGGGGCTTGAGGAAACAGTCGCAGAAAAGGCGGTGGAGGCGATGATGCGTCAACTGCCGGCATGGAAAACGCGTTTTTAGAAATAGGAACCGAACGAATAAGGATGAAAAAAGTAGCCGTGATGGTCTCTATTGCTGGGACCATCACGGCTAGTTTCGTTGATTAATTCTTAACCCCGGTTTTTCTGATCAGTATCCAAGTTAATCCAGTTGCGATGATACTGAAAATTAGCAAGGAGAACATTCCGATAAAGGGGTTATGGGCGGAAATGCCCATGGATATGTCTAAAAATTTCAGCAGGATGGTTGAAATCTGGCCAGAGATGAACATATCGATGATTGGCAAAACCACAAAGACGACGATATAAAAACCAACGATATAACTGATTTTTTGTTTTTTATTCATCCGATAGAGGGCCACAGTAATGAAATAACCAAGGGTTTGGGCAGCAATAAAAAGAACCGTCAGAAAAAGGAAACTGACAAGATATTCAGATAGACCGCTAAATGGAACAGTGCCTGTGGATTGATAGATCATACTCAATAAGCTGGAATACGCAATGCCGCTTGCTGGTGATTCGATTAACTTTCCGAGCGCCAATAGCAGCAGTGAAAACAATGCCATTGCCACAGCCAATGTTACCGCAACGGAGATCCGATTTACAAATAGAGATTTTCGCGAGATTCCGTTTTGCAGGGCAAACAAAAAATTTTCTTTAAAAGCGTTCAGGCCGCAGATGAACAGAAATACGGCGGGAGCCATATCGAGGCCTGCGATTTGGCTGGATTGATTCGTCGTCAGGATGTCAGATGAAAAGGTGATTTCCATCGGAACAAGGGCCATCACGGCAAGGATGACCGCACAGAAGATTAAAACGGCATTCCGGTGATCCACAAGCTGATATTTATAAATTGCATTTAATTTCATTACTTTACTCCTCGTTTGTTAATTTGATGAATAATTTCTGTAAATCCAGGTTGGTTATCTCAATCCCTTCAGGCACAGTACTCTTATTAAGTGACCCAATAATAGTGGCGGTTTTTAATCCGCCCAGTACATCTTCGCCAATAACTTCTTTGTCGGCGATAAAGGTATCGACATGCTTGATTGTGCCGGTAACGGAATAGCCGTTGCTTAATAAGGTTTCACAGGATTCATTCACCAGAATTTCACCGTTTTTGATAATCATGACATACTCCAGCAGATTGGCAATTTCATCGATTAAATGGGTGGAAATAATCGCGGTGAATGGATTATCGCTATATTTTTCAATCAATAACCGGTAAAACATTTCCCGATGATTGGCGTCCAGGCCCAATACCGGTTCGTCAAACAAGACATAGGGGGTGTTGACCGAAAGGGCTATGATGATTTTAAAAATAGAAGTATAACCAGTCGACAACGATCGGATTTTTTTCTTGGTATTCAGTTTAAATTGCTTGGCTAAGTTGAGTGCATAGTCCAAATCAAAGTCCTTAAAAAATTGTTTAGTCCACTTGAATGCTTCATTACAGGTCATACTCTCGGGATACAGATTTTTTTCTGACATCAGATAGAGCAGCCCCTGGGCCATGTCATTTTCAACGCTGGACAAATCATCGATGGTAACTTGGCCACTGTCGGCAAAGAGTCGATTGGTGATAATATTCAAAAGGGTCGATTTTCCAGCGCCGTTTCGACCCAATAATCCATATATTTTGTGGGGCTCAAAAGTCAGGCTCACCTGATTCAAAGCTAATGTGTCACCAAATGTTTTTGTCACATTATTTATTTCTATTCCGTTCATTCCTGATAACCTCTTTCTACCATTCCCAATATTTCTTCATTGGTGATACCTAATTTTTTTGCTTCCTCGATGAGTTTTTTAATATAATGATCAAAGAATAATTCTTTGCGTTTGTCCCGCAGTTTTGAAACCGCACCGGGAGCGACAAACATACCAACGCCCCGCTTTTTAAAAATGATGCCCTCGTCAACCAGAATTGAGATGCCCTTAAGGGCCGTGGCCGGATTGATTTTATAACTGACCGACAATTCAGTTATGGATGGAATCTGACCGCTTTCCTCAAACGCTCCAGTTAAGATGGCATCTTCAATACCATCGGCAATTTGAACAAAGATCGGCCGTTCATCTTCAAAATTTATTTGCAAAGGGATACCCCCTTTCAAGAATGTTGGTTAGTTAGTCGACTAATTAACCATGATACTATTGTAAGGCTGAGTTGCATTTTTGTCAATACTAATTTTATAAACAGTGAAATTTTTGCATGTGCAAATCCGGCTCAGGGTGTTTTTGAAACCTTTTTATGCTATACTCACAAATGAAAACCAATGCGCGTCGTCCGCTGATAATGGTCTATTTCGATTTGGGCGGAGAGCGAAAATTTAAAGCAAATGAAGAGGGGAAAAGTTAATGTACGAATATTATTATAAAACACAGGATTTTGGGATGTGCCTGATGGAGGCAAAAGGATCTGGGGAAGAAGCCATCATTCCTACTGATCGAGATATTCTAATTGTTGGTGATGACATATTTAAAGGACACAAAGAATTGGTACGGGTAGAATTTCCCGATACCATCATTGAGATCGGCGGTTTCGTTTTTGATGGCTGTGAAAATCTCAAATTTGTCAAGCTTCCCGCCAAGCTCAAAGATTTCTGGCAATATGCGATGACCCGATGCGGTATCGAAGAAATTGATATACCGGGAACGGTGGAGCGGATCGCTGCTTTTACATTTAACGAGTGTACGCAACTTAAAACGGTGAAAATTAATGAAGGAACAAAAAAGATACTGGCCTGGGCATTCAAAGATTGTGTTAATTTAACAGATGTCTATTTACCAGCCTCCATTGAAGAAATCAGTGATAAAGCGTTTGAAGGATGTCCGAAAGTCGTGCTACATCGGCAATAGTCATGATAACAATGCTTATAATATGAGCAAATGTTAGAAAGATGAACAGTGAAATGGTTTAAAATTAAGCATACGGCGATAAAAAAGTAACTAAAATATAAGTAGGATGTTGATTTTAGGATTGGCATAAAAGTTGCTATTACTTTAGCGTGAACATTCTTTAAGAGACGGACTTTTGATTAATAACTCACAAAATGGGTATACTTTTGTATAGATATGAACTGAGTCAAAAAAGCAGAATTAGAGAGAATGTATTTTAAACTAAAAAAAGTGGAGGAAAAAATGACAAAAACAGGGAAAATGTTAGACATGGCCAAAAAAATGGCAGAAGCAGCTGCTGAAAAAGCAATCCAAATTGATGTGCCAATGGTGATCGTGATTTGTGATGCAGGCGGAAACATGGTGTTATTTAACCGGATGGAAGATTCTCTATTGGCCAGCATGGATATTGCTACCAATAAGGCTTATACAGCGGTAGCCCTTAAAATGAGCACCGATACGGCGGCAGATCTGGCCAAAGAATCTGGCCAGCTTTTTGGGATTGCATCTTGTGACAAAGGAAGAATGGTTGTATTTGGGGGTGGTTTCCCAATTGTTGAAGATGGAAAAATCATTGGCGGGATCGGCGTCAGTGGGGGAAGCGTGGCAGAAGATATGACAGTGGCTCAGGCTGGACTGGATGCGCTGAAATAAGTTCTGAAATTGCTTGACTGATCCAGTTCAACTGAAACTCTAGTTGGCGTCTTGTCTGCAATTGTGCGGGTTTGATCCGGTTAGCTAAAAAAAGATTAAAAATGACCAGCTACCCATCCGGGGAGACTGGTCATTTTTGAATGCAAAGTAAATCCGACGGTTTAGTTTTGCAGGTGCTTAATTAAAACCAAAAACAATCGGGAAGATAAAGGCGACTATAGCCAACCAGACTGCATAGACATAGAGATAGGTCGTTTGCCAGTTTTCGATCTTGATAAAATCTGTTTTTTTAAGGAAAAAGCGGCCATAAAGCCAGGCTAATCCGGCCAGATTAATCAGCAGAATCAAATTTTCACCCAGTGCGGCCAGCTTGTTCGGTGTTATCCCAAATGCGGATAAGCGAAACAGGATGGCCGATAAGGCCACCGCATCGATAATCATCGCGGTAACAATCAGAGCCAGATTCAGAGCGTCAAAAAGCCTGTTTTTAGCGTAGGGATTTCGGGCCGAAATGGTGTAAAGAACCAGGCCGAGAACCAATGCCAGCATAAAGTCAAAGGCGATCAGATAGTCTCTTTCCATAAAAGGACTTTTCCCGGATACGACCAGGACCAGTAGGAAGGCAATCATAATAATCAGGAAAAGCGGGCTGAATATTTTGGCCAGAATCGGAGCGAAATTCTCGACCACACTTTTCTTGGTCTCGACCAGATAGACCGTGATCATGGCCACCGCAGCGGCACCATAAACGATTAAATAATTTTGAATAAACCAACTGGCATCAATTTGAATGGCAAAAAAGATAGCCTGGGTAAACATCGCCAAAACGATGAGGCCGCAGAAAATAAGGGTGCCGTAAATCACCGATTCACCAGTGAAGCGGATAAAATTCATCCGACCCTGGCTACTGCGCCAATCCGTGCCCAGATAAGCAACCCCGGTGATCAGCCATAAGAATAATGGCAGATGCAGGGCGGTCAGTAATTCAGTATTATTCGGCGGATACGAAGGATAAGCGTTGATCAGGATGGCCGCACCGGCAAAAATGCCTAAAATCACGGTGACCATTTTTAAATTGGATTTGTTTTTATACAGAAAAAACAGAGCAATCAAGGGCAGGATGAAAAAACTCAAATTTTTAACATAAAAAATTTGGTATTGGGGGTCGTTGAAACTGTAACCGAAAAGTTCCGGAATTTTGAAAAAAGTGCCAGCCAGAAACGAGAAGAGAATGACCAGCCCAATATAGCGTTGGTTTTCGTTTGAAATACCAGTGGGTTCGGGTTCTAACATCAATTGCTTCCAGAGGTTTTCAGTATTTACTTTTGAATATTCCCGGGAAATCGAATGGCTATCGCCAAAACGTTTAACACTGATTAAAAAGGCTTCTTCCGCTGATAATCCGGCGTGGATCAGATCTTCGATTTCGTCGTGCAGATGACTTTCCAATTCGACAATGTCCGTTTCCTTAAAATGTCCCTGACTTCGCAGGCAGTCACTCCAGGCACGGATATTTTTTTCTAAATCAAACATGGCAAGCAGTCCTCCTTGTTGATAATTTCAAACCAGGTTTTTGAAAGTGCGGTATGGATAATATCCCATTGTTTTTTTTGTACTTCCAGCTCAATCAGGCCTTCCTCTTTTAGTTTATAATATTTTCGTTTCCGTCCTCCGTCAGAATTATTCCAATAAGACTCGATAAAATTCTTTTCTTCAAGACGATGAAGCACCGGATAGAGCATTCCCTCGGACCAGACTAGCTCATCTCCGGTCAATTCTTTAACCTTCTTGATAATCGCATAGCCATAGCTGTCGTTCTCCTTTAAGATTGATAAAATAAAGGGCGTTGCAGAAGCGGCGATCAAATCCTTTGATACATTCATTCATTACCTCCTGAATACATAGATCTATTAGGTATACATGCATTATACATAGAACTTCTAGGTAATGCAAGCCTTTTCTGTAATTGCTTTCATGACAGTTGTTAATTTTCAAGGGCTTGATTCTATGTTAGAATAGAACCTATCAAAGATAAAGTGTGTGAATTGGCAGTGTGGCAGCAATTTGAACGTCCGTTCAAATAGATCGTTGAGGTGGAATAAAGTGGAACGACAAGATTTTTTCAACCGACGTCCGGGTATGATTGGCGAAAGAAATTTCAGTCAGTATGCGGTCCTGGTCGTATTAGTGGAAACAGCAGCAGGGCCGGCATTTCTTTTTGAAAAACGCGCAGAAACATTAAATCGTCAACCGGGAGAAATTTGTTTTCCAGGGGGACGGCTGGAAGCGGGTGAGACGCCGGTAGAAGCAGCAATTCGGGAAACCATGGAAGAACTGTTGGTGGATCGTCGGCAAATTGAAATACTGGGACCCGGGGATGTGTTTATATCACCATTCAATTTTATGATCCATCCATTTATAGCCGTTCTTAGAGATTACAAATATAGTTACAGTCAAGAAGAAGTTGGCAGCGTTTTTACGGTACCAGTGGTTTATTTTATGGATCATGAACCCAAAAAATATCTTAACCATCTGCGACATGAGCAACCCAGCGACTTTCCCTATGAGTCTATCCCTGGCGGAAAGGATTACCATTGGATTAAAGGAACTTACGAGATTAGTTTCTATACCTATAACCAGGACGTGATTTGGGGAATGACGGCAGGGATCGTCGAGTCCAGTGTAGAATTGATTCAGAGTTACCATTTGTTAAAGAACCGATAAGGAGGGACAAATATGAAGCTTGCTAAATTACTGATCAGTGTCATCGCAATGATGATGACCTTTGTTTTTATTTACCAATCCATATTTAATGGAATTCTGGATTTTACATCGCAAACACCAGTTATTTACGGATATGGATGGTTGGTCGGACTTGCTCTACTGTTAATTGCCGGAACGATCGGGGTCGCGTCAATCAACAATGATAACCGGGAAATTATACTGACCGCGGCAAAATTCTATTTTGTCGCTGCTATTGTGACGTTTTTGTTTGCTGGAAATAACGGCATGACAGCTACCGCTACCGTATTTGGGGTGCTGGCGGGAATTGTTTTTCTGGTGAATGGTCTTATGACCAAGAATGAAGATGATCCAGAATACGGTTGGGAAGAGAAACGATCTTGGGGCAAAAGGAAAACTGCGGTAAAAAAAGACCCGAAAGACAAAGATTCCTGGGGAGAAAGTGGTTTTCGCGAAAAAACAAAAAAAGATCTGAATCGGAAATCACCCCGAAAGCCGTGGGTATTTGCGATCATCTGGATGAGTATTGTTGTTATTGCGGGAGTCTTTTTTGGTATCGCTTTTCTGATCGATGAAGAGGAAAGTCAGTATGACTACTCTGAGCAAGTACAAAACGATGAAATAATGGCGGAGGAGCCTGCCAGGATTTACGGCCCCGGGGAAACTTGGACGGTAGATGGGGATTTCTCATTGACATTTACTGCTGCCAATGAGACGGATTTTAGAAATGAGTTTGTGGAGAAAAATCCAGCCCAGGTAGTCGTGTTATCCTATGATTACACCAATATTGGCCACGAAAAGGATGTGATGGATCTTTATATTTCGTCGGTAAGCTTTTATGTGATCGATGAAAGTGGTGAGATCGCGGAAACATATCCGGTGACGGGAATCGCCTATCCCCAGGAAATACCCATCGGCGCATCGAGTTTGGGAGCACAGGAAGCATTTGGTCTGAAAAATGCCAGTCGCGAAGTGATGGTTTATGTGGAAATTTATGGGAATGACTACGTGCCCTACGAAGCATATTTCAAACTGCCGATACAAAGTTCGATGCCAACCGTGTAAAACGACGATTGGAAAACAGTTAGTCAGGAACGCTTAAAATCACAGTAAATAAATCGAATCGAGGAAATAATGAAGAAAATCTATATCTATGTCTTTTTAACTGGAATGCTTTTTGGGTCAATGGAAGTAGCCTTGAAAATTGGGGGAGCAACATTTAATCCCATTCAGCTGACCTTTATCCGCTTCTTAATAGGAGGGCTTTTTCTGTTGCCCTTTGCCATCAGCGCTCTCAGAAAAAAACAGATAAAGCTCAGCAACAGCGATCTCGGTTATCTTTTTGTACTGGGATTAATCTGCATCTGCTTTAGTATGGTGCTTTTCCAAATTGGCTTAATGGGCATCAATGCCAGCCTGGCGGCGCTAATTTTTTCGATCAACCCGGTATTTACGATGGTTTTCGCTCATTTTATTGTGCATGAAAAATTCACAAAAAAGAAGGCCATTGCCCTGACTATCAGTATAATCGGGTTGATTATTGTGATGAACCCCCAAAAACTCATCAACGGTGAAAACAATATCTGGTTTTTGTTGCTGACCCTGGTATCGGCGATTGCTTTTGGGCTTTATACTGCCTATGGTAAAAAGAGAATTGCCAAAATCGGCGGAGTAGCCCAAAACAGTTTCAGTTTTCTGATGGGCTCAGCGGTATTGCTGGTTATGCTAATTGCGAGCGGTCAACCGGTTTTTCAGGGTGTTAGTCTGGAAACTGTACCGTTGCTTTTCTATCTGGGCGTATGTGTGACTGGGGTCGGTTATTACTTCTATCTTAAAACTGTTGAGATCGCCGGTCCTTCCACGGCATCGGTAGCTTTTTTCATCAAACCGATGGTGGCGCCGATTTTTGCATTAGTGATACTCGGAGAAACCATTACTGTAAACATTGGGATTGGACTGATTTTCATATTATTTGGATCGTTTGTTAACCTGAGCGATGGCGATAAGTTGGTCAGGATGTTCAGATTGGAAAAAGTGTTTTATCGGCAGTGAAAAAAGATGCAATATTTTTATAAAAATCAGTTGACAAAGAGTTAAAAAGTCTTTATACTAACAAAGTCGTCAAAAACAGCGACGGCGAAAACAGAACAACACAGAAAACAACTTAAAAGAATTTCAAAAAACAGCTTGACAATCACAAGAAACGACGATATAATAGAAAAGCTTCTTCGGTAGGAAACAAGTTAAAAACTACGAAGTAGCGGCGGTCATAGAAAAGAGAATAGTACCATAAAACCTGTAAAACAGCCAAAACATCCGCGAGGATGAACGAGGCTAAAATAGAAACAGAGAGATGCACTCTTTAAAACATCAGCTCGGCAGAGGATAAAGTGCACTCGGTAGAGTATAAAACACAGTTATTCATGAGACAGCATTTAAAGGCCGAAAGGCTTTAAATACAAACTTTTATTGAGAGTTTGATCCTGGCTCAGGACGAACGCTGGCGGTATGCTTAACACATGCA
Source organism: Acetobacterium malicum subsp. dehalogenans DSM 11527 (assembly GCF_000472665.1). Taxonomy (GTDB): domain Bacteria; phylum Bacillota; class Clostridia; order Eubacteriales; family Eubacteriaceae; genus Acetobacterium; species Acetobacterium malicum. Next base: position 203 of record NZ_KI421450.1, on the reverse strand, counting down.
AGTCGAACGAGACGAGATGGAAGTGCTTGCACGGAAATCTTAGAAAGTGGCGAACGGGTGAGTAACGCGTGGGTAACCTGCCCTATGGAAAGGAATAGCCTCGGGAAACTGGGAGTAATGCCTTATAATACATTGAAGTCGCATGGCTTTGATGTTAAACGCTCCGGTGCCATAGGATGGACCCGCGTCCCATTAGCTAGTTG
>NZ_AXAC01000038.1 GCF_000472665.1 Acetobacterium malicum subsp. dehalogenans DSM 11527 | reverse complement strand
GTACCGTACGCCAATCAAGTCGTAGCGCTTCTGCGATTTGTGAAACATTTTCCCCTTTCTCATAAAATCGAAATCTGATATCATGTATTTGATCCATTGTGAGCATTCTCCATTTCCTCCTTGTTCTTTGGTCAGATACAAGGATAATTGATTTGATTTTTGCCCGCAATGGATTTTGCAATATTATGCATTTTCCAACTTGCAATACTATGGATTTTTGCTTTGCAACTTTCTACATTTTTATTTTACAATAAACAAGGTTCCAGGGGATACACCCAATTGTCATAAAAATCTTCAATTTCGCCATTATTCAAAATATTTTGAATGGCTTCTCTTTTTGCCACCATCAAGCCATCCTGACGGATTTCAAGATGATCTCCGGCTCTTACTATGGTTACGCTTAATTCAGTTAGCATCGTCTGCTCCTTTCGATTAAAGAATAATAGGGTAAACTTATTAGTATGAGTCGCGAAAAATAGCGCATGACAGGTTTGGCGAAAAGATCTTAAGGTGAAGTGATAAGCAGTATGGGGCGTGAAGTCAACTCACTAGCCAATGGCATTGCCGATCAGTTTAATAATTAAGCTTAGGTCATATTTGCCAGGAAACTCGAAGGCAATCTTATCGACATAATAATTGTATAACTCGATTTCATTTTCCATGTTATCATCTTTTGAATTTTTTACTGAGAAAGCAATGAACTTCGAATAGGGCAAAAACGTAAAAATAGGAAAGTCCCGTTCTTCAAAGGTACAAATGATAATCCGTTTCGAAGTAAATAATACCTCGGAAGGGACCGGAAATCGATCAGCGATGTAGAATTCAATGATCTGCTCGTCATCAATCAACATACCTTGAATACTCTTGTGTACCAAAGCAGTGCTTTTTTTATCGGTAATAATAAATCGGGAATCTTTAAAGTCGATCATTTTTTAGCTCCTTAAGTATAAAAGAAAGCTACTCAATTATGTGTTTTAATCGAGTAACTTTCTTTATTCTGAATTTTAGAAAACCATTTTTTTAACTACGATTGTACTAAGGGCAGATAAATCTTTTTCCATGACGGCGATTTCGTTTTCTTTATCAGGTAAAAACTCCAAAATAATCAGTCCGGTTATGCTGCATAATTCTTCGGAAGACTCATGCAAACCAAGACGTGTTTTAATAATACAACCATTTTTAGTTAACAATTCCTGAACCTTCAACGCTTCGCTTTCGCGATTACCAACCTGTATTCCCATAATTTGTCTCATAAAAAACCCTCCTAATAAGTATTTATCTTTATAAAATACCCAATTAATTGAGCGTTAACCATTGCCCGAAAAATAATTTAGCGGCGGTCAGGTGGTGGTTATTTATAATTCGTCTTTTAAACACCAGCTTACATTTTTGCCCAGTTCATTATTTTCTCCAGGTATCCATATATCGATTTTCAGATTTTCCAGTTTTTCCATTGATTCGGAGTCGTTCAATTCTTTAGCTTTTTGATAAGCCTTAATAATCCAATTTTTTGTCAGTTTCTGGAAATCACCGCCCTCGGTTTGGATATAATCATTTCTAATATTTAGTTTTCCGTCAATAACTTTGCTTGAGTATCTTAAGCCCATTTTCGTATCCTCCTAAGATTTGTTGTAAATTTGTCTATATACATTATATCCCGTTCAGCTAAAACTTGACACACTATTTTCAAATATTTCTATAAATTTCCATTAAAAAGTGTTTGTCTGTGATTTGTTATGACTTTTCATCCTGAGATGCTTGTGTTAAAATCTAAATAAAGCAGGGAAAATACCAAAAAATTTTAAGTGCAGGTGAAATCAGTGAACAAAATTACCCGAATCCCCCATCGCATTGATCGTGAAGAGTTATTTGAACGGATGCACATTTCAAAGGATCGGCCAAATTATCAGAAGTTCAAAAAAAACTATCAAAAATTATTTGAGTCGTTGCCGGACTTGCTGAACATCCAGGCCACCCATATTTTAAAAACAAATGATGAAAAGGAAAAAATTCATAAGGGACTGTGCGAGGTCAGTCATATTGTTTATTGTCTGGTGACTCTGGGGCCTAAAATCAGTGAACAATCGACGGCGTATTTTGCTGCGAAAGACTTTTTAAACGGTCTGATGATTGACTCCATGGCCGATATCCTGCTGTTTAATGCATCAAACGATTATTACGACACGGTCAAACAGGATGTTTATGAAGAACAGGGCTATGCGCTGACGCTTCGTTACTCACCAGACGATAATATTATCCCGATCCAGGTACAGAAAAAAATACTGGAATATGTCAATGGCGAAGCGCTTTTATCAGTGGGGATTTCGGCCGGATTTATGTATAATCCAGTCAAAACTCTGGGCTATGTCTATGGTGCCGATAAAAATATCGAACTGGCAGAAAAAGATCATGACTGTCAGATGTGTTCAAATCTTAGCTGTGAATATCGAAATATTGATCAATAAAAAAATGGTTTTCGCCGGGTTTGGCGGAAACCATTTTTTAAATTAATCGGTTAGTCATCATTCAAAACCGGTTCCAGGGTGGTATCCCGAAAAAAGGTATTGGCATTGAAGAGATATAAGACGTCAGTGATCTGGGCATCGGCAATGAGGGCATCAATGCTGTCATAGTAGTAACGGGGATCAATCACCGTAATCTCGCTGTAAAAGGGTGCTAGAAAAGGAATAAAGGCGTTGGCATAAGAATCTTTGATGACGAGCAGGTTTTTGCCATTCGCAACCGGATTTTTAATTTTAATTATCGGATGGTTACCTTCCAGAAAAACGGTATACTTGTCTTTGTCTTTTAATTGTTCGCTACTATAAAGGGATGAGGATTTTTTTTGTTCTTCAACATAATTGACCACCGAATAGGACTCTTCGCTTTTAGGAATATAAACATCAATCGTATCGCTAGTAAAGGTCAGATAGCCGCTTTTAGAAACCAGGGCGCCAGAAAACGAGTGGGTAACCGGATAAACAGTATAGGCATCTGGGTCTGGTTTGATCCCCATGGCATCGGCAACGCCCTGAAAAGAAAGCCAGGCACCCAGTGTAGTCCAGTGATGGTCGGTTTTATAATACAATAGCTGGTCCTGATTTTGTTCCAGAATCGGTCTGGGATCAAGGATCGTTATTTTTTCATTTAATCCGCCAGTAAAGCCATTGATATAATCGTTCTGGTTCAAAACCGGAGCATATGCCGGCAGTTTTTCATCAGTGATACTGATGGCATTGGGAACCAGCATAAAAAAGTGGTTAAGATCGGGATATTTTTCAGCAAAGGCGTTTATTGAAGTTTTCGTCTGTTCGGCAGCATCAGCAGGCAAGGGATCAAAGTTTTCAAGGAGGGTGGAATTTTTACCCAAGTATACCCCATTGGAGATATTTTTCCCGATCATCCGATCGGTACTGGTTTTGGTATAAATCCAGAAATTTCGGCCCACTAACTGATCGGCAGTATATTTCTGCATTTTTTTCATATAGCGGCCATCGATGATGCTATCTACCGAAAAACGTGGGAATTGGGTTAAAATCCGGTTTTCGTTCTCAGACAGTTTGGTGTCTGGCAGGAGTAGTGAGGCCAGTGGAAAAAAGACGATGATCCCGATAAAAAGCAGGCCTAATAGATTGATGTATTTTTTGTAAAACAGCGAATGGGTGTATTGATCGTGTTCGCGGTGGTTATCTTGTTTTCGCATAAGGCTTCACCTAAAATCTAAAATATAAAAAGGGATTATATGTTTCTGTTACTAAATAAGCGACGGATAAAAACATGATCACGCTGTTGAGCCCCAGTCCAAAGGGAACAACCCAGTTTTTTTCCTGGTGGATCAGTTTATTATAGTGCTGATGGACAAACGGGGTGCAGCAGATCCCGCAAATAACCAATAGGATGAGACTCGTGTACAAGTAATATAGTCCGGTTGAATCGACCAGAGATGCCCCGGCGGTAAAAAACATCACTCGAAGGTAAGACAGGGCAAAACCAAGATCCGGACTGGCAAAGAAAACCCAGCCGATCATGACCAGAATCAGGGTGTAACTGTGCTGAATGAATTTTGGCAATTTTTCCAGTAAATCTTTTAAGAATAATTTTTCGGTAAAAAGGATCAGACCATAATAACCACCCCAGATGACAAAATTCCAGCTGGCACCATGCCAGAGGCCGGTTAATAACCAGACGACACCGAGGTTTAAAAATAATCGGGGCATGGGGACGCGGTTTCCGCCCAACGGGATATAGAGGTATTCTCGGAACCAGGTTCCCAGAGAAATATGCCAGCGTCGCCAGAATTCGGACACGCTTCGGGAAATATAGGGATAGTTGAAGTTTTCCAGAAATTCAAAACCGAACATTTTCCCCAGACCAATGGCCATATCCGAATAGCCGCTGAAGTCGAAATAAATTTGGAAGGTAAAGGCGATAATCCCGATCCAGGCAGTGAGGACCGATAGTTCGCCGACGTTCATAGCCGAAATCAGAGTCCAGATATAACCAATATTATTGGCCAGCAGGACTTTTTTGCCGAGCCCCTGGATAAAACGTTCGACTCCGATGCCAAATTTTTCCTGATTCATCACCCGAGTTGAAAGCTGGTCATCAATATCCTTATAACGAACAATGGGCCCGGCGATCAACTGGGGAAACATGGTTACATACAAACCAAAGTAAATAATATTCTTTTGGACCGGGACCTTCCCCAGATAGATATCGATGACATAAGATAGGATCTGGAAGGTATAAAAGGAAATCCCAATCGGTAAGGGCAGCGGGGTATAGGGGATCCCCAGATTGAAGATCTGGTTGATGGTATCGAGCAGAAAGCCCCAGTATTTAAAAAAGAATAAAAACCCCAGATTCACAATCACAGTAAAAATGAAAATCCGCTTTCGGACTAAATGAGGCCTTTTTTCCATCAGAATCCCCATGCCAAAGTCAAAGGCAATGGTGAAAAGCATTAAGAAAACATAAACCGGTTCGCCCCAGGCATAAAAAAATAGACTGACTAATAGCAGAATCAGATTTTTTCCCTGTTTGGGGATAATGGTATATAGACCCAATGCGATGGGTAGAAAAGCAAAAATAAACAAGATACTACTAAAAACCATGGCCACTCCTTACTGATTATTTTTGATGCTTTTGACAAAGGTATCTTTTAATGTGGATGCATCAGGTGATACGCAATAAAAAAGAGTGTTTCCCACAATTTTGAACTCATAATTATCAAGCAGCGCAACCTGCTCCGGTCCGTAACCCCCAAAGCTTTCCTGCTGCATGGCGTTACGGGTATCCACAGCTGCTTCAACCAGATCCAGTTGGGCGGGATCCACGACTTTTATCACCAGAAGTTCGGGAACATCCATGTAATTTGCCGGGACGTAAATCAGCGCTTCCTGATAGTCGTTGATATTGAGTCCGTAATAACGTTTCAAGGCTTTGCCATCGCCTTTCTCCATCCCACTGAGATTTTGGGATGTGGCCAGTAGTTCGGTCTCCACCTGGGATAAGGGCGCTTGTTCAGTAGAACGACAGCCAAAAAATGGCAGCGTGAGTATTAAAATCAACAGCGGTACAATAAATTTTTTCATGAGTTTCCAATTCTATAATAAATTTTTCAGATCACTGTTATTAACAAGGGTATCCATCCAGAGGGGGTAAAATTCCCGGATCACATGGATGCCGTCCTCGTCATGATACTGAGGATTGTTTTTTAAAAAGGTATAGGTGTCAATATAATGGACGTTTTTTCGTTTAGCCATTTCAGCCAGGGCGGTATTATAGCTCTCGATCTGACTGAACTCCGGGTTTTCTTTGAGCGCTTCATCGGTAACCGGGAAGATGCTGCAAATATAGATTTGTGTATTGGGCAATTGCAGTCGAACCGAATCGATGATTTTTTCGTAATGACTAAGATAGGATTCCAGGGTATTGTAAGGATGACTGATATCATTAAGCCCCAACTCAAAAAAAACATTTCGCGGTGCCAGATTAACCAGACTTGGCACATCTTCCAGACTGTTTTCGGTGGATTTGCCCATCACAGCAACCAGCGAGGTCGGACTTAAAAAACCGTATAAACCGAGTCCTTCGGCGATGGAATCACCAAAAACAACGGCAGTTCCAAATAAAGCGGAATAATCGCCGGAATCAACGGCTTGACGTTTCATAAAATCGATTTTTTCTTCCATTGTGTAGAGATCACGGGTTTCCAAGGCGGTTAGAATCTGGACTCCCTCGTCCAGTTTGGCTTTTTCTCTGGCGACCGATTGATAGTGAATAATCAAGGTAATCATGATAATGATGCAGGGAACAAGAATAGCAAGGATCAGGTTTTTATTTAAATGTTGTTTTATTTTATCAAACATCGGGTAGCACCTTTATATAGTAGAATTTGTATAGTTAAACATATCATGAAAGATGGTTGTAATTCAATGTCTGTTTTGTAACAAATTAATATTTTGTCGTTACGAGTTCGATAGCGAGTTTGATTTACAGAAATGGAAAATAAAAACAGGATCTGAAAATAATTGTTGAGATTATTTTCAGATCCTGTTAATAAATGATTCAGAACAAAGGCATTAGCATTTATCCATTGTTCTGGTGGCAACCACATCAATCCCGAGACCTAGAAGATCTTTGATGACAACGTCACCGGTTTTGACGGGCGCTTCGACAACAACCTGGTTGATAACGGCCATGGCATCAAAAATCTGGCCTTTGGGGATTGGTTCTGCCGTTTTGACGGGCAGACGGGGAAGCATGGCGTTCTTAATCACCACCGTGGTTGGAATAACCCGGGTGGGGTTGGTCATTTCATTGATCGCGTATTTTGGTCCACGCTTACAGGTGTTGCCGGTAACCTCGTAGGTACCATCGGCTTTTTCTTCAATGGTCATTTGGCACCCGATGGGGCAAACAATACAAGTCATATCTTTTTTCATTATTTTGCCTCCTCTACGACAAATCGGATTTCTCCGGCAGGATATTGAGCTAAAACATCTTTGCTAATTTTAAAATTCACCATTTCTGCGGGCAGTAATTTCTTTTCTTTTTTAGTGGCGATTAACTGGTCGCCGATATAGGCATTAACCACCTTGTCCTGAAAGACCTGACGGACCCGCATGTAGAAGGTAACTTTTTCTTCCACATTTTTCATGGCAACCTGTTGCGGAACAACATAGCCAATACCGTCGCCGTTGGTGGTGGTGAAGGTGATCTCAGTATCGAGATCGCCCTTGATGTATTTGGCCGCACCTTTACCGGCAAGAACCGCTTCTTCGCTAACAAAATCCACCAGGTCATGAACGTGTACGACATTACCACAGGCAAAAACACCAGGCATGGAGGTCTGACGCAGTTCGCCGACAATGGCGCCATTGGTTCGGTTATCCATCACAACACCGGCATTACGGGTAATTTCATTCTCAGGGATTAATCCGACGGAAAGCAGCAGGGTATCACAGGGAATATATTCTTCGGTGCCAGGAATCACTTTAAGTTTCTCGTCAACCTTGGCAACGGTAACCCCTTCTAAGCGATCCTTACCATGGATAAAGGTAATGGTATGGCTTAATTTTAACGGAATATCATAATCATCCAGACACTGAACAATGTTTCGCACTAAACCATTGGAATAGGGCATCAGCTCACAGACAGCCTGAACATGAGCGCCTTCCAGGGTCATTCGGCGGGCCATGATCAGTCCGATGTCTCCGGAGCCGAGGATAACCACTTCTTTACCAGGCATGTAGCCTTCCATGTTAATAAAGCGTTGAGCTGTACCAGCGGTGAATACACCAGATGGGCGATATCCGGGGATCCCAATCGCTCCAGAGGTTCGTTCCCGACATCCCATCGTTAACACAACAGCCTTAGTTTCAATAATCATGTACCCGTTTTCTTCATTGATAACGTGAATCGATTTGAGATCGCCGTTATCATGCATATCCAGAACCATGGTATCCAGCATATAGGGGATATTCAAATCGATAACCTTCTGAATATAACGTTCGGCATATTCCGGTCCGGTTAATTCTTCGTTAAAGGTATGCAGACCAAAACCATTATGGATACACTGGTTAAGAATGCCACCTAATTCCCGGTCTCTTTCAAGGATCAGGACCTGTTCAGCCCCATCATTTTTAGCTTCTACTGCTGCAGCCAGACCAGCTGGTCCGCCACCTAAAATAACAACATCATAAATCATGATTACGCCTCCTCCTTAACGGATTTCGTGTGACCTGAAAGGATATAGGTCGAATCCTGTTGATCGTACATAATATCATCCAATGAACAATTCAGTTCCCGAGCCAGAATCTCAACCACCCGGGGTGAACAGAAGCCACCCTGACAGCGACCCATTCCGGCGCGACAGCGTTTTTTTACTGATTTGACAGTGCGGGCACCAGCACTGCGGTGAATAACATCAATAATTTCACCTTCAGTAATGGTTTCACAGCGACAGATAACCTTACCGTATTTGGGATCCTGTTTGATAATTTCGACTTTTTCTTCCTCAGTCATTTCATCAAAGCGTAGATGTTTTCGAACCTTGGGATTATAGTCGTGATTTTCTTCAATATCCGGGATCAACGGTTTCACAAGTTCTTCGACCACATAGTGAGCTACCGCAGGAATTGAGGTGAGTCCTGGTGATTCGTATCCAGCCACATTAATAAAGCCTTTTACCGGGGATTCTTCAATAATGAAATCACCATCGGTGGTGGTAAAGGTATCCTTAATTGGGGTATTTCGCAGCCCGGCATAGGATCGGATAATTTTATTAAAAGGTAGGGAAGGACAGTTCTTCAGTGCATTTTGTTTAATATAATCCAATCGTTCGGTGGTGGTGGAAATATCGCCCTTATCAACCGGTTCGGCATCCGGGCCGATCAACAGGTTGCCATGGACGGTGGGAGCGACCAGAATTCCTTTACCTTTTTTTGATGGACAGGGGAAAACAACACTATTGACGAGGGAACCAGCTTCTTTATCGAAGATAAAGTAGTTACCTTTTCGGGCCAACAGTTGGAAATAAGGTTCGCCAACCATCTCGTAGATATCATCGGCATAGACACCGGCGGCGTTGATCACAAACTTGGCTTCGATTTCACCAGCATTAGTAGTGATTTTGAAATGATCATCGGCCTTGTCGATAGCAGTGACCATGTGATTCAGTTTAAGGGTGACACCATTGTCGACAGCGTTTTCAGCCACGTGAACACAGAGTTCAAAAGGTGATACAATCCCGGCGGTGGGGGCATAAAGAGCGCCGCAAATATCTTCGTTAATATTGGGTTCCATGGCATGGACTTCTTCTTTAAATAAGATTTTTAAACCCGGAACACCGTTTTTCAAACCATTCTGGTAAAGCTCATGAATGGTTGCCATTTCATATTCGTCATGGGCAACAACCAGCGAGCCGCAGCGTTTAAAGGGAACATCCAGATCCTCACAAACCTTATCGTACATCAGGTTTCCAGTGGCGTTGAATTTTCCTTTCAATTTATAGGCTGGGGCATCAAAGCCAGCATGGACGATGGCAGAATTGGCCATCGTAATCTGATTTCCAACATCATTTTCTCCATCTAACAAAACGATGTCCAGTTTGTACCGGGTTAACTCCCGAGCAATGTAGGAACCGGCAATACCAGCTCCAATAATGGCGATATCATACATAATTTATTCCTCCTAAGAACTATAAAAAATTAAAAGCCATACGATTTTCTTAAATAAGGATTCATTTAAGAAAACAGTATGGCTCTCCGTTGCCTTGTATTTTATTTTAACTTATTCGTTGCGTAACAATCTCTGTTCATTGCGAATAAGCTCTATTTTATCCCACAACGGCTTGTGAGATGTGCTGGCCGATAAAGCACCAGCAGCAAGACAAGAACGAACTTCTTCTTCTGTCTCTATGAATCCCCCGGTAACAATTGGAATATCGACCTCTTTTTTAACGGCTGCGATCAGCTTTGGAACCAGGCCAGGCAGAATTTCGATGGCATCGGGCTTAATTTTTTTGGCCGAATTGATTGAAATATCCATGGCAGATGAATCCAATAGAAATAGACGCTGAACAGTCATAAGACCTTCCTGTTTGGCCCGAGTGATAATATTGTTTTTGGTGGTAATAATGCCCGTTGGTTTGATCTCGTCTTTCAGATATTTAATAAAATAATTATCCTGGGAATAACCTTTAATGAGATCTAAATGGGTAAACACGTGTTTGTCGGCTTTGGTACAAAGCTCTACCATTTTTTTAAGATTATAGACGTTGCCGGTCAGCAAAAAGATGATCTGCGATTTTGAGTGAATAGCATCGTAAATATCCTTAGGATTACGAACGGCGACAATAATGGGGTTGTCCTGAAACATGAGAAGACATTTTCTCGTCGACATAAAACTCCTCCCGGTAGGATCGTATTTGTAAATTCATTATAACACAATCACAAAAATAGGAAAGAGTAAAATCTAAATTGCCGGGGTGTTTTAAACACCCCAACAATAGAATCATTCATGAATTTTTAAGATTGAATCCGATTATTCGACGTCTTCCCAGCCTTTTGAGCATTCAACAGCTTTTAACCAGCCAGCGTATAATTTAGCACGAACATCGGCATCCATTGCAGGATTGAATGTACGGTCAAGTTTCCAGGCAGCAGTTACATCAGCTTTGCCATCCCAGAATTTAACAGCTAAACCAGCAAGGTAAGCAGCACCCATAGCGGTTGTTTCAACGATTGATGGACGATCAACTGGAACGCCTAAAATATCAGCCTGGAATTGCATTAAGAAATCGTTAGCGCAAGCGCCGCCATCTACTTTTAATGCTGCCAATTTGATATTGGAGTCTTTTTCCATCGCATCCAGAACATCTTTAGTCTGGTATGCTAAAGATTCAACAGTTGCCCGGATTAAATGCGATTTGTTGGCGCCACGGGTTAATCCCAGGATTGCACCACGCGCATACATATCCCAATGTGGAGCACCCAGTCCAACGAAAGCAGGAACCATGTAAACACCATTGGTATCAGCAACTTTATTACAATAGAATTCGCTGTCTGGTGAAGAGTCAACTAATCTTACTTCGTCTCTTAACCATTGGATAGCAGCACCGGCAACGAAGATAGAACCTTCTAAGGCATAATCAACTTCGCCATCCAGGCCCCAGGCAATGGTAGTAACCAAACCGCTGTTAGATTTAACCGGTTTGTCGCCAGTGTTCATTAACATAAAGCAACCGGTTCCATAAGTATTCTTAGCCATACCAGGTTCAAAGCAAGCTTGTCCAAAGAGAGCAGCCTGTTGGTCACCAGCAGCACCGGCAATTGGAATTTCTGTGCCATAAAGTGAAGTAGTTCCATAAACAGCTGAGGAGGGTCTAACTTCTGGTAACATAGAAGCTGGGATATCCAGTTCTTTTAACATTTTTTCATCCCATTTAAGAGTTTTAATATTAAATGCCATCGTACGGGAGGCATTTGAATAATCAGTTACATGTACTTTTCCATCGGTTAATTTCCAGATTAACCAGGTATCAATGGTTCCGAAAGCAAGTTCGCCTTTTTCTGCTCTTTCACGAGCACCAGGAACGTTGTTTAAAATCCAGTTGATTTTTGTTCCAGAGAAGTAAGCATCGATTACAAGACCGGTGTTTTCACGAACATAGTCTTCCAGTCCACGGGCTTTTAATTCATCACAGAAAGATGCGGTACGACGGCATTGCCAAACAATGGCATTATAAATAGGTTCGCCAGTTTTTCTGTCCCAAACGACAGTTGTTTCACGTTGGTTTGTGATACCGATAGCAGCAATATCTTCAGCGGTAGCGCCAATTTTTGACATAGCTTCAGTTACAACACCACTTTGGGTAGCCCAAATTTCCATGGCGTCATGTTCAACCCAACCGGCTTTTGGATAGATTTGAGTAAATTCTTTTTGTGCAACACTGACGATTTCGCTGTCATGGTTAAATAAAATCGCTCTTGAACTCGTAGTTCCTGCATCCAGTGATAAGATATACTTTTTCATAAGTATAACCCCCTATTTATTTAATTATTTATTTGATTATGTTTGAAAAACATAATGAAACCATATGGAAATGAATAAAAGCAAACAAAAAAAGCACATACTAACAAATTTACATATTCTCTTAATGTAAAAACGAAAGTACGGCCCTCCATAACTCCTGCCAATATATGAAATTATTAAATCTTTTCGTAAACAATCGCAAAACTATTTACGAGCATATGATAACATAATTCAGAAATAATGTAAAGGATTACCGGCAAAAAATAACGTTAAAAAAATAACAGGTTAATCTGAGATTAAAGTGGATCATTTCAAATGAAGTTTAATAATCATCGAAAAATAGTATATAATGAAGAAAAGAAAGTGGAGATAAGGTGCTGGGATCAATTTCAACCGACCGGGACAAAACATCTATCCATTTTTAAGAATCTATGTTATAATAAAAACTAAAGAAATCGGAAATAACCAGAAAATTATGAAACTAAATTTTAACAGTAAAGTGAAAGAAAAGATGGAAAAACAATTTACTCACCTACATGTACATAGTGAATATAGCCTGTTGGATGGTTTCGGGCGTATCAATGAGCTGGTCAAGGCGGTGGCGCAAAACGGCATGGAAAGTGTTGCGCTGACTGATCATGGGGTCCTTTTTGGTGCCATTGATTTTTATAAGGCCTGTCTCAATGAAAAAATCCATCCGGTGATTGGGTGTGAAGTTTATGTGGCCCCACGAGGCCTTGAACAAAAGGATCCGGTCTATGACAAGGAACGGGCGCATCTTATTTTGTTAGCAGAGAGCAACCTGGGGTATAAAAACCTCATGAAGATTGTCTCGAAAGGTTTTATTGATGGATTCTATTATAAACCCAGAGTGGATCATGATTGTTTAAGAGCTCATAGTGAGGGGATTATCTGTCTGTCGGCCTGTATTGCCGGAGAAATTCCGCAGATGATTTTAAACAATGATCTGACCGGAGCAGAAGAGCGTTGTCTTGTTTATCAGAACATTTTCGGTAAAGATCATTTCTTTCTGGAAATTCAGGATCATTGCCTCAGGGAAGAAGCTTTGATCAACGAGCGGATGATCCAACTGTCAAAAAAAATGGGTATTCCGCTGGTGGCTACCAACGACGTCCATTATGTCCGTAAAGAGGACAGTGAAAACCATGACATTCTTTTATGCATTCAAACAGCTGCCACCGTTTCGGAAGAAAAACGGATGCGTTTTCCCAACAATGAGTTTTATTTAAAGAGCCAGGAGGAGATGAGCAAACTTTTTGCTGATCTGCCGGAAGCGATTGAAAATTCTAATCGTATTGCGAAACGCTGTCAGGTCAGTTTTGATCTGGAAAAAACTCATTTGCCCCAGTTTGAACTACCTCCCGGGGAAAAGGCTGAAGACTACCTGAAAGGTCTTTGTATGGCCGGAATGGCAAAAAAATACCAAATTCTGACTAAAGATTTACAGGATCGTCTGAGCTATGAATTGGAAACCATTCACAATATGGGCTTTGACGATTACTTCCTGATCGTTTGGGATTTCATCAAGTATGCCAAAGACAATCAGATCATGGTTGGGCCGGGACGGGGAAGTGCCGCCGGAAGTCTGGTTGCTTACAGTTTGGGGATCACCACCATTGATCCGATTAAGTATCAATTGCTGTTTGAGCGTTTTCTCAACCCGGAGCGAGTAACGATGCCAGATATTGACGTGGATTTTTGTTACGAACGGCGGCAGGAAGTCATTGATTATGTGGTGAACAAGTACGGGGAAGACCGGGTGGCTCAGATCATCACCTTCGGAACCATGGCCGCCCGGGGGGCGCTCCGGGATGTTGGCCGAGCCTTGGATATGCCCTATAATCTGGTCGACCGGGTCGCCAAAGAAATACCCATTCATCCTGGGGTCAATATCACCATCGCAGAAGCCTTGAAAGAAAACCCCGAGCTCAAAAAAATGGAAGACAGCGATGCCGATATCGCCAAACTGGTTAAAACCGCCCAATCCATTGAAGGGTTATCCCGTCATGCCTCCACCCATGCGGCTGGGGTCGTCATTTCGGATCTGCCGCTGGTGGAGTATATCCCCCTCTATCGAAACAATGATGTGATCACAACCCAGTTTCCGATGGGCTTACTGGAAGATCTGGGCTTGCTCAAGATGGATTTTCTCGGTCTGCGGACCTTGACGGTGATCCGGGATGCGCTGGAAAATATTGAGCATAGCACGGGCAACCGTCTGGATCTGGACAGTCTCGAAATGGATGATGCCAGGGTTTATGAAATGCTCTCAAAAGGTGATACCCTCGGTGTTTTTCAATTGGAAAGCCGGGGCATGCAACAGTTTATTAAAGAACTCCAGCCGGGCAGCTTTGAAGATATTATCGCCGGGATTTCGCTTTATCGGCCCGGGCCGATGGATCAGATCCCCCGTTACATTGAAAATAAGAAGAATCCGTCCCTGGCTGCCTATGATCATCCCATTCTGGAGAACATCCTTAACGTTACCTATGGCTGTATGGTTTATCAGGAACAGGTTATGCAGATCTTCAGAGATGTGGCTGGCTTTTCAATGGGTCGCAGTGACCTGGTCAGGCGGGCAATGTCCAAGAAAAAGACCAGCGTGATGGAGGCTGAGGGTCAGGTTTTTATTCATGGCGAAATCGATGAAACTGGTAAAGTTATTGTTGAAGGTGCGATCCGACGAGGGGTTTCTGAAACGGCTGCTAAAAAAATCTTTGATGAAATGAAAGACTTTGCCAAGTATGCCTTCAATAAATCCCATGCGGCGGCTTATGCGGTTATCGCCTATCAGACCGCCTGGCTGAAATGTTATTATCCCACCGAGTTTATGGCCGCGTTAATGTCCAGTATTATGGATGATGAGAAAAAAGTGGCAAAATATATTGAAGATTGCCGAAAAATGGGTATTCATGTATTACCACCCAGTATTAATGCCAGTTATGAGAAATTCAGTGTTTCCAGCAATTCCATTTGTTTTGGATTGGGAGCCGTTAAAGGGTTGGGAAAAAATGCGATAGCTGCTATTATTGAAGCCCGCAAAACCAAAGGCGATTTTCAGAATCTCCGGGATTTTTGTGAGCGGGTGGATTTGAAATCCCTGAACCGGAGAAGCATTGAAAGTCTTATCAAGGGCGGTGCATTTGATGCTATCGGTAGCAGCCGGGCGCAAATGTTGGCTATTGCTGAACTGATTGTTGATCAGGTGCAGCGGGAAAAGAAGGATCGTATCTCCGGACAAATGTCGCTGTTGGATATGGCCGGACTCGGTGGTTCAAAAGAACTGATAAATTTGAAGGAAGATCATTTCCCGCAAAAGCAGCCGTTCTCCAAAGAGGAACGGCTGGCCTTGGAAAAAGAGGTTTTAGGCCTCTACGTTACCGGTCATCCGCTGGAAAAATATGAAGACGTCCTCAAGAAAACAGTCACCTTGTTTTCTAATCTTGTCGACAGCTATCAGGATTTAAAAGATGCCGGTATCCGGGATGGACAGCAGGTCAGCATTGGCGGGTTAATTGTGGAAATGAAAACCATGATGACTAAAAAAGGTCAAATGATGGCATTTCTGACCCTGGAAGATTTGTACGGACGAATCGAAGTGGTGATTTTTCCAAAGACCTATGATGAATATCGCCGGTATTTAAAGCCAGATCAGCCGGTGGTGATCAAAGGACGGATCAATTACAATGAAGAGGCGCGAACCTCGGTGATTGCAGCCCAAATTTATCCCATCGGCGAGCCGCCCAAAGGTAAAGAAAGCCATGAAGTAAAAGAAAGCAAAACAACATATGAGATAAATGGCGGGGGACAGAATCGCCAGAAGCTGGTTTTGAGTTTAGGGGATTTAACAGAAAAGACCTTGATAAAATCGGTTAAATCGATTCTAATTAAGTATCCAGGACCAGTGCCAGTGGTATTATACCTTAAAAACGAAGATAAACATTTTGGGGCCAATAAAGACTTATGGGTTACCCTCGGAGAAACACTGATCACAGAATTAGGCCAAATTTTAGGAATAAAAAATGTGGAGGTAAAATAAAAATGAGAATTGGAGTTTTAACCAGTGGAGGCGATGCACCCGGGATGAATGCCTGTATCCGGGCCATTGTTCGGACGGCAATTTACAATAAGATAGAAGTGTATGGGATTAATCGGGGTTTTTCAGGTTTGCTGGAAGGGGATATAACGCCGTTTAGTGTCTACTCGGTGGCGGATATTCTACAGCGGGGTGGTACTATCCTGCGAACCTCCAGAAGCGAGTTTTTTGCAACCGATGCTGGGGTCAGGCAAAGTGCCGGTGTTTTGGAAGCATATGGAATTGAACATCTGATCATCATCGGTGGAGACGGCAGTATGAATGGTGCCCTGGCGCTTCAGAAACTGGGGGTCAGTGTGGTGGGGATTCCCGGCACGATTGATAATGACTTGGGCTTTACCGATTATACCATTGGCTTTGATACCGCTGTAACGACAGCCCTGGATGCTATTAGCAAAATCAGGGATACGACCTATTCCCACAATCGCATCAATGTGGTTCAGGTAATGGGCCGAAAATGCGGCGATATCGCCCTTTTTTCGGGATTGTCCGGTGGGGCCGAAGCATTAATTCTGCCAGAGGTTGAAACGGATCTGGATGCCATCTGTTTACGGTTGCTCCAGGGTAAAGACCGGGGCAAACTTCACAGTATTGTGATGCTGGCAGAGGGTTGCGGTAATTACCGGGATTATTGTGTCAAAATTGAAGAGAAAACCCAAGTAACAACCAAGGGCACCAATCTGGGGTACATTCAAAGAGGGGGATCTCCCTCCAATATGGACCGGAATCTGGCCAGTTTTATGGGTTATAATGCGGTGTTAAGTATTGTCAAGAAAGAAACAGGAACAGTTATGGCCCAACGTTGTGGATCCTATCTGGGCATTCCGATTGAAGAAGCTCTGCAAATGCCAAAGATCTTCCGCCAGGATATTTATGATATGGCCTCGGTCCTATCCATTTAGAATAAACCAGGAAATTTCCCGGGAGATCAGCAATTGAATCAGCAGCTTAAGAAATTATGAAAAACAGATGATAATCTGGTTAATCAGAATACTGAAACAATAAACAATAACGATGCAACAGGGGGTTAGTAGTAAAATTCCTGCATTGGTTATTTTATAAATAGAAATTAAATACGAAAAGAGGTAGAAAATGAAAAAAACAAAGATTGTTTGCACACTGGGACCAGCAGCAGATACAAAGGAAATATTAAGAGAACTTATTCTCAACGGAATGAACGTGGCACGATTAAACTTTTCTCACGGGAGCCATGAAGAACATGCGGCAAGAATTCAGCGGATTAAAGAAGTGCGTAAAGAACTGGGTATTCCGGTGGCCATTATGTTGGATACCAAGGGGCCGGAAATCAGAACCGGAGAACTGAGTGCCGGTAAAGTAGAACTAGTTGCCGGAGAAAAGGTAACACTGACTACCGAAATTATTTCAGGGGATGAAAAACGCTTTAGTATTTCTCATGAAAATCTTCCCAATGAAGTGTCCCCAGGCTGTCGTATTCTGATCGACGATGGTTTAATTCAACTCGAAGTGGAAGATGTTTTTGATAACGAGATGGTTTGTAGCATTTTAAATGGCGGCACCCTGGGCAGTAAAAAAAGCATTAACCTGCCTGGTATGAGCATCGAATTACCTGCATTAACAGAGAAAGACCGTAGCGATATTATTTTTGGGATCCAGCAAAAGGTTGATTACGTGGCGGCATCATTTGTCAGAAAACCCCATGATGTATTAGAAATCAGAAAAGTTCTGGAACGTAATGGCGGGGATCTCATTGACATCATTTCTAAAATCGAAAATCAGGAAGGTGTTGAGAACATCGACCGGATTCTTAATGTATCCGATGGAATCATGGTTGCCCGAGGGGATCTGGGGGTGGAAATACCCGCCGAAGACGTTCCGTTGGTTCAAAAGAGCATTATCAGAAAATGTAACCTAGTTGGGAAACCGGTTATTACGGCCACTCAGATGCTGGATTCGATGATGCGTAACCCCAGACCGACTCGGGCTGAGGTTGGCGATGTGGCAAATGCTGTATTTGATGGTACCGATGCGGTGATGTTGTCGGGTGAAACTGCGGCGGGATCCTATCCTGTCGAATCCGTCAAAACGATGTTTAATATTGTGGTAAAAAGCGAAGATTCTGAAGAATATGCCCGTCGAAAAAAACCGGATCATGGCGAATTAACGATTACTAATGCGGTCAGTGAAGGGGCTTGCCAGATTTCCGAGCAACTTGATGCGCAAACCATCATCGCTGCTACATCATCGGGTCACACCGCCCGGATGATATCCAAATACCGTCCGGACTGCGGCATTCTGGCGGTCACCGACAAAGTGACAACCGTTCGTCGACTGGCCCTGGTTTGGGGCGTCAATTGTATTTACACCCCGGAATTTGGTGATACCGATAGCATGATTATGGATGCAGTCAAAAAAGCGGTCGAACAGGGCTATGTTAAATTTGGCGATCTCGCTGTCGTTGCCGCTGGAGTACCTCTGGGCGTTCAGGGAAATACCAATATGATCAAGGTGCATACGGTGGGAAATGCAATTATTAATGGGGTCGGAATTGGTAAAAAACCGGTGACAGGTCATGCTAAACTAATTACCTCTGCTAATCTGGATGATTTTCAGGAAGGTGATATCTTAGTGGTAAAAACCCTGACACCTGAGGTAAATCAGATTTTACCCCTGGCATCGGCAATTATTACCGAAGAAGGCGGACTTAGTTCAGAAGGGGCGATTGCCGGGCTTCACTATGATATTCCGGTTATTGTTAATGTTGTTAAAGCCCTGGAAATTCTGGAACATGGTAAACTGATTTCGGTTGATCCCAAACGTGGGGTTGTTTATCAGGGCCGCGTTCAAATGATGTAATAAGTCTCATGAATTAAGCACAAAAAAGCGACCGTTATTTTAACGCGGTCGCTTTTTTAATGTGCGGGATCAGTCGATTTTATATGTAAGCTGGTAGGTTTGGGAAAGAGTATGCTCATCCGCAGAACTGATGCTATCAGAGCTTTTTTCAACTGAGAAAAACAGCACCGATTTGTAAGGGTGACAAATGATCTCAGAGTTGATATTCAGTGGCGCAGTGAGTTGAAGCGAATTTTTCCCATTGGCATCCATAATCCAGATCGACTTAACTTGAGAATCGGAATTGGGAGTTGATTGGGTAAAGACAATCCGTTCACCATTTGGGGTAAAGCGGGCAGAATCGTAATTACCAGTGGCAATACCGCTGGTAGCGCTGGCACTGGTGTTCCAGGTGCGAATGGTTTGAGAATCGCCGGTGTTTTTAATAAAGACAACTTGGTTCGTTAAGGTGTTAATATCAAAACTGCTGACATTTTCAGCGATCAGGGTGGAGGCCAACTCGGCAGAATCAGCTTTCATGTTTGCGTAGTATAGATTGGTGCGTTCTTCATTTTGAGGATCGGTCGCAATAAATACGACCCCTTTTTCTTGATTAATATAGTCAACGGCCAGGATGTTATAGTTGTTAAGGACACTATATACCTGACGGTTGCCTTCGCTGTCGGCCAGAACAATTTGATTGTTGTTATTGGCATAGACGACCTGGCCGGAATCGCCAATGCCAAAGTGCTGGATGACATTTTCTTCCGGCAGCGAAATGACTCGGGTGGTATTTTGATTCACATCCGACCAGATAATCTGGCTACCGACACTACCAGTGATCGGATCTATCAGTTTTTCGGCATAATAAATTCCGGTATCAAAGGTATCATAGAGAGCACTCAAGGCCTTTTTGTCAGAATTGACAAATGAAGACAATTGCATGGTTTCGGTATTATAGGTATCAATATTATAGGTTGTGCCAAACGTGAAAAGAATCAGATTATTACCGCTATTCGTAATGTCCTGAACGACCCCCGGGGAAGCCATGGTATAGGATTGAATGCTGACTTGTTGAGGTGATGGATCTTTTGTGACCGGATCATTACGCAAAACAACGGGTACGTTGGTGGGAATAAACAGATTCTGGCAACCACTGCTGATAAACAGAGTTAACACAATGAAACAAAAGAAAATTACTTTATTTGGTGTTTTTTTCATCTGTATCACCTCCATAAATTAAGACCGACAAGATCGGCAGGGTGACAATAATGTTGGTACCTTCACCAACCTGGCTGACGATATCAATTTTTCCGTCGTGTTTTTCGACAATCTGTTTGACAATATAAAGACCCAGTCCTGATCCACCTTCATCATAGCCGCGGGAGCGATCCTCTTCAACCCGATAAAAAGCGTTGAAAATTCGTTTTTGCTCGATTTCCGAAATACCTGGACCATAGTCCCGGATCGAGACGACGATGTGATTATCCTCAATAGCTGAAATAACATCAATAATATCGCCGCGGTTTGAATATTTGATGGCATTATGAATAATGTTAATGAAGACCTGCTGAAGTCGGTCATAATCACCAAGAATCTCCGGGAGTTCTTCGGATACATAGTTAATCTCCACGTCGGTCTGGCTGGCCTTAATCTGCATTTGTTCAACTACTTCGGAGAGCAGCAGAACGATATTCAGGTTTGTTTTCTTAAAATCAAACTCGGCTTTGTCAAACTTATTCACATTTAAAAGATTATCGACCAGTCGTAACAGCCGGTGACCTTCCCGGTTAATGGTATTCAGAGAGCGGTTGAGGATCTCTGGATCAGCCACTTGCCGGCGGGTGAGCATATCGGTATAACCGATAATGGTGGTTAGCGGGGTCCGCAACTCATGAGAAACACTGCTGATAAATTTTCGTTGTTCTTCCTGGATGTGCCGGGCAGCGGTCATGTTACGGATGATGATCATATAGTTTTCTTCAAAACCCTTTTCCCGGATGGGACTGCCGATCAGCAAGAGATTTCGGTTGTTGCAGTCAATTTCTTCAGAGATATGGTCTTTACCGTTCTTCAGGCTGTCAAAAATATCCCGCAAAAAGGACTGATATTGAAAATCATAGATGGTTTTGGGATTGCTGACATTAAAATAAGTCTTAATATAGCTGTTTGAGGTGATGATGTTACCGTTTTTATCAATGGCCAGGAGCCCATCATCAATTGAAGCCAGGACTCCGGCAAGCCGTTTTCGTTCGGATTCCAGCTGCAGAATGACATTGTTGATATTAGTAACCATGCCATTAAACGCATGGGTCAGATCCCCGATTTCATCGGTATGTTTATAATAAATAGTTAAATTATAGTTGCCGTTATTGATTTCGTTGGAGATCTTGGTCAGATCTTTAATGGGCTGAAAAAAGTGCTTGGAAAAGGACATCGTGACAAAAACCAGAACGATCAGGCCAAGCAGTCCGCCAATTCCAAAAAGGATCCCGGCAACACGCAAAAATGTGTCCATTTCATGCATTGAATAAATAAAACCAAGATATCCAACGACGGTATTGTCAATGGTAACCGGGGCGGTGAAATAGGCCATACTGGCATCATTAATCGATTTTAAGGTAAATACCGGGGCATTCTCTGCCAGTGACAGGTCGAGCTCGGCTTTAAGGCTGTTATTTATCGTGGTTTCTTCAACCGAGTCCGCAATCCGATTTCCATCAGTATCAAAAAGCAGGACCCGATGGTTTTCATTTTCAGAAATGCTTTTTGATAAATATAAACTATTTGCAATAAATCGGTTTTTGAGTGAGTCCGGGCTCTGGATATTCTTTAATTCCTGACTGATAAACAAGGTGGAGTCCTGAGCTGTTTTCTGTAAGGCGTCTTTTGTTTGGTTAATATAGTAGTAGGAGGTTCCCTGAAAAACACAAAATACAACAATTAAAAATGCAAAAGCAAAAAGCAGGATGTTGTATAAGATCATTCGAACCCGATAGCTTAGTTGCATTAAAGTTTCCTCATCTTATATCCAATTCCAAAAACAGTCTGGATGTATTTATTACCCTGGGTGTCAATTTTTCGGCGGATTCGCTGAACATGCATATCGACGGTTCGGGTATCCCCATAATAATCATAGCCCCAGATTTTTTCCAACAGTGTATCCCGGGGAAAAACCTGTTCCAGGTTGGAGGCCAGCAAAAAGAGCAATTCGAATTCTTTGGGGGTGAGATGGATTTCTTTGCCATCCAGCATCACCATTCGCTCGTCGGCATAAATACTTAAGTCGCCATTTTTCAGTAGCGATTCCTGTTTCTGAGGCTCAATAGTTATACTTGAACGTCGTAAGTGGGCTTTGATCCGGGCTAGCAGTTCGCGGTTGTCAAAGGGTTTGGTCAGGTAATCATCCGCTCCCAGCTCCAGCCCCAGAACCTTATCAATAATATCGGTTTTTGCAGTTAAGAGGATAATCGGAACACCCAATTGGGGCGAAAGCTCCCGACACACATCATAACCGTTTTTCTTAGGTAGCATAATATCCAACACAATCAGATCCGGGTGAATTGCCAATGCTTTTTCGACGGCTTCGACGCCATCGCTGGCCGTTTCCACCTGATACCCTTCAAATTCCAGTTCCAGTTTTATTAAATCAACAATCGATGCTTCGTCATCGACAACGAGTATTTTTTCATTCATTTTCGTACCTGCTTTCTTAACGTTACTATAATAAAAAACCATTAATAATTTTTTAAGTTCCTGGTAGGCTACCGTACCGATCAATTGTTAATCTGTTGTTTGCTGCGCTATGCGAAATCCGCTTTGCTCCTTTCGCATAAGTCGCGGGCAGTCGCCAACTACAAGCGCGCTTGTGATTGGCTCATTGCCTGCGCGCAGGTTCGGACAGGCTATGCCATGTTCGCCCCGATGCAAACAACATGATGTAACAATTGTCGGTACTACGTGGTGCTTTATCTACAGTTCTAAATCATAAACTAGTATTAAAACCACAGATTTAATTGTTCCTTGTTTTGGATGGCTCCCAAAACCCGATCATCCAGATCTGGCATGGTTTTGCGGAGATTTTTAATCATGATTTTGATGTCTTCGCGTTTGGTATAGCCATTGGCGGGACAGGTGCTTTGGATTACCGGTAGTGCTTTCATTTCCGGATCCCCGATGATGTCACGTTCCTTAACGAAAATTAAGGGACGGATCAGGGTGATATCTTTTCGATCCAGATAGGTAACCGGTGAAAAGGTGTTAATTCGTCCTTCATAAAACAGACTCAGAAAAAAAGTCTCGATGGCGTCGTCAGCATGGTGGCCCAGGGCAATGGTTCGACAACCCCGCTCAATGGCCAGATCATGGAGGGCGCCGCGTTTCATCCGGGCACAGAGTGAGCAGGGATTTTTTTCCTGCCGTTCCTCAAAAACGATTGGGCCGATTAAGGTTTTTTTGATGGTATAGGGAATATCAAGTCTGGCGCACAAATCAATCAATGGGGTCAAATCCATGCCGCCAAAGCCCATGTCGAGGGTAATTCCTTCCAGTTCAAAAGGGACTGGGGAAAAATACTGGAAGCGCTTCATGGCGACCAGTAGTGCCGTACTGTCTTTACCGCCGGACAGTCCGACGGCAATGCGGTCTCCGGGTTTGATCATTTGATATTTTTCAACCCCCCGGCGAAGGGGGCCAAGAATTTTTTTCATTGGGTTCTCCTGTTTTTATTCATGATGCCGAATGAAACTGTCCCTTAACCGATGCTTGTCAAAATCATTCATAAAAGGTACAATATAGTCTTAATGGCATTCTATAGTCATTCTAACACTTAATCGGAGAGATTAAAAGGAGATTTGTTTATATGCAACAGGCAATTATTAATTTTTTGGCATTTTTACCAGATTGGTTGGAGATTATTGTTATTTCGGCCATCCCCGTAGTCGAACTCAGAGGTGCCATTCCATTGGCGATTCTAGCCTATGATATGCCCTACTTACAGGCATATTTGTTGGGGGTATTGGGGAGCATCATCCCGGCGCCGTTTATCCTGATGTTTATTCCAGCCATCCTCAAATGGATGTCTGGAACAAAAGTGTTTGGGAAAATGGCCAACTGGATTATTGCAAAAGGAATGAAAAAATCGGATAAACTGACACAGTATGAGTTTTGGGGTTTGTTTGTTTTTGTGGCTATTCCCTTGCCGGGAACAGGGGTTTGGACAGGCTGTCTGGCAGCCTCGCTGATCGGATTGGATTTTAAACGCAGTATGATCTCGGTAACCCTGGGATCGGCAACGGCGGGTATTATTGTCACTACCTTGGTGGCAGGCGGACTGTCTTTATTTTAGATAACAGGAGTAGTAATGGCACTATCACAAAGTTTTTATCAGGAAAACAGAAAAAAAATGGCGGAACAACTGGAACACAACAGTCTTACCCTGCTATTTTCAGGCCGGGAAATAGCAATGACGGAGGATGCGAACTATCCTTTTTTTGCCAACAATAATTTTTATTATCTGACTGGTATTCGCGAGCCGGAGGTGGTGCTTGCCATGACCAAAGATCATTATGGCGAGCTGTCCTGGAAACTTTTTATCGAGGCCGCCGACCCGTTGAAAGAAAAATGGGTCGGCAAAAAGATCAGTCGTGAAGAGGCAAAGTCAGTTTCGGGTATTGATGAAGTTTATTATATCAAAGATCTACCTCAGCAGATTGCCCGGTCAGGATCGCTTCAAATATTGTATTTTGATTTTAAAGTGCCACAACATCAGAGTTTTAAAACTGAAGATGAAGGACTTCAAAAAATCTTAAAGCAGTGCGAAGTTAATGACCTGCATCCCATTTTGGCAGGGTTGCGGCTGATCAAAACGGCAGAAGAAATCAGGGCGATTGGCAGAGCCAATGCGGTTACCAAACAAGCCATCAGCGAAATGCAGGCATTGATTAAACCAGGCACTTACGAATATGAACTGGCTGCTTTTTTTGAGTATTTTGTTAAAAAAGCAGGCACCGAAGGGTTGGCCTTTGAAACCATTGTCGCATCAGGAGTGAATGCCACCACTTTGCATTATGTCTCCAATCGTTGTTCCTTGAAATCAGGTGATCTGGTGCTTTTTGATCTGGGGGCTCGCGTCGATGGCTATTGCGGCGATATCAGCCGAACTTTTGCGGTTAACGGGGAAATGACACCCCCGCAGGAAAAACTCTATGGAATTGTTGCAGCAGTCCAAGAGGAAATGTTCAAAGCCTACAAACCGGGGGCAGTAATGAAAGATCTGCAGAATCTGACGAAGGAACTGTTTCTGGAAAAATGCTGCAGCGCCGGTTTTATTCCCGCCAATAATGATATCACAGAGTTTTATTATCATGGGATTGGTCACCCGCTGGGTTTAGATACCCATGATCTACGGCCGGCCGGTGACCTGATTTTGGCACCAGGGATGGTGATGACGGTTGAACCAGGTCTCTATCTGGAAAAGTTGGGCATCGGCATCCGGATTGAAGATGATGTGGTGATTACTGACTGCGGATGTACGGTTTTATAGCTTCTCTCAAACGTGGTTTGGGGATTGGCCCAGGGTATGCTTGCGGAAAACTTTAGTCCGGAATAAAATGCTTGACAAAGAAAAAAATGATGTGTATGATTTAGAAAAAGTAATTGAATATTTACCTATCCAGAGAGGTGGAGGGACAGGCCCGATGAAACCCGGCAACCAGCATGAAGCATGGTGCCAATACCTGCGATATTTTTCGCAATGATGGGATTTAATGTAGAACATTAGCCTCGTCGTTAGACGAGGCTTTTTTCGTGATTAAGGTTATCAGGTAAATGGACATTACGCTATTAAAAAGGAGAACACAATGAAAAAATTATTTACCTCAGAATCGGTTACCGAAGGCCATCCAGATAAAATTTGTGACCAGATTTCGGATGCCGTTCTGGATGCGATTTTCGAACAGGATCCGATGGCCCGGGTTGCTTGTGAAACGTTGGTAACAACTGGCCTGGTACTGGTTGCCGGCGAGATTACCACATCCTGTTATGTCGACATTCCTAAGTTGGTCAGAGAAACAGTTCGAGAAATCGGTTATGACCGTGCAAAATATGGTTTTGACTGCGATACCTGTTCCGTAATCACTGCGATTGATGAACAATCTGCCGATATTGCCATGGGTGTCGATGAAGGCCTGGAATCCCGAAAAGGTGAAGCGAGTGAAGCTGATCTGGCTACCGGTGCTGGCGATCAGGGGATGATGTTTGGTTTTGCCTGCAATGAAACTCCGGAATTAATGCCGTTACCGATTTCGTTGGCCCATCAGCTGGCTAAACGTCTGACGGATATCCGCAAAGAAAAAATCGTTGACTATTTACGTCCGGATGGTAAAACCCAGGTAACCGTCGAGTATGATGATGGGGTACCGACCCGAATTGATACGGTGGTTATCTCAACCCAACATAGCACCGATGTCACGTCAGAAACGATTGAGAAAGATATGATTGAAAAAGTCATCAAAGTAGTGATTGATCCCAAATTATTGGATGCCGAAACCAAATACTTTATTAATCCCACCGGACGTTTTGTCATTGGCGGACCTCAGGGCGATTGTGGTTTAACCGGTCGTAAAATTATTGTCGATACCTATGGTGGCTATGGCCGTCATGGTGGCGGGGCATTTTCGGGAAAAGATCCCACAAAGGTGGATCGCTCCGGAGCCTATGCAGCCCGACACGTAGCCAAAAACATCGTTGCCGCCGGTCTGGCAGATAAATGCGAAGTGGAATTAGCCTATGCCATCGGCGTGGCCAAACCCGTTTCAATTTATGTGGACACCTTTGGCACCGGAAAAATTGAAGATGACAAGATTATTGCTTTAATCGAAAAACATTTTGATCTCCGGCCAGCTGCGATTATCAAGAACCTGGGCTTAAGAGCACCCATTTACAAACAAACAGCAGCCTATGGTCATTTTGGCCGAACCGATGTGGATCTGCCCTGGGAGCGACTTGATATGGTAGAAAAACTGAAAAGCAGTTTATAAAATTTATTAAACCAAAAAATACATCCGCCTCATCAATTTTGTTTAGCTAAATGGGGTGCATCGTGGTAAAATAATCTTAAGTATAACGACGATGTGTCCCAGCTATAACGCTAAAAACGATGTGGAGGAAAAGATGGAAAAATATGTTGAGATTTATAATGCTTTTGGAAAAGACAAACCAATTGAAGAACAACCCCAGTATCATATGAATTGTGCCGAGGTACTGCTTCGTTCGGCCAATGAAAAATATGACTTAAATCTGCCGCCGGAGAGCTTTCGGATGCTGCAGGGATTTGGGGCCGGATTTTATTCTGAGAAAACCTGTGGCGCCTTTTCGGGATCATTGGCGGCCCTGGGCGCTTTATACACTGAAGAAAGACCATCAGACCAGGCTAAAATGACGCGAGCAGCAAAGCTTTTAGTCGAAGAATTCGAGAAAGAGTTTGGCAGTCTGGATTGTGATTACATCAAAAAACATCATCGCGATGAAGTAGCCGCCTGTAATCCGGTTAAACTGCGGGCCGGTCAGGTCTTTGATCGGGTTGTGGCAGCACTGGAAAAAGAATAATGATAAAAATAACCACAAAGAAATGATGGAGGTTATCATATGAATCAAAGTGAAGCAAAATCCCTGGGCATTGATATGCTGGAACGGTCTTATGGCAAGTGGTGGCTGATGTTGCTGGACGGGTTGTGTTTTATTGCCCTAAGCATATTTGCGATCTTCTTCAGTAACCAGGCCATAACCTTGCTGGTTTTTATTTTTGGTGTCTATCGGGGAATCATGGGTATCATTTATATTGTTTCGGCATTGGTGATGCGTTACAAATATGGTGCCGAGATGGGTTTCAGTATGGGAAGAGGAATCTTTGATCTGATCATTTGCGCAATTTTCTTACTGGTACCCAATGTGATTGTAGCATTTTTCATCATTATCATCGGCATCTGGGCCATCATTACCGGAATTTTTCTATTGATTGTTTCGGCAAATTCCGGGAACGTGGGCAGAATTGTTAAAATCGTCATGGGCGTGGCATTGATTGGGTTTGGCATCTACGCTTTTATTAATCCCATGGGCCCGGCAACCATTATTGTTATGCTTGTTGGTGTTGCTTTTGGTATATTCGGTTTGTTTTTAGTGATCCAGTCGATTGGTATGAAACGAACCTATACCCAAATCAAAAAAGTCAAAAGAGGTTATGAGGACTATCATATTGAATAATATGGCGAAATAATAGCGAACTATTGAGCAGCTCGGGTGAGAAGAACCGGAGCTGCTTTTTAAATACAAAAAATGGAATGAATATTTTTGAATATATTTTGCTTGACAAAAGGTTAAAAAGCTCATATTATAAGTGTAAAGGGTTCCAAATGTAGGACGTTATCTGTTTGTACAGTTTGGATATTTTTTTTAAAATAATTAAAGGTAGGATGACCTACTAAAATGAAGGGTTAGCGATGAATAAATTAACAGGTTTTATAGGGCTAGGCATTATGGGAAAACCCATGGCTAAATGTCTGTTAAAAAGCGGTTGTCCGTTGATGGTCAATGATTTGGATACCAGTGCAGTGAATGAACTGGTCGTATTGGGGGCGATTTCAGGATCTCTTTCTGAAATTGGGGAACAATGTGAAGTTATCTTTACAATTTTGCCAAATGGTAGTATCGTTCAAGCTGTTTTATTTAATCGTGGTGAAGTTTGTGACACTATCAAGGTGGGTAGCACTATTATTGATATGAGCTCGGTAACACCCGTGGAATCACAAACCTGTGCAAAAAAACTTGAAAAATTAGGGGTTGATTTTCTGGATGCACCGGTTAGCGGAGGCGAACCAAAGGCCATTGATGGCACCCTGGCGTTTATGGTTGGTGGTAAGAAAGAAGTGTTTAATCGAATCATGCCATATTTCGAGATGATGGGATCGTCGGCCTTGCTGATAGGTGGCACTGGAAGTGGTTCAGTGACCAAGCTGGCTAATCAGGTTATTGTCAACTTAAATATTGCGGCCGTATCTGAAGCGCTGGTGATGGCAACCAAGGCTGGGGCTGATCCGGAGCTAGTTTATCAAGCGATCCGCGGTGGTTTAGCCGGCAGTACGGTTTTAGATGCTAAAGCGTCGCTGATGATAGACCGAAATTTTGTGCCGGGGGGGAAAATATCCATTAATTTAAAAGATATCAAAAATGTTATGGCTACTGCCCATGAAATTGACGTGCCCATGCCGATGAGCAGTCAGTTGCTGGAAATCATGCAGGCCCTCAAGGTTGACGGTCATTTAAATGACGACCATGGTGGAATTGTCCAGTATTTCGAAAAGCTGGCAAAGGTGGAAGTAAGAAGAAAGGGTGAGTGATGATGCGCACAGTTGATAGAATAGATTCTTCAATCCTGAATTCATTTAAAAACGTAGATGAAAAAATAGTCACCAACCGGTTGAATGAAGCACTCAAGACCTTGAATAAAAAAGTAGTGGTTTTAGACGATGACCCCACGGGAGTTCAAACGGTTCACGATATTTCAGTTTACACGGACTGGAGTGTGGATAGTATCGAAAAAGGATTCGCTGAGGATAACAGCATGTTTTTTATTCTCACCAATTCTCGGGGCTTGACAGTCGAAGAAACATCTGCTGTTCATCAGGCGATCGCCGAGCGGATTTTAGCGGTTTCAAAAAAGACTGGAAAAGAGTTTATTCTGATCAGTCGCAGTGATTCCACCTTGCGGGGACATTATCCGCTGGAAACAAAGTTGTTGAAGGAAACCGTTGAATCCGGTTCGGATCAAAAAATCGACGGCGAAATCATTTTTCCCTTCTTTAAAGAAGGCGGACGCTTTACCATCAACAATATCCATTATGTTCAGGAAGGGGATGTTCTGGTACCGGCAGGAGAAACTGAATTTGCCAACGACAAATCTTTCGGATATACGTCTTCCCATTTGGGCGAATGGTGTGAAGAAAAATCAGGCGGAGCCTATCAGGCCGAAACGGTCACCTTTATTGCCCTTGACGATTTAAGAAAAATCGAGTTCGATAAAATTACTGATCAGCTTTGTAAGGTCGAGAATTTTAATAAAATAGTTGTCAATGCCATTGATTATGTTGATGTAAAAATCTTTACGATTGCCTTTGTCGAAGCAATAAAACGAGGCAAGACATTTATCTTCCGCTCAGCAGCTGCTATCACCAAAGTACTGGGAGGAGTTCCGGATAAACAACTATTAACGCATGACGAATTGATCCTGACCGAGAATAAAAATGGCGGAATTATTGTAGTCGGTTCCCATGTCAATAAAACAACGGTTCAGTTGGAAAATTTGAAAAGTTCAGAAAAGGACATCCAATTTGTTGAATTCAATCAACATCTGGTTTTAGAAGCCGGCGGATTGGCTAAAGAAGTCAAACGCGTGGTGGCCTTGGTTGAAGATTATATCAAATCGGGAAAAACTGTGGCTGTTTACACTAAACGTGAGCGGTTTGATCTGGATACTGATGATAAAGATGCCCAACTCCGGGTTTCAGTAGAGATTTCTGATGCAGTCACCAGTATCATTTCTAAACTGACAGTGCGGCCAAACTTTATTGTGGCAAAAGGCGGGATTACCTCCAGTGACATTGGTACCAAAGGCTTGACCGTCCAGAAAGCGATGGTGATGGGTCAGATCAAACCGGGCATTCCCGTTTGGACGACCGGTGAGGAAAGCAAGTTCCCGGGATTGCCCTATGTTATCTTCCCTGGTAATGTCGGGACCGAAACAACCCTGAAAGAAGCAGTTGAAGTGCTGATGGGTGAATAACGTGCTGGTTAGTTTGAAGGAATTACTGAATCAATGCAAAAAAAACAAAACAGCTATTCCGGCTTTTAATGTATATAATTTAGAAACCATTCTGTCTGTTAATCAGGCAGCAAATAATTTGAATCGCCCGGTCATCTTTTCATTTGGCGAAAGCTATCTCGATGATCTACCACTAGAATTAATAGCCCTAAACATTCGGTTTCTGGCTGAACGCTCACAGCAGCCGATGGTCTTGCATTTGGATCACGCCAAAAATATGTCAACCATTACAAGAGCGATTGACTGTGGATTTACCTCGGTAATGTATGACGGTTCACATTTAAGAATCGAAGAAAACATTAAAAATACCCGGGCAGTGGTTGAAATTGCCCGGGAAGCCAAGGTCAGTGTTGAAGGGGAACTGGGCTATATGAACCCTGAAGATGGTTCTCAAAATGATGAACCCAGCAGTGCTGAGACTTCGGAGTTTACCCGGCCAGAGCTGGCGCTAAAATACGTCACTGAAACTGAGGTTGATGCCCTGGCTATTGCCATCGGCAATGCTCATGGTCTGTATCGGGGCGAGCCGCACTTGGAGTATTCAGTGTTGGCGGAAATTGCAGCACTCACCGATATACCACTGGTGCTGCACGGGTCCTCGGGAATCCCCGCGGAACAGATTAAAAAAGCCATCAATCTTGGTATTTGTAAGATCAATGTCAATACTGAACTGGCATTGGGAGCGGTCGAAAGCATCCGGCGAAGTATTAAAATAAGCCCCGAAGTCAATTCATTGCGTTACGAAAAATTGATACGTCAAACAAAAGCGGATCTGGTTCTGCTGATTGAAGAATATCTAAAACTAACAAGCAACTAACGATCTGAATGGGAAATCACTGCAGGGCTTTCCTAAAGATATAGATTTAAAAATTAAAAATAAAGATTAATCAGTGAAAGGTGAAAATTATGAACATTTTTTTATCATACCCATTGGACCCGAAGGATCTGGCCTGGCCAGGAGAACCAACCGTTAAGGTGCGTCAAGCAACCCAAATTGGCGTTGATGGTCTTCCCTTTAACAGTTTTATGAGCGAATTGCCCAACCACTGCGGCACCCACTATGATGCCCCAAAACACTTTAATCCCGATGGCCCAAGCATCAACGAATTACCGATGGAATACTTTGTCTTTAAAAATGTATTGCTTTTGGATATTCCCAAAAAAGCCTGTGAGGGTGTGACGGTGGAAGATCTCAAAACTCATGAAGCAGCAATTCAAAAAGCAGATCTGCTTCTGATTCGAACCGGCTTTGACAAGGTGCGAAAATTATCGCCGGAAACCTATCAAATGGAAGGACCTTTCCTGACCCCGGAAACCTGTCTGTATATGGTAAATACCTTTAAAGATCTCAAAACGGTAGGCTTTGACTTCCTGGCGATTGGTTCGCCCTGTAATGATTTAGCCGCTCCAGCCCATCAGAATCTATTGGGATTCAATACCGAAAAATTTATTACCGCCATTGAAGACATGCATCTGGAGGTGATGGGGAATAAGAAAATTAATTCAATTACTGCTGCGCCACTGCGGATTGTCGGTTTGGACAGCAGCCAGGTCAGCGTCATTGCTGATATTGAAGATTAAAAAAGAGAATAGAATTACTTGCTGACGATGTGAATCATCGTCAGTTTTTTTGATGGCAGTTTATTGGCTTGCCTTGGGGAGGTGTTGGTCATCACAAATAATGGATCGATATAGTATTAATATGTAGTCGCATTATGAGTTTTGATAAATAGAATAGAAAAAGAAGCTTTTGCAAGAATAGTGAATAATGGGCTATGATGAGTAGCTCCTTTTTTTGTGGGCTGAATTAGAAATGCGAATTCCGAAGAATTAAAAAAGTCTACTCAAAAAAATCCAGCATTGGATTGACTCTCAGGACACTTTCTTCAAGGTGGTATGGAAGTCGCTCAGGTTAATGCAATGCGCAGTCATCTGGTTGGGGATTGAAATGAGTATTCCAATTTACAGGGAACCATCTGGAATTCTTACGAGCGGGCAATATAAATAGAGATTTTGAGGGTAGTTGTATGTACAACAATAGTTGATAATAGTAAGTTATTCTAAATATCAAAGCAAATCAAAATGTAATTAGTAAGGACTAAGTAAGATTATCAGCGTTTTTCATCATTCGGTATGAAAGTATAATATGTTCCCGAACTTCTTCGTTAGTTAAATCTACATCTACTAACTCATTAATACGGTGCAGCCGATAAAGCAATGTATTTCGATGAACAAAAAGTTTGTCTGCGGACAGAGAAAGACTGCGTTCGTTTGATAAATAGACGTACAGCGTCAGTAAGAGCTGTGCGTTTTTTTTACGGTCATAGTCGGCAAGGGTAATAATGGCAGGGTGAAAAAGCTGTGAAATATTAACCATATCCTCCAGTTGATCAAATAAGTATTCCCAAATATGATCGATACACAAACTGATACGGCTATTTTGCTCACAGTATCGGATTGCTGTTTCGGTTTGCTTGAATTGAACAGAAAGCATATCCCAACGGGAAAAAGGCATTGAAACACCGCAAATAAAGGAAAGTTCATTGACTAATTGTTCGATTTGCACCTTTACTTCGGCAAAGTCGGATTCGCAGATCAGCATGAGGGGTTGTTCGTTCCAGATAAACATTTGTCCCCGTACTAATGAATTTTTAAGTTCACCGCAAAGTGCCTCTGCGGCGAGTGAGCCTTCGTTATTCCAAAAACTCAAGAGCAGAAAATGATCGCATTCTTCCCAGCCCAGTGTAAGCAGTACCCAGTTCAGCTTTTCTCTATCGACTGCTTTTTTGTCGAGCAGATCACAGAACAATTCAGAAAGTGAGGTTGCCTCTTGAGGCGGGTTTATGCTTTCCAAGGCAGAAAGAAGCGTAGTAGCCAGAACACAGGTTGTATCGGTGACTGGTGTTTTATATTGCATGATCTGCAGATATAAATGGTAATCCAGCGGGCTATCCACCTTGCCAATGATGCACGTGAAGTCATTATCGGGAAATTCAAATATAGCAGTGGTATTTTTATGGGTAACGGTATAATAATTAGGTGAATTGCGCAAGGTCTGAACTGAAGACAATGGGAGCCTTCGTTTTTTTACAATATGGCTCCAGGCAGAACGAAAATAATCGTTTGCATAAGCTTTTGTAAAGGCAAAAACTTCGCCATGCCAGTTTGCAATAAAGGCAGGATTTTTAAAATAAGGTTCGGTCAGATCAAGGAGTTCCTGCATGTCGGCGCCCTTATAAACTGCGTTCATGAGCCGATTTTCAAAGTCGCGATAGTATTCTAATACATCTATAGCCATATTGAGAATTTTAGGAAGATAAATTTCGTCGAGAATAAAAAACATATCTTGCGAAACACACATCACCAGTTTGTTTTCTTCCGGCAAGGTTCCAAAAACGTCTCCCAGAGATAGCGCAAGTTCACCACAGAAGCCAATATTAAGGTGATTTGGTAAAAATTCACCATCGAACAATCGAACGCCATCAAGAGGCGTGTTTTTTTTACCGGATTCTCGTAGTACGGTACAGCCTTGAGAAATAAAACGTTCCTTGATCATAGCAACTGAAATATCCATTGTAATATCCTTTACATTAGTTGTGCGATACGCACAAATTATTGAGATGCGGAGAGCGAATTGTTATTCACTCCGTACATTGTTATCGTTTTAACACTATGTATAATATAACTAGATGCATAGCAAAGTCAACAGCAATGTACAAATGTTGAGGGTAGTTCTTAGCTATATAATAGGCTGAACGGTCTAAATATCCAGTGGGCAGAGTGTACAAAATTTCTGGATTGCCTGTTTAAATAGATATGAAACCGGCATTTTCCAAAGAGTTGGCAGAAAAGAGAGGAGATCTAATGAAACAAGAAATGAAAAATGGTCATGAATTGAAAAAGGCTATTGCGGCGATTGTCGGACCCAAATATGTGACTGATGATTATTTTGCACTGATCCCATATGCAAGAGATATTAGCACATTTCCCGGAGTAATGCCTGGTATTGTTGTACGGCCCAAGACTTCTGAAGAATTGGCGGAAATTGTGAAGCTGGCGAATCGCACGGGCTATCCCATTACGGTAAAAGGCGGCGGTCAAGCCGGTGGCGGGGTCACTAAAGGTGAGGCAACACGGAACATCATGATTGATATGGGTCGTATGGATGCAATCAAGGTTGATATCGAGAATTCAAGGGTAATTGCCGGTGCCGGCTCCCGTTTAAGCACCATTGATGATGCCCTGAGACCCCATGATCATTTCATCAATACCGTGATTGGGCCTTACTACACTGCAACCGCTGGTGGACTTACTAGCGGCATCGCCGGTGCCGGATTTGGTAAAAATGTGGCGAGTTTGGGATGTAATTGGAGCTTTGTGCTGGGTTTAAAAGTTGTGCTTCCCAATGGTGATATTATTACGACTGGTGCCGGTCCGGATTCAAATGTCCATCGGGAAGACATCTACTTCAGAGAAGTAACCGGTCCGGATTTAACCGATTTGTTTGTTGGAAGCGGCGGCGCATTTGGATTAATAACCGAGGTGGTTTATCGAACATTACCGATACCAAAGCATATGAAGGCAATCAGCTATGTAACCCCTTCGATGGAAGTCACATGGGCGATTCAACTGGAACTGAGTGCTAAAGAGCGCGTCCCCTACACCAACACCATTATGTTTGAAATGACCAACTACATGGTGAAGGCAATTGCTGATGGGATTGAAGGTTATGGTGCTATTTTTTATGCAGTAGAAGCGGATGACGAAGCCGATATCGACAGCAGAATTAAAGAGATTTCGGAAGTGTGTGAAAAGCATGGAGCCGTTCACGGAAATGAGAAAATGGATCACTTTGCGATGACGGGCACTACCGGAACATTGGAAATGGTTCGTGATGTTCCGTCGAATTCCTGTCCGTTTATGACTTGGGAATCCATGTTTCCTCGTTCAAAATCCCTTGAATTCACTAAGGGATTGCAAGATGCCTTTAAAAGTGTGGAAGGCCACCGGGAAAACGCCACGGCAGCCGGTCTTTATCTGGTTCCCATGGGACATATCTTTTTGACTGGCATAACCATCAGAAGTGGTTTTTCAACACCCGAGGCGGAAGAACATTTGCGAAAGACCTGGCGTGTCGGCGAGGAGTACATGCGAAAGGTTGGAACCTGTTCGACCTATTCACAAGGAACAAACTCGAACTTTATTGCAGAATCCTGGTCCCCAAACCACTCCAAGTTGATGAATTCCATCAAGCAGGTGCTTGATCCGAATAATATCATGTGTCCGGGACTTTGGAATTTTTAGGAGAGGAGCTATAAAACATGTTAGATAAATATAAAAAAATGGCATTTGGATGCAGTCGCTGCGGCATGTGCATTGTCGGAGAAGCAGGTTATATCTGCCCGATTCAGCAACATACCGGAGGATTTGATCAGTATGCAGCGCGGGGCCGTAATCAAATTGCAAAAGCAATTCTGAATGGTGAATTAGAATACAGTGAAGAACTGATGGAAAGCACATTTACCTGTCTTGGCTGCAACAGTTGTCATGAACAGTGCACGAGAATGGATCCCCTAACCGGAGAAAAAAATATCATTGATGAAACCAAACTCACCAATGCCTTAAGAGTTGACCTTGTGAAAGCCGGTTTTGGCCCTCCAGAAGCGCTAAAAAGTGTGGATGCCGGGGTGCAATCAAAACATAACGTATTTGGCGAACCCATCGAAAAACGGATAAAGTGGGCTGATGGACTTGGTTTACCAAAGCAAGGAGACACGGTTTATTTTGCTGGTTGCTATGCTTCTTATAGAAATACGAAAATTCCTAAAGCAACCGTAGCTGTGCTCAAGGCTGGCGGTGTTGATGTGGCGTACCTGGGTGAGGATGAATGGTGTTGCGGTGTTCCCCAATTAGCAGATGGCAATATCGGGTTGGCTGAAGAATTAATTCAGCATAATGTAGAAGCGCTTAAAGCTTCAGGCGTAAAAAAAGTTATCACATCCTGTGCCGGTTGCTTCCATGCGTTAAAAACAGAATACCCTGAGATTATCGGTAAACTGCCCTTTGAAATTGTCCATAGCAGTGAAGTGATTGTCGAATTGATTGATAATGGGAAAATCAGTCTTGACACAGAAATTGAAAAGACCTTTACTTATCATGATCCCTGTCATCTTGGAAGACATGAAAATGTCTATGAACAGCCAAGAAAAGTGCTGAATGCGATTAAAGGGGCAAGCTTTGTTGAAATGCCGAGAAACAAAGCAAATGCCTGGTGTTGCGGTGGCGGTTCGGTGGTTTCGACGGCGTTCCCGGAAATATCAAATGAGATTGCCGCCGGCCGAGTTGCCGAAGCGAAAGGGACATCGGCAGAAATGATTGTTTCAGCTTGTCCTTCCTGCGAAAATGGACTGAATGCAGCAGCCCGGAAATTAAAAATTGAAGTAATCGATCTGTCTGTACTTGTGGCCAATGCCATGGGTTTGCAGATTTAAGAAAGGGGCGTAACAAATATGGCAGAAGAATATGAAGTAAGAGGAATACCATCCTATACTCAGGAAGATACCTGGGTAAAGGTAATGGGTGACGGGAACGTTAAGGTGGGTATTACTGATTATGCTCAGAAGATGCTCAATGAGATTACCTATGTGGATTTTCCCGAAGTTGGGAGCAAAGTTGTACAAATGGAGTCTTTAGGAACCGTTGAGTCGTCCAAATCTGTTTCAGATATTTTCTCCCCAATCAGTGGAATCGTTGAAGCGGTAAATGAAGATCTTATGGATGATCCGGAGATTATTAATCGGGATCCTTATGACGCCGGTTGGATTATTGCGATCACACCATCGAATCTGGAAGAAGAACTTAAGAATTTGCTCAGCGCTGATGCATATAAATTGCTCATTAAAGAAAAAACGAGTTAATTAATTCAACAGTAATCAGATGAATTAATCCAGAAATTTAAAGATGCAGTTCAATTGATTATCATAGAGCTTCGTCTTTTTTCTGGTTTGAGTCATATTACTATTTATATGACATTTTCTGGTTAGGTACGATAAAAAAATACCCGATTGGTAAAAGTCGCTCACAAAAACGATTGAATTAAGAATAACAGCCAAAGAAAGGACAAAAAATAATAATGAAAAGTTCATTACTAAAAAAAATAGAAGCTGGCCGATTTGCCGCAACTGCAGACAAAATAGCAACAGAAAACGTACCGCAAATCATGAGTATTGCTGCCTGGCGAAGGTTGGTGTCAGGATGCAGATAACCGTTATTGGAGCAGGTCCGGGCGGTTATGAAGCGGCCATTATGGCGGCAAAACTAGGTGCTGAAGTAACAATTATTGAAAAAAAT
Organism: Acetobacterium malicum subsp. dehalogenans DSM 11527; assembly: GCF_000472665.1. Taxonomy (GTDB): domain Bacteria; phylum Bacillota; class Clostridia; order Eubacteriales; family Eubacteriaceae; genus Acetobacterium; species Acetobacterium malicum. The sequence continues at coordinate 5,772 of NZ_AXAC01000038.1, read as the reverse complement.
TCGCTCGGCGGAACCTGTTTGAACCGCGGCTGTATCCCGACAAAAGCGCTGTTGGCGAGTGCAGATGCGTTGAAAACCATTCATAATGCCAAAGCGTTCGGTATCAATGTGGACGGCACTGTCGCACCGGATTTTAAAGCGATTATGGAGCGTAAAGCCAAGGTGGTTAGTGGCCTGGTGAAGGGAATTGAATATCTTTTTAACACAAACAATGTGACTATGATCAAAGGAACGGGAACGCTGGTAGATAAAAATACCGTCACAGTATCAAAAGACGATGGAACAACGGTAACCATTAAAGCAGATAAGATTATTCTGGCAACAGGATCCGTACCAATTGTTCCGGCCATGTTCCAATTTGATGGAAAAAAAATCATCAGCAGTGATGAGGTGCTGGAGCTTCAGGAATTGCCAAAATCAATGATCATCACGGGCGGTGGGGTCATCGGCTGTGAAATTGGTCAGTTCCTCAGTCGCATGGGAACCCAGATTACGATTGTTGAGATGGCTGATCAGATTCTTCCGTTAGAAGATGCTGAAACAGCCAAACAACTGGCGCGTCAATTTAAAAAAGATAAGCTAAAAGTCCTGACTGGGAATGGCATTGCCAGTGTTGAAGTGACCGAAACCGGTGTACAAGTAAATCTTGCCAATGGTAAATCCGTTGAAGCTGAATCAATGCTGGTTGCTATTGGACGTCGCAGTTACCTTGATAACCTGAATGCCCAGAGCATTGGTGTTGCCGTTGATGAACGCGGACGCATTAACGTTAACCATAAAATGGAAACCAATGTCCCAGGCATTTATGCCATTGGCGATATCGTTGCGACACCATTGCTGGCCCATGTGGCCTCTAAAGAAGGGATCGTCGCAGCTTACAATGCCGTAAAAGATGCCGGAAAAACAGTAGCATATCAAGCTGTACCCCGCTGTGTCTACACTGAACCGGAAGTGGCAGGGGTCGGTTTGACCGAACTGGAATGCGTAGCCCAGGGGATTGCCTATAAAGTCGGACAATTTGATTTCAGAGCCCTTGGCAAAGCGCAGGCAATGGGTAAAATTCAGGGGTTTGTTAAAATTATTGTTGATTCCAAAGATGTCATCATTGGTGCCGCGGTTGTCGGTGCTCATGCCACCGATCTCCTGGCAGAACTTTCGCTGGCAGTACACCTGGGATTGACGGCAGAACAGATTGGGGATTGCATTCATGCCCATCCAACGTTATCAGAAGCAATTATGGAAGCAGCCCATGATGTCCATGGGATGTGTGTACATAAAGCCTGATCTTTGGTATTTAATTTTTTCTGGCAGTCCGTATTTCATACCAGCGTTACACTCTCAATTAAATAATTATTTACTCAAACTTCGCACATTAAATAATGAATTAATTCACTGTGAAGAGCTTTTCTGTTTGAAAATATTGGCTCATACACGCAGTCGATGATTTATGTGCGAAGTTTGTGTGATAAATAAAAAGAAATAGGATTAGGATATGAATAATAATCAAAAAGCAAACATTTTTTCAGATAATATGACAGTTTCTCTTGATGATGTCAAGGTGAAAATCCGCTTGACCACTAAAATGGCAGTGTTTACAGTGACATTGCTTTCATTAGCGGTGATTCCACTAGGTATACTGGCTTACTATGGAGCGCCCAAAAATATCATTCTTGTTCTTACGCTTGGTGTGCTTATACTTGGATGTGTTGCAGCCTGTGTTGCAGCTAATAAAATTATTGGTCCCATGTCAGCGTATAAGGACACCTTAGATCGATTGGCTAAGGGTGATGTATCGATGGAAATACCGGAAGTAAAAACCAAAGATGAATTTGGGCAGCTGGCGCAATCTTTTAAACGGATGGTCGATATCCGCAAAAGTCAGGCAGAAATTGTTCAGGAGTTAGCAAAAGGCAATCTGCAAGTGAAGATTATACCTCAGTCCAGCGAAGATGTTCTTTCTCATGCGTTGATCAGTCTGGTGAGCACCCTGAATCATGTTTCCGAGGAACTGACATATTTGGGAGAGGAAGCCACTGCTGGCAGGAAGGTTGATGTAACAACTGAGAATGTCGGTTATTCGGGATCGTACCAGCAATTTATGATCAGCATTAAAAAGGGTTATGAGAATCTTTCAACCATTGTAAGTCTCGCCGGCAGATATATTGCGCAAATCGGAGCAGGGGTGGTACCAGATAGAATTGAAGAAACATATCCCGGTAATTATCAGAAGATCATTAATTTTATTAATTCCGGAGTTGATGGATTAGGGGCCTTGGGAGAAGGAAATAAAGTTTTAAGAATGATGTGCATCAACGATTTCACCCAGAAGATTGAAGGGAATTATCCCGGTATTTATGGGGAAATTGCAGTATCAGTCAATAGTGTCAGAGAAACTATTATTAAAGTAGTTGAGATTAATAAGGCAATTGCCGCTGGTAAATTTAAAAATGAGCTTGAAATGATGAAGCAACATGGTCAACTAAGCGAGAATGACGAATTTCTTCCGAGTATGATTGCCCTGGCTGAAAACATCTCCATGCTGGTACAGGAGACTGGACAAATCGCTGATTATGCCATCGAAGGTAATTTGGATAACCGTGGCGATTTAAGTCGCTTCTCAGGCGAGTATGCTCAGGTGATTGCCGGTTTTAATAATGCGTTGGATGCTCTCGCAGCCCCCATGCAGGAAGCTTCCGCGGTTCTTAATGACTTGTCACAGGGAAATCTCAGCGCCGCTATGGTCGGGAGTTACAAGGGGGAAAATGGAAAAATCAAGAATGATATGAACAAAACTATCGAGTTTTTGAACGTTTATGTCAGTGAAATCTCGAAAACTCTGGCGGCGATCAGTCGGGGAAATCTTGATCAGGAAATCACCACCGAGTACTTGGGTGACTTTATGGAAATTAAAACTTCACTCAACGGCATTGCAAAAAGTTTGAGCGAAACCATGAAAGATATCAGCAATACTGCCGAACAGGTAGATTCCGGTGCGCAGCAGCTTTCGGCTGGGGGACAGGCGGTGGCTCAGGGAACGACAGAGCAGGCCAGTTCCATTCAGGAATTAAGTGCTTCGATTGAAGAAGTGGCCGGGGAAACCAAACGCAATGCGAATAATGCCAACAAAGCCAATGCTCTTACGGAACAGGTTCGTGAAAATGCCCAGAAAGGTAATAATCAAATGGTGAAAATGGTTCGGGCCATGACAGAAATCAATGCTTCATCCAATAATATTTCGAAAATTATAAAGGTAATCGACGACATTGCCTTTCAAACTAATATTCTGGCATTAAACGCAGCTGTGGAAGCGGCCAGAGCTGGTCAGCATGGAAAGGGATTTGCGGTTGTGGCCGAAGAAGTAAGAACTCTGGCGGCTCGGAGTGCTGAAGCCGTTAAGGAAACTACCGCACTAATTGAAGGTTCCATCGAAAAAGTGGAAGATGGCACAGCGATTGCTGGTGATACATCTGAAAGTCTAATGGTAATTTTAAGTGATATTGAAATGGTAGCTGGTCTGGTGGCAGAAATAGCCAGAGCATCCAATGATCAGGCCTCGGAAATTTCACAGATTACCATTGGTATCGAACAGGTTTCAAGCGTTGTTCAAACCAATTCGGCCACCGCAGAGGAAAGCGCGGCAGCCAGTCAAGAATTATCCAGTCAGGCTCAAATGCTTAAGAAAATGGTTGGTTTGTTTGAATTAAAGAAGAAGTGAGACGATAATGATTCTTATTGTCTTAAAAAGACATGTCGCAATTAAAAAGCAACATGTCTTTTTGTGGCGAATTTTTTTGAAGTGAGTAAATCGATTGCAGTCTTGTAGCGGAAAACATAAAAATGACAACAGTGCATAGCCAGATAATCTAATGGAAGAAAAGCTTTCGGTACTGGTATTATTTTAGTTTTTTACAATCATTTCATAAGACAACATTAAATGTTCCCGGATATCTGGATTATTCATGTCCACTTGGATCAGCTCATAGATTTTTTTCAGGCGGTATTGAAGCGTATTGCGATGAATGTATAAGCATTCCGATGTAATGGTGCTGTTTCTTTCACATCTCAGGTACTGAAACATTGTAAAGCAAAGGTCTGCTTCGTTTTCCCGATCATAGGCGTTTAGTATCAAAATGGCTGGATGACACAGACAGAGATCTTTGGTTGTTTTTAGCAGAGAATCATGGATATAGGAGGTTGTGAAATCTTCGCAACGACGGATACAGGTATTTGCGGATTTACCATAGTGGATCGCCAGTTTAGCTTGATTCAGGCGCTCAGCCAAGGTATCCCACTCTGCAAAAGGCAGGGAAACACCACAGATAAAATCAAGCGGTTGAATGAGGTTTGTTAATTCATCAACCAGGGTATCAAATTCCGATTTTAACAGCAGTAATAAGGTTTCATTCTCGTAGACAAGACGCTTACCCTGGGGAATATACTGATCAAGCAAACCATTTAACGATTCCTTTGTCAGTTGCTCATGGTTATTCACAAACAATAATAAAACACAGGGAACTTTATTTTCCCAACCCAATGCCAAGAGTACCCAATCCAATTCTTCTTTTGGGACTGTTTTTCTATTTAACAGTTCACAAAATATTTTAGACATGGACTGCGCATAGGTGGATAGTCCTGGAAAATGGGTAAATGATACAATTTTAAGAAATATATCCGCCAATTGACAGTGCCCGGTTGTCACAACGGTTTGGTATTCCATGATTTGGATGTGTAAATGCATGTCATTAGCCTGTTTTAAGGTGCCACCGATACAGCGGTGAGATAGTTCGCCAAATGATAACAGGGCAGCCTTGGTACCTTGTAAAACAACTGAGTAATTATCCGATTTTCGCAACATTTGGATTGAGTAAAGTGGAACCCGTCCAGATTTGACGATGTGCTGCCAAGTTCCCCGAACATAGTCATTTTGATATTCGCGGGAAAAAGCAAAAACGCGACCCTGCCAATTAGCGATAAAAATAGGATTCCGGAAAACCGGAACAGCAAGGTCGACAAGATCCTGCAAAGATGAATTTAAATAAACAGTATCTTTCAGCGAAGACTCCCATAACTGAAAGAATTCATAAGCAGCGAGCGATTCATTAAATATCGAAATAACATTTCCTTCAACCGCAAGATAAAAGATTTATAGACACAGACAACACATCGATTGGTGTTCAGAACGGGGCTAATTTCTGATTCTAAATCTGTTGATTCAGTGATGTATAAGAAAACATCTGCTAATTCTGGTCGCTCTTTATCTTTTAACCGGATACCTGTTATACCAGGTTCTGAAGTTTCATCTTCCATTTTTGATGCGAGGATTTTAACCCCCTTTGCGTCAAACCAGTCCTTCAAAATATACAAACTCAATTTCATGACAAACTCCTTTATCAATTGTTCAAAATGAACAGTCGACTTAATTTAGACGTGTAAAGATTTGGTCTATGTGAACGTATACAAAGATCGATAATGGGATTTGGAGTGTTATCATAAAAGTGCAGTCCCAAATTGCAAGGAAATGAGGTAAAATAAAAATAAAAAGGACTGACTAGTGATGAAAAAAGTATATAGTGCCGAAGAACGCTATGAAGCGTTGAAACTGGCAAATGAGATCGGCAACAAAGCGGCTGCAGAGCGATTAGGTATAAAGCTCGATACCTTGTACACGTGGATCAGCAAAGCTAAAACCGGAAAGGTTGGTTATTGTGATAATCCAGGGAATATCCCAATAACAGATCCCAATCGTTTAAAACAGCTCGAAAAAGAGCTTCG
>NZ_AXAC01000037.1 GCF_000472665.1 Acetobacterium malicum subsp. dehalogenans DSM 11527 | reverse complement strand
ACCGACAGTATGGCAACAACCTCGCATATGAGTATTCGATGCTTGCCAAACATAAGCTGCCCGAAGCTACTAATCTTCAGTACGAAAGGCAAGCGATACAGCTTGTGAGTTTGCAGTACAACTGATGGCTGGGAGACAGTCTTTCAATGTAGTCATGCTACAGGAGCATACAGCCTTAATTCAGATAGATCCTTATTCCATATCTCTATTATCCAGGAATAGGGTTCAATATCCAAGTGATTTAAAAAACTAACTAAACACTTTGTGTTTAAATTTATTATACGAGGAGCATTACTATATGGCTTATGATGGCGTTACCCTGTATCACTTAATAGAAGAATTTAAAACCCTCTTAATTGGAGGTCGCATACGAAAAATCTATCAACCGGAAATCGATGAAATCCGACTTTTGGTTAACCTGGGAAATCAAAAACATCATGTCTTGCTCTCGGCCAACGCCAGCAATCCGCGCGCCTACATGACTGAAAAGATCAAAGAGAATCCCAGTGCACCACCCAGTTTTTGCATGGTATTGCGGAAATATATTCTCAATGGTACGATTGTTGACATCACCCAGCACGAAACGGATCGTGTCATGGAAATATCGATTTCGTCAAAAAATGATTTTAATGAAACGGTTGTCCGAAAATTGCTGGTTGAAATAATGGGTCGCAACAGCAATATTATCCTGGTTGACGAATCGATGAAAATCCTTGATTCGATGAAAAAAGTAGGTTCGACTTCCAGCCGTTACCGTCAGATCCTTCCTGGTCGTGACTATATTTATCCCCCAGAAAATAACCGTCATGGATTTTTCAATATCGAAACCGAAAAATTCAATGCGCTGTTAGCCAATTATGGTGAAGCAACGGTGGAAAAGTTCTTTATTCAGGCTTTTTTGGGTATCAGCCCTAACATTGGTAAAGAGGTTGCTTTCCGAAGTGGCATCGATCCAAATTACCGCGTAGCCGACCTCTCCAAAAAGCAAAAACAATTTTTATGGGAAGGATTTATTCAGGTTATTACCGAGATTGAACAGCAAGCTGAACCGGTTATTATCTATCTTGGTCGAAAAATAGTGGATTTTTCGACTGTCGACCTCCATTATTTGCGGGCCGATCATCGGAGTGAATCCTACCCATCTATTTCAGAGATGCTCGAAGCTTATTATTTTAAACGCGATAAAGCCCTGCGCTTCAAAACACGGTCGGCCAATCTTCGTCAGCAGCTTGATATACTGGTTAAAAAAAATATTAAAAAGCTGGATAACCTCCATCAGGATATGGACGCATCTCACAAAAGCGAGAAGTTTAAGCTTTACGGCGATTTAATCACCGCCAATATCTATGCCATTGAAAAAGGTCAGGAAATTGCAACACTGATTAACTATTATGATCCCGACTGTCAGACTATTGATATTCCCCTAAAAGTCAACCGAACCCCGGCCCAGAATGCTCAACACTACTATAAAAAATATAACAAAAGCAAAATAGCCCTGAAACATCTGGTCGGCTATATTTTAGAAACTGAAGAAAAAGTTTATTATCTGGAGAGCCTGGTCAACAGCCTGGATCAGTCCACTGAGTTGGCCGAACTGGATGAAATTCGTCACGAATTTCTCCATTCCGAATTTAATAAAAAAGCACTTTCTAAAGAAGACAAGAAAAAACAGACACCTTCACAGCCCCTGCATTTTATTTCATCTGAAGGGTTCCATATTTTTGTTGGCAAGAACAATTATCAGAATGATTTTATCTCCACAAAAATGGGTAAAAGCGAAGACTGCTGGCTTCATGTCAAAGATGCCCCTGGTTCCCACGTACTGATTGTGGCAGGCGGACGCTTCATCACCGAGAAGACCCTCCTGGAAGCAGGTAATCTGGCCGCCTGGTACAGCAAATCACGAGGCTCCAGCAATGTTCCTGTTGACTATCTTGAGTTTAAGTACCTGAAGAAACCAAACAAGGCAAAACCAGGTATGGTTATTTTCACCAACCAAAACACCATGTATGTAACCCCAACACAGGATGGAGTTGAAGCAATGGAAGCCATCATCCATTCAATTTAGCCTATTTTAAATTTTTCAATATTGATTTAAACTCAGGCGGAACCGGAACTCTAAACACAAGCCGCTGACCGGTTCTGGGATGGCTAAAACCCAGAGTATGAGCATGGAGACATTGACCAGTAGTTTTAAAGGGGTTATTCTTGTCTCCTTTGCCATACAATGGATCTCCTGCCAGCGGATGACCTATTTTTTCCATATGCACCCTAATTTGGTGGGTCCGACCGGTTTCCAGCTGAAAACGGAGTAAGGTATACTGAGCATATCGCTTAACTACTTCAAAATGCGTAATCGCCGATTTTGAGTTTTTTTCCACCACTGCCATTTTTATCCTGAGCTGTTCATGTCTGCCAATGGGCATATCCACCGTGCCACGGTTGGGTTTGACATTACCCTTTACCAGACCATAATACTGTCTGAGGATACTATGCTCCTTAAGCTGCTCGGACAAACTTCGGTGCGCGATGTCATTCTTGGCAATCATCAACAATCCCGAGGTATCCTTATCGATCCGATGAATGATCCCTGGTCGCATCACCCCATTAATATTTGACAGATTCTTTGTATGATAAAGCAACCCATTAACAAGGGTCCCGCTGTTGTTCCCCGGCGCCGGATGAACAACCATCCCCTGAGGCTTATTAACGATGATGACATCATCATCTTCATAAACAATGGCAAGCGGTATGTCTTCTGCTTCCATGTGACACGGTACTGGTTCCGGAATCATCAAGGTGATTGTCTCCCCTGGTTTAACATGATAACTGGCTTTCTTTTTCTGCCCGTTAACCAAAACATCCCCGGTTGAAATTAGTCGCTTAACATATTCTCTTGAATAATCCCCCGGCAAAGCGCAACAAAAATGATCCAGTCGTTGCTCGATTTTTTCAGGCACAATATATTCATTACGTTCTTTAGTCATTTAACCCTCCCTTAATCAGTTATATATATCGGTCCACTTCTAAACGAATGTTGCCTTTTTTTGTCCGCTCATCCATATCAATTATTTTTGCCTTGCCTTTTCCTCGCAATGAAATAATGTCACCAGATTTCAACCGGAAATCATTTTTATTGATCTCTGTATAGTTCACCCGTACCTTACCCTGTTTGATTAAAACTAGGCTATTCTGTCTAGAAAACCCCCATATTTTATTAATGATCCCATCAAGCCGGTTCGAAGCAACCACTATTGATATCCGTTTGAAATTTTTTTCAAAACTCTGAATCTGCTGATAATTTTTGATCGTTGTTTTTATTTCTCGGCCTTTTACCTGAGTTAAATTGATCCACAAAAAATCCTGTAGTCGTTGATGAGCAATAATCTGTACCTGATTTTCGCCTACATCAATATCACCAATACTCTCCCGGGTTATCCCCAGATGCATCAGTTCCCCCAGCACGTTGCGATGATCAATGGAAATCGTTTTTTCGAATTCGATGGCAAAAATAGGCCATTCCAGATCCTCTGACGATATATAATCCGGATAAATACATAACATCTTTCGCTCTGCATCCGGGTGTCCTCCAAAAAATAGATAAGGGACACCACTATACTTAATGGCGTCCGCTATTTTTTGTTGAAACACTTCATCATAAAAATCAAAGAATCGGGGTTCAAAATTTTTATCGCACGCATCAGCTATGCGTGATAATAAAAAAATATCTTTTTTATCTGTCATAAGACATCCCTTCAACATGTTAATACTTGAATTAATTTTTAGAAAATAAACATTACGACCATTTTATAAAGCGGAAACAGCACAATCTGCATTAACAGAATGGCGGCAAATGCTGATAAATCCAATGGTCCAATGATTGTAAATCGTCGTAATGGCGACAAAATCGGTTCAGTTAAGCCATAAATGGTCTTAACGAAAATATTATTTGGATCAGGATTCACCCAACTGAAAATTATGTTGACAAAAATTAACAGTGTGACCAATTCAAACAATAAATTACCCGCTTGTATAAGAATTCCCTGGATCATAAACGACCTATTCCATATCCTCATCCCACTCTAAAATCGGGGCGTTAAAATCCAAATCATCGTGTTGAGGATTGGTTAAAACAGCGACCGCTTTGGGAGCTAAAATGAATACATTATCGGCAATTTTGTTAATTGATCCATCTAAAGCAAATAGAGCGCCACTTAAAAAATCAAAAATCTTGCGACCATTTTCATAATCGGTATTTTTCAAATTCAAAACTACAGTCTTATTGTTCCGAATTTTATTACAAATACTTGGAGCATCTTTAAAAACTTCAGGTTCCAACACTAAAACTTCTGGACCATCGTCAAGGGATAATTCACTTCGTCTTGAAGGAGTTGTTTTCTTTGCTTTTGGCGCACTGAAGGCACTTTTTGTATCTTCGACATCGTCGTCATAAACATCTTCTTCGTAAATCTCGTCATATCCATCCTCATTGTCTACTTCCATGCCAAAAACCTTAATAATTTTATCCTTAAATTTTTCTGCTGCCATTGTATATCTCCTAACTAACTAAATATTTTGCGTCCAACTCTTATCATATTGGAGCCTTCTTCTATTGCAATGGTATAATCATCAGTCATACCCATGGACAGATAATTCATCTGAATCGTCGCATCCACAGATTCCTCTTTTATTTTATCATAAATTCTTTTTAATTCCACAAAAATCTCACGAATCGTGTTATTATTTTCGGTTAATGGTCCCATTGCCATCAATCCTTTGACACGGACAAACTGATATCCAGGCAATGCTTTTAAAATAAAATCCAGATTTTCAGCAAGAATTCCTGACTTGCTGTCTTCCCGGGCTAAATTTAATTGGAGCAATACATCGGTGACGATTCCCTGTTTTTTACTTTCACGTTCAATTACATCAATTAATTCAATTGAGTCAACCGAATGGATCAGAAATGTTTTTCCAATAATATATTTCACCTTATTTTTTTGCAAATGTCCAATGAAATGCCACCGGGGACGATCGCCTAAAACCTCGTGCTTTTTTAGAAAATCCTGAACCTTACTTTCGCCGAGATCATTGACACCAGCATCCAGCACCGCTTTGGTATCTTCTAAACTCTGATATTTTGAAACCGCGACAAGTGTAACATGATCGGGAATTTCTGATTTAATTCGACTAATATTTTCTGAAATCACTCTTTTTCACATCCTTAAGGATAAATACTGATGCGCATCCCGCTGCTTAAGTTTGGATTATTCACAGTTCTTAAGACCGCATTGCCATTGTTATACTTTTCGACAACAACCGGCAGGGAATCACTGAAGTAGCCTTTTGTAACTGTATCAATCATTGTTTCTTCATCTTTTTGATAAATGGCACTTTTGGGTATTTCATAAGCGCTATAGTCCTGAATATAAATATCCGACTTGCCAATTACCACCTCAGAAAAATCATTGACGTAATCCTTAAGCATCAGTACAGCGATTTTCTGGTTACCTTCATCGACAACATCAACAAAGTAACCAGAGTAAACTTTATCTTCATATTCAAATCGCAGCTTGGGAAAATAGTAAAGCTGATCGACCCGCTTGATTAAAAACTCATAATAATCCTGGTTTATGCCACTATCAGCTGTACCCATCAATTCCGTTTTAAGGGTTACTACCTCATCTTCGCCCATAATAGTCATGTCACTGGGGATGGAAAAGGCAACATAAATATGGTCATTATTGACAACTTTTAAGAGCCCCTCTGATTCCTGATCGACTTTGCTGGCCGTTTTTAAAAACGTTGTATTGATATATGGGAGCATACTCTCACTTAAGGCTTTTTCAACCGGCTGTATGGATGTGTATACATAGCCACTGGAGAGCAGACCCAATTCGTTTAGGGCAATATTTCTGGTCTCTCCACCAAGCAGTCCCACCAGGGTTTGTCGCTTTTGTTGGAGAGCTGCCAAATCAAGTCCCATATATTGGACTGATTCGATTAAGAATTTTTTTCGTTCCCGTTCAGTTTCGCCAATTTGGTTGGTAATACTTGAAATCCCCCGATAGTTGGACACGATGTCGCCAACTATCCGGCTCCAATTGTTATAATACTCTTCTTTTATAATTGTGTCAATTACTGCGATTTGCTCATTTAAATAATCTGTATTGACAACCTTAGCTGTATTAGTCAATGGTTTATAACCATTGGCTTTTTCACCCTCCAGCAGGGAAAGATCACCCGCCTGGAAATCATCTATGACCCGATAATCAATATCTTTAAAAAAATACATCTCTGTTTTATACGACTCGGTATACTCTTTTTTTTCGAGCAGCATGCTCATGTTACCTCGATAACTCGAAATAAAAATTATTGCTACAATAAAAAAAAAACGATGCCAACAACAATTTTTCTCAAAGAATTGACTCGTCTATTATTTTTTCTTTTAATTTGTCCCATATTTTCACCTTAATAAAAAATGGTCTGAGTGAGAGGATTTGAACCTCCGGCCTCTTGACCCCCAGTCAAGCGCGCTACCAAGCTGCGCTACACCCAGACAGTAAATATATTATAATGATAAATGAAGGATTAATCAAGCTTTTTTTTATTTAATTCATTTAAACCCATTAAAATATATAAATATTTAAGGGTATCTGCGTCAAAAACCCGCAGATACCACATATTATTTAATTTCCCATGCGTTTTTCCATGGGTGTGGCAATGGTTTCTGCTTTTTCTACGACAGCGATGATTACCGGTTGATATTTGCTGTTAAATCGACCCTGCCGATCGAAATAACGGATCACCAGATAAGCAACTGCAGTCAGCGCAATGCCTGTTAAAAACGAAGTTAGAACCTGATCCCAGCCAATGTTTAACGCTCCAACCAGATAATATACGACACAGCTTCCTAGAATAAAAGCCAGCAACGGTATACCGTACATGATAAATGCGGCCACAAAGACATTGGCAAATTGCATCTCGACCTCAACCGTTTCACCGCTATGAGCATTAATGGAGTTTTTAGCTATTGTCAACATCACTGACTGATCTTTGCTAACATGACAGGCTCCGCAATCACCGCAAGCTGAATTACGTTTGATCTCAACTTCCGCATTATTTCCCTTGAGCGCTTTAACTGTTCCTATTTCTTTCATTACAATTCATCCACAGAGATGCCCAGATCGATGAGTTGATCCAGACTGGCGCTGGCTGGCGCATCCATCATCAGACAACCATGATTTTGAGTTTTCGGGAAAGCAATTACGTCGCGGATATTATCATTATCAGTGAGCAGCATCACCAGACGATCTAAACCAAATGCCAGTCCACCATGAGGCGGTGTTCCATATTTAAGGGCTTCCAGTAAAAATCCAAATTGCTCCCATGCTGATTCCTGGGTAAAGCCCAGTGCTGTAAATACTTTTTCCTGAATATCCTGGTTGTGGATACGAATGCTTCCACCTCCCAGTTCGACTCCGTTTACAACCATATCATAGGCGTCCGCCCGGACTTTTAGCAGATCTGTTTCCAAATACTGTAAGTCTTCAGCCAGTGGCATGGTAAAGGGGTGATGCTTAGCAGTATATCGGCCGGCTTCGGGATCATACTCCAGTAACGGAAAATCAGTTACCCAGAGGAAATTATATTGGTCTTTGAAGTCATATTCCAGTTTACGTGCCAATTCCAGTCGCAATTGACCCAAAGCATTACAAACTATTTCGTTGGTATCAGCGATAATGAAGATTAAATCACCTGGTTTGGCATCAGTTTTTTCAAAAATTGCTGCTTTTTCTTCTTCTGAAATAAATTTCAGGATTGGCGATTTCATCTCCTCTTCGGAAACATCGATCCAGGCTAAACCTTTGGCCTTATAAATTTTAGCGAAATTCTCCAGACCTTTAATGCCTTTTTTACTTAATTTATCTTGAGCGCCTTTGGCATTGATAGCTCGTACACTTCCACCTTTTTTTACCGCACCGGAAAATACTTTGAATTCAGAGTTCTCAACAATTTCTGACAAATCAATCAATTTTAATCCGAACCGGGTGTCGGGCTTATCCGAACCATATTGATCCATTGCTTCCTGGTAAGTCATTCTTACCATCGGTGTTTGGACCTCAACCCCTTTGATTTCTTTCATGATTTTTGCTATCATTTCTTCGTTAATGCCAATGATATCATCTTTATCAATAAAAGACATTTCCATATCGATTTGGGTAAACTCCGGCTGGCGATCCTGTCTTAAATCTTCATCACGGAAGCATTTGGCAATCTGATAATAACGGTCAACGCCAGAAATCATGAGAATCTGTTTGTATAGCTGCGGTGATTGGGGCAGTCCAAAGAATTTCCCTTTTTGTACCCGGGATGGGACCAGAAAATCTCTGGCTCCCTCCGGGGTTGGTTTGGCCAGCATTGGTGTTTCAACTTCTAAAAAACCTTTTTCATTCAGGAAATTTCTGGCAATAGCAGCTGCCTGATGCCGGGTTCTCAGAATCTTCTGATATTTCGGTTTTCTCAGATCAAGGTACCGATATTTAAGTCGCACTGCTTCATTGGTCTGATCGTTATCTTCGATATAAATCGGTGGCGTTTCTGACGAATCGAGGATTTTTATTTCCATGATCTCGACTTCGATTTCACCGGTTGGGATATTTTGATTGACATTTTCTGGACTTCGTAAAACGACCTTGCCTTTAACCGACAAAACATATTCGTTTCGGACCTTTTCTGCAATTTCAAAGGCTTCAGGTCGTTCTTCATTGACAACAAGCTGAATTTTACCGGAGCGGTCTCTTAAATCAATAAAAAGTNCCCCGCCGAGATTCCGACGATTATCCGCCCAGCCGGCCAGTTCAACTACCTGACCAACGTTACTTGCTTGTAATTCTCCACACATGGTATTTCTATAATAAGTATTCATTCTACCTCCGATGTATATAGTTATTTATTTTATCTTCTTAACCTTTATATTATAATGAAGAACTTGGGATGATGTCAAGAAAGAAAACAGAAAAACAGCGCTGAAAGGTAGACTTCTTAATGTTTCTATATTTCATTATAATATTTGTTGATAACTGCAAATGTTATAGTAAACTGGCATTGACAATTCCTATGCTCCTTAACTATTTTTGATAACGTCAATGCTCTCACTCTTCCACAAGTATTCTGACGATTTCTGGCTGTTCCCATTGTCCAGTATCTCTGTCTAAAAGTGCAAAATCGCTTCCGTTATCCCACCAAATATAGGCAATCCCATAGTTTTTTGCACTTTGTGCATAATATTGCACCCAATCAACTCGTGCTTCTAAATTCTGTTTATTTGTACAGCCAAATTCAGTTAAAATGACCGGTATTCCTTTTTTAATGAATTTTTCATTCAACTGTGTAAATGCTTCATCAATTTCCTTTGTATCCTCCACATTCAGTTCACTCCACTCGTCTGTGCCTTCATCATTTTGACAAAACTGATACGGACTATACATATGTACGGAAACAATAAGATGTTCTCCTAAAACAGTCAAACTTTCCAGTGCCTCCGAAAAACTACTTGTTGCATAAGCACCAATCAGCAAATAACGTTTTTCATTTCCTTCAATCGAGCGAACGGTCTCAATAAATACCGAATTTAAGCGATTGACCAGCTCACGCATTTCCGTTGTTCCAGCTGTCCATTCAACATCGCTATCTCTTAAACGGGGTTCATTCATTCCTTCAAATAGCAGACGCTCATCATAGTCTTTAAAACGGATCGCAATCTGCTGCCAAACTTTGGTCAGTTTTTCAGCGATTTGCGTTTCATTTTTGACTTGCAAATCCAACCAGCTTTCGTGATGGGTATCAATAATAACAAACAAGC
Organism: Acetobacterium malicum subsp. dehalogenans DSM 11527; assembly: GCF_000472665.1. Lineage (GTDB taxonomy): Bacteria > Bacillota > Clostridia > Eubacteriales > Eubacteriaceae > Acetobacterium > Acetobacterium malicum. The sequence continues at coordinate 34,330 of NZ_AXAC01000037.1, read as the reverse complement.
CCTCTTCAAGAGCCATATCCACAACTGCCTGAACCCGATCCATCCACACCTCGGAAATATCTCCATTTGAATTGAGATGATCTTCCCAAGTTACCGGAATGCGAACGGTTTGAAAGCCTGCTTGATAAATTGCCTGGAAGTGTTTTTTTTCAATTGGCGGATTTCCCCAAAACGTTTCATAGTCCAATTCTTTTGCCGCCGGTTTATAGGTCCACAAATTTGTTGCATCTAGAGAATTGCCAAGATTAACGCCATTTCCCATTCGCGCTACAAAACGCAATTCTTCGTTTTTCATGAAAGCACACCCGCTAATTGTCAAAAGAATTGTTGTTATTGTCATGCAACAAAGAACATTTCGCATTATTCGATTCATGGTTATTTATTCCTTTTCAATTATTCTAAACTAAACTATTTTCATCAAACACTGCTTCTGTTTTTTTCATTTTTTTCTTTTGGGCACTCATTTTATAATGCACATCCTGTTTTTGTATCGCGATCGTATTGATATTACGAAGCCATTGCACAAGTTTTTCATTTTTTTGTGGATCTGTTATGATCTCATCAATATTCTCGACCAGATACAATTTTTTTCCATTTTGCAGTTTAGATTCATAGCAACAATTAAAATAAATCCCATTAACAATTTCAACAACGATTTGCTTTGGCATAAGAGCCTCGTCAAAACTCGCATAACAATAGTTAAAGTCACACAGCTTCAGCTTTCCTTTGAAAGAAAAGTCACTCATCTCTTTTTCATCATTTTTATCCTTCACATAATAGTTAACGGTTGTATCTAAGGCTATTCTAGGATATTTTCTCTTTTGAAAAAAAGGTGCCGCCACACGTTTTTTTGTGTTGATTTTCAAATCTTCAAAACTGCCGCTGTCTTTTTTTATCTCAGTTGGCAAAACCGGTATCCGATCATAAATCATTTGCAAGTACTCGTTATAGGTATCTTTATAATCCAGAATTTTCATCGAATAATTCCACTGTTTGCCAATTTGATTTACAAACACGATCCGCGTCTTTAGTTCGGCATAATAGTTTTCGCTTCTTAAGCTGACATCAACCTCCGCTTCCGCCTCAAGATAATACGGCTTATTAAGCAATATCGAAACACCCGTTTCAGAAATATCACGGATAACCCCTTTCATTTTTTGAATGCCATTATCAATCTCACTCTCCATCTCCACTAAAACACGCTCTGCTTTTCGATAGGGGATCCGTCCATCGACAAAAAACAAGGACATTACCAACAAAAATAAATTATTGATTAACCAGAACAGAACAACAATCGGTCCAAAGGAATTGCTGTCAAACATGATCCGCACACAATTAATAATGCCAATTACCGATAATACAATCAGAATCAGAAATGGGATAATATGAACCAGATTTTTCCCTTTTGAATTCTGGGCACCCTTTTTATCCGTTACTTTGAACTTTTTCATCGTTATCCCGAAACTTTCCAGTACAACCGGTAATAACATAAACGGAAATAATACTGTCTCATAAATACTTGTCCACTTAGTCGTTCGAATATTCTGACTAAGCATTCTTAGGCTAATGTTACTGCTAATATACATTGGCAGCCAGAACAGCAATACCTGTGGAAGCGTACATTTAAAGACCATGAAGCCAAAAGTTGCATACATAATTGGTGCCAGAATATAGATAATACGCTTTATTGGCGCATACCAATACCACATTGACGCCCAATAATTCAGTTTTTGAGCGAAAGAAAGCTCTTTCGTTGTGAAAAAATGCATCTTTCTACTTGTTGCTATCACTCCTCGGGCCCAACGAACCCTCTGTTGAACTAATCCCTGCAAATCAGTTGCAGACATGCCTGATGCCAAAGGCTCGCCAATACCCAAACTGACATAACCTTTTTTTTGAATCAGAATTCCCGTTGCGAAATCTTCGGTAATTGCTTCTGTATAAAAACCACCTACATCATTCAATGCTTCTCTGGATAGCACTGTATTTGAGCCGCCATAAATTACACTGTTGGTCTTTGTTCGGGCGACCTGAATGTCTTTATAAAAATAGTCCTGTTCATTTGGAATGCGTCCTTCTGAAAATAAATTAAACTGAAATAAGTCCGGGTTGTAAAAACTTTGTGGCGATTGTACAAAACCCAATTTTATCTGGTCTTGCGGTTTTCGGCCTTCATTTTTTATTTCACAATCAACATAAAAGGGGATTGTTTTCATTAAAAAATCACTTTTCGGAATCATGTCAGCATCAAATGTAACGACATAAGGTGAATTTGAATGGGCCAACGCGTTATTCAGATTGCCGGCTTTAGCCCCTTCGTTATCTGGCCGATCCAGATAGTTTATCCCCATTTGCTCCGCTAGTTCCCGCATTTCCGGCCGACGGTTATCTTCACATAAATAAATATGGACTTTTTTCTTATCCGGATATTCCATGTATTTGCAGCCATTAATTGTTTTATATAAAAGCTCGCAGTCTTCACTGTAGGTCGCAATAAAAACATCCACTTCCGGAAAACGTTCCTGTGGCACTTCCGGTAACGGGTTATCACTGACGGAATACATGTTAGCGTAATGAACAAAGGCTTCAACCATCCCCAGCGCCTCGACAATTAATAAAGCCACACCAGCAATAATCGAAATAGTGCCATAACCAATCGGGATTGTAAAAAAGATCCGCCAGATCAAGTATAGAATACTGAAAAACATATTTAAGAGAAACCAGATTTTCCCTTTCCATTCATGCAAAAGTAAGCTGGTTTTTTTATTCACTTTTTTCACTGCTTCCCTCCTCGTAAACTATGGTTCTTTGAAATAATTGAAGGCATTGTTGTTGATATTATAAGGGTAGACTTCAATAATTATATAATCATATTTATTTTCTACAATACTTTTTTCTACATCTAATTGATGAGTATCCTCGAGTGACCAAATCGCGTCAATCTCACTACACATCGGCATCATAAAAGAAATAACCGGTGAAAAATAGGAATCACGAATCATAAAGATCTTGGCCCCATCAGGATTGTTTTCATTTAGTATTTTTTCATAAATACATAAACCATTCAAGTATAAGGAATACTGTGAATCCGTATACAAATCAGTATTTTCAGTTAGAACCTCCGTGTCCATTAGAGCCTCAACAAAGCTGCCTTCTTTTTTAACAATATTCCCATTTTCAAACATGCTCTCTCTTTTAAATGATCCCTCATATTTGGGCCATAAAGCGGTAAAATCTTCAATTCCACAGAAATTAGCGCCGGTTTTTCTGCCCATCGAGCCAAGCATTCCTGAATAATAAGTTACCTGATCATAATTATCGATATTCGAATAATAATTATTTGGATCTAAGTTTTCACCAAAACTTTCATTAATTTTGTTCTTTATTGCATCAGTCGCGTAAAAAGCTGCGGGAATTGTCCAATGATGATCGGTCTTAAAAAATGTTTCCTCGTAAGATATTTGATCACCAGGCAAAAACTCCCGCATATCCAACGTTTCAATTCCCATCCGATTTAGATAAAACAGCATTTCATCGACAACCGGATTGGGATCATTTACTGGCATCCCTGTTCCGAATTCGGTCAATTTCTTATCATACTTGCTGGGCGGAATAACAAACAGAACTTTCGTCCCATTCTTTTCAACATAATCCTGTAAGCGCTTGACCCGCAATGCATAGTCAAATAATTGTGTATCAGCCTCCCTGTAAAAAGTCGCATAATGCAAATAACCTTCTTCATCTTTAATATATGTAAAGTTATTACATTCTTTTTTGTTAAGCAAGACCTGTATAAAACCGTAGGTTTCGATAAAATTCACTCTTCCTAATAAATTTTCGTTGATTGTTGTCTCAATTAAAGCGACTGCTTCACTTGGAAGATATTCCTCATGATTTAATTTTTCTGTTATTTTTTCCTTTATCAGCTGATAATTTTCTAGTCCATTTATAATTGAAAAAGAAAAAATCGTCCCTAAGAATATCAGAGCAAATAAGCGTTTTTTTAAAAAGTATTTTTTTTTTATTTTTCTTTCATCCATACTCATTGTTGATTCATGCCAAGTACCTGGCAACCCCTCTTTGTTGATATTGACATTAAAAATTAAAATAAATAAACGGATTATAGGTTCCACTGGCCAAATAACTAACTGAAATAATCAAGATTAGAAACATAATGATTGGGTAACACAAGGTGTATGCTTTATTAACTAATGAATTAACATTCCCATAAATCATTTCATTCATTTTTCGGGCAACTGGGGTTGAAAAAACCAGTCCCAGCAATAAAAATACCCAGTTTTCATGAATCAGCATGACTGCCAAATCACTGTAAAAACCGTTATTGTTCATCCCTAGCATATTGATAAAGAAGCGCCCGGCCTGATACAAATCGTCCGATCGAAAGATAACCCAACCGGCATTAACAACCATCAGCGTATAAAAGTGTTTGATAAAACGACTCTTAATTTTTTCGGGATACTCAAAAAAACGTTCAGCTAACTGAAAAACAAAATAGTAAAGGCCCCAGAAAATAAATGTCCAGTTTGCGCCATGCCAAATACCAGTGCACAGCCAAACGATAAACATGTTTCTGACCATAAGATCCTGGTTATTGACGCGACTTCCACCCAGCGGGAAATATACATACTCTCTGAACCAGTCGGTCAGGGAAATATGCCACCGCTTCCAGAAGTCTGAAATTGATGTGGCGATATAAGGATAATTAAAATTTTCTCCAAATTTAAAGCCAAAACATAAGGCTAAGCCAATAGCCATATCCGAGTATGCCGAGAAATCAAAATAAATCTGCAGCGTATAAGAAATACTTCCCAACCAAGCTAAGGTCGCCGGAACCGCCACTTTTTCTGTCCCAATCGCCGACCATTGAAAAACATTATCGGCGATCGCGGCAAAACTGTTGCTTAACAGCACTTTCTTACCTAATCCCGTTGTGAAACGGCATAGTCCCAGTGCCACCATATCAAACGATGATTTTCGATTGCGGATTTGATCTGCTATTGTGCTATATTGAATAATCGGTCCGGCAATCAGCTGCGGAAAAAAAGCGATATAAAGACCGACATAAAAAGGATTCTCCGATTTAGTCTTTCCCCAATAAACGTCAATAACATATGAAAGGGCCTGAAAGGTATAGAATGAAATACCAATTGGTAACGGTAAATCTAAGGTTCCCGCTTGAATCAGACCGAGAGTTTCTAAAATAAAGCCGGAATATTTAAAGACTATAAGCGCACTTAAATTAATTATCACTGCAACGGCCACGACGGTTTTCTTTTGCTTTCGCCCCTTTAACCGCTCAACCAGATAGCCCATCAATGAGTTGAATATGATCGATCCAATCATTAAAAAGACATAGACTGGTTCACCCCAGGCGTAAAAGATAAGACTTACCAGTAACAACAAAATATTTTGAAGCATTCTTGAGAAAGAGAGTAAAAAATAAAGCAAAAAAACCGCCGGAAGAAAATAAAATAAAAATACAATACTTGAAAATAACATTTTCTATTTTCTATCCTCTTTTCTCATTTTTACATAGATCAGGAAGACACTCAGTGCGGTGATTATACAGATCCCTCGAAGTCCCCAGAGAATTAACGGCTCATGCAGGATTTCGAAAAAATAGTGTCTTTCAGCAACCATGTCTGATGTGATGATAAGACCAAGACTTATTATCATTACTACTGCTCCTCAATATTATTTTTGTCGATTGATTATAATTGATGGCACCAAAAACAGGATCATCACAATTAAAAACAACAATTCATTTTCACTCTTCAACGAAGTATCACAGTCTGCCAGGTCATAGAGTTTTGGTATCTCAATTGAAATTGCTGTTCCATGCTTATGCAAATAGGTGCGGATATTGTACAATTCCTGATCATAATTATCATTGAATCGACTGATCGTGGCATTGTCTTTTTCATAATCCTGAAGATAATAATTATGCATATTTGTAAAAGAACCATCTTCATAATCCGCTTTCCAACGAGTCCATTCTCTTACTCTTGCCGACTTTAAATAATTGACTGCTTCATCCATCACTTCAAAGACATGCTCTTTAGATAGAACCCCTTTGCGCAACTGTGCATAGCGTTTTTTTAGTGCATCAATAAATTTCTTATCCTTGGCCAGTTGTGTAAAAATCGGCTTTGTCTGAAATGCCAGAGTATCTGGATCCATTTCGTCCATAAAATAATTGTTCATTGCCTGGTCAAAATCCCATACCGGCCCAACATGCAGTTTTCCGCCCGTATCTTTAAACATATAGGTTGAGTGTTCGCCGGCATCATAATTACCAAAATACTCATTAATTAAAAAATAGTCGACATAGGTATCCAGCTCAATATAGCGATCATAAGTTCTTAAAACTGATGCGTTTTGAGAATAAATCACCTGTTCTGTTTTTGAAAAATCTTCCTGAATATAGTTTTTGCTTGCTTCCGTCAACTTTGCTTCTGACGGATATTTGACCCCAACCCACTCAGGCGAATAGCCATTTAAGCGGCTATATGTCTCCAGCATCACATCAAATGCGGTAAAGCGGTCGCGTCTGATAATATAACTCGTATAGCCATTCTTTTCATTATACGATTCAATATCAATTCGATCTTCGCCGCGGGATACCGTTTCCATCAGCAGATAAACACCACCATATTCGTAACGGCCATTCTTTTCAATCAACACTTCACAAAATCGCGAATCCGGAGCCATTTCATTGCCGCCAATTTCGGATGCAATCCGATATGGCAAATAATTACGGATCATACTCTTATCAGCCATACTACCATTAAGAATCCATTCATTTCCCTGTCCCATTCCCAATATATCAGCATCATTGCTGATCCCATCAGATATTTCCGTTTTCATCAGATACTGCGATTTATCGTAAGTAAAGGAGGTATGACCGCGTTTTTTAATTTTTAAATTACTCTGATAAACAACCTGATCGGTTAAATACTTTTGCTCTTTATCCGAATCGATAATCTTAATGCTGCCATTTGTATAGGGAATTGCTTGCTCATCAACCATTTCCTGACTATCAACAAAACGCTTGTACTCCGACAATTCCCCATCGATAGTCAGGATAACAATCGGCAGATTTGTATGAAACCCTTCTTTGACAGAAAAATCGTCATTGATATAAGCTAGTGGATCCTCTGTCGATTCATCGGCTTTCAAACTGCAATAGCCACTTTTTTTCAGATCTCCTTCTTGTTGATTGACGACATTGCGAATGATTTCCACCGCACAAAGCAGCAGTACACACACTATCGCCAGAATTATTAACCCCCCTCTGTTTCTCTGTGACATATTGTTATCTCCTATTGCCTGATCTCATCTTCTTGCCTGATAACTTTTACCGAGTGGACACCTTGTATCCTAAAAAGGACTTCTTCAAGGGATTTATTGACCATTTCGACTTTTTCAAGCATTCCAGCCGACACTTCATAAAAATATTCATCACGATTTTCCTGAACTGCTTTATTTTCAAAGCGTAATAGCTCTTTCCCTTCAAACATTGCCGAAATGGTATTGACTAACATCTCAGTTGCTTCTTGATTAAACTTGATTATCACTAAGAAACGGTCATAGTTTTTGATTGAACCTGACAGCAACAGACCTAAACAGATAACAAAGTTACCGATCGCTGCAATCCAATATTCTGAATTGCCGCACAAAATTCCTGCCGCGATTGACCACAGTAAAAAAACAATATCTCTTGAATCCCTTATCACTGTACGAAAACGGACAATTGATAAAGCGCCAATTAATCCAATTGACACCGTCGGATTACCTTGAATTACTGCCATCATGAATGTAACTACAAAAATTATAATGATCAGCGAACTGCTAAAATGTTTGCTGTACAATGTTCCTGAATGCGTTTTAAGATAGGTCATATAAATCAGAACGCTGATTATTGCCGCAGCCAGAAAATTCAAAAGAATATCCATTAATGGAAGGACTGTTGCTATCAAAAGATTGCTTGTTTGTTCACCCATGTTAATCCTTTCAAAACCTTAAAAAACACATTGATCATGACTCCAATGGCTCCATTTCACACAAATCAGCATAGGTATGGAATAACCGTTGCTTAGCCATTTTTCTTTTCCCATAGACAGCTCCGGTTATTGTCATAAATAGTGCAATGATACTGGCTAAGCAGATATCCTGGTAAATACGGAAATAGATTAAGCCACCAATGATAAAACCACCAATCACCGCCGTAAAAACATACATTTTTTTTAAGATAAAATTCTGTATTTTAATCTGCCGCATGATGGATGCCAGAATGATCGATAGTAAATACAAAAGACAGACCCCAACAAATGTGAATATCACAAAAATGGACATCTGAATAATCAGATTGGTGGTCATCTCATCAGCAATCTTAATTCCAATCATTCCACAAAAGCAACCTGATGCAAAAAGTGTAAAGGCCTGTAAATACTTATAACCGACAAAACACAACAATATCCCTGCAACTAATAACAACAACACCAACAGAAAATTCAATGTATTCTGGGAAAAAAGAGAATCACCGCTTAATTCCGGTAATTTGATCAGTAGCTTGTCCACATTCTACTCCTTAAATAATCTATTTAATTGCAATTTATTGATTAATTTCATCATTCTGACAAACTAGATTGACGCTATTGACACCCTCCAGTTGATAGAGATTTTCGGCAATATTAACGTCTTTTGCATACGTTTTTATGATTTGCTGTGATAATTCATATATAAATTCAACACTTTGGCTCGTAGAGTTTCTGACTTTTAACATAGCTTTTCCTGCATAAGCAGCATTAATCAGTTCTTCAATTTCCTTGCTTTGTTCACGATTTGCTCTTATCACCAAAAGATAGCGTTCATTATTCTGGATTTTTCCAAAAAAAAGCATCACCATAAAAATGATCAGTGTCCCAATTAAGGCTATGATATATTCTGAAACGCCACAACAGATTCCGCCTGCTATACTCCAAAAGATGTAGGCCGTATCTCTTGGATCTTTTATTGCTGTTCGAAACCGAACAATCGAAAGGGCGCCAACCATCCCAAGTGAAAGCGCAATATTATTGCCAATAACACTCATCACCAGCGTCGTAATTAAAGTTAACATTAGCAACGAAATGTTAAATCGGACACTATACACTGCTCTTAAATGAGAAATCCGATAGGATACAAAAATCATGATACTGAGTACAACTGCGATGAAAAAATTAAGAAAGACTTCCTGCAAAGTCAGTACACTTGAATTTAACACCAAATAATTATATAATTCTTCTCTCATTCATCACTTCTCCTTTTCTATCTGATATGTTTTTTCCAGATTCAAAATTCTTACTGATTCTCGTCTTCTTTATACAAACAAAGCATATTTCCCATGCCCAACACTTCTTCCCAGGTAATATTTGCCATATGAAACCTGAGTTTTCTGACAGGAGTCAAGTAAATCCTTGACATAGGAAAGCAAAAAGTTGTTATACTTGACTTCTAGTGTCACATCGTCACAATGACTGACCGGATAACCGTTAAAAGATTCCCTAAAAAGATCATAACTGCTTTCAGACGCATAAATATTTGAATCAATCGTGATACGCGTATCATTTTCTGGTACAATGAATGCTTTTCGCTGATACTCGACCATGCATTTCGGAACATAGCTCCCAGTGACCAAATCATGATATAATTCCTGAGCAAAGGGATGGGGATTTTTAAAAAGTTCGTCATAATTTCCCAAAATCATCTGCTTGGCCGTTTCTCTGGAAATATTCAGGGTCCGCTTGCACTGGTTATCACCATGTTTTTCCTTTTTTTCAAGTTTTACCAGCTCATCATCCGGTGAATAAACCCGAAGTCTGATTTTTTTTCGCATCAGCAGACCATCTTCTTTTTCGTAATAATCCCGGTCATCGACCGAATCAAAGTACAGAGAGCGAACCAAATAGCCCTCAGTTCCATTATGTGAATCGGCAAACAGAAGGCTGCCTAGTTTATTCGACAAGACAATCGCCTTATATAAAGAGATCAGAAATTTTTTTTCAGTTCGTATGACGCGAATCAGCCGATCTTTAGATGCCAATTCAATGATTGTCTGCGAGTGTTTGTTTTTATTCTCTGAGGTTTCAAACGTACGCTGTTCAGATGGATAATGCGCATCTTCCGAAATACGTTTGGTTTCTGAACTTACACTTTTTTCAAATGCTTCTTCATCTGCTAAAAGCACCGAATCATCTTCGCAAACGCCGTCGGACCAGGGTTCTGATTTAAAAACAGACTCCCCATCATCAGGAATTATTTCCGCTGCCGGTGATTCAGATTCCGATGGCTTTTCTTTATCCTTAACCACCTCTTCCTGATTAATCGCCTGGTTCAGTGGCGGCGACGATTGTTTTATTTCATCCTCACCCATTTGTTTAAGAAATAGGGGCATATCTTCAGGCTGGTCTTTTTCATCCTCCTCTATTTGCTGAAGAACTTTTTTGCTGACCGGACTTTTCTTGTCCGACATTTTTATTTCTTTCTCTTCTACTGGCTGGAAATAGGCCCTCAGATCGGTTTTTTGGTTTGTTCTTTTCTGATCAAGTTGCTTTAATGCCAGATCAATTTCCCGATAAATTGAAGCCAGTTTTTCTTCTGCCCGCTGCGTTTCACTCTGACGATCAACCAGTTTCTTTTTTTCTTCGTTACTCATTAAAAGAATCTTCTGGTATTCATTCTCCACTTCACTGATCTTATGTTTTTCGTTATTTAATTTTTTTTCGGCTTTTTCAATTTGATCTAGCAGTGTTATATTTTTCTGGACCGATTTGTCATAACGCCTTTCGCTGAGCTTACATTTCTTTTCTGTCTCTTCAAGCTCCAAGCGCACCCTTTGATGTAGATTGTTTAATGCCTGTACGTGGTTTTCTTTATTTGCTAATGCAGTCTCAAGAATACCCAGTTTTTTCTCAGCTGTCTGAAATGACTCAGACCAGTTCTGGTCGCGCGCATTAACGAGTTCCATGATTTCATCTATCTTCGTACTGATTTCCTCGATTCTTTGCGATAGATGCTTTTTATCTCTGCTAAGCTGCTTCTCTGATGTGACTGTAGAATTTCTACTTACCATATTTTTATTAAGTATCTCAATTGATTCAGTATTTCTTGCTATGGTCTTTTTTAAATCGTTGATATGATCAATTATTATCTTATGCTCTTTATTAGAAGTTTCACCACTAACGCTCCGGTTCATTATCTCATATGATCTTCCCAAAACCTTCTTACATCTAATACTCCTGTCAATATTATTATCAACGTGTTTACTTCCAACCAGTTTATCTTTGTTTCGTTTTATTTTTTTTGCATCAGTATTGGAGAAAATAATTTTTACTCGATGTACAAGTATAAACTGAGTTAGAACTTTTTTATTGTTTTCTTCGTTTTTTACCATTTTATAAGCCCCACTCTCTTATGAAACCATTTATCTCAAATTACTGCTTAAAATTCTATAATAAGGTTTTATTATTCCTTTAAAAACCGTTATTTGCTTGCCAAAAATAACCTGTCGCCTATTTTTCTAATTAATATTATATAACAAGGTAAAAACCACCTGTCACAGTGATAAACCGCTATTCCTATCGCATAATCCCAAAATTAAGATCCCCATTTATCAAGGGCGCACAGCTTCTTAGAAGACATTTGATCGAGAACATGCCTTGAAAACAAAAAAAACTACCAAAATTAATGGTAGCTTGACTATCATAGTTTACTAAATTCTGCAAACCTTAGATTCTATGCTTTGCGTCCCCAACTTTCGCTGAATTTGCCCTTGTCGCTTCTATTTAACTGTCTTAAGAAATTATTAGTAGTAGTATATCAAACTTTTTTACATAAAGTCAATGTACTTATAATCGCCTAAAGTGAATGCAAGTCTATCAACCACGATAGTGTTTATGGTAGGCATGACCTTTCTTCTCCACAATCTCCTCAAACCGCTCATTATAAGTCTTCACATCCTTAACCGTAAAGACTTTGGTAATATTATTAGTAATCGGATCATAAAGGTTTCCGGTCGCCCCGGCTCCGATGCCAATGGTGGACTGGCATTCGGCCATCATCAGAATATTGTAAATCCCTTCGTGTCCCGGCTTGGCATAGCCAATATTCTCGCTGTTATCTCTGGTATATTTTAAGCGATACAGATAATAGGGTTCGAACCCTTCACCACTCAATCGGCTCTTGACCGCTTGATAAAAGTCTTCCCCGTATCCCTCTTTAACGACAATTCCGTTTTGATCTTTTATTCTGGAGCCCTTTTTAATCGATAAATTGTGGATGGTTATGTTTTCAGGTTCGAGCGCGATAACAGCTTCCAGGGATCGTAAAAAATCATCTTGGGTTTCATTTCCCAATCCGACAATCAGATCCATATTCAAGGTTTTGAACCCGAAGGATTGTATGAGTGCTACCTGTTTCTCGATCAGCCCCGCTTCCCAGGGTCTTCCGACGCTTAATAGTGTTTGCGGGTTCATGGATTGGGGATTCAGGCAAATCCGCTCCACGCCATGAGCTTTTGCGACTTCCAGCTTTTCCCGGTTTATGGTTTCCGGTCGGCCTGCTTCCAGGGTATATTCCCTGAGATGGGATAAATCAAAACATTCTTCCAGTGCTGACATCAGGGTATCTAACTGACTGGCACTTAATACAGTCGGTGTTCCACCGCCAATATACAAGGTATCAATTCGCAAATCGCCAGTTCTTAGTATTTCGCCAGTTTTCTCGATTTCAACCAGTAAATGATCAAAGTAGCACTGCAAATTTTCACCCTTTTTATCGATGATAGTCGATACAAAGGAGCAATAGTCGCATTTGGAAGGACAGAGGGGAATCCCCACATATAAACTGATCCGCTGTTGAACCCCACATTCGAGTTCGCCGGGAATAAAATCAGCCTGTTTTTTTGCGATCTGTATCAATAAGTCGCTGCGGTCATTGCTGACCCGATAGTCTTCTCTAAATTTATTTCTGATTTTCGTTGGACTCCAGCCCAGTTTAACATAGTTTTGCGCCATTTTAACCGGTCTGATTCCGGTCAGTGTTCCCCATTCCAGCTGTTTATTAAAGTATTCAGATAAAAGATCATAAAGAAACCCCTTGTAAATACTATTTTCAAGAGGTTCATCATTGTTTTTGAATTGATAGGCCCGGGTTAATGTTTTTCCATCTTCCCACGTTAGGCTGAGAATAACGTTGTTTTCCTCATTCTTCTGGGATAATACGCCTTCTGCTGCTCCTGACAAAATGTTTTTTACACCCGGGTCGAAAGCCTGATATAATTCGTGAAAATAATATTCCAACTCCGGTCGTTCTAAATCAAAACGCAGTACTCTCATTGCACTCTCCTAGAAACGTCCCTTTAAAAAAGGATTGTTGATTTTTTCGTAACCAATCGTTGTATTCTCTCCATGCCCTGGATAAACAGTGGTTGCATCGTCCAGGATAAAGAGTTTCGCCTCAATCCCATTCAGCAATTCGTTTAAATCGCCATCAGCAAAGTCTGTCCGGCCGATCGAGGTGTTAAAAAGGGTATCTCCAGCAAAAAGCTGATCCTCTGCCAAAAGACAGATACCACCCTTTGAGTGACCTGGTGTATGGATCACCCGAATAACAACCGTACCTAAGGTAATGGTCTCATTTTCATTTAAATAACCGTCGGCCGGTTCCAACACCATCGACATGCCTGCCAATACCGAAAGGTTGCGTCTCGGATCAAGGAGACAATCAGCATCATTTTCATGAATGAGCACCTTCGCGCCAGTTGATTGTCTGATCTGATTAACCCCACCGAGATGGTCAAAATGGCCGTGGGTCAGCAAAATATACTTAACCTGCAGCTTATTTTCATTAATGATTTGACTAATCCGCTGGTCCTCAAAGCCGGGATCAATGACCGCTGCTTCCAGTGTTTTTTCATCCCATATCAGATAACAGTTTGTTCCCATCTGTCCCAGGGATTTTTTTATTACTTCCATATGTTCGCCCCTTAATTTATCTAAAAATTCTTTTCACTGTCCAATAACAAGGTGACCGGACCGTCGTTAATGATTAAAACTTCCATCTCAGCCTGAAAAACACCGGTTTCAATTTTTTTTATCGGTTGACTTTTTAGCTTGTCAACAAAAATAGCGTATTTCTTTTCTGCCTGATCCACCGGCCCACTACGTGTAAAGCCGGGCCGTCTTCCTTTTCGGCAATCACCGTAAAGGGTAAATTGAGAAACCAACAATAGTTCCCCATCCACATCTAGAATGGAGCGGTTCATTTTGCCATCGGCATCTTCAAATATTCTCAAGTTGACCAGTTTATTAATAATATAATCCATATCGGCTTCGGTATCGTCATCCTTAATCCCCAGCAAAACGTTGAGACCATGGGCAATTTTTCCCACCGTCTCGTTGTTGATCCGTACTTCCGAAGATGACACCCGCTGTATCACTGCCCTCATAACTACTCCTTATACTCGGTAAATCTGGGTAATTTCCTTTATTTTATTCAAGTTCTTGATCAGCAAATTCAGCTCCCGACGGCTTTTTACCTCAAGGGTAGCCGCAAAGAAATCATACTCATTTTTCTCATTTTTGGCATTCAGCGCTGTCACCGGAATGCCCATGTCCAGGAAGGTCTTTGAAATCTGAATAATCGTTCCCGGGGATTCCCTGGCTTTAATGTGTATTTCTGCCGTAAATGAACCGGTACTGTATTTATTCCATTCGACTTCCACAATCCGGTTGGGATCGGTGAGATTTAAAACATTGGAACAATCTGCCCGATGGACCGAGATGCCCCGACCTTTGGTAATGTAGCCGACGATTTTATCACCGGGTACCGGGTTACAGCATTTGGCAAAATGGACATCAATTTCGTTATGTCCGGCAACGATCACGGTGCTGCTAGTTTTCTTGGTATCTTTGGTTGGTTTTTTGAGAACAATTTCTTCAACTTCTTCTGGAAATTCCTTGGGAAACAACATTTTCATTTTTTGAAAAACAGTTCCTATTTTTATGCCGTTATAGCCAATGGCGGCATAAAAATCATTGAGGCCCTTATAGCTGCACTTTTCTGCTAAAAGCTCGAGATTGTTCAAGTTTAATAGATTTGAGTGCTGTAAACCCTCGCGTTTGATTTCCCGTTCCAGAATACTTCGCCCTTTTTGGATATTTTCGTCTTTTTCTTCTTTTTTAAAGTACTGCTTAATCTTATTCCGGGCATGGGGACTCTTAACAAAGCTCAGCCAGTCGCGGCTGGGACCATTAGAATTCTTGGAGGTCATGACTTCGACAATGTCCCCGCTTTTTAAAGGACTGTTCAGCGGCACAATTTTATTGTTTACCCGCGCCCCAACGCAATTATTTCCGATATCGCTATGAATCCGGTAGGCAAAATCCAGCGGACATGATCCGGCTGGCAGCGGTACCACCGCACCTTTGGGCGAAAAGACATAGACCTCTTCGTTAAGGAGATCCACCTTGATGGTTTCGACCAGTTCCCCAGCATCCTCCGAGTCTCGCTGGAGCTCAAGCATTTGGCGCAGCCACGACATCTGCACTTCATATTTGTTGTCCTTGGCATCCATTCGGCCTTCTTTATATTTCCAATGTGCGGCAATCCCGTATTCTGCCGTTTCATGCATTTCTCTGGTTCGAATCTGGATTTCAAACGGCTCGCCTTTGGGGCCCATAACCGTTGTATGAATCGACTGATAGAGGTTGGGTTTAGGCATAGCAATATAATCCTTAAACCGTCCAGGAATCGGCGTCCATTGGGAATGAACCACCCCCAGCACCCCATAACAATCTTTTAACGAATCGACAATAACCCGAACTGCGATCAGATCATAGATTTCATCAAAGCTGCGGTTCTGACTTTTCATCTTCCGGTAAATGCTATAAAAATGTTTTGATCGACCATATATCTCTGCGTGCGTACCGACTTTTTCTATCTCCCGGGATAAAACATCAATCACATCGGCAATATAGGCTTCTCGGGCACTTTTTTTTATTTTTATTTTCTGAACTAAATCATAATATCCCTCGGGATCCAGATATTTTAAGGCCAGATCTTCCAGTTCCCATTTGATCGTGGAAATCCCCAGGCGATTAGCCAGCGGCGCATAAATATCGAGCGTTTCTTTAGCTTTCTCAACCTGCTTTGCTTCCCGCATGTATTCTAAAGTCCGCATATTGTGGAGCCGGTCAACCAGCTTAATTAAGATAACCCGAATATCTTTAGACATCGCCAAAATCATCTTACGAAGGTTTTCGGCCTGACTTTCTTCTTTCGATTGAAACCCAATCCGTCCAATTTTTGTGACACCTTCGACTAGATCCGCGATATCCTGATTAAATTCTTCTTTAATATAATCGTAGGAATAGATTGTATCTTCAATTACATCATGTAAAATGGCAGCAACAATTGTTTCTGTATCCATTTGCATTTCAGCCAAAATATAAGCAACAGAAACCGGATGAATTACATAGTCCTCTCCAGACAGACGTTTCTGATCTTTATGGGCTTCCCTGGCCAGATCATAGGCCTTATAGATCATCTCTGTTTGAGCGTCTGGATTGTTTGCTTTTACCAGGTTTATTACATTGTCAATTTTTCCTCTTACTGCGTCATTATCCATATCGTTTCTGCCTTTTTAATTAATGGGTGCTTTTTAGTAGGGGTAGGTCACAATCGAGTGTACAAAATAGTTTTTCAGGAGGTCGCGGCCCCCTAATTCGGTGAGTTCAATCAGTGTGATAATTCCTGATATTTCCCCACCAAGATTTTCAATCAGTTTGGTGGCCGCCATCATTGTTCCCCCAGTGGCCAGTAAATCATCCACAATGATAACCCGATCGCCCGGTTTGATGGCATTTTTTTGAATTTCGACAATATTTGATCCATATTCGAGATCGTAAGCTTCTGATGAGACTTCACCGGGTAATTTACCCGGCTTTCGTACCGGCACCAGACCAGCTCCAATTAAATAAGCCAGCGGTGTGCCAAAGATGTAACCTCTGGCTTCCGGAATCACAATGATATTTGCATCGAGTGCTTTGGCAACCTTAGCCATTTCGTCAATGACGTGCTGAAAAGCCTTTGGGTTTAAAATCAGGCTGTTAATATCCTTAAAGCTAATGCCTGCTTTTGGAAAATCTTCATATATGCCGATATTTTCTTTTAGATCCATTTTAAATCTCCCTTATCAATCACTAATCATTTTTTCTAATTTTATCATTAGTTTCGTGTTTTGAATATCCTTTTTTTCCCTTGTTTCTATTATTTTGGAAAAAACCAACCCATCCTTAAGTCCATAGGCAATTAGCCCGGCCTCCCTCATTATCTCACATGCCATTAACACATGAAATGGCGAAAGTTGAGGGTCCTTTTCTGATAGAATTGGGACCCCGCCTCCAGCTGCCTTTTTCAGCAAAAGATAAACTCGTTTAACGGTCTCCCGCAACAAACGCAAGTCTTCAAGATTAATGTTATCGGCTGCCAAATCAACTTCTGCTTTGGGGTTTTCGGATCGGGCAATCATTTTTACCAGGTACATTGCCATTTTAGAATTCCAGATTGGATTCAGTCTGATATCTTTAATCAACAATTGCAGCGTTTTATTGCCCCGGTATTCATTGACATCCAGGCGACAAAGTATCTCAACTCCCTGGAAACCATTGACGACCAAATCCGGTTGGGAATGATAAAAGTCGCCAAAGCCAAAACCAACTCCTCTGATATCATTGCTCATGCTGAGACGCAGATGATTGCTTTCCTTCCCCATGGTGCCCATTGAAACAATATCTGGTTTGTTGATGACAAACTGTACCCCGGGATTACCAAGGCCGCAAGGTTCAAAATGAGAACAGGCATTAAATAGCTCCCAAGTAATTTCTCCTGCTTCAATTGTCGCATCATAGGGAATTTTCTTGATTAAATGCTTTTTTATTCCGACGGATTCACCATATTCTTTGATTTTTTCAATCATTGGATTAATATTCTCAGCTTTAATACTAAAACCAGCGGCTTGATCGTGACCACCGAAACTGCTGAAATACTCGCCGCAGGATTGCAACGCCGCAAAAATATTAAACCCTTCAACGCTACGGCAGGATGCTTTCCCGACCCCATCTTCGACACTAATGACGATCACCGGGTTGTAGTATTTCTCCTGAATCCGGCTAGCCACAATTCCAATCACACCAGAGTGCCAGTTTTCCCCAACCACGATAATGATATCATCCTTATTTAGCGACTGGGTTTCGACCTGCGCAAGCGCAGCTTCTAAAATGGCTGATTCCAGATCCTGACGTTTGCGATTCTCATCACTTAAGAATTGAGCCAACGCCATCAACTTTACTGAATCGGTTCCAGTTAACAAGTCCACAATATGATTGGCCTCTCCTAAGCGTCCGGCGGCGTTAATCTTGGGACCCAACACAAAGCCAAAATGCCAGGCTTTTAACTGCGTCAGTTCACTGACTTCAATTAAAGCTTGAATGCCAGGATTTTTGGGTTTAGTGTTAAGATAATCCAGTCCCGCCGAAACCAGACTGCGATTCTCATTCTGTAAGGGCACCAGATCGGCTACTGTCGCCAAAGCTACGCATTCCACGGCGTTTTGGATATCAAAGGCTAACTCTAAACGGGCACTTAGTGCTTGAACCAGTTTAAACACCACTCCGGCACCACATAATTCTTTAAAGGGATAGTTTGAGCCGGGTACCTTGGGGTTGATAATTCCGAATGCTGCTGGTAACGTCCCGTGACACTCGTGATGATCCGTGACAATAACATCGAGATTGTGCTGATTACAAAAATCGATCTGATCATTGGCCGAAATTCCATTATCGACGGTAATCAGTAGTCCTACCCCCGCATCAATTAAGTCCTGCAAGGGATCGATATGCAGCCCATACCCAGTGATTAAGCGATTGGGAATAAAATAGGTAACATTAAAGCCATTACTTTTTAGAAAACTGAACAGGATCGATACCCCGGTTGTACCGTCGGCATCGTAATCACCAAAAAGACATATTTTTTCATTTACCACTTTGGTTCTGGCGATCCGCTCCACAACTTTATCCATATCATCAAATAGAAATGGATCATGAAGATCATTCAACGTGGGATTGAGATAGCGATGAGTTTCCGCAATCGAGGTCATGCCCCGATTGATCAGTATCTCAGCCGTTCGCTCCCCTAACTTTAGATCATCCATCATCTGGGTTTTTAACTTTTCATACTCAGATGGACTTAAATGACTGCTTTTGTTTTTTCTTAATACCCATTTCGTCGTAATTGACATATTCACCTCAAAATTGAATTAATCGATAATATTGTTGATGTGTTTAGCACCTTAAAACGAAAGCGTCAGGGAGTTGCCTCCTTGACGCCAAACGTTTTGTAACTAGTTCAAGTTTGTTTTTTAATTAATTTTTAACCGCCGCTCTCTTACTGGCTTGAAATTCTTTGATTTTACACCAAAGTGCACTGGCAATAAAGATCGATGAATAGGTTCCACTGACAATCCCCACCATTAATGGCAGTGCGAAATCCTGAACTGCCGGCACCCCAAAAGCATACAATGCTCCGATTGCCAACAGGGTGGTGAAAGACGTGTTAATACTTCGTCGTAAGGTTTGAGTTACGCTGGTATCAACTAAACTGGCAAAATCGTATTTGCCAAATTTAGGTCGATTTTCCCTAATTCGGTCAAAGACAACGATGGTATCATTGATAGAATAACCCAATATCGTCAGCATTGCCGCAATCAGTGGCGAATTGACTTGAATCTGGAAGATCGAATAGACCCCCAATACAATGATCAGGTCATGAATTAAGGCAATGACAGCTGCCAAACCAAACATAAACTCAAAACGGAAGGTAATATATACCAGCATCAGTAAGACCGCGACAACCGCGGCAATCATGGCACTGTTGGCCATTTCCGCTCCGATTGACGGACTAACCGTATCAATCGATAACAGGTCAGTATCTTCTAAATTATATTTTTCCTGAAATTTAGAAAATAGTGCCTGCCGTTCTTCAGTCGATAAATCTTTTTTAGTCGAAATAATTACCTGTGTTTTGGCTTCCCCGGCATAGGTTACGTCAGCACTGGTATCATACTCTTCAATTAACGCCTTGGCGTCACTGGTTTCAAAGGGTGTATTCAGTTCAATCGTTACGATGGTTCCGCCGATAAAGTCAATGCCAAAATTCAGCCCGTTGATAAATAAAGAGCCAATACTGATGGCAATAAGGATCAATGAGACGGCAAACCATATTTTGCTTTTTTCTGCTACTTGAATGTTCTTTTTCATTATGGTCTCCTCTCTATATTCCATAGAATGTATTGCTTTTAAATAATTCAGTTTTTACAAGTAAAATGACCAGTTGTTTCGTGATCACAACGGCGGTGAACATACTTACTAAAATACCTAAAATTAATGTGACCGCAAAACCCTGGACGCTGCCGCTTCCTAAAAAGAAAAGGACAAAACCAGCAATTAAGGTAGTGACATTTGAATCCAGGATTGTCGAAAATGCTCGTGAAAAGCCGGCGTCGATGGCCGTCAGCAAGGATTTACCTAACCGGGCTTCCTCTTTGATCCGTTCAAAAATAATTACATTAGCATCTACTGCCATCCCAATGGTGAGGATTAATCCCGCGATACCGGGAAGCGTCAGGGTGACATTAAGCGCCGTTAAAATGATCATGAAAATAATGATAAAGATAATCAGTGCCATATCAGCAATGATTCCCAAACCCCGGTAAAAAATCAACATAAAAATGAGAACCAGTCCAATCCCGATCATACCAGCATAGATGCTCTTATCCAGAGAATTTTGACCTAATGTTGGTCCAACTGTTCTCACTTCGATTGGTACCAGCTTAACCGGCAGCGCGCCACCACGAATCAGGGAAGCCAGATTGCCTGCTTCTTCGATGTCGCCAATCCCTTCAATAACCGCTTCTCCGTTAGTAATCGCCACATTGACGGTTGGTGAAGAAATGATTTCGTCATCGAGTTTGATCTGAATCGCCTGGCCAATATATTTTTGGGTGGCATCTGCGAAAAGTTTGGTGCCTTCCTCGCTGAATTTTAAGGTAACTACTGCTTTTTCTAAGCCTGTACTATCGGTCTGCATAACGCCCTTGGAATCCACCACGTCTTTACCAGTTAAAATAACCGTTCCGTCAGGACCCACAAATTCCAACTGTGCCGTTTTTCCAATCAGATCCAAAGCTTCTTCCTGATCGCTTACTGATGGTATCGAAACCCGGATGCGGTTATCACCTTGTTTGGTGATGGTCGGTTCCGAAACACCCAGGGTATCAATTCGTTGCCGAATGGTCAGCATCGCTGATTCAATTTTTTCAGCCGTAACTGGGTCATCATCAGTTGCCTGGGCTTCCAGCACTACATTTACCCCGCCTGTTAAATCCAATCCGTAATTGATGTTATTGCTGACATTACCGATGTCATAGACTCCTACTGATACCCCACTAAAGAGTACATATCCCACTAACGCAATAAACAGCGTGATCAGGATCAATAGCATTCCACTTTTCGTCTTACTATTTGTTTTTTGCTTACTCATGTACTTTCCTCCTTGTCTAATTAATTTATAATTGCATAATCGATGCTACTGACTTGATCCGGCTTAAAACCTCATCTTTTCCCAGCACATCCATAATTAACGTCAGATCCGGTCCATGCATTTCACCCGTTATCATAATCCGGCTCGGCATAAAAAGCATTTTACCTTTTATTTTTTCTTCTTTTTGAATTTCCTTCAAAATGGCTTTACCTCGAGCAGCATCTAGCACTGCCGTTGCTTCGATTTTTGCAATCAGGGCCTGATAGAGACGTTTCGATGATTCTTCACTTAATAAAACTAGTGCTTCTTCATCTTCAATGATAAAATCACTTTTGAATATCATTTCCAGTTCCTGAGGTGCCTGAGCAAAGTATTCAATCCGCTCTCTTAAAATCTCGGCCACTTTGAATAGCCATTCCTGTTTTGCGGCCACTTCTTCCTGAGTTATTACCCCGGCATTTATCAGAAAAGGTGTCAGCTGCATAACCAATGCTTCAATCGGTAATTCTTTGATATAGTGGGAATTCATCCAATTGAGCTTGGCCCGATCAAAAACTGCACCGGATTTATTGATTCTGGAAAGATCAAAAGCTTGAATCAATTCCTCCATCGAAAATATTTCCTGCTCATTCTCTGGACTCCAACCTAATAAAGCCAGAAAATTGATCAACGCTTCCGGCAAATACCCTTTTGCCAGAAAATCGCCAACTGATACATCACCCTGACGTTTACTGAGCTTTTTCCGGTCATCATTCAGGATATTGGGTAAATGGACAAAATGGGGCATCTCCCATCCAAAACACTCATAAAGGTAGGCGTGTTTTGGTGTGGATGGCAGCCACTCCTCCCCACGGATGACATGGGTGATCCCCATGAGATGATCATCAACGACTACCGCCAGATGGTATGTCGGGAAGCCATCTGCTTTTAGCAGCACCTGATCATCCAAATCGTTGGTATTCATTTCAATAACGCCCCGAACCAGATCATCAAAGGTAATCACATGGTTTTTCGGTAATTTTAATCGGACCGTATAGGGCAATCCTGCCTCAATATTTGCTGCGATTTCTTCCTTCGTTAATGCACGGCATTTTCCATCGTATTTAGGCGTTTCGTTCTTTTCCTTCTGGGCATTTCTGACTTCTTCCAGTCGATCTTTGGTACAGAAGCAATAATAAGCCTGTCCCTGTTCCAAGAGTTGGTCAATATATTTTTTATAAATATCCAACCGTTGGGACTGAATATAAGGTCCATGCTGGCCTTTTTGGATCACGTTGCCCTTTTCTTTTATTAAGCCTTCATCCGGAATCACACCGGTCATGTTCAGAGCATCCAGCAAATTCTCTACAGCACCATGTTCAAGCCGGGTCTGATCAGTATCCTCAAGACGGAGCAAAAATTCCCCGCCCATTTTTTTTGCATATAAATAATTATATAGTGCTGTCCGTAAGCTTCCAACGTGAACATTTCCAGTTGGACTCGGTGCAAAGCGATCTCGTACCATTTTTCCTCCATGTTTAATTAAAATAAATATATAAAGTTCTTTAACTCAGTTATTATAGCATTTAATCTTCAATTAATCATGTCTTTTTTTTATTTTTTAAAATTAACTGGGCATTCCGGATAAGATTTTTTTTTCCCCGCCATCCACTTGCAGTGTTTCCAAATCGTGTTTTAAAGCCCTTGTTTGTTAGTGTTAGAATATCTTCCAGCACTGGTGCGGCGGTCTCAGCCTCGATCCAAAATGCTGGTTCTCTCGTTTGTTCAAGATGCTGATTATAAGGACACACTTTCTGGCAGATATCACATCCATATAGATAGGTGCTGATCCGTTTCTCTTCATCAGCGGAAAGCACTTTTTTTTGTGTCAAATATGAAATGCATTTTGACGGTTCCAAACTGAAACCTGCCCCAAGTGCCCTTTGAGGACAGGCATCCAGGCAAAGCCGGCAAGTACCACAACCATTTTTTACTAATTGAGGGGTTTTAAATTGAAAGTAACAGTCCACCAGAATTTGTCCGATAAAGAAAAAAGAGCCCAATTGATGATTAATCAAACAATTATTTTTTCCAAAAAAACCCAAACCGGCCCGGTATGCTGATCCCCGATCAACCAGTGGACTGTTATCAACAAATGCCTGGTAATGTACTGGTGAACTTCCCTTAGTTTTGATTTCATGATTGATGGCGTCCATTAACGCATTCATTTTTCGCCCCAGCACCCGATGATAGTCTTCACCCCAGGTAACCGAAGCCAACTGACCCCGGACCTGATAATCCGCTTCTGTCGCAAAACTCTGATAATTGCTGACACCAATTACGATTCCGGTTTTGGCAGCTGGAAACGCGCGGAAATAGTCAATTCTGTCCTCGGGTTCGCCACCCTCAAAACCGGTGGAATAGCCCTCGCGATGGCGCCTGGTCAGATAGGGTAGACATTCCCGTAGTGGTTCTACTGAAAAGAAACCGAGCAGATCTATTCCAGTTTGATCTGCCAGCTCCCGAATCTTCTTTTCAGTTATTTTTGCAGCAATTTTTTCTCTAATCATTTTCCCTCTTTTTTTGCACCATTTCAGAACTGGAAAAAGCTTCCTGTTTAAAGGAAGCCTCTGATTTAATCTAATACTTTTTCAATGTGTTCCCAGACTTCTTCTTTTCCCAGCTTTGTTTCTGCTGAAAACAGAATCACTTCCCGGGAGCTTCTCAGATTCAGCAACTTAGCAATGCGGCTAATCGACTTTTTCTGGTTTGTTTTTGAGATCTTATCTGCTTTGGTTCCAATAATCATCGGATTCAAACCATAGTGGACCAACCATTCATACATCAACAGATCATCCTCAGAAGGATCATGACGGGAGTCAATCAGTTGGAAAATCATCGCAACGTTTTCCCGATTGCGCAGATACTTCTCAATCATTTTTCCCCATTTTTCCCGTTCCGTTTTTGATGCTTTAGCATAGCCATAACCAGGCATATCCACAAAATGAAACAGATCATTGATCCGATAAAAATTCATGGTTTGGGTTTTTCCCGGTTGCGAACTGGTTCGGGCCAGACTTCGACGCTCGATCAGGGTGTTGACAAAGGTTGACTTACCGACATTAGAGCGCCCAAGCAGCACTATTTCTGGTAGATTGTCATCCGGATACTGGGCTTCCGCCACAGCACTGATGACAATCTCCGCTTTTGTTACTTTCATTAATATCTCCATTTCCTGAGAGTTTGGTCGATCGTACTATTGCAGTTGTTTAAAGACGATTTCGGTGACCTCGCTCATTTTTGAAACAGACTGAATATGTAAAGCCTCCAAAACCACATTTGGAACATCTTCCAGGTCTTTTTCATTTTCTTTTGGTAAAATAATTTCTTTGATTCCGGCCCGATGGGCGGCCGTCAGTTTTTCCCGTAGTCCACCAATCGGCAAAACTCGACCACTTAGGGTTATTTCCCCGGTCATTGCCAGATTTTGCGGTACCGGCTTATTGGTAAGTGATGAAATCAGTGCCGTTGTAACCGTAATTCCTGCCGATGGGCCATCCTTAGGGACGGCTCCCTCCGGCACATGAAGATGAATGTCTTTTTTTGAATAAAAATCAGATTCGATTCCCAGTACACTTGCCTGGGAGCGAATATAACTGATGCCCGCTTTAACTGATTCTTTCATCACGTCACCCAGCTGTCCGGTAATTTCAATTTTCCCGGTACCATCCACAACAATCACTTCAATTTGCAGGGTATCTCCCCCTACCGGTGTCCACGCCAATCCATTGACCAGACCCACTTCCTTTTTATCACCAACGGTATCAAAGGAATAACGGTGCTTTCCTAAGAATTTCACCAGATTTTTCTGCGTTATGCTGATGCTTTTTTTCTTGTGTTCCACAATTTCTTTAGCAGCAACCCGACAAATCTGGGCAATTTTTCGCTCCAGCTCCCGGACTCCTGACTCTCTAGTGTAATACTCAATGGTATTTTTTATCACCGCTTCGCTGAATTTACAGGTTGATTTTTTTAGTCCATGAATTTCCAACTGTTTGGGAATCAGATAACGCTGAGCAATTTCAACCTTTTCACTTTCCACATAGCCATTGACATCAATAATTTCCATACGATCCAACAACGGTCTGGGAATTGTTGATAACGAATTAGCAGTAGTCAAAAACAATACCTGGGATAAATCAAAAGGTAGTTCCAGATAATGATCGGTGAAGGTATTGTTCTGTTCTGGATCCAACACTTCCAACAGCGCTGATGCGGGATCACCGTTGAAATCCTGTCCCAGTTTATCAATTTCATCCAACAGGAACAGCGGATTTCTGGTTCCGCATTTTTTGATGTTATAAATAATTCGTCCTGGAATAGCACCAATATAGGTACGACGATGGCCTCTTATCTCGGCTTCATCCCGCATTCCACCGAGTGACATCCGGACATATTTGCGGTTTAATGCCCGGGCAATGGATTTAGCGATGGACGTTTTTCCAACCCCCGGAGGTCCCACCAGGCAGATGATTGGCGACTTCAGGCTTTTTGAAAGCTGGAGCACTGAAATATATTCCAAGATCCGCTCTTTGACCTTCTTTAAAGCATAATGGTCTTCGTCTAATATTTTTCGGGCGATTGAAACATCAATGGTTTCTTCAGTTAAAGTATTCCAGGGAAGATCCAGTATCCATTCGACATAGGTTTGAATTAATCCTGCTTCAGAAGAACCCTGCGGCACTTTATTTAGTCGATTTAGTTCGCCCAAAACCTTATCCCGGACTTCATCCGGAACTTCCAGCGCGGCCAGACGTTCCCGATAAACGTCCAGTTCATTTTGCACGTCGCCTTCACCTAATTCACTTTGAATTACTTTTATCTGTTCACGCAGGTAATATTCGCGCTGGTGTTTATACATTTCGCTACGAACTTTCTCGTCGATATTGTGTTCGATTTTGATCATTTCCACTTCTTCGACTAAAATTTCGTAGGTCAGTACTAAACGTTTATTAACGTCTGTTTCCTGAATCAGACGTTGACTGTCTTCCAGATCGAGGAATAAATTTGCGCCAATAATATCGATAAGCTGATCCGGATCATCCAGTGAGTCCATTGCCAAAATCAGATCTGTGGCAACCTTTCTGGTAACATTCATATAATTCGCAAATGATTCTCGAATCATTCGAATTAATGTTCGATTTTCTTTTGTATCATAATAAACCGAACGTACTGGTCTGGTTGTTACCAGAAAATAAGGATCCAAGCTTTCAAATTCAACGATTTCCCGTCTTTCCTGTACTTCTACCAGTACTCTGACAAGATTATCCGGCATTTTAAGTAATTGCTTAACCTTGACGCGGCACCCAATATTATAAAAGTCATCTGGATTGATGTCTTCTTTAATAACTTCTTTTTGAGTGACCAAAAATGCCATTTGGTCGCGTTCCATTGCAGCTTCCAACGCTTTAACAGATTTTTCACGACCCACATCAAAATGAACCACCATGCCAGGAAATACACTCATTCCACGTAGCGGTATTAATGGTAAGGTTTCTTTTTCCTGAACAAATAATTCCGGTTCAGTCATACCCATATGGTCAGTATTCTCTTCTGGAATTTCTTTTTTTTCGATACTCAAATTAATCAACTCCTTACCTCTCTTATTTAAAAATGGTATTCTCTATGTTTATATATTTTTTAGCCTACGTCTGTTATATACCCAAACTTTTAAAAAAAAGCCGAACAAAATTTCAAATACACGGTAATAAATACCAAAGAGTAGTTGGTCTTTTGAACGGCCATATAATAAAATCTAAGATACTACATCATTCTTTTCATTTTTGTGATCATTTTTCTGTCCCAAAATCATAATCGGTTCAACTTGCTTTTCAACAACTTCTTTGGTTATGATAACTTTTTCGATGTGCTCATTTGAAGGCACTTCAAACATAATGTCAAGCATTATATTCTCAATGATCCCCCTAAGACCTCTGGCCCCGGTTTTAGTATCCATCGCTTTTTTAGCAATGGCCACCAAAGCATCCTGATGAAATTCCAACTCGACTCCCTCGATCCGGAACATTTTTATATATTGTTTCACTAATGCATTTCGCGGTTCTGTCAATATTTGAATCAGCGCTTCTTCGTCCAGATGTTCGAGCGAAGCAATTACTGGGATTCGTCCAATAAACTCAGGAATCAGACCATACTTGAGTAGATCCTGAGGTTGAACAGAGCTCAGATTATCGTCTTCAATTTTTTCTTTGGAACTGCGAATATCCGCTCCAAATCCCATTGAGCTTTTTTCCGTTCGCTGTTCAATTACCTTATCCATACCATCAAATGCGCCGCCACAAATAAACAGAATATTATTTGTGTTAATCTGGATGAAATCCTGGTGAGGATGTTTACGTCCACCCTGAGGTGGAACGTTAGCTACCGTACCCTCTAAAATTTTTAGCAGGGCCTGCTGGACACCTTCGCCGCTGACATCCCGAGTGATGGACGGATTATCGCCTTTTCTGGCTATTTTGTCAATTTCATCGATATAGATAATACCTTTTTCGGCCTTGGCAACATCAAAATTCGCAGCCTGAAGAAGCTTTAACAAAATATTCTCGACATCTTCACCGACATAGCCGGCTTCAGTTAGTGAGGTTGCATCGGCAATTGCAAAAGGTACATTCAAAACCCGGGCCAGTGTTTGCGCCAGCAGGGTTTTTCCAGAACCGGTTGGTCCAATTAAAAGGATATTACTTTTCTGCAATTCGACTTCAGCATCATTTTCATCCATTGCCGTAATCCGCTTATAATGATTATAAACGGCCACCGCCAGCGCCCGCTTGGCGCGATTCTGAGCAATCACATATTCACTCAGTTTTTGTTTGATTTCTTTCGGTTTGGGGACATCATCAAAGACGATATCGTCTGGCATGGTATCCACATCCATAATTTCTTCGCAGAGCTCAATACATTCATTGCAAATATAAACGCCTGGTCCTGCAACCATTCGTTTTACCTGAGATTGGCTTTTACCACAAAAGGAACATCGAGCATTTTCGATGCTGTCTTCATTTCTTGCCATTTTTAAGCCTCCTATCTCGACACAATGATCTCATCAATCAATCCGTAGGCCTTCGCTTCGTCAGGATCCATAAAATTATCGCGATCAGTATCTTTAGCAATAGTTTCCAGGGGTTGGCCTGTCCGCTCGCTAAGTATTAAATTCAATTTTTCTCGTGTTTTTATCAGACGCTTGGCATATATTTCTACATCTGTACTTTGTCCCTGAGCACCGCCCAACGGTTGATGGATCATAATTTCACTGTTTGGCAGAGAAAAGCGTTTTCCTTTTTCGCCAGCAGCTAATAAAAAAGCGCCCATGGATGCCGCCATGCCCACACAAATGGTGGACACGTTACAGCGGATATAGTTCATGGTGTCATAGATCGCAAGACCTGCAGTGACTGATCCACCAGGACTATTGATGTAGATCTGGATATCTTTTTCAGCATTATCAGCCTCTAAAAAAATCAATTGTCCAACAATTAGCGAAGAAAGATTTTCATTTATTTCGCCATTTAAAAAGATGATCCGTTCTTTCAGCAACCTTGAAAACAGGTCGTATGATCGTTCTCCCCGGCCGGTCTGTTCAACGACCATCGGTACCAGGTTGTTGGAAATTAACGATTGTGTTGTTTTACTTGTTAGCATGAATACATTTTCCTGCTTTCTTTATAATTACTCAGAAATTTTAGTAATAGCCGCATCTACGAGCATTTCCACTGTCTTTCTTCTGATAATATTTGCTTTGATATAGTCTAACATTCTTTCCTGAAGACCTTTTTTATATTCTTCAAAATCGTGACCATAGGCATCAGCAAATACTTTTATTTCTTCATCGATTTCTTCTTCCGTTGCTTCTAATGCTTCCATTTCACCTATTTTTGAAAGGATTAATTCAGTTTTAATATTTCTTTCCGCATCTTCTTTCAGATTGTCTCTGAACTCATCGCGATTGACATTGGTAAACTTAAAGTAGTCGTCTAAAGAGATTCCCTGTTGTTTCATCTGTGATTCGAAGTTCTGTAAATTATTGTCTACTTCTTCTTCAATCATTAAATAGGGTACATCGATTTCGGAGCTTTCCACCGCAAAATTAACGGCTGCAATTTCTGCCGCTTTTCTCAGCTCAGCTGTTTTAGCAGCTTTTAAACGAGCCTCAATATCTGCTTTGAGTTCTTCCAATGTATCAAATTCACTGGTGTCTTTGGCAAAATCGTCATCTAACTCCGGTAATTCTTTTTCTTTGATACTCTTAACCGCCACTTTAAATACCACCGCTTGACCTTTTAGGTTTTCGGCATGGTATTCATCCGGGAAGGTTACATTAACAGTTGCTTCTTCGCCGATTTTGGCGCCGATTAACTGCTCTTCAAAACCTGGAATAAAGGCTCCACTGCCGATAACCAGATCATGATCCGTATCTTTTCCACCAATGAAAGGTTCATCATTTAAAAACCCCTCATAATCGATGGTAACTGTCGCGCCGTCTTTGACTTCGCCTGTTTCCAAAGTAACCAGTCGGGCATTTTGATTCTGCATTTTAGCCAGCTCTTCAGCAATTTCTGCAGCTGTGATTACAGCTTCTAAAGAATCAACTTCAGCCCCTTTATATTCGCCCAGTTTAATTTCAGGTTTTACCCCAACTTTGACAATAAAGGTAGCGCCCTCTTCCTCGCTGATCTTTTCAATATTCTCAAGATCAGGTCGGGTTACCGGTTTAATCTCGGTTTCCTCCAATGCACTTGTGTAGGCTGGTGCAAAGGCAAAGTCGATAGCATCCTCCATAAATACGTTTTTTCCATAATAAGATTCAATCACCTGTTTAGGCACTTTTCCTTTTCTGAAGCCAGGAACCGAAAAACGTTTCTTATTTTTATCATAGGACTTTTTAACAGCCTGTGAGTATTCCTCCGGACTAATTTCAATTTTTAAGGTTGCAATATTTTTTTCAATACTTTCTACTGTAGCACTCATGTTATCCTCCGTATCTTTCACTATAAATTATATTCACATTCAATTTTAACAGTATATCATAGGTATATTTTCATATCAAGGATGAAAATTAAGGTGTTTAAGAAAGTTCTGGGCGTTATGCAGTCAAATTTAACAAAGATGAAGCATCCCATTAAAAAACTGCCTCTGTCGAGACAGTTTTTTCAATCAGCCACCCAAATAGGCTTGCTGGACTTCCGGGTTTACCAGCAGATCTCTGGCATTGCCAGAAAGTTTAATATATCCGGTTTCCAATACATAAGCGCGGTTGGCAATGTGTAAAGCTTTGTTGGCATTCTGTTCCACCAGCAATACGGTAGTTCCAGCATCGTTAACTGTTTGGATCATGTTGAAAATCTCATCAACCAGCAGCGGTGCCAGACCCATCGATGGTTCGTCCAGAAGAATCAGCTTGGGTCGCGTCATCAATGCCCGGCCCATGGCCAGCATTTGCTGCTCGCCGCCGCTCAAGGTTCCGGCTATTTGTTTGATTCGTTCTTTTAGTCGCGGGAAATTCAGAAATATTTTTTCCATGTCTTCCTGAATTTGATCCTTATCTTTTCTGATATAGGCTCCCATCTGGAGATTCTCAAAAACTGTCATTTCTGCAAAAATTCGCCGTCCCTCCGGAACATGGGCAATTCCCATAACCGGGATCTGATGTGCTGGAACCTTGTTGAGATTTTCACCCTCAAAGGATATCATTCCTTCACTTGGCTTTAACAGTCCCGAAATGGTTTGAAGAATGGTGGTTTTACCGGCACCATTAGCTCCGATAAGCGTAACAATCTCACCCTCATTCACCTCAAAACTAATTCCCTTGATGGCATGAATTTTCCCATAATGTACATTTAAATCTTTTACTTTAAGCATCTGCGGCCTCCTAATCTCCTAAATAAGCACGAATAACGTCAGGGTTGTTCTTGATTTCATCCGGAGTGCCTTCTGCAATAGTTTTACCATAATCCACAACAATAATTCGTTCACAAATCCCCATAACCAATTTCATATCATGTTCAATAAGCAAAACGGTAATATCAAATTTATTCCTGATAAAGTGGATGGTTTCCATAAGTTCAGCCGTTTCGTTGGGATTCATTCCCGCTGCTGGTTCATCTAACATCAATACTTTTGGATCAGAAGCCAGCGCTCTGGCAATTTCAAGTTTTCGCTGCTGGCCATAAGGGAGGTTTTTTGCCAGTGTATCAGCATACTCGCCCATATCAAAAATATCCAGCAGTTTCATACATTCTTCCTGAGCCTTCTTTTCTTCATCCCAGAATTTTTTTGTTCTGAACATCCCCTGAATCATATTATAGTCTATGAAATTATGGTAGGCTATTTTTACATTTTCAACGGCTGTCAGGTCTTTAAATAAGCGGATATTCTGGAAAGTTCGACTGGCACCCAATTTGACGATTTCGTGAGGCGTTTTCTTAATAATACTTTGATCATTAAGAACGATTTCGCCCACGGTTGGTACGTATACCCCGGTAAGCATATTGAAAATCGTTGTTTTTCCGGCACCATTGGGTCCGATTAAACCAACCAGTTCATTGGCACTTAACTCAAGATTAAATTGATCGACGGCTGTCAAACCACCAAATTGCATGGTGATATTTTTTGCTGATAACACGGTCATGATGCTTCACCTCCGCCAATGGAATTTTTGATATTCTTACGTTGGATCAGTGATTCAATAAAGGCTGTCAACGAAAACTCAGATCGTCCGAAAATTCCCTGAGGTCGGAAAATCATCATAATAATCAGCACCAGCGAATATACCAATAACCGATACTCGGCGAAACTACGGAGCATTTCCGGCAGCACCGTCAGCACAATGGCTGAAATGATTGAACCAGTTAAGCTTCCCAGCCCGCCCAAAACAACGATAACAAACATTTCGATTGAAAACATAAAGCCAAACTTGCTGGGTTCTAGAAATGATTGGTAGTGAGCATACAAAGCGCCACCAACACCTGCAAAAAACGCGGCCAGTGAAAACGCCAATACCTTATATCGGGTAGTTGGGATTCCAGCAGCTTCTGAAGCAATCTCGTCTTCTCTGATCGAAATAATCGCGCGGCCCTGTTTAGAACGACCCAAAGTGAAGATTAAAAATGCAATGACAATTGTGACCCAATAAACATTGTGAAAGTTGACTAGTCTGGTAATTCCTTTTAATCCTGCTGCTCCCCCGGTCGGCCCAAAATTTATAAAGAAGATCCGAATAATTTCAGAAAAGCCGATAGTCACAATCCCCAAATAATCGCCTCGTAGTCTCAGTGTCGGTGTCCCGATCAGGAATCCAAAAACTCCGGCAACAATACCACCGACAATCATAGCCAGAATAAGGATGACCAGATGGGGCAATGGCAATCCGCTATCGATCAAGGCCATTGAAAAGCTGGCTGATGCATAGGCCCCAATGGCCATAAAACCGGCATGTCCCAAAGCCATCTCACCCAAGAATCCGGCGACGATATTCAAACTCATGGCCATGATAATCATAATGCAGGTCATAATTGCAATTCCGACAAAATAGTTATTCATGGTTTTTGTCTGGATTAACACAAAGAATACCAGATAGAGCACAACAACGGCAATTGTATTGACTAAATATGCTTTTTTCTTATTATGATCCATCGTCTATACCTTCTCTCTCGTATTTTTACCCAGAATACCGGTTGGTTTGAAAAGAAGAACAATGATCAAAATTGCAAAAACGATGGCATCTGCCCAGGTTGTTGAAAGATATGCTTTTGTCATTGTTTCGACCATCCCAATGATAAATCCACCCAACATGGCCCCAGGAATGATCCCGATACCGCCTAAAACAGCGGCAATAAAAGCTTTAAGTCCCGGCATTACCCCCATGGTCGGGTAAACCTGGATATACGCAACACTGTAAAGAACCCCTCCCAGCGCACCCAAAGCCGAACCTACAGCAAAGGTAAGTGAAATGGTTCGATTTACATTAATACCCATCAGAATCGCAGCATCCTTGTCTTCTGATACGGCACGCATGGCACGACCCTGTTTTGTTTTTCGGATATAAAGATCCAGTAAAACCATAAAAAATAATGACAAACCTATGGTAATCAGAGTGGTTGAGCTGATTTCGATTTCACCTAATTTATAAATGGTCTCGGGAAATATTTTTGGCATAACCTTTGGATCTGGTTTGAAAATAATCAGTGCCAGATTTTGTAAAAACAAACTCACACCAATGGCAGTAATCAGTGCTGATAACCTGGGCGCATTTCTAAGCGGCCGATAGGCAATAAATTCAATAGCTACACCAATAATGGCCATAATAATCATTGACGATAAAAGCACCGCCCAAACCGGCAAATGAAAGCTGGTAGCAGCAATGAATGCAAAATATGCGCCGAACATCATGATTTCACCATGGGCAAAGTTGATAAGTTTAATAATGCCGTATACCATGGTATAACCGATTGCGATGAGCGCATAGATACTCCCTACGTTAAGCCCGTTGATCAGCTGTTGCAGAAATAAATTCACGATGTATCCTCCTCGTATAATAAATTTAAACACAAAGTGTTTAGTTAGTTTTTTAAATCACTTGGATATTGAACCCTATTCCTGGATAATAGAGATATGGAAT
>NZ_AXAC01000036.1 GCF_000472665.1 Acetobacterium malicum subsp. dehalogenans DSM 11527 | reverse complement strand
AGCCATGCATAAGGCAATGAGAAAACAGGGAATCAAAGGTAGTGGTGAAAAGATGGCCGTGACGAAATGGAAGAATTCAAATGTCCATATCATCCATATGTTACTCCCAAACCAGTACTTTGAAGATCTGGGACTCATCGATTTATGTCAATATAAAGTTGGGTTACTGTCGAATTATTATTAATTCGGTGAGAGATTTCAGGAGCCGTGTACGGCAAACGTAAGCACGGTTCTGTGAGAGCAAAGAAATCCGGACTAATTACCCGGATTTCTAGCTACTCGATCGGAAAATTTAGAAGGAAAGCTTCATTCGGAACGACGAAATACAGGAAGATATTGCGGAGTATAGAGCTACTTGAGATGAGATGAAATAAAAGGGAACAGCTTGAAATAGTGCCAATAGAGATTTCTATTGACAACCACTTTGATATGTCCTTTCTTTTATTTTTTGTGATATAATTTACGAAAAAATTGGAGGCGATAAAAAAAATGGATCCGCAAGTTATTATTGAATTTTCTACTGAAGCGCTTAAAGCAGGTAACAATGTTATGGATATTGCAAAAGAGACTGGTATTTACGAACTAGCGAAAAGTTGGGTTGGGACGTGGAAAACTGACGTAGATGCCAGAAGAAAAAAGAACTTAATCAATATGTTAGAAAGTACAATTAAGGAATTCGAAGATAAAGGATTGCCGTATAAAATAATCCCTATTGAATTAAGAGTCTCAGTTTCTATTTTAGAAGAGGCTTCATTAGAAGATGACGAATTTATGCGAAAATTGTGGGCAAACTTGTTTGCAAACGCAACTTATGAAAACAGCAAATCAAATGTAGACATAGCATGCGTTGATGTGTTAAGAAGGCTATCGCTTCAGGATGCAGAGATACTTCTAACTATTTATAAGCAACCATTCGAAAATTTTAACGATAACGTTATAACTAAAGAGTTACCTTCAGGAGTTAGAATTTCTAATGGCGGAAAAGAAGAACTAAAATTTGATCTTAGTGAAAATATAGAATTCTCATTAAGTAATTTAGAGAGATTGGGTTGCATCAATGGAATGCAGAGAATGGGACCTAGCAGGGATTATCACCTTATTTCTCGTACAATTTTAGGTAAAAAAGTTTATGAATCATGCACGCTGGATTTTTAATAATTTAAAAGGTTCTGAAGGGATCGATAATTTCTGGTAAACAAAAATTTTCTCGCATAAGCAAAACTCAGAATGAAAACTCAGAAGGGCGGTTCAAATAGTGCAGTGACCTCTTGTTTGAAACACTAAATTACCTTCCTTGTATACTCTACTTTCGAA
Source organism: Acetobacterium malicum subsp. dehalogenans DSM 11527 (assembly GCF_000472665.1). GTDB lineage: Bacteria > Bacillota > Clostridia > Eubacteriales > Eubacteriaceae > Acetobacterium > Acetobacterium malicum. The sequence goes on along the minus strand of NZ_AXAC01000036.1, from coordinate 48,715 downwards.
GCGGTCAAATAAGTCAAAAACAAAGAAGGAGAACCATGAAGATTAAATTTACCCACACCAACATTATTGCCAAAGACTGGAAAAAACTCTCCCAGTTTTATCAGGAGGTTTTTGGATGTGTGCCGGTACCGCCGGAACGAGACATGCAAGGTGACTGGATCGATCGGATGACGGGGGTCAGGGGTACGCATATACGGGGTGAACACCTCCGTTTGCCCGGCTATGAAGATAAACTGCCAACCCTGGAAATTTTTTCCTATAACGATTGGGTTGAGGGCGGATTGCCGCAAATTAATCGGACCGGTTTTGGGCATATCGCTTTTGAGGTGGACGACGTGGCGGCGGTGCTCGAAAAGTTACAAGCTGCCGGTGGTGGTCAGATTGGCGAGCAGATTGTCGCCGACTATCCCAATAATGTAGTAGCAACCATTGTATATGCCACCGATCCCGAAGGAAACATCGTCGAACTGCAGAACTGGGGTACCCGATAGCCGATTAGGCGTTGTAATCTTTGATGATTTTAAACTATGCGGGAGCCGAGTACCAACTTAATGTAAACTCCCGATACTGGTTCAAAAAAAGAGAGAGGAGTTTTAAAATGATAGCGAGAACATGGCACGGGATGGTACCCCTAAAAATGTGGGATGCCTTTGAAATATATGAATACGAGACCGGTGTCAAGGATACCCTGGCAATCGATGGTAATTGTGGGGCATTTTTGAAAATTGTTGAACAAGATGAGTATGCCCATTTTTTCTTGAGTACGAAATGGGATTCAATGGCAAGTATGATCGCCTATGCTGGTAATAATCCGACAATTGCGGTGACATACTCGGAAGATGAGAGATATGGTCTCATATCTGATCCCATTGTGATTATTCAGGAAGTTGTTGATGATGGCGATCCCTTTGTTGTGGGTAAATATTTTTGAAAAATGACTAGTTATCCCTAAAAAATGAAAGGCAGGCTAAATATATGAAACCTGAAAACAAAAGAACCTTAAAATATTTCTTAAAAGATGATATTCGTCAGGAAACCAATTTTCGCAACACCGATCAGAACATCGGGGTGCCGTCGCCACCGATTGAAAAACCAGCGCCGGCGGATGCCCGGAAAATACCCTTGCTTGAACCAGCCGCCTTTGCGATCGGTGAAATGTCCTTAAAATCTGCCATTTCGCACCGGGAATCACGACGGAAATTTACGCGTCAGGCCTTGTCGATGGAAGAGTTGTCATTCCTGCTCTGGTCTACCCAGGGGGTTCGTGAGTGGCGTCAGAAAAATGCCCTGCGAACGGTTCCCTCGGCGGGAAACCGGCATGCCCTGGAAACCTATCTGGTGGTGTTCAATGTCGATAGTCTGGAACCGGGGATTTACCGCTATCTGCCCTCACTGAACAAATTGGTCCTGGAAGCAACCCCGGATCATCTCAAAGACCGGCTGATTGAGGCAGCTCTCAATCAGCAATTTGCCGGTTCCGGCGCGGTTACTTTTATCTGGACAACTATTCCCTATCGGATGGAATGGCGCTATGCCGAGGCCTCGTACAAGGTGATAGCGTTGGATGCCGGGCATGTCTGTCAAAACCTTTATTTGGCCTGTGAAGCAATTGGTGCAGGAACCTGTGCTATCGCTGCCTACAATCAGCAAAGTGCCGACCTGTTATTAAATGTTGATGGCGATGAGGAGTTTGTCGTTTATATGGCACCAGTTGGCAAAATTTGATTTGGGAGTAACGACTGCGGATTGGTTTATAAAATCTTAAGCAGATGCAAGCAACTAGGTCAGTCAAAACGCGATTACGATTCAGACTGTTATGATATCCCCATAAACAGCCGCGGCCGCGGTGCAAAAATCATCGGGTCGTAATTGAAGCTGCAGCCCGATTTTCCCACCGCTGATGTAGATGGTGTCCAGCTCTTTGGCGGTGTCGTTGATGACGGTTTTAAACTGTTTTTTCATACCAATGGCGGTGCAGCCGCCCCGGACATAGCCGGTGATCGGAGTCAGGTCTTTGAGATGAATCATCGCTACCGCCTTTTCGCCAACCGCTTTGGCGGCTTTTTTCATATCCAGTTCCTTATCGATGGGGATCACAAAAACAAAATAATTTTTGCTTTTTCCTTCAGTCACCAGGGTCTTATAGACCTGTTCATAAGGTAGATTCAGCAGATCGGCGGTCTGCAACCCGTCCACAAATTCATTGCACTCATAGCTTTGGTGGGTATAGTCAATTTTTAATTTATCCAAAATGCGCATGGCATTGGTTTTCACTTCTTTTTGTTTAGCCATTGTTTTTTTCTCCTTAAAGTAAAACTGGTTTTGTAACCTGTTTATTTTATCAGAAAATGATCGTTTATGCTTCTTTTTTGGCAGTAGTCAATAATGAATGAATGGCGCTGTTTGGGGTAAATAGTAATTGTATATCACGCTAACAAATGGAGGGGGTATCATGGGAAGAAGTGGCGGTTCAGGTGGTCGCAGCAGTGGCGGCTCCAGTGGCGGCAGCCGTAGCAGTGGTGGTCGCAGCGGCGGCTTTGGAAGCAGTCACAGAAGCGGCGGTAGTGGCGGATTTGGCAGCTTTGGTAGCAGCTCCGGGGGCGGTTTTTTTGGCAGCGGATCCAGAATGAGTTCTGGCGGCAGCAACTACGGTGGCAGTGGCAGTGGCGGTCCGGTGGGTTGTGGTTGCGGGGCTGTCATGATCATTTTAGTGATCGTTCTAATTGTTATGTTGATTATTGGTGTCTTTGTGGCATCGGTTTTTACAAGCTCTTCAGAAATCACTAAATCATCAGTGGCTCGGCAGCCGCTACCGGCCGGCTCAGTCAACGAAACTGAATATTATACCGATGAGTTGGGATGGATCAATAATCAGACAAAAATGGAGGAAGGGCTAAAATACTTTTATCAGAAAACCGGGGTCCAACCCCATGTGGTAATCATCGATAATGTCAATGGTTCGCATAACCCTACCGAAAGTGAGTTGGACAGTTATGCAAATGCCCTTTATGATCAGTTGTTTGCGGATGAAGCCCATCTGCTCTTTGTATTTTATGAGTATAATGATTTCTATATGGATCGTTATGTGGCTGGGACTCAGGCCAAAACGGTCATTGATACGGAAGCGGCTGATATTCTGCTTGACTATATTGACCGCAATTATTACGACAGTAGCCTCACGGATGAGGAGTTCTTCAGTAACTCGTTCCGGGATGCGGCTGACCGGATCATGACCGTTACCAAGTCACCATGGATCGCGGCGATGACGACCATTGGAATTGTTTTTGCAGTGGTAATATTAGCAATTCTATTATTCGTCTGGTGGCGACATGCCAAAAATCAGAAAAATCTCGAGGCTAAACGGACTGCAGAAATGCTGAATACCCCGCTTGAAAAATTTGACGATGTGGAAATTGAAGACCTGGCGAAGAAATATCAGGATAGCCCGTCAGATCAGCACAAAGACTAGTTAGTAAAATTAAAGGAGGAAAGAGATGGCAATTTTAGAACGATTCGGTGATATCATTCGGGCTAACATCAACGATATGCTGGACAAAATGGAAGATCCGGCGATCATGATCGACCAGTATTTAATTGATCTGTTGGATGATCTGGCCGAAGTGAAGCGTAGCACCGCCGAAATCATGGGCGAAGAAACCCGCACGAAACGGTTGGTTGACAACAACAAGGCCGAGGTGGAAAAATATGCCGAGCTAGCCAAAAAAGCCCTGATGGCAGGGAATGAAGGAGATGCCCGGACCTTTCTCGCAAAGAAACAGGAGCTGGAAAACCTGGATCCTGAACTGATGGATGTGTATGCCGCTGCTCATGAAAATGCCATGAAAATGCGACAGATGCATGACAAACTGGCAGCCGATATCCAAACTCTGCAGGCCCGCCGGACTATGATCAAGTCCAAGGTGTCCATTGCCAAAACCCAGGCAATCATCAATGAAGCCAGCAGCTCAGCTAATCAAACCGAGGATGCCATGGACGCCTTCACCCGAATGGAAGAAAAGGCTGATCGGATGCTGGACGAAGCCAATGCGATGGCAGAACTGAACATTGAGCCGATTGACCCCGCTGAAGCGCTGGAAGAAAAGTACGGCGACGGCGGAAATGCCTCGGTTGATGAGGAATTAGCTAAACTCAAACAAGAGTTGGGGTTGTAATAAGTAATAAAAAAGGCCAGACGAAAAGGATTATCATTTTCGTCTGGCCTTTTGATAGTTAAGGGTTAAATTTCTTTGACCGGGGTCAATTGTTTTTGGCCGGCTTTTGTTTGGCTGACCGGCTTTCTAAAGAGCAGATAGAGCAGGACAGCAATCATCATTAGCGCAGCAACGGTACCGATACCAAAGCCACCGCCAGTGAAGAAGACCCCCAGTTGATAAATGATCAGAGCGATCGTATAGGCAAAAGCGGTCTGATAACCGACGGCAATCAGTGTCCATTTGGCACTGCCCATTTCCCGGTGAATCGCGCCGATGGCGGCAAAGCAGGGGGCACAGAGCAGATTAAAAACCAGAAATGAGAAGGCAGCCATCTGGGTAAAGGCCATTTGTAGCTGGGGCCACAGTTCGGCACCATCTTCGGCCACTTCGGCAAAACCAAAGAGTACCCCAAAGGTACTGACGACCGTTTCCTTGGCAATGAGACCAGTTATGGTAGCAACGGTCGCTTCCCAGGTACCAAAACCCAGGGGAATAAAGACCGGTGCAATGATCATCCCAAGGGAGGCCAGGATCGAATCATTGGTGTCGACCATTTCCAGCCCAAAGTTAAAGGACGATAAAAACCAGATGGTGATACTGGCCACAAAAATAACGGTCCCGGCTTTTTTGATAAAGGATTTGCCCCGTTCCCACATGTGGATCAGAACCCCTTTGGCACCGGGGACATGATAAGCGGGTAGTTCCATAATAAAGGGCGCCGGGTCACCGGAAAAGCCCCGGGTTTTCTTTAAAATGATACCGGAGACAATAATAGCCGCTACCCCGATGAAGTAGGCTGAAGGTGCAACCCAGACTGATCCGGGGAATAAGGCGCCGGCAATCAGGGCAATAACGGGCAACTTGGCTGAACAGGGAATAAAGGATGTCGTCATAATGGTCATCTTACGGTCCCGTTCATTTTCAATGGTTCGGGATGCCATAATTCCGGGAACGCTACAGCCGGTCCCAATCAGCAATGGTATGAACGACTTGCCGGACAGACCGAATTTTCGAAAGACCCGGTCCATGATAAAAGCAACCCGGGCCATGTAACCGCAATCCTCAAGAATGGCAAGAAAGAGGAAAAGGACAAACATTTGCGGGACAAAACCGAGGACCGCACCAACACCGCCAATGATTCCATCAAGAATCAACGAATTCAGCCACTCTGCCGTGCCCCAGGAAATAAGCAACCCTTCCACAGCCGGGGGAATAATTTCACCAAAGAGTACGTCATTGGTCCAGTCCGTTACCCAGGCGCCCACCGTGGTAACAGAGACAAAATACATCAAAAACATAATACCGGCAAAAATGGGTAAGGCCAGAAAGCGATTGGTCACGACCCGGTCGATTTTGTCAGAGGTAGTCATACCGGTGCTGGCTTTCTTTTTGATCGTATCTGAAACGATTCGGCTGATGGTCTGATAGCGTTCATGAGTAATGATGCTTTCGCTATCATCATCCATGGCTTCTTCACATGATGCGGTGAGGGCCGTAATTTCGGCCATTACCGTATCTGAAAGTTTGAGCTGTTCGATGGCTTTTTCATCGCGTTCGAAAAGTTTGATGGCATAAAAATCCGGATGTTCGGTGGTGCTTTTGGCCTTAATGATTGATTCGATTTTACTAAGGGTTTCTGTGATGTCATTTGAAAAAATCAGCAGTGGTTTTGGCTTCTGCCTGCTTTTGCCAAGAGCAATGGCTTTCTCGGCCAGTTCAGCACAGCCTTCGCTTTTGACGGCGGAGGTTTCCATCACTTCGCAACCCAGCCGCTTGGAAAGGGCTTTGATATTGATGATATCGCCACGCTTTTTGACAATGTCGGTCATATTCAAGGCCAGAATCATGGGAATACCCGTTTCCAGCAATTGAGTGGTTAGATAGAGGTTTCTTTCAATATTACTGCTATCAACGATATTAATCATGACATCGGGTTTTTCGTTTAGCAAATAGTTTCTGGAGACCACTTCCTCCAGAGTATAGGGAGACAGGGAATAAATACCAGGCAAATCGATGATTTCAACATCGCTGTGTCCTTTCAGTTTGCCGGATTTCTTTTCAACTGTGACCCCCGGCCAGTTGCCCACATACTGGGAACTGCCAGTGAGCGCATTGAACATGGTTGTTTTACCACAGTTGGGATTTCCAACTAATGCAATTTTTAAGTTCATATAAGTTCTCCTCTTTAATTTGATAGCATTGCCTAACATTACGGGCAAAAATTTAACAGCCATGGCTGTTAAATTATTTTTTTCGGTAGCGGTTAAAAAACTTCGATCAGCTCAGCATCGGCTTTACGAATGCTCAGTTCGTAACCAAGTACAGTGATTTCGATGGGGTCTCCCAGGGGTGCAACTTTTCTGACAATGACATCAACACCTTTGGTGATGCCCATATCCATGATCCGGCGTCGGATCGGGCCGGTGCCATGGAGTTTTACAACTTTAGTGGATTCTCCACATTTTACAGCTCTGAGTGTTTTCATGTTGATCTCCTTAAATTATAATGCGGTTGGCCATACTCTTATCGATGGCAACCCGGGTATCTTTAATATTTAAAATAATGTTGCCAGAAAGTTCAGATATGATCGTGACATCAGCTCCTTCAACAAAACCGAGGCTGGCCAGAAATTTGTGGGTGGTATCTTTACCGGTGATTTTTTTTATGTAATTTTTTTCTCCGGGTGTCGCCATTGATAGTAGCATGGTTTTCCTCCTGATTGGTTAGCATTAACTAACAAAGTGATTTCTAAAATTGAGTTAGCAATTCCTAACTCAATGAGTAAAGTCTAACATCATCTGTTTTATTTGTCAATACTTTAAGCAAATAAGTATTGCAATCGGGATAGAATGATCGTGATAGGGCGAAAATAATGATTATTCCCTAGCAATCAAAGGGAAATAGTTAGTTAGAATTAATCTTTTTTGTGGTATAATTAAAAAAATTTTGTACAGTTCAGACCGATTTATCTGTACAACAACGGAAAGGCTATGAGCATGATTGAAATATTAAAAAATAAAATGACACCAGAAAGTATTTTAACTGCAGGGTTTGGAGTAGAAAGAGAAGGACTCCGGGTGACACAACAGGGACGGCTTGCATTAACACCACATCCGCCGATTTTTGGCGATAAACTTAAAAATCCTTATATTACAACAGATTTCTCGGAAAGCCAAATTGAACTGGTTACACCGGTTTTTTATTCAGTAGACGAAACCTATGACTTTCTGGAAGCACTTACAGATATTGTCATTGGCGAGATTGGCGAGAATAATGAGTTATTTTGGCCATACTCGATGCCATGTAATATCCCAGATGACAAACAGATCCCGATTGCCTCTTATCAGGGGGAAGAAGGGAAAAAAGCAAGGGCATATCGCGAAAAACTGATGGTCAAGTATGGCGGCAAACGACAACTGATTTCTGGTATCCATTATAACTTTTCTTTTAGCGAGGATTTCTTGACAACACTCTGGCAGGAACTGGGTACGCAGGAAAGCTATAAAGAATTTAAAGATCGTATTTATTTAAAGGTCCTGCGCAACTTTTTGCGTTATCGCTGGTTGATCATCTATTTAATGGGCTGTACTCCCGGTCTTCATAATTCATACATTGAGGAATGCCTGCAATGTATGGGAGACTGTGGTAATGAAACCTATCTCAGCCCCGGCGGAACCTCCGCCCGCAATGGCAGTTGCAGCGGTTATAAAAATGAAATAGATCTTTACCCGGATTATAGTTCGATCAAAGATTATATCCGGAGCATCAATGAGTTTGTGGAACGGGGAGACATTTCTGAAGCGAAAGAATTGTATGCGCAGATCCGCTTAAAACCAAAAGATTATCGAAACGTACTGGACTCTTTAGAGAAAGAAGGCATCCAATATCTGGAAATACGAACCATCGATCTCAATGTTTTTGATAAATGCGGTATCGCAAAAATAGATCTGGAATTTATGAATATTTTTATGCTCTTTTTATTGTTGGAAGGAGAAGAGTTTTTTGATACCTGGCAGCAGGAAGCCCTTATTAATGAGGTCGCGGTGGCTGAACATGGGCTTGAGCCAGATTTGGAATTGCTGGATCATCGGCACTGGACGCTGAAAACGGCCTGGGCTGACGATATTCTGGAAAAGGTGGCTGAAGTTAATGAATACCTGGGTTTAAATCAGGAACAGTGTATTAAAGAAATGCAGAACCGGGTAAGACAACCGGAAACGACCTATGCTCACCGACTAAAATTATTAATGCAGGAAAATGGCTGTCTCGATGCCAATCTGGAAATGGCCAAAGCGTACAAAAAACAGTCTGACGCGGATCACTATCGTCTGAAAGGTTTTGAAAGCTGGGAAATGTCGACACAGATTTTAATCAAAGAGGCGCTGACCCGGGGAATAAAAGTGGTGCCCATGGATGCGGCTGACAATATTGTGCGTTTGGAGAAAAATGGTCACCGGGAATATGTTAAGCAGGCGACAAAGACCAGCGTTGATAATTATATTACGCCTTTGCTAATGGAGAATAAGGTTGTCACCAAAAAAATTCTGCAAGAAAATGGTCTACCAGTTCCAAATGGTGAAGAATACTTTTCTTTTCAGGAAGCAAAACAAAAATTGGCAAAATATGTAGGTGAAAAAGTTGTGATCAAGCCTAAGTCCACCAATTTTGGTTTGGGCATCTGTATTTTTGATCAGGGCGGCACCCTGGAGGAACTCTTTGAAGGCGCTCGGATTGCCTTTGAGCACGACGATACAATATTAATAGAAGATTATATCCCTGGCCTGGAATACCGTTTTTTAACGATGGGAGACGAGGTCGTGGCAGTCCTGCATCGCCGTCCCGCCAACGTGATTGGCGATGGGTCTTCCACCATCCAGCAACTTATTGATGAAAAAAACAAACATCCTTATCGGGGCGACGGCCATACCAGTCCGCTAAAAAAAATTGAGCTGGATGATCAGTCCCAGATGTTTCTAAAAAAACAGGGTCTGTCTAATCAGTCGGTACCCCCAAAAGAGGAAATGATATTTCTCCGGGGAAATTCCAATATCAGTACTGGTGGGGACAGTATTGACTTTACTGAAGAAATGCATCCCTATTTTTCTGAAATTGCCTTAAAGGCTGCCAAGGCTTTCGATGCGAAATTTTGTGGGATTGATATTATCTTAGCAGACTATCGCGATCCCGATTCAAACTACGGAATCATTGAGCTTAACTTTAATCCGATGATCGTCATGCATGCTTATCCTTATGCAGGTCAGGAACGAAGACTAGGTTATAACATCCTCAAAACTATCGGTCTGGTGGACTGATAAAATTTACGCTCGAAAATTGATCAAAAATTGCGCGATGAATCCTAAAACAGCTATAAATTTTTGCGCTTGTCATTATCTTTCCTTTATTCGATTGAATAAAAGGTAAAATTTGGGTATAATGATAGTGGTTACAAATAAATAAAATTTAGGAGGCGTACGAAATGTTTGGTTACATGGGAAAAATTTTACGTGTCAATTTGACGACCAATGAAGTGACAACTGAAGATCTGGATTTTGAGTTGGCAAAAAAATATATTGGTGGTCGTGGTTTAGGAACAAAGCTGTATATGGATGAGGTTGATCCGCAGGTTGATCCTTTTGCGGCAGAAAATAAGATCGTCTTTATCAATGGTCCGTTGTCGGGGACAGCGACTCCTACCGGTGGTCGGTATATGGTTGTTACAAAGTCACCGTTAACCGGCTGCATCGCTTCTTCAAACTCTGGTGGCGAGTGGGGTGCCTACCTGAAATATGCTGGCTATGATGCCATTATTGTTGAAGGTAAAGCTAGCCTGCCGGTTTACCTCAGTATCGATGAAGATAAGGTAGAAATTGTACCGGCTCTTGATCTATGGGGCAAAATGGTTTCCGAAACCAGTGATCTATTACAAGAAAAACAGCCAGGTTCCAAGGTTTTAACCATCGGCCCGGCTGGTGAAAAACTGTCTCAGATGGCAGCCATTATGAATGAAAAAGATCGAGCTGCTGGCCGTTCTGGTGTTGGTGCGGTAATGGGTTCCAAGAACTTGAAAGCCATTACCGTTAAAGGAAGTTTAAAACCAGAAATTGCCAGACCAGATGGCTTAAAGGCCGTTACTAAAGAATGCCGAACCTTATTAAAAGAAAATGGTGTTACTGGTGGTGGGCTACCAACTTACGGAACCGCCGTACTGGTTAATATTATCAATGAACATGGGGTTTACCCAACTAAAAACTTCCAGGGCGGCCAGGATCCGGATGCTGAAGCAGTCAGCGGCGAAACCTTGACCGAAAAATATCTGATCAAACGTAATCCCTGCCACCATTGTCCAATTGGTTGTGGTCGCTGGGTCAAAAGCGATAAGAGTCCTGATGGGATTGGCGGACCAGAATATGAAACCCTTTGGGTATTTGCCGGTGACCTCGGAATTGATGATATGGAAGTGGTTATCGATGCGAATTACTGGTGTAATGAACTGGGTATTGATACCATTTCAGCCGGCGCAACTTTAGCAGCTGCCATGGAATTATATCAACGTGGTTACATCACCGATGAAATGTTGGATGATGATGTGATCCTGAAATTCGGCAACGCTGATTCAGTTGTCCATTGGCTGAAAAAGATGGGTAATCGAGAAGGCTTTGGTGATTTACTGGCTCGTGGTTCTTACCGATTGGCTGATTTCTTTGGCGTTCCGGAATACTCAATGTCGGTTAAGAAACAAGACTTACCAGCTTATGACCCCCGTGGAATCCAGGGCATGGGTCTTCAATATGCAACCTCCAACCGTGGTGGATGCCATGTTCGTGGTTACCTGATTTCTCCTGAAATCCTGGGTTTACCAGAAAAATTGGATCGTTTTGATTTAGCTGGTAAAGAGGTTTGGGCAAAAGTATTCCAGGATCTGACCGCAGTTATCGACTCTACTGGCTTATGTCTGTTTACCTCATTTGCTCTGGGTGCTCAGCAATACGCTGATATGTTAAACGAGGTTCTGGGAACCGATTGGAGTGCCGAAGACGTTCTGTTAGCCGGCGAACGAATCTGGAATCTGGAAAAACTCTTTAACTTAGAAGCTGGTATTTCATCAGAAGAAGATACCTTACCACCGCGTTTTCTGGAGGAAGAAATGCCAGATGGACCGACAAAAGGTTGGGTCCATAAACTGGATGAATTACTGCCACTTTACTACAAAGAACGGGGCTGGGATGAAGATGGTATTCCAACGGAAGAACGTCTTGAAAAATTAGGTTTATTATAAAATAAATTTAAGGGACGATCTTTGATCGTCCCTTAAATTTTAGGAGGAACTATGGCAATCAAGATAAAATTATTTGCAAACTTTCGGGAAGGCCGAGGAAAGATCGTCGAAATGGACTATACACCTGGGATGACTGGCCAGGATGTCATTGACAGTCTGGGAATTACCGCACCGGAAATCGCTGCACTTATTGTCGATGGGGTTGACGGGAAGGTCGATGCGATGCTCGCTGTTCCTATTAAAGAGGATGGATACATGGCTATTTTTCCACCTGTTGCAGGAGGTTGATACCTAATATCGATAACAAAAGACAAGTCCTGAACCAGTAATGGCTATCAGGGCTTGTCTTCTGAATAATTAGTCTTAAAAAAAACCAAAACCGGTTGGTTAGTCCGGTTTTGGTGTCTAAAAGAAAGTGTCCTGATTAAATTATTTCGGTTACAAATAAATAAAATTCAGGGACGTTCAGGGAAAAAAAAGACCACTCCGGATGGAATGGCCTTTTTTTTCTGCACTAAAACAATGCAAAATGACAAGAAAATTATTCTGTCAAGCCCCTTTTCCACAATGGGAGACATAACCGTTTCCGGTCATACCCTACGGGTTTAAGTTCATAGCAGACGCCTTAGAAATCTTAAACTTCGGAGTATCTATATTATACATGATTAATAGTTTGAATGCAATAAAAATATCGGTTAGAATTAACATATTTGATAAAAGAAGGTTTTGTTAAACTAGCTGTAAAACATCTTAAGCGATTCACAATATAACTTGACAGAATCGAATAATTGGATTACTTTAGACCTATACTAATATGAAAGGTAGTTCATGTGAGTGCTGATTAATTTTAGTCGAAATAAAAATGAACTGAAGTGGAGAAAATGAAAACAATTGAGATATACGATCCGGAAATATGCAACACTGGCAATGGTTGTGGTTCAGGAGCAGATCGCGAAGCGTTAAGGATTAAAACGATGCTTCGGGCGTTAACAAGCGAAGGTAAAAATGTGCTGCGATATGGTTTGATTGAAAACCCGGATGTATTCGCCAGGAATAAAGAAGTCAGTGAGGTTGTTTCAAAAAACGGGACCAGTGAGTTGCCGATTACGGTGGTGGATGGTGAAATCAAACGAAAAGGCTCCTATCCATCAAATCTTGAATTAGCGACCTGGTCAGGGATGACCCAGGACGAACTGGTTGTGATGCTGATGAAAGCCAAAATGACCAATCGTAGTTTTTGCGGCGGTGATTGTTGTTAATTGGAGTAGTAGGGGGTGTGACAAGCGCCCCTTTTTTGTTTGGATAAAATTTTCTGAAAAAGCCGATTAAAGTTTATTTAATCGGCTTTAGGAAGACTTATTTATGTCGTTTAGTCAGTTCATGGAATAACGATTCCAAATCGATATTCTGGTTATTGAGCAATACCAGCAAGTGGTAGATCAGATCCGAAGCTTCATAAATAAGCTCTGCAGGATCATTGTTTTTAGCGGCAATAATTGTTTCAGCCGCTTCTTCGCCAATTTTTTTACAGATTTTATCTACGCCTTTTTCAAACAGGTAGTTGGTATAAGAACCGGCAAGAGGGTTTGTTTTACGGTCGGCAATGAGGTCATAAAGCATTGTTAAGATTTCCATATTACCCAGGTTGGCATCTTGATCAATGGCTAAACTGCGGTAGAAACAGGAAGTATTTCCGGTATGACAGGCTGGTCCGTTTGGATTTACCTGGAGCAGGAGCGTATCACCGTCGCAATCGTAGTTGATTTTAACCACTGCCTGAGTATTACCAGAGGTTTCGCCCTTTACCCACAAGGCCTGGCGGCTGCGACTGTAAAAGGTGGCTTTTTTAGTATCGAGGGTCAATTTTAAAGCTTCTTCGTTCATCCAGGCCATCATCAGCACCTGACGGGTTTCATAATCCTGAACGATGGCAGGAACTAATCCCGCTTCATTGTATTTTATGTTTTCTAAATCCATGTGTTACCTTTCTATACCCGTCTGACAGGTATTTGCTGATTGTGCAAATAATTCTTTAAATCAACAATGGGAATTTCTTTATAGTGAAAAACGGATGCCGCCAGTGCCGCATCGGCGCCCACTTTTAAGACTTCGGCAAAGTCTTCCATTTTTCCGGCCCCGCCGGAGGCAATAATCGGAATGGTCAGAAGACTGGAGAGTTTTTGGTTGAGCTCCAGATCATAGCCTTTTTTAACCCCATCGGTATCGATGGAGTTGATACAAATTTCTCCGGCTCCCAGGTCCTGACCCTGTTTTGCCCATTCAATGGCATCAATGCCGGTGTTTTCTCGGCCGCCTTTAACATAGACATCCCAGGAACCCTTATTATTGCGTTTGGCATCGATGGATAAAACCACACATTGGGCTCCAAAACGAAGGGCCGCTTCGCGGATCAACTGGGGGTTTTTAACGGCTGATGAATTAACGGAGACTTTATCAGCGCCGGCCATCAACACTTTTCGGAAATCTTCGACCTTGCTGATACCGCCTCCAATGGTAAAAGGAATACGAATTGCTTCAGCTACTTTTTCTACAATATGAATAAATATGTCCCGATCTTCATAACTGGCGGTGATATCGTAGAAAACCAGCTCATCGGCGCCCTGGTCAGAGTAGTACCGGCCCAGTTCGACCGGATCAGCGACATCCTGAATATCCTGAAATTTTTTACCTTTCACCACCCGGCCGTGATCCACGTCCAGACAGGGGATGATCCGTTTGGTCAGCATGATTTCAGCTCCTCTTGCAACAGTTTTTCCAGATCGATGGCTCCTTCATATAGGGCTTTTCCGGTAATGGCACCGTAAAGTCCCATTTCCTGAAGACGGATCAGGTCGGCCGATTTTGAGATACCGCCCGAAGCGATGATATCGATTTTCAGGTTGTCATTGAGCACCTTGAGCATCTCAAAATTAGGACCAGTCATCATGCCGTCTTTTGATATGTCGGTATAAACCAGTGTGGATAGACCCAGTTTTTCCAGGTTGCTGGCCAGTTCCAGGGCTTCAATGTTACTGCTTTCGACCCAGCCTTCGGTACAAACTAAACCATTTTTGGCGTCAATGGAGACGCAGACCTTTTCATCATAGAGATCCAGGAGTTTGACGATAAATTCAAAATCTTTGACGGCCTGGGTACCAATGATGATCCGGGCCACGCCACTGTCGATATAGTCTTTGGCGATTTCCAGGGTTCTTATGCCACCGCCCAATTCTACTGGGATATCCAGAGCGGTGACAATATCTTTAACCAGTTCCAGATTTTTCGGTTGACCGTCAAAGGCCCCATCCAGATCGACCAGATGCAGATACTGGGCACCTTTGGACTGCCACTTCAGGGCGACATCCACCGGGTTGTCAAAATAAATGGTTTCGGCATCCTTCTGCCCTTGCATCAGGCGGACACATTTGCCGTTTTTTAAATCGATGGCCGGAAACACAATCATGATATCATCTCCTTAAAGTTCGTTAGTAGTTGGAAGCCCACATTGGAGCTTTTTTCCGGATGAAACTGCATCCCAATGACGTTGTCCTTTTGAACAATCGCGGGTACCTTGACACTGTATTCCGCATAAGCCACCACATCATCAAAGCTGTCTGGTTTGGCATAGTAGGAATGGACAAAGTAGACATAGTCTTCTGTGCCGATGTTCTTGACCAATGGGCTGTCCCGGTTGATCACCAGATTGTTCCAGCCCATATGGGGGATTTTTATCCCGGGGGCGTTGAATTTGACAATTTCTCCAGGGATATAGGAGAGTCCGGAAAATTCACCGTCCTCATAGCTTTTATCAAAAAGCAGTTGCATACCGAGGCAGATGCCCATCAGGATCTTGCCTTTTTTTACATTATCATTAAGGGTGTCAATAAGATCAAATTTTCTGAGGTTGTCCATGGCGTCGGAGAAAGCTCCAACTCCTGGTAGAATGATGGCGTCAGCCGCATCCAGGACCTTTTTATCCCGGGTGATGGTGCCGGAAAGACCGACATCACCCAGGGCCGTATAGACATTTTTTAAATTTCCGACATCATAGTCGACAATTGCGATCAATGGTTGTCCTCCTGTTATTCTATTATTCCTTTAGTGGATGGAATTTCGGTGTTGCCAGCTTCGATCGTGCAGGCGTCTTTTAGTGTTCGGCCCAGCGATTTGAAAATTCCTTCCACAATATGGTGGTTGTTCTTGCCGTAGAGGGAAGCCACATGGAGGGTCATTTTGCTGTTGCTGGTGAAAGCGCTAAAGAACTCTTCCAGCATTTCAGTTTCAAAGTCACCAATGAATTCCCGGTTCAGGGGGACATCGAAAACAAGGTAACTGCGGCCGCTGATGTCCACACAGGTGCGGCACAGGGCCTCATCCATCGGGGTGAACTGGAAAGCATAGCGATTAATGCCAGCCTTGTCCCCCAACGCATCATAAAAGGCTTTTCCCAGTAGAATGCCAATGTCTTCAATGGCATGGTGGTTGTCAGCCTCGTCCCCATGGGCGTCGATGGTCAGATCAAATTTACCATGCTTGGTGAAGAGTGTCAGCATGTGATCAAAAAAACCAACGCCGGTGTTGATCTTGGCTATTCCAGACCCATCAATATTGAGTGAAAGCGAAATTTCGGTTTCGGTGGTGGACCGGCTTAATGTGCTTTTACGCTTCATTGTACACGACCTCCTTGATAATATCCAGAATCTTTTGGTTTTCCTGGGGTTTACCCATTGAAAAACGAATACTGCCGGGAGTTGCATCTGTTTCAATAAAGCGTTTGATCAGGATATTTCGTTTCAGGAGCGCTTGATAGATGGCTTCAGCCCGGTCGGTTTCAAAATAAATAAAATTGGCACCGGAAGGAAAAAGGGTCAGGCCAGGCATGGTTTCCAGCACACGCATGGCTTTTTGGCGCTCTGCCCTTAAAATTTCCAGATTTCGCAGGATTGCATCCCGGTTTTTCAAGGCGATGACGGCTAATTTTTGGGTCAGAACATTGAGGTTGTAGGGCCCTTTAACCTTGTAAAGAATATCGATAATCTCTTTGTTGCCCAGAGCATAGCCACAGCGGATGCCAGCCAGACCGAAGGCTTTGGACAAGGTTCGCAGCACCAGCAAGCGGGGATACTTATCCAGCAGATCAACACCAGATTCGCCAAAGAACTCGATATAGGCTTCGTCCAGGATCACCAGCGAAGGGACCGAATCCAAAATTTTGATAATATCTGTTCGACTAAAAATATAGCCAGTGGGGTTGTTAGGATTACAGATATAAAGCAGTTTCGCCTGATTCTGGCAGGCAGCCGCAATCATGCCCTCCACATCGGGAAGGTGACCTGGTAGGTCCGGTACCATCATATGCCGGGCGTTGGCAATGGTGGCCCAAATGTCGTACATTGAAAAGGAGGGCGAGTGGGAGACCACCACATCGCCGGGATCCACAAAGGCCTGGTTGATCATCGCAATCAGCTCATCAGAGCCGGAACCGCAGATAATGCCTTCGCCCGGGACACCGGTGTAGTCGGTAATGGCTTCAATCAGTTCCGGGAAACAGGCCTCTGGATAGCGGTTTAAATCGGTGTTACAGATGTCGACGCAAAACTTTCGTTTGAGCTGCATGGGAAAGTCATAAGGACTTTCATTGGCATTGACGATGATCTCAAACTGCGGGGCGTCCACCTTGTAGGCAATTAATTGCTGGATATTTTTTCTTATCAGTGATTCCATTAGTCTTCAAACCGCCTTTCAACTGCTTTGGCATGGGCGTCCAATCCTTCGGAACGGGCAAAGGCGGCAATCTTTGGATAGACTGATTGCAATGCGGCCTGATCATAGGAAAGAATGCTGGATTTTTTCAGATAGTCATAGACTCCCAGAGGTGAGGAGAATTTGGCCGTGCCGGAGGTCGGCAGGGTGTGGTTGGGTCCGGCAAAATAATCGCCCAGGGGTTCTGGGGTGTAGGCACCCATAAAGATGGCACCGGCATTTTTTACTTTTTCCAGCGAATCCATGGGGTGTTCGATCAAGAGTTCCAGATGTTCGGGAGCAATCTGATTGGACAGCTCAAAGGCTTCGTCGAGATCCTTGACAATAAAGACAAACCCATATTCATCCACTGATTTTTTGGCGATCTCTTTGCGGTTAAGGTCTTCACTGATCTGCCGGTAGACTTCTTCAATGACTTGCGTCCCTAGCGCTTCGGAGGTCGTTACCAGAATCGGCATCGCCAGTTCGTCGTGTTCGGCCTGCGATAGTAGGTCGGCAGCAGCATAAACCGGGTTGGCATTTTCATCGGCAATGATCAGCACCTCGCTGGGACCGGCAATCATATCGATATCAACCTTGCCAAAAACTTCTTTTTTAGCGGTGGCCACATAAATATTACCAGGACCGACAATTTTATTGACCGGTTTAATGGTTTCCGTGCCATAGGCCAGGGCAGCAACCGCTTGCGCACCGCCGATTTTATAAATTTCGTGGACGCCGGCGATTTTTGCGGCAGCCAGGATCGTGGGGTTGATTTTTCCATCCCGTCCCGGCGGAGTTACCATCACCAGGGACTTTACCCCGGCCACTAGCGCCGGTATGGCATCCATCAGCACGGTTGAGGGGTAGGTGGCCTTACCGCCAGGGACGTAGAGTCCTACCCGTTCAATCGGGGTGATGTGTTGACCCAGGATGACCCCGGGTTTGGGCGTGTAGGTCCAGGTTGTTTCCAACTGTTTTTCGTGAAAATCACGAATGTTCTGGGCCGCTTCCCGGATGATATCCAGAAGTTCAGCGGGCACCGCGGAAAAAGCTTCATCAATTTCTGCTTCAGTCACCTGCAAGTGGGTGAGGACACAGTGATCAAGGGCCTGAGTATAATACAAAAGGGCGGCATTGCCTTCTTTTTTTACCCCCTTGATAATTTCCAGAACGGCGTTGCGAATATCCTCCCGCTCATCTTCGTTGCGCTTCAATATGGTATCAAGATCCATGCCTAGTTTATAGATGATAGTTTTCATTTTATTCCTCTCGATTTTATTAAATAACCAGCTCTCGTCGATCGTCACGAATAACTACAACTGGTTTTCAAATGCCTTGATAATGGGGTCGATCATTTCCCTTTTAGTTTTCAGGCTGACTTGATTGACGATCAGTCGGGAGCTGATCTCGCAGATCTCAGCCAGGACCGATAGCCCGTTCTCTTTCAAGGTGCTGCCGCTTTCGACGATATCGACGATGCAATCAGCCAGACCAATCAGCGGGGCCAGCTCCACCGAGCCGTTAATTTTAATGATGTCCACCAGTTGGTTCTTGGTGTGGAAATAGTCTTTGGCAATGACCGGATATTTGGTGCCGACCACCATTTTTTTGCCATAG
The DNA here is from genome assembly GCF_000472665.1 of Acetobacterium malicum subsp. dehalogenans DSM 11527. Lineage (GTDB taxonomy): Bacteria > Bacillota > Clostridia > Eubacteriales > Eubacteriaceae > Acetobacterium > Acetobacterium malicum. Next base: position 29,863 of record NZ_AXAC01000036.1, on the reverse strand, counting down.
GGGATGGGGTGGTTTTCAAAGCCAGCCACACACATTTTGCATTTGCCGATATTCAGGTTGAGCATCTCATAAACCTGGGCTGGGTGTTCCAGTAGCACATCTTTACCGACAATCCCAATATCGGCGGCGCCTTTCTCCACATAGGTGGGAACATCCGGTGATTTTACCAGAAAAAACTCAATTGTACCGGTGGTGTCGGTAAAAATCAGTTTGCGACTTTTTTCCGAGTAGTCTTCAAAAATATAACCCAGATCGATTAACAGTTCAATCGCTTTTTTGGCGACACGGCCCTTGGCCAGGGCGAATCGGATTACCATTTACGCCACCTCGCATTCTGCATCGATTGCTTTGATTTCCGAGAATTTTCCATTATGTTCAGATAAGAGTTTGCCACCGGCCAGGAAGTACAACGCGGCATTTTTATAAAGAGCATTTGCCTGGAAAGACGACACCTGTGATTCTTTCGTCTCATTTAGCAGGAAAACTTCGGCAATGGATCCTCTAGATCGCAATTGCTCCGCTATTTTGTAGGCATCCGTTTTTTGTGGCTTTTCATAAAAAATCACATGGATCCTCTGGTCATCCCGGGGCAGCAGCTGGTGTTGCTCCATGTAATCAATCACTTTGAGCAGATCAATGGCAAAACCACAGGCAGGGCGGGGAATGCCGAATTTTTCTGATAAATGGTTGTAACGTCCGCCGCTGATCACCGGTTCGCCACAGCTGTTGATATAGCCTTTAAAGTTGATATCACTGTAATAGTTCATCTGATTGGTAAAACCAAGATCGAAACTCACATAGTCGGCCAGGCCAATGATTTCCAGATGGGCGTAGATTTCAGAGATTTTTTCGACGACCTGATGCATTTTATCATTGATACACAGGGCTTCCATCTGTTTTAAAACGGTTTTAGGCTCGCCATAGAGCAGTGGAAGTTTAAGAATGATGGCTTTTTTATCATCCGGCAAGGCCAGCTTTTCCAGATAGTCAGCGATATCGCCAATGTTCTTGTTTTCGATGTATTTGAACAGGGTTGCTTTTTCTTTATCAGAAAAGGCCAGGTCATCAAAAAGAAAATTGATGAATCCGACATGGCCCAGATCAATATGCACATCATTAATGCCGTTTTCCAATAAGGAACGGATGGCCAAGGCAATCACTTCGCCGTCGCATTCGGGGCTGTTGTTGCCAAAATATTCGATCCCAATTTGGGTGATTTCTTTCTTAATAATCTCCGGTGATGAAAAATTCCGATAGATGTTGGTCTCATAAGAAAATTTGATGACATCCTGAGAATTGGGATGGTTCATGGCGGCCATTCGGGTGACTGGCAACGTGGCATCCGGTTTCAGCACAAGGACCTTACCTTGATGATTCACCAGCTTGAAGAGATCGTCACTCGGTATGGAATCTTCATTTACGTATAGATCGTAGGTTTCAAAGGTGGGGGTGGAAATTTGATGATAGCCAAAGGACCGGTAAAGCGACATGAGCTTATGGTTAATTTGCTGCAAAGCAAAATAATCCTGATGTTGAATGTTTTCGAATCCGTCGATGGTATAATTGAAAAGCATGTGAACCTCCTTGTTCAAACATATACTTTATTACTGTAGTCTAGTGAAGTGATGAATCTATTGTAACATTATTTTTCAGTTTGTCAAAGCTTTTAAGATATTTTATTTTATTTTCTTCTGAGGATTTGTAAAAATATCGAATTCATTTTGACCTGAATCTAGATCGCTCCATAAGTCAAAAATGATCACTTAAGTATCAACCGTTTAATTTATTGTTTGTTTTTAAACAGGTTTTACAATTTCGAAAATAATAATGTTCAGCAATGGATTTTGTTGACAGTATGTATTATAATATATCTGTGAATTGAAGGCAAATATCCTGATGATCATCTTTCTATAGATATGATCGGGCAGGAAATGCCGATAACATGAGACATCAGAAAGTAAGGTGTTCGCTATGCTGAATGAAATAAATATTTTTTCAGGAGAGAAAATAATAACGATGGTAATTTTTGGAGCCATTGTTTTTTTTAGTATGGCTGGAGCAATAGCATATCATCTCGTAAAATTTAGAAGAAGGCGGGAAGAATGGGAACAGGCTGAAAGAATGTTTCAGGGTGTGTTCAACCAGGTAACGGACAGCATCGTCGTGGTTGATAAAGAAGGAATTATATATAAGGCAAACGAAACGTTTTTGAAATACCAGGGAAAGCCGGCAGATAAAATTATTGGCAAAAGTATCCAGCGTATTCCCATGGACTACATTTTTGAAGACGAACTGGATGAACTGAAAAAAGGAATTGCCGAAAAGGGTGTTTATGAAAGAGATATCAAATTTTTTCATAAAAGCGGCGAGATAATCCCAATTCATCTGGTATTCAAACCGTTGAAAATAAGCAAAAAAAAGGGACAAGAAAAGACCTATATGGTCGTAACCGGTACGGATTTGAAAAAAACCTATGAGAAGGATGAGTATATCAGTCAGCAGAAAGAAGAGCTTCTGGAAATCCAACATCTTGCCCATTTGGGCTACTGGGAAATGAATTATTTAACAAAAAAAATATACTGGTCGAGGGAACTTTATAGTATACTGGGCTATGAAGAAGGGGAAGTAGAACCGAACCTTGATATTATCTACTGGATGGCCTACGAGGACGATCAGAACCGGGTGTGGAAAGCTTTTTTGCGGGCATTTCAAGCACAGGAAAAGGTTGATACCCATTACCGGATTAAAAATAACCGGGGCGAAATCAGGGATATTTATTTGCGAATCCGACATTATTTTACGAAAGATAACGAGCATCTGCGAACCATCGGGATTCTTCAGGATGTCACCAAACAGGTTGATTTGCGCGAAGAACTGAATGCCCAAGTTGTTTTTACTGATAAGGTGCTTAATAACAGCAGGCTCTTGTTTATTGAATTCAACAGTAGTTTTGAAGTCAGAAGCATTAACCATGTAGTACAGCAACTAAGTGGGATTGCCTATGACGATGTTGAGAATAAAAACTTGCGGGATATTTTCGGAAATCTCAATCGGGCGCATCGAAAATTTGTCAATGAAAATTTAAACTTCAAAAGACCATTGCCATTCAAGGATTACAAAGGAAACATCCATTATATCCAGTGGGATCATGCGACTTTTTCCAGAAGAGACGGGGAAAGTACGAATATATTGCTTGGGATTGACGTCAGTGAAACCATTGAAAAACGAAAAGCACTTGAAGCTGCTTTTGTTCAGGATCCAGTGACCAAACTGCCCAATCGTTATAAATTGGAACAGGTTTTGGACAACTATTTTAACAAAAGTGGGATCAATTCCGAAAGGTATCTGGCTTTGATTTTTATACATGTTGAGGGGATTCATGCAGTCGGGGATGCTTTCGGTCAGGATATTGAAGATCAGCTGATGCGGTCTTTAAGTGAGCGGTTGTATGGTGCCATTGGAAAATATGGGCTCTTTGTCCGTCGTTATACGGATCAGTTTGTTTTGTTTTATCCTTGTGATGCCAGCATAAAAATAATAATGGAAATTTGTCAGTTAGTGGCCAAATTGCTGGAAAGCCCCTTTATCATTGAGGAGAGATCAATTACTCTGAGAAACCATATCGGGATTTCCAAATACCCGGACCATGCCAACACCAAAGAGGATCTGATCCGTTTTGGCAGTGCGGCCATGCATGAAGCTCAACGATTGGATTTGGATTATTATTTCTATCACGAATCTTTAGGAAAAAAGTTAAAAAGTAAAGTGAATGGATATGAACTAAACAACAACTAAATTAGAGGAGTCATCTATGACCTATAAATGTGTGGTTTTCGATTTTGACGGTACCCTTGCGGATACCGAAGAGAAAGCCTTTAATATATACAATGAACTGGCGACAAAGTATAAATACAGCACCGTGACCATGGAAGAATTACAGCATATTAAGAATCTCCATGTCAAAGAAATCAAAGAAATTGTGGACATTCCCTTTTACCAATTTCCCCGAGCGCTTCGGGATGGACAAAAGATGATGCGAAAGGAATCAACCGAAATTCATGCTTTTGCAGCAGATATTCACGATTTTTTTACGGCGCTGAGAAAGGAAACCAACCATATTGGAATTCTCACTTCAAATATAAAAAAAACGGTTTCTGATTTTCTGACAACCTATGATATCAGTCATGAGATCGAATTTATTATGTGTTCGGCGCTCTTATCCAAGTCAAAAAAAATCAAAAAAGTTCTGCGAAAACATGACATTAGACCAGGCGAGATGCTCTATGTCGGGGACGAGGTTCGTGACATCGAAGCCTGTCATAAGGTTGGGGTGGATGTGGTCGCGGTGAACTGGGGATATAATACCCCCTCGGCACTTGAAAAGTGCAAGCCCACTTTTATGATTGACAACATATGGGACGTTATTGAGATTGTCAGAACAAAAAATAAACCCTCAATTAGATCAGACTTCTACCAGAAGGACTGAAGAAATAAGGGTATTTTAATCGTGCCACTGTGTTTTATGGTGTGATCAGACGGTATTGGCTGGGGGTTTTTGATACCAGCACAGAGACATTCATATCGCTGTTGATTTCATCAACTAAGGCGGCGATGGATTCGTCATCGGCACCATAAATCACGCAGTTTAAGGTCGTTTCATCGACAATAAAAGCCCCAACATAATAATAACCATTTGATACTGTAATGGTGACACCACTGACATGGCTTAACAGTTTCATTTTAATTATTTCAATGGCTTCCTGGGTATCCATAACCTGTTTGCCAGTACCCACATCATTCAGTCCAATGAGGAGTTCATAGCGGTCGCTGGATTCCAGACCCAGCTGATCAGATTTTTTTTCAGCTGAAGAGATACAGCCGGACAGCGTTACAATACAGAGGATAAGAACACCTATTAAATACAGTTTCTTTTTCAAAGTTATTCTCCTTAACTATTTTTGACACTTATTGCATTTTTCAATCATAACATATTTTGATGGCAAAAGAAATGCTGATTAAAATGAATGATCCGTTATTTTAGGTAAACTTCCTCAGAATTATAAATTAAAAAGAGAAAAAGAAGTGCCCATCTTTTAGATCAATTCAATTGCTGATAAAATCAATAAAGGGGAATTTTATGACCGGTTTAGCTTTGATGATTACATTTGTGATCGCAATAAGTTTGATGATTTTGGCCATTTCCAGATGGGGAGTACATCCCTTTCTAGCGATTATGGGCGTTTCATTGTTGCTTGCACTAATAGTAGGGTTGCCACTTGCTGAGATTCCCGGAATTTTGGGGTCCGGTTTTGCAGGAATTTTCACAAGCATCGGGATCGTAATTATTCTAGGTGCATTAATTGGGCTGATACTGGAAAAAACAGGAGCCGCGATTAAACTGGCAGACATGGTAGTAAAGGTGATTGGCCCCAAAAACCCGGAGCTGGCTTTAATGATAATGGGATGGATTGTGGCAGTACCGGTTTTCTGTGACAGCGGGTTTGTGATCTTGAATCCAATTCGCAAGGCAATGTGCGCGAAAATCAGAAACTCATCAGTGGCCATGACCGTAGCCTTATCGGCAGGGCTTTATACGGCCCATGTTTTTATTCCACCAACACCGGGACCAATTGCTGCAGCAGGATCCCTGGGTGTTGGTAATAATCTGCTACTGGTCATCGGTGTGGGCACCCTGGTTTCTGTACCAACTTTGATTGCCGCTCTGATATTTGCCAAATTTATTGGTAGAAAAGTGCGTTCGCGGGATGAAGTGGGGGATTTGGATTATCAAAAGAGTGTTACGGAACTGGTTGCCGAGTATGGTGAAATACCTGGCGGTTTAGCTTCGCTTTCTCCCATTCTAGTACCCATTTTGCTGATGGCGCTGGGGTCACTTACCAGTTTGCTTGCTATTGCCGGAATGCCGGGACAGCTTTTGATTTTTTTAGGGACGCCGATGATTGCCTTGACGGTTGGCTTGCTATGTGCCTTGGGCCTGTTAATTTCAACAAAGAAGATGGCTGATTTTTATGAGTTGACTAATGAAACCTTAAAGGTAGTGGGACCGATCCTTTTTGTCACAGCTGCTGGCGGGGTTTTAGGTAAGGTAATTGTAGCCGCCGGCTTTGTTGACTTTATTGAAGTAAATGCGCGTTTCATTTCCCAGGCCGGGATCTTTTTTCCGTTTTTAATTGCGGCCATCTTAAAAACCGCGCAAGGATCTTCAACCGTCGCAATGACAACCACAGCAGGAATTATGGGAATCTACTCAGATCCCACCTCGATGATGTCAGCGTTAGGTTTGACCAGCCCGATGGCAGCGACTCTGACTGTACTAGCTATTGGTGCGGGGGGAATGACTGTATCCCATGCAAATGACAGTTACTTTTGGGTGGTGACAAACTTTGGCGGCATGGAGGCCCAGGATGGCTATAAAACGCAGACCCTATTGACCCTCATTATGGGGGCGACAGCGATGGCCGCAATTTTTATCCTGGCAAAAATACTTATATAATCAAAATCTGTAGATTCCCTATCAATTAATCGATGATTAAAGGATTATTTCTGAAATTGTGATATAATGTTTAAGTAAATACAAATTAATACGATAACAAATATAGGTATGTTCTGCACTTAATAAACGGCAGAGATTAAATTTGATGGAGTTGATTCATGAAAGAGTACATGGATCACCCGCAAGAAAGGTGGAATAAACATGGATATTGCAGCACTTTCGATGGGAATGAGTCAAATGCAGGTCGCTCAACAGGCCAGTATATCGGTGATGAAGATGGCCATGGAGACTGGGACCGAGCAAATGGCGGATATGGTGGCAATGGTGGAAACAGCATCGCCGGCAGCAGCTGTAGCAGGTCCCGCACCGGACCCCAATATTGGCCAGTTGTTGGATATCTCGGTTTAAAAAGGATCCAGCCGGATAAAGTGTACCGGCTGGATTTTTTCAGCGGTTTAACAGATTTTTAAAAACCGGAAATCTCAAATTTTGTTAAAAATGCTGTGACGAGGTGTACGATAGACCTCGTGATTTAAAAGTAAAAATAAGGGTACAAATCAGATTATAAAATAAAGTAAACTGGAGGAAATAAAATGTGTTGTAATAAGAATGAAGACAGCCAATGCTGCGTAATGGCTCACAAGGATAAAATTGTCCCTTGCGCCTTAGTTGCACTCACAATTGCCTTTACGATTGCCGGGTTCATCATCGGTCACCGATTTATTGGCAAAGGGTGTTGTAAAAATCAGGACGAAGAATAGAAAGAAAAACGGAACGGCCAGAGTATCAAAAAAGACCGAAGCATAGAAATTGCTTCGGTCTTTTTTGTTATAGGGTACTTGTTTCCATTTTAACTGGATATTTTTGTTTGAGGTCTTCGACCTTGCCGATAAATGCTTTGTTCTGTTTTTCACGCAGTAAGTAATTGCGGGCATTCTCCTTGACGGCATCAAAGGGAATCGTTTGAGCAATCTTGCGGTCGGTCAGCTTGATAATATGGAAACCAAATTGGGTTTGCACAGGCAGTTCAGTCATTTCATCAATTTCCAGTGCAAAGGCAGCCGTTTCAAATTCGGGAACCATCTGGCCTTTGGAAAAATAGCTCAAATCTCCACCTTTTTCGTTGGAAGGACAAATGGAATACTCTCTTGCCGCTGCTTCAAAGGATTTGCCGTTTTTGATTTCGTCAATAATGGTTACAGCTTGTTCCTCGTTGGGTAAAAGAATATGGCTGGCACGAATGCTGTCTGGAGCAATGAACTGATTAGGGTTTTCATCATAGAATTTCTGAACTTCTTCATCCGGCACGGCGATGTCCATCATGAATTTTGCAATCATATGGGTTTTAAGAAGTTTTTCTTCGGCATCAATGAGCATTTTTTGAAACTCTTCGCTTTCATCGACCTTTGCTTCTTTACCTTCTAAATAAAAAAGTTCCTGGGCAATGAGTTCTTCCAGTAATTGACGTCGTCCTTCTTTTGAAGTAAACTGATTCGCCTGTTCCTGGGGTAATTGTTTTATTAAGGCATCTAAATCCGCGGTGTAAATCGTTTTACCAGCCACGGAAGCCAAAGGTGTTTTTTCCATAATAGTCTCCTTTTGGTCCAAATTAATTTATTATCCTAAAATCATAGCCTTTCAAGTGATTTTTGTCAATATGTAGAGTGATAAAGGATTAGACACGAATCTTTTTAATAATAGTCCGATAAGTTCTGTTCAATAGCGGATTAAAGACGATTTATCAAGAGTGAATGAAGTAGAAAAATTAAGTAAAGCTTAACGATTCCGAATAAGCCTAACCTTTTATTGACAATAATGGCACATGGAGCTATACTAATAACAAGTAGTTAGGTAAGCACTAACTAATAAAAAGTTGGGTGATAATATGACATGTAAAAAAAATGAATTATATGAGGCTTATCATAAACTGCTGAAACTGGATGCGGCCTTGCATGAAAATGAAACCTGCCAGTGTCAGGCGGAAGATGTTACCTCAAAACAGAAATATTATCTGAAAGTCATCGACAAGAATTATCGGGTTACCTTTAGCCAATTGGCTCAGGAAACGCAAAATTCGAAACCGACGATTACCGAATTGATTAGTAAATTTATTTCCATGGGCTGTGTGTATCGGGAACGTTCGCCAGAGGATGGCAGGGTGTATTTTATCTATCTTACACCAAAGGGTAAATCAATTGCCAGATCCGAAGAAAGAACCCAGATTCAAGTTATTGAACGTATTAAAAACAGTCTTACCGATGAAGAACTGGATCAATTGATCACCTTACTAAACAAAATCCTTTAATAAACAAAATAAATCATTAGAGGATGAGGAGGAAGAAAAATGAGCACACTAGAAATCAAAAACGCACCATTAATCCCGATCACAGAAACTGTGATTTATCCGGGGATTTCAAATCGTATTTTTGTGAACGAAGATATTGGCAACAATATCAAAGAATTGATCATCAAGAATAATACCCTGGCAATTGGTTTATCAACAAAGGATTATAAAGGATTAGTTCAATTGACGGCTGATTCGTTTTATCGTATCGGTGTGTTAATGAAATTTGACAATATCCAAAAATCCGATAATGGGTTTATTATTGATATTACCACCATCAATCGTGTTAAAGTTCTGGATTTCACCTTTGAAGAAAAACAAATTACTGCTTCTTACACCATTCAGGAAGATGTCCTTGATATCAACGCTGATGAAGAACAGGAAATGATTTTATATATTAAAGGTCTGATGAAAGATTTAAGTCATAATTTCAAAGGGGCTGAGTATTTTGTCAGCATCCTCGAAGGGTTACCTTCTTTAGAAGAAATTATGGGTTACACGATCCCAATGATGGGCATTCCCTTAAAAAGCAAACAGGTTCTTTTGGAGATTGATTCACTGAAAGAACGGACCCTGAGTTTTATCGATTATATCATTCGGGAAAAGGACTCGGTACACCTGCAACTGGAAATCAGCAAAAAATACTCCCAACGTAAGGATAAAACCTATCGTGAAGCCATGCTTCGGGAACAATTGAAAAACATTAAAGCTGAACTAGGTGAATTGGACGAGGAACTCGAAGAAGAAGCTGATTACCGGAAAAAAGTTCTGGAATCAGATATGCCTGCCGATATCAAAAAAATCGCTTTAAAAGAAGTTCGCAAATTTGAAAACTCACCGCCGAACGGTGGCGAAAGCAATGTTATCATGAATTATCTTGACTTGCTTTTAGAACTGCCATGGACCAGCGAGAAAAAAGAAATCGATATTGAACACGCCAGACAGGTACTGGAGTCTCACCACTTTGGCATCGACGATGTGAAAAAAAGAATCATTGAGCATCTGGCCGTGATGAAATTAAAAGAAGATAAACAAGGTTCAATCCTTCTGCTTGTGGGACCTCCGGGAACCGGAAAAACCAGTTTGGGCAAGAGTATTGCCGAAGCCTTAGATCGCAAATATGTACGAGCCAGCTTAGGTGGGGTTCGGGATGAAGCTGAAATTCGAGGACATCGTAAAACATATCTGGGTGCAATGCCAGGACGAATCATTAAAGGAATTGCCAACGCTGAAGCAAAAAACCCAGTTTTCATCCTGGATGAGATTGACAAAATGGGTATGTCCCACCAGGGTGATCCCGGTTCAGCGCTCCTGGAGGTTTTAGATCCAGAGCAAAACTGTACCTTCTCAGATCATTATCTGGAAATTCCCTACGATTTATCTGAGGTATTCTTTATTGCGACAGCTAATGACCTCAGCACGATCCCTGCACCATTGTTAGACCGGGCCGAAATTATTCAACTGTCAAGCTATACCAATGGTGAAAAGAAACGGATTGCCATTGATCACTTATTACCAAGTGTTTTAAAAGATCATGGTTTAACCACTGACATGCTTCAGATTGAGGAAACTGCTGTTGAAGCGATCGTTGAAAATTACACCGCTGAAGCTGGTGTTCGAGGCCTGACCAAACAACTGGCAAAAATTGCCCGGGTTGTTTCAGAGAAAATTGTCTCGAAAAAAGTTGACCTGCCATTTGTTGTCACAACTCAAAATATTAGTGAGGTATTGGGAAACAAAACCAGACGGCACGAAAAAGCCGGGGATAATAACAAGCCTGGTGTTGTAACTGGAATGGCGTGGACCGCTGTCGGTGGAGAAATCCTCTTTACCGAAGCAAGCTTGATGCCAGGAAGTGGCAAGCTAACCCTAACCGGTCAACTGGGTGATGTCATGAAAGAAAGTGCCACCATCGCGATGAGCCTGATCCGGTCCCGTTTGGGTGATTTGGCCAATGGTTTTGATTATTTCAAAAATGATACCCATATTCATGTACCATCTGGTTCAACACCAAAAGATGGACCATCTGCCGGGGTTACCCTAACCACTGCACTTGCGTCATTGATTCTGGGTAAGCCAGTGGATTCAAAACTTTCCATGACCGGAGAAATTACCTTAAGCGGTCAGGTGTTGCCAGTTGGTGGTATTAAGGAAAAGGTTATCGCTGCTCAACGCAGTGGCATCACAAAAATTTTGTTACCAAAAGATAATGAAAAAGATGTCAGTGATATTCCTGAAGAAGTACGAAATGCCTTAACCATCATTCATGTTTCAACCATTGAAGAAGTACTGAAAGAAGCATTGGGAATTGAGTTACCAGAGTGCAAACCAGTATTAAACAGACCCAAAGGTGATTCTAATGTACAACTGAGCATGGTAGGAGAATAATATTACTGTAATTTAAAGGAGTAGAAATAAGTCTTAAGCAGAACCGGACAGGCTAGTAAGTGTTGTTAAGGCAAATGCCTGAACCATTGGGTCAGCAACCCCTTTTCGCTCTGGGGATGAACGCCTGATTTAAAAGGTAAGTTTAGCACAAACCACTCCGTGATTAAGGGAGCTGTCAGATGACAGCTCCTTTTTTTCTACCAGGTTTTGTCGACGGTCTAATTATCTTATGATATAATACTTTCCATGAAAATTAAGATGTTAAATAACGAAACAATTAATAAAATAGCAGCCGGTGAGGTGATTATCCGACCGGTGTCGGTAGTCAAAGAATTGGTAGAAAATGCCATTGATGCCGGTGCTGACCAGATTACCGTGATCGTCGAGGCGGGCGGAAAAAATCGGATTACGGTCCGGGACAATGGTTGCGGTATTGCGTATAACGAAATTCCGCTGGCCTTTAAGCGCCATGCCACCAGTAAGTTGTCGACCATCGAAGATCTGGAATCCATCGAATCACTGGGGTTTAGAGGCGAGGCCTTGTCCAGTGTTTCGGCTGTCGCCAAGGTCCAGATTACCACCCGCTTCGAGCACGAAGAGGTTGGCAGTCTAACCCTGTTTGAAGGGGGGAAGCTTCTCAATCAGCGGGTCTGCGCTTATAATCGCGGTACCGAGATAACGGTGAGTGATCTGTTCTATAATACCCCGGCCCGTCGCAAACATATGGAAAAGGATAAAAAAGAGGAAATAATCGTTCGCGATCTGTTGGAGAAAATTGCTATTTCCCATCCGGGGATTCGCTTCGAGCTCAGCAGCAATGGACGAATTGTCCTTGATACCCCAGGAACAGGCAAGGTGATGGATGTGATCAAGGGGCTTTATGGACTTGAGATGGCCGATAATCTGATCGCTCTGGATTATGAGAACAAACCCATGAAGCTGGCAGGTTTTGTGGGAAACCTTAAAACCCTGCGAAACCATCGCGACGACCAGGTGTTTTTTATTAATGGACGCTATATCAAAAACAACCGCCTGGCTCAGGCTCTGGATGAAGCTTATGAGGGTTATAGCATGAAACATCAGCATCCGCTGGGCATTATTTTTATGGAACTGCCTGGTCGAATGTTGGACGTAAACATTCATCCGGCTAAAACCGAAATAAAAATACTAAATGAAAGTCTGGTCTGTCTGCTCTTTAAGCAGGGAATCCGGGAAACCCTCAGAAATACCAATCTGATTGTAGAACTGGGAACCGCGGATAATGATTACGCTAAAAACCACGAGAACAAGAATCGTTTTAATAACAAGCCAGCTGACAACAGTGATCTGGATGAACCTGAATTAAACAATCAGTACAGCGAAGCAAAAGCAAAAGTTCCGGTGGCATCGACTCAACAGGCTTTAGTCGAAGATCAAACTACCATTGAAACGATGATCCAGCAAGTAGCACTCCCAGAGAGTGATCCGAATTTGTTAGAATCGATGAAGGCAAATCAAATGACGGACCGCTTTGATCATGAGCCGAGTATTGGTAAAACAAAAGAATTGTCGCAAAAACGGAATGACGATCATCGTCCAGTCACTGTGGTCTCAGGACAATCAGAAGTTAAATTAAAAGAGGCACCAATATCAGAAATCAGCAAAGATAAACAGGGAGTACTATCAGCGAAAGCTGAGGTAATCTTATCATCGAATCTTCCTAATCGCGTTACTGAAGCCCCGGGGATATATGAGCTGAATCAGGAAAATCCAGAAAAAAACACGTTGAGAACAAGCGCGTTATCGGTTGTAAAAAAAGATGTTAAGGATCTGAACAATATGAAAATTGTCGGACAGCTGTTTAATGTGTACATTCTTCTGGAGGGCGACAAAGAAATCTATCTTCTCGATCAACATGCTGCCCATGAAGCTTTTCTAACTCAGGAGCTGATGGAAATATTTGATCACAAGGAAGGGCTTCCCAGTCAGGGCTTGATGACTCCGATCCCTTTAAAGATTCGTCCTAAAGATCTAACGGGGATTGAGATTCGGTTGGCTGAGTACAAGCACTTGGGTTATGACTGCGATATTTTTGGGGAAGAGACCCTGCTGGTGCGCAGTGTCCCGGTATTGTTGGGGGAACCTCAAAGTCCGGACTTATTAAAAGCAATGATTGAAGAAAATCTCTTTGAAAGTGACGAAAATATTGATAACAAAACGGTTTTTTCCGAAAAGGCAAAAAATAAAATCATTACCATGGCTTGTAAAGCAGCTATCAAGGGCGGCCAATCTTTGACTCAGGCTGAAATCAGAAAACTTCTTGAGAATCTGATGAAACTGAGTAATCCCTATACCTGTCCCCATGGCCGTCCCATCATAATGAGGTTAAAGGAATATGAATTAATGAAATTATTTAAACGGGTGATATAAGATGGAAGCTAAAAAACCCAAAGTATTAGTAGTGGTAGGACCGACGGCCAGCGGGAAAACTGCCTTGGGCGTGGCACTTGCCAAAAAACTCGATGGGGAAATCATTTCCGCTGACTCCATGCAAATTTATAAATATATGAACATTGGTACGGCGAAGGTTACTTTAGAAGAAATGCAGGGGGTCCCCCATTACCTGGTTGATTGTGTGTCTCCAGATGAAGAATTCAGTGTGGCAAAGTATAAAGCAGCAGCATTGGAAGCCATCGAAGCCATTCTTTCAAAAGGAAAGCTTCCTATTATAATAGGGGGGACCGGATTATATATCAACAGTCTCACGCTACCCTGGGATTTTCAGAAAAAGGACAGTGATGAAATAATACGGTGGCGGCTAACGGCCGAAGCTGAAGTCCTGGGGAAAGAAGCTTTGTTTGAGCGGCTTAAAACGATAGATCCAGCTACGGCACAAATCGTTCATCCCAATAATCTGAATCGGATCATCCGGGCGCTGGAAATTTATGAGCTCACGGGCAAACCGAAATCTCATTTTGATGAAGAGACAAAAAAACAGGAAGTTCCCTACGATTATGTCATGCTGGGTTTGGACTGGGATCGGGAGACCCTTTATGATCGAATAAACCGCCGGGTCGATCTGATGATTACGGAAGGCCTCATTGATGAGACTAAAATGCTGGTTGAACGGGGATATGACTGGAATCTGACGGCATTGAAGGCGATCGGTTACAAGGAACTGAAACCTTATCTGGAAGGAACGTCCACACTGGCGGAAGCAGTCACTATTTTAAAACGGGATTCCCGCCACTATGCTAAACGTCAAATGACCTGGTTTCGCAAGGATGATCGGATCCAATGGCTGAAAATGAATGAAACCAGAACGGTGCAGACCCAGATTGAGGAATCCCTTAATTTGATTATGCCTCAACTCGAACCAATAAATGAAAGTGAGTAATTGTTTGAATATACAAAAGGACATTAAAACCTATCTTGAACAGGAATTTGAAATTTCGGCAGAGGTCATCGATTTCGTAAAAAAAGTTGAAGACGAAGTTCATTCTCAACTTAAAAAACGCGATGATCTGTCAGAACTCCATCAGTATCGGGTCATCAAAGCGATGCAAAAGGCAGGATTGGGAGATCGTCACTTCACCGTTTCCACCGGCTATGGCTATGACGACGTTGGACGGGAAGTTGTTGAAACCATCTACGCCGATGTTTTCGGTGCCGAAGACGCATTGGTGAGACCCCATATTTCATCGGGAACCCACGCGATTTCGTTGGCACTATATGGGGTATTGCGGCCCGGTGACCATTTACTGGCCATTACCGGTTCGCCATACGATACCATACGTAGCGTAATCGGACTGGAAGAGGCCTGTGTTGGCCAGGGAACCATTAAAGAATTTGGGGTGACCTATGATCAGATTGAATTGCTGCCTGACGGGAGTTTTGATGAAACGGCCATTGTTGCCGCCATTACCGCAAATACGAAAATGATCTATCTGCAGCGATCCACCGGTTATAGCTGGCGGGCGGCACTTAGCATCGATGACATGGCAGCGATGATTAAAAAAATTCGTGCGGTAAAAGCAGATGTAGTTATTTTTGTCGATAACTGCTACGGTGAATTTTTGGATCGGGTCGAACCAGTATCCATTGGTGCCGATCTGATGGCCGGATCGCTGATCAAAAACCCCGGTGGTGGCTTGGCTCCGACTGGCGGTTATGTCGCTGGTCGGGCGGATCTGGTTCATCTGGCGGCCTGCCGTCTGGCCGCCCCCGGAGTAGCCAGAGAAACAGGTGCGACTTTGGGAATAAATCGAACTCTGCTGCAAGGTCTTTTTTTGGCACCAACGGTGGTAGCCCAGGCGATTAAGTCGGCGGTGCTTTTAGCAGCCTGTTATAAAAAACTGGGCTTTGCCGTTTGCCCTGAAGTAATGGACTATCGCAGTGACATCATTCAAAGCGTCTGTTTAAAAACAGCTGAAGGGGTGAAAACATTTTGTCGGGCAATTCAGGAAGCGGCCCCGGTGGACAGCCAGGCCACTCCTGAACCATGGGATATGCCCGGCTATTCAGATCCCATTATTATGGCAGCCGGCGCCTTTATTCAGGGTTCTTCCATTGAACTCTCTGCTGACGCCCCGATGCGGGAGCCATATTATGTTTATTTTCAGGGCGGACTGACCCATTTTCACGGAAAGCTGGGCATTTTGCTCAGCCTTCAGCGCCTATTGGATAAACAAATCGTAAAAATATAAAAATTTGGATAAATAAATAGAGGTGAGAAACATGATAACTAAAGAAAAAATTGATCGAATCAACGAATTGGCCCGAAAGAAAAAAGAATGCGGGCTGAGTGAAGATGAATCGGATGAGCAAATGACACTGCGAGCCGAATATCTGTCGGCTATCAGAACAAATTTAAGAGCTCAACTGGACAATATCGAAATCGTCGACAAGTAAATAGAAATTTATAATCAGGTTGGAAACTAAGGAGGAAATTGCGATGAATAATAAAGACAAAGAAAAGAGCCCTGGGGCTTTGCTTCAGGAGCAACTGGGTAAAAAATGGGAGCTGGCGTGGAAAGACCTCAGTGATGAAGATGCGATAAAGGTCAAAGCAATCAGCGATGACTACATCCACTTTCTGACCGTCGGAAAAACTGAACGACAATGTGTGACACTCAGTGTTGATCTGGCCGAAAAAGCCGGGTTCAAGCCACTGGAAGCCTATCAAAATGCCGGGAAAATCAATCCCGGGGATAAGGTCTACATGGTTCATAAAGAAAAAACCGTGGTTTTCTTTGTCGCCGGCAGCGATTCGATTGAGCAGGGGATGGCCATTATCGGCGCTCATATTGACTCGCCCCGGCTGGATTTAAAACCGTCGCCACTCTACGAAAGCGATGACATGGCTTTTTTCAAAACCCACTATTATGGTGGAATAAAAAAATACCACTGGGTGACGATACCTTTGGCCATGCATGGCACAGTAGTAAAAAAAGACGGCAAGAGGATTAATATTTCCATTGGAGAAGCACCAGAAGATCCGGTTTTCTGTATCACTGACCTATTGCCTCATTTATCTCAAGAACAAAATACCAAAAAAATGACGGAAGGAATCACAGGAGAAGGGCTGAATATTATTGTTGGCAGTCAGCCTTATCCCGAAAAGGATCTCAAAGACGGGGTTAAACTCAATATTCTCAATCATCTTTACATAAAATACGGGATGTTGGAAGAAGATTTTGCCACCGCTGAATTGGAAGTGGTACCAGCCGGAGCAGCTCGTAACGTTGGTTTTGATGAAAGTTTGATCGGCGGATATGGACAGGATGATCGGATCTGCGCCTATACGGCGTTGCGGGCCATACTCGACCAGGAAACAATCCCAAACCGCACCCTTTGTGTGATTCTGGCTGATAAGGAAGAAATCGGCAGTGTTGGCAACACGGGCATGCATTCTCGTTTTTTTGAGAACACAGTAGCCGAGCTGATTGATCTGATCGATGTAAAAAAACCAGAAATGGCCATGCGTCGATGTTTTATGAATTCTGAAATGCTCTCTGCTGACGTTACTGCTGGGGTTGATCCTAACTTTACCGGTACCCATGATAAAGGAAATGCTCCATATATTGGCAAAGGAATGGTCTTATCAAAGTACGGCGGCGCTCGTGGAAAATCTGGGTCCAATGACGCTCATGCCGAGTTTATGGGAAAAATGCGAAAAACCCTGGAAGCTGCCGGCGTAATCTGGCAGATGGGGGAACTGGGTCGGGTGGATCTTGGCGGCGGCGGCACCATTGCCCATATTCTGGCTGAATATGGGATGGATGTACTGGATTGTGGTCCGGCGTTGCTGAGTATGCATTCACCCTTTGAATTGGCATCCAAAGTTGACCTGTATATGTGCTACAAAGGGTACAAAACTTTTCTAGCGTAGGCAAAATGACAAAATAATACTCTTTATGACAAAAAAACTGACTCGAAAACCTACTTGTTAATATAGTAACAAATGCCATATAGTGCATTTGTGATTTTAATCATATAAATGGTCACCTTAAAATGGTAATTACAGTCTAAAATTTATACTTTTAGAACTATAAATTACCATTTTTTTTATGGGCCCGGTGGGTACAGTATTATTTTAAACAAATTTATCAATACGTATGGAAAAAAAATAATTTATATGTTATGATACTGCCTATATATACAAGTATACAGTTTCTCTTGTGTAAAAAATTTAATTTGAGGGGTGTTTGACTTAAGATGAATGTAAAACATGGAACCTTTAAGGGGGGAATCCACCCACCCTATAGAAAGGAAAGTACTGCTGAAGTTCCTCTGGGCTTTGGCGCAAAGCCGGAAATGGTGATCATACCCATGTCGCTGCACATTGGGGCACCTTGTACACCGATCGTAAAAAAAGGCGATCAGGTATTTCTTGGACAGAGAGTCGGAGAACCAAATGGTTTTGTTTCCGTACCGGTACATGCCAGTGTCTCTGGAAAAGTTGTTGCGGTTGAAGAACGTCCACATGCATCGGGTGATCGGGTCATGTCGGTTGTGATCGAATCGGATGGTTTAGATACCATCGATCCAAGTATCAAACCATATGGTACTTTAGAAGAAATGGACGCAGATGCCATTAAAAAAATGGTTCTGAATTCTGGTATTGTTGGTCTTGGCGGGGCAACCTTTCCAACTCACGTAAAATTGGCGATTCCACCAGACAAAAAAGTTGATTGTGTTGTCTTAAATGGTGCTGAATGCGAGCCCTACTTAACAGCTGATCATCACTTAATGCTGAATCAAGCTGAAAAGGTTGTCATGGGATTAAAAGCAGCCATGAAAGCGGTTGGCGTTGAAAAGGGTTTTATCGGTGTGGAAGATAATAAAACCGATGCCATCGAAGCGCTTGTAAAAGCAATTGGAAACGATAGCAGACTGGAAGTTTATTCACTGCACACAAAGTATCCACAGGGTGCAGAGAAGCAACTAATTGCGGCAATCACAGGTCGCGAAGTTCCCTCGGGGGCACTGCCTGCAGATGCTGGCGTCGTCGTTATGAATGTTGGTACAGCAGCTCAAATAGCAGAGTCTATGACAACGGGGATGCCTTTATATAAGCGGTATCTGACTTGTACTGGCGATGCCATTAAAAATCCGCAAACTATGGAAATTCGCGTCGGTGTGCCTTTTCAATCGGTGATTGACCAGTGTGGTGGCTTCTCATCTGACCCTGGAAAAGTAATCTCCGGTGGACCGATGATGGGCGTTACCCAATTTGAAACTGAAATTCCGGTTATGAAGGGAACATCAGGTATTCTTTGTTTAAGCAAAGAGTCTGCAAAAATTGCGATACCATCAAACTGTATTCACTGCGGTAAATGTGTGGGGGTCTGTCCAATTCATTTACAACCACTTTATATTGCTGAGTATTCGCAACGGAATAACTGGGATAAATGTGAATCAAACCATGCCATGGATTGTATTGAATGCGGAAGCTGTTCTTATATCTGTCCTGCGAAACGAACCCTGGTATCATCCATTCGTGTGGCTAAACGTGAAATTATCGCGCAACGAAGAAAAGGAAATTAGGAGGAATATTGATGAATGAATTAAATCTTACAGTGTCATCATCCCCCCATATCCGGGCAAAACATTCCACAGCCAATATTATGCAAAATGTTATTATTGCTTTGTTACCTGCATTGGCTGTCGCAGGATTTGTTTTTGGGGTATGGGCGTTGGCACTAGTAGCTATTTGTGTTATCTCGTCAGTGGTTACAGAAGCGGTTATTCAAAAACTGCTCAAAAAACCGATTACCGTCAATGACTGGAGTGCGGTTGTAACGGGTGTGCTTTTAGCATTCAACTTACCGATTAATGCACCCTGGTGGCTCGCTGTTGTCGGTTCTGTGTTTGCCATTGCCATCGTTAAACAATGTTTTGGTGGTTTAGGTCAGAATTTTATCAACCCTGCTCTGGCAGCGAGAGCCTTCCTGTTGGCATCCTGGCCAGGACATATGACCAGTACTGCTTATATTCCTGTAACTGATACAGTAACAACCGCAACACCACTGGCCTTATTAAAGGCTGGCGAAGCGACTCCTTCAGCAATCGATCTTTTCACCGGACTTAACGGTGTTTATGGCTGTATCGGTGAGATTTCAGCCCTTGCGCTATTAGTTGGTGGACTGTACCTTATCTTCAAAGGAATCATCAGTTGGAGAATTCCAACCATCTATTTATTAACAGTGGGAATTTTTGCGTTGCTAGTTGGACAGGATCCAATTGTACATATTGTTTCAGGTGGTGTTATGTTGGGGGCCTTCTTTATGGCAACTGACTATGCATCCTCACCAGTTACAGCAAAAGGTCAAATTATTTATGCCGTCGGTTGTGGCTTAATTACCATGATCATCCGTATTTATGGCGGATATCCAGAAGGATGTTCTTACTCAATTCTGCTGATGAATGTTGCAACACCTCTGATTGAACGCTTCACCAAAGAACGTATCTATGGTGTGACTAAGGTCAAAAAGGAGGCTAAAGCATAATGGAAACCAAAGAAAAAGTACAAATCGACTGGAAAGTCGTTTTTAAACTCGGATTAATTTTGTTTGTCATTTCTGCTGTGGCTGCCTGTGCATTGGCATTAACAAATTATGTAACAGCGGGAACCATTGAAGAAATGAATATCCAGGCTAATACTGTCGCCCGTCAGGAAGTTCTTCCAGACGCAACTGATTTTGAAGAAGTACCAGTTGAAGATGTAGCAAAAATTGCTGAAGAAATCAACATGGAAACTCCCGAAGAACTCCTGGAAGTATACATCGGCACCAATAACGGCGAAGTCGTCGGATACACGGTCAAAACGGGTCCAACCAGCGGTTATTCAGGAGAAGTTCAAGTGCTGACCGGTATTTCGTCGGATGGGGTCATCTCAGGAATTACCATCATTAAGCACAACGAAACTCCTGGCTTGGGAGCTTTAGCTACCGGTGAATGGAATGATCAGTTTACCGGAAAATCGGCAACAGAAGAGTTGGTTGTGGTAAAAGGTACCGCTAAAGAAGGCAGTAATGAAATTCAGGCTATTACTGGTTCTACCATTACTTCTAGAGCGGTTACTGAAGGTGTAAATACATCGATTCAAGTTTACCAGACTTTGTCGAAATAGGAGGGAAATATAGAGATGAATTTTTTTAAAAATCTAACTCGTGGTATCATACGAGAAAACCCTACCTTTGTTCTTGTACTGGGGATGTGTCCAACCCTTGCGGTTACCACGTCAGCCATTAACGGGATGGGGATGGGTCTGGCAACCATGGCAGTACTGATTGGTTCGAATGTAGCCATCTCAGCACTGCGAAAAGTGATTCCTGATAATATCAGAATTCCGGCTTTTGTTGTTGTTATTGCTTCCTTTGTAACGATTATCGGGATGTTGATGAAAGCCTATGTACCGGCACTTGATGCGGCACTGGGGATATTTATTCCGTTGATTGTTGTAAACTGTATTATTCTGGCTCGGGCAGAAGCTTTTGCTTTTACAAATGGTATTGCCGACTCATTTGCGGATGGTTTGGGAATGGGTCTTGGTTTTACGCTGGCTTTAACAGTTCTTGGCTCGATCCGCGAAATTTTAGGGGCTGGAAGTATTTTTGGATTTTCACTGTTCGGAGAAGCATATGAACCGATATTGTTAATGATCCTACCTCCTGGGGCATTTTTAACCCTTGGTCTTTTAATTGGCCTCATTAATTGGAAAACGAAAAAGGCATAGGGGGAGATATCGATGACTTTAATTTTTATAATGATCAGTGCGATTTTTATCAACAACTTTGTACTGTCACGATTTTTAGGTATTTGTCCGTTTTTAGGGGTTTCTAAACAAGTTGAAACCGCTGTGGGTATGGGGGTTGCAGTAACCTTTGTTATGGCTCTGGCTTCTGCAATTACATATGTAGTTCAATATTCTATTCTTGATCCACTTGGTCTTGGCTATCTGCAGACCATTGCGTTTATTTTAATTATTGCGGCATTGGTTCAGTTAGTCGAAATGATTATCAAAAAATCAAGCCCTTCACTATATCAGGCGCTGGGTGTGTATTTGCCATTGATTACCACTAACTGTGCGGTACTTGGGGTTGCGTTAATCAATATTCAAAATGAATATAACTTTATCGAAACCATTTTTAATGGTGTCGGTGCGGCATTAGGTTTCACTCTTGCCATTGTACTGTTCGCCGGGATTCGTGAACGACTTGAAACTTCGGCAGTGCCAAAAGCACTGGAAGGATTTCCTATTGCATTGTTAACAGCCGGTTTAATGGCGATTGCATTTTTGGGATTCTCCGGAATGAAACTGGGTTAGGAGGATATGGAAATGTTAAATGCGATTTTAGTTCCAGTTGGTATCCTCGGCGTATTCGGCTTGGTATTTGGGATCGGTCTTGCAATTGCCGCCAAGGTATTTGAAGTTTATGAAGATCCCCGAGTACCATTGGTAAGAGCGGCGCTTCCGGGCGCTAACTGCGGTGGTTGTGGTTTGCCGGGTTGTGATGCTTTAGCTTCTAATATTGTCGATGGGACAGCAGCGATCGACGCCTGTCCGGTTGGCGGCGCTGACTGTGCAGCCGCCATTGCTGAAATTATGGGTATGGAAGCAGGAAGTGCAGTTAAAAGGGTAGCCACCGTTATTTGTCAGGGAACCTGTGAAACAGCACCAAACCGAGCCGAATATTATGGTGAAATGGATTGTCGTGAAGCCATGATTGCTTCTGGCGGTGCAAAAGGTTGTCGTTATGGTTGTATGGGGTTAGGAACCTGTAAAGCGGTATGTCCTTTTGATGCGATTGTTATGGGCGAAGATGGTTTACCCAAAATTGATCCTGATAAGTGTACATCCTGTGGCAAGTGCGTGGATGCCTGCCCAAAAGCGATTATGAATCTGGTTCCGGCAGCTCAGGATGTTATTGTAAAATGTAATAACAAAGATAAAGGGAAAACTGCAAAGCTGGTTTGTACTACAGCTTGTATCGCCTGCGGTGCCTGTGTGAAAGCGTGTAAATTTGACGCGGTTACAGTTGAGAACAATATTGCGAAAATTGATTATGACAAGTGTGTTCAATGCTACGAGTGTGTAGTTAAATGCCCAATGCATACTATTTCAGGCGATGTTGAAACAGGTAAAAAGACAGCTTACATCATCGATGCAAATTGTATTGGTTGTGGCGCGTGTGCAAAAAATTGTCCGGTAGAAGCAATCACTGGTGAAATTAAAAAACCACCTTATATTATTGAACACGAAAAATGTATCGGCTGTGGTATCTGCTTTAAAAAATGTAAGAAAAATGCGATTGAAATGCGATCAAATAAAACAAAATAAGCGATAAGTATAAAAGGGCTCTTCATTGAAAAATGAGGAGCCTTTTTTTATGAATTTATGACAATTGAGCATTGGGTTAAATTTTTAATAAGAATTTTAGGAAAGATGTATAAAATAAATTCGGATTCTGTTAAAATGGTGATATTGTTGATATAAGGAGGCATATGGTGAACGAAAAGTCAGACTATCACGCATCGATAAAAGAACTCCCGGAAGATGAACGACCCCAGGAGAAAATGATCCGTCATGGGGCCGAAAGCTTGAGTAATGCCGAATTACTAGCCATTATCATTCGCACCGGAACCCGGGATGCCACATCAGTAGAGGTCGGGCGAAAAATCATTGAATACCTGGATAATGATCTTTCTTATTTTCATCAAATGGATGTTTTAGAGTTGCAACGAAACCCAAACCTATCTGGCGTTGGCATTGTTAAAGCATGTCAGATTAAAGCTGCCATTGAACTGGGCCGCCGGATGAAACCGAAGGTTTTTCCTGAAATTAAAATTACTTCACCGCAGGATGTGGTAGGACTATTAATGGATGAGATGCAGTACCTGAAACAAGAATGTTTCAAGATTATCATGGTGGACACAAAAAATAAGGTGATCAAGATTGAGGAGATCAGTCGAGGCACCCTTAATTCTTCTTTGGTTCACCCACGAGAAGTCTTTGTTAAGGCCATCAAACAGCATTCCGCAGGGATTGTATTAGCCCACAACCATCCCTCCGGGGATACTGAACCCAGTGCTGAAGATAAAAGCATTACTCGACATCTGGTCGAGGCAGGAGAACTCATTGGTATTTCAGTATTGGATCACATTATCATTGGACGAGGTACATACATGAGTTTTAAGCAGGAAAAACTGCTATAATTAACTTAAACTGAAAAAATACCTAACGTCTTGTTGCAAGTTAGGGTATAATAGTATGCATGTTTTTATAGTTGAATGATTTATAAAAAAAGTTCAAAATAAATAAAACAGGCAAATCAGAAAACTGATTTACAGCAGCAGTTTTCAAGTAGAGTCAGAACCGGGGGTAGGATTATCAGTCTCGTTTATACATATCAGATATCAGAGAATCATGAAAAATTGGTCAGGGAAGAACTGGTCAACCGTTATAGTTACTCCAGCCGATTAATTAGAGAAATTAAGCGGATTGGGAAAATTAGTTTAAATCATAAAGAGTGTTTTCTGGGGCAGCAAATCAAGCCAGGGGATATTATTGAGATTAAAATGCCGCAGGAAGATATTGATGGCGAGCCGGTATCCGGTAAACTGAGCGTCGTTTACGAAGATGACGAGCTGCTGGTGGTCAACAAGCCGCCATTGTGTGTGACCCATCCCACCAAAAGCCATCAATTGGATACCTTGGCCAATTTCATCAGTTATTACTGGCACGATCAAGGAATTTCTGCAAAGATTCGGTTTATCAATCGATTGGATCGTGATACAACCGGTATTGTGGCCATAGCAAAGAATAAATATGTACATCATTACGTCCAAAACGAAATGAATTCAGGCAAGGTCAAAAAGGTTTATCATGCCTTTGTTCAAGGAAAACTTCCCGGTACCGAAGGGATCATTGATGCACCCATCGGACAACCCTATGAAGACAGCATTCATCGGGTTGTCATGGATAAGGGAAAACCGTCAGTTACTCGCTATCGGGTACTGGAAGAGTATAAAAATGCGTCATTGGTGGAATTGATTCTGGAAACTGGACGAACCCATCAAATTAGAGTTCATTTGAAGTATCTGGGTAATCCGATTATCGGGGATCCCTTATATCATGGCGATAATTTAAGAAGTGATTGTTTTGGAATGACTCATCAGGCTTTGCATGCACGAAGTCTGGAGTTATCATTGCCCAGAAAAAATCATCTCCACGTTCAGGCCGAATATAACAACGAATTGACAGACCTTCGCAAGCGTCTAATAGATAATAAATAGAAAAGGTGATAGAATGAGCGAAAAGCAAGTAAAAGGTATAAAAAGACGTAAAAAGAAAAAACACATTGGAGTTAAGGTACTCATTGTTCTTTTAGTCCTGGGAATCCTGGGCGTTGGGGTGATGTACTCAATCTATGCGGCAAATCGTATGGATATCTCAGATTATCAGTATCAGGCTAAAGATAAAACCGAAATTTATTCGGCGGACAATGCTCTGATTGCCGAATTGTACACAAAGAATCGGACCAATGTTACCATTGATCAGATCCCGGTGCAATTACAACAGGCACTGATCTCGGTAGAGGATTCACGGTTTTATGATCATTTTGGGATTGACTTACTGGGCATTGTCCGGGCCTTTTTCTCTAATATTGCCAGCAACGGCATCGGCGAAGGTGCCAGTACTATTACTCAACAGCTTTCCCGGGTATTGTTTCTGCCGGATATTGCAACTGAGCAGAATTTTAATCAGTCCCTGGTGCGGAAGTTAAAGGAAATATCAATCGCGTTGCAGTTGGAAGAAAAATATACTAAAGAGCAAATTCTGGAAATGTATTTTAATGAATACTATTTTGGCTCCGGCGCATATGGGATTGAAGAAGCAGCCCAAACTTACTTTAATAAACCGGTTTCTCAGGTCAATCTGGCAGAAGCCGCGATGCTGGCGGGTTTGCCGCAGGCGCCCAGTGCGTATGCTCCCAATACCGATTTTGAAGCAGCAAAAAAACGTCAACTGGAAGTTTTAACCCGAATGGTCAAGGAAAAATATATCACTCAGGAAGAAGCTGATGCTGCTTATGCAATGGAACTGGTCATCCGGGATCCGGCGACCATCAGTAATGACGATCAAATTGTCGACAATTATGAAGCATATGTTGGCAAGGCGTTGGATGAATACGCACGATTAAAAGCATCGGCGGTTATGCAGGAACGAGGAATCACCGAAGATCAGGCCATTGATTATATTAAAGAAAATATTGCTAATGGCGGTTACCGTATTTATACGACCATCAATACGGCTATGCAGGGCGATGCAATTGAGAGCTTGACAAGTTCACTGGACGGAGATTTGCCCAACGAAACCGGAGCTATCGTGACTGTGGATCTGGACGGTGCTGTAAAAGCTTATTATGGCGGAAACACGCAAATAGATATGGCGAATACGCCAAGACAGCCGGGGTCAAATATCAAGCCCCTCTATTATGCGGCAGCAATGGATAAGGGATTAATCACCCCGTCGACAACAATATCGGATACCTACACGGATTTTGGTGGCTATGCTCCAAGAAACTATGATGGTAGCTACCATGGAACTGTTACGGTGAGAACAGCCCTAGTTAATTCTTATAACATTCCGGCAGTCAAGGTATTTGATAAGGTTGGTCCTGAGGAAGCAGTGGCATTTATGCAAACTATGGGTATCTCAACCTTTGAAGACGACGATTATAATCTGGCGACAGCACTGGGCGGGATGACCTATGGTATCAAGCCGCTGGAAATGGCGGCCGCATTTAATGTGTTTAATAATGGCGGTGTTTACAACCAACCGTACTTTGTTACTAAATTGGAGCAGGTAAACGGTGAAGTTCTTTACACCAAGAATGCTTCCAGTACTTCTACTAAAAAAGTAATGGCAGATACCACAGCAACGAACATGATGAGTATATTAGAAGGCGTTGTCAGTTATGGTACCGGGTCAGCAGCGTCTCAGATCTATACGACTGCCGGGAAAACAGGAACAACCCACGACAATAAGGATTTATGGTTTACGGGCATTACCGGAAATCTCACGACTTCAGTTTGGCTGGGTACCCCGGAAAATGATGTTCTTTACGGCGGTAGTTCCAGAGCAGCTGGCATCTATGGGAGTTATTTAGGCATGGTTATCGATCAGGACTTACTGACGATCACAGAAATGGAAAGAACGTCCAATGATGGTGACAGTTCGGGAGCATCATCGATCGACTCGGGATCTGGCACAACGGATAAAGACGAAGATACAACAACGGATACAACAACGACGACCCCGACGACGCCAACCGGGCCAACGACTCCGACCACACCAACCACCCCAACAACGCCAACGGATCCAACGACCCCAACGGATCCAACAACGCCAACGGATCCAACGACCCCAACGGATCCAACAACGCCAACGGATCCAACGACCCCAACGGATCCAACCACGCCAACGGATCCAACGACGCCAACCGATCCAACGACGCCAACCGATCCGACCACCCCAACTACTTAAAGAAGGAGGAAGATGATGATCATCCAAAATAAATCGAAACAGCAGGAAATAAAACAGAGTATGCGTGGTGGTAAGGGTGATATTGAAATTACTCATATCACCGGAAGTGAAATTCTTGGAAATAATTGCCGACTCTTTGCCCAGATCACAGTAAAACCAGGCGATTCAATCGGGGAACATCAGCATGTCGGGGAACGTGAGATTTTTTATTTCTTACAGGGGCATGGAATTGCAATTGATAATGGCAAGCAATCAGAAATCGGACCCGGAGATGTGATGGTTACCCCGGATCAGAGCAGTCATAGCGTTGTCAATACAGGTGATGAGGATCTTGTTTTTATGGCACTGATTCTCAATGAAAACTCGTGACAAAAAAGAAGATTGGACAAATTTTAGCCACACTGGAAAGCCTTTACGGCCAGGAACAGTGTGGCTTAGATTTTAATAGCCCCTTTGAATTGCTGATTGCCACCATCCTATCGGCACAATGTACGGATGTTCGGGTGAACATTGTCACCAGGGACTTGTTTAAAGACTATAATACCCCGGAAACTATTTTAAAGTTGGGTGAAGAAGGCTTGCTGGCGAAAATAAAAACCTGCGGTCTGGCCAAAACGAAAGCCAAAAATATTGTTTTGACCTGTCATCGGTTGCTGACAGAATATAACGGAATTGTTCCAGATCAAATGGATGAACTGATTACACTCCCGGGGGTCGGACGAAAAACGGCTAACGTGGTAATGAGTAACGCCTTTGATATCCCGGCTATCGCGGTGGATACCCATGTTTTTCGGGTTTCCCGACGAATTGGGCTAGCCGCTGGAAAAACTGTTCTGGAAGTCGAAAAAGAATTAATGAAAAGTATCCCAAAAGATAAATGGTCCCAGGCTCATCATTGGCTCATTTGGCATGGGCGAAAATGCTGCACGGCAAGAAATCCCAATTGCGGTGGTTGTATGCTGCATAGTCTCTGCGTTTTTGGTAGCCAAAATTTTAAAGAAGCATAGGAACAGAGCAATTATTTCTTGTGTTTTTCTTAAGAATGGTTTATGATAATCACTATAAATAATCATTGAAAAGAAAAAGGAGGAAAAGAAATGAAGAAAAGAGTTGTTAGTGTTTTACTTGTAGTTATGTTCACCGCTTCTATTTTTGCATTTGCAGGATGTTCGACATCCGGCGGAAGTGCAGATGTTGTTAAGCTTGGCTTTATTGGGCCAATGACTGGCGATGCTGCTATTTATGGAAGCTCAGCAGAAGAAGGTGCGCAATTAGCCGCAGCTGAAATTAATGCTGCCGGCGGGATTGATGGGAAAAACATCGAATTGGTTGCTTATGATTCAAAAGCGGATCAAACTGAGGCAATCAATGCTTATAATCGATTAAGAGACCAGGATGGTGTTGTTGCAGTAATTGGTGGAACCTTAAGTGGCGAGACCCTGGCAATGAAAGACATCATGGTTCAAGATAATATGCCAGTATTGTCACCAACAGCAACAGCCGTTGAAGTAACCCAAGATGCTCCAAATGTATTTAGAGCGTGCTTCCTGGATGACTATCAGGGTCAGGCTGCTGCTAACTTTGCCGCTACTACATTAGGTGCAAAAACAGCTGCTTTATTAATTGGAACGGGTAATCCATACTCAGAAGGCGTATCAGAAGCATTTAAAGCAGCGTTTACTGCTAAAGGCGGCACAATCGCCGGCAGCGAATCTTACGGTACTGCGGACAAAGATTTCAGTGCACAATTGACAAAAATCAAAGAAATGAATCCTGATGTTGTGTTTGTTCCAGATTATGTTCAAACCGTTGGTCCAATTCTTCAAAAAGCAAAAGAAATGGGTATTACTGCAAAATTTGTCGGAGCTGATGGTTGGGATGGCGTACAGGAAGAATATGCTGATGCCGCTCAGGGAAATTACTTCACAAATCATTATGCAGCCGATTCACCATCGGAAACAGTTCAAAACTTTATCACTGCCTACAAAGCAGAGTATGATAAAGTTCCTAACTCTTTTGCCGCTTTAGGTTATGATGCCGTTTATGCCATGGTCGAAGCAATTACAGCAGCTGGTTCAACTGAGTCAGCAGACATTATCACAGCTTTAAAAGCGACAGATCACCCAGGTGTTACCGGAACCTTGAAGTTTGATGAAGAGGGAAATCCAAAAGACAAAGAAGTTACTATTATTAAAATCGATGGCGGTCAATTAAAATATGATTCCACAGTTGTTAATAAATAGTATTCAGTAAACTACAACATTTCAAAAAGTACAAGGGATATAGGAGAGGGTAATCTCTTCTATATCCATTTTATGTTATTCTATAAAGACTTGTGGTAATAAGTCAATATAATGTTTAAGAAAAATTTAGAGCTGTTTTTTAAAAAAGGCATCACTAAACAGACCTAATACTATTAGGCTTTTAAAAGGATATGCGCATCGATTTATTAATCGATACTACACACTCCTTTCCGGTGCATAGAGTTGGTGGTTGCGTAGTAGCACATCCACCATGCGCACTAGTTTTCTTGCGGTAAGAACGAGGGCTCGTTTGTGCTGATGTTTGGGAACTTCATGATATT
>NZ_AXAC01000035.1 GCF_000472665.1 Acetobacterium malicum subsp. dehalogenans DSM 11527 | reverse complement strand
AACCGGTTTATCGGGAATACTATCTCAAAAAATATCATGAAGTTCCCAAACATCAGCACAAACGAGCCCTCGTTCTTACCGCAAGAAAACTAGTGCGCATGGTGGATGTGCTACTACGCAACCACCAACTCTATGCACCGGAAAGGAGTGTGTAGTATCGATTAATAAATCGATGCGCATATCCTTTTAAAAGCCTAATAGTATTAGGTCTGTTTAGTGATGCCTTTTTTAAAAAACAGCTCTAAATTTTTCTTAAACATTATATTGACTTATTACCACAAGTCTTTCACTTCAGATAAATGTTTGATCAACGTCATTATAGCATAGCTTCAAAAAAACTGTAAATGGAATGGAGGGTAAAATTTATACTAAGCTTTTGTTAAGTAACAAAGGCAGTAAATGAAAAAAAAATTAAAATAATGCATAAAAAACAGAAAAAAGTACTGGATTTTTAAAATGTAATCGGTTATAATAAACCCATGGTGTGAAAACGTTTTAATTTCCTTTCTTAATTTTCTTAAAAAAGAGGTGTGTACGCATCTCTTTTTTATTTTTTTGATGGTTATCCATCAATCCATAAAAGGACTCAATTTTGGCTTATTCTCTAGAGCCATTCCGGACTATCTGTTTTTTTCTCTTGAAATATTTTCTATTTAAGGTTATATTTAAGTTCGAGAAACATAAGGAAAGTGGGGAATAATATGAATGCAGTAAAAATTAAAGATGATATTTTTTGGGTCGGCGTGAATGATTATCAAACGACACTTTTTGAAGGGCTATGGCCAATTGATCAGGAAGGTGTTTCCTATAATGCTTACGTGATCAACGACGAAAAAGTAGCCATTATTGATACGGTAAAAACCATCAAGGCTGATGAATATATAAAAAAAATCAAATCCCTGATCGGGGACAAAAAGGTGGATTACCTGATTGTCAATCATATGGAGCCGGATCATTCCAGTGGGATTACCGATCTGCTGGCCGAGTATCCGGATATGGTCATTGTCGGAAATAAAAAAACCTTCCCGATTATGAATAATTTTTATAAAATTACCGAAAACCTTCACGAGGTTGGTGAAGGCGATACCCTTTGTCTGGGAAAACATACCCTCCAATTCTTTATGACACCGATGGTCCATTGGCCAGAATCGATGGTTACCTATGATACCACCGATAAGGTGCTCTTTTCCATGGATGTCTTTGGCAGTTTTAAAGCACCAGTGGGCAGTATTTTTGACGACGAAAATGACCTGGCCGCTTTTGAAGAACCAACCCGCCGTTATTATGCCTGTATTGTTGGCAAGGTAGCTGGGCAGGCGTTGAAAGCCTTAAATAAGCTGGGTGGCATTGAAATCGGAACGATTTGTCCGTCACATGGTTTAATCTGGCGGGATAATCCTGAATATATTTTGGATATGTACGTAAAAATGAGCGCTAAAGAAACCGATCCTGGGGTTGTCATTGCCTATGGTTCCATGTATGGCTGTACCCAAAAGGCGGCGGAAATTCTAGCGATCGCCTTAAAGAACGAAGGCGTCAAAGACGTGAAGCTTTACGATGTGGCTAAGACCGATATTTCCTTTATTATTTCGGATATCTGGAAATACAAGGGCCTGTTTTTGGGTGCACCATCCTATTACGGACAGATTTTTCCAAAAATGGCCAATCTGCTTTATAAATTGGGCGAAATAAAAGTTGACAATCACAAGGTCGGATTCTTTGCAGATTACAGCTGGAGTGGTGGAGCCGACAAGAACTTTAATTATTTTATTGACGAAGCAAAAGTGGATACCATTGATGAAATATTGATGATCAAGGGAACGCCAGATGAACAGGATGTCATTGATTTAAATGAATTAGCCAAAAAAATGGCGAATGAAATGGTCCAGTAAAAAATAAAGTGGATTTGGTAGAAAAACAGAGGGGGAAAACATAAATGAAAATCGTTGTGGGCATGTCAGGAGGGGTTGATTCATCGGTTGCAGCATTATTGTTAAAGGAGCGTGGTTACGAGGTCATCGGGGTCTTCATGAAAAATTGGGAAGAGCAGGATGAATCGGGAGTATGTACCGCTACAGAAGATTATGATGATGTGCGGCGGGTGTGCGACACCATTGATATTCCCTACTATACAGTGAATTTTGCCAAAGAATATTACGACTCTGTTTTTTCTTATTTTCTGGAAGAATATAAAAAAGGGAGAACGCCCAATCCGGATGTTCTCTGTAACCGAGAAATAAAATTCAAACGGTTTTTGGATTACGCACTTAAGGTGGTTGGCGGTGATTATCTGGCTACCGGCCACTATTCTCAAATCGATTTTGTCAACGAACAGTACCGGTTAAAACGGGCTTTTGATCACAACAAAGATCAAACCTATTTTCTCTGTCAATTGGGACAAAAAGAGCTGGCCGATGTGATGTTTCCGATTGGACACCTTTCCAAAGACGAGGTTCGACACATTGCCGTCAAAAACAACCTGGCGACAGCCAAGAAAAAGGATTCGACAGGAATCTGTTTTATCGGCGAACGTAATTTTACCCAGTTTCTCAGTCAGTACTTACCGGCTCAACCGGGCCAGATAGTCGATCTGGCCGGTAATGTAAAGGGTACCCATCAGGGTTTGATGTATTATACTCTGGGGCAAAGAAAAGGCCTGGGAATCGGTGGTGAAGGAACCGGTGAGCCATGGTTTGTGGTCAGCAAAGACCTTGCCAAGAATGAATTGGTGGTGGTGCAGGGCGAAAGTCATACGGCCCTGTACTCAAAATCACTGGAAGCCACCGAAATGAATTGGGTGGGCGGTTATCCGCCGGCAAAAGAGTTTAAATGCACAGCTAAATTCCGCTATCGTCAAGCTGATCAAAATGTCTCGGTGCGGGTGACCCCGGACCGGGTTTATGTTGAATTTGATCAGCCCCAAAAGGCGGTAACCCCGGGACAGGTTGTGGTTTTATATCAGGATAATATCTGCCTTGGGGGCGGAACCATTGATTCCATCGAAATGATTTAATTCGTCTGATTTTATCGATAAAAGAGCAACCTTAATTTAGCTTGCTCTTTTATTTTTTTTGAGTAAAAAGCGCAGTTTTATGGTAAACTATACACAGTGACATCAATACAATGGGTGAAGCCTGTAAAAAAACAAGTGATAATTTGTCAATATAGAGAAAAGTAAGCAGGATCATAGGGAAGGATTGTAAATAATGAAAACGCCGTGTAATAAATGTGGAAAAACAATCGGTTTTTTTGACAGGAATTATAAAATAGATAACGAAAAATTAAACATAAAATATGATGGCCTTTGTGGAGACTGTAATAATGTTTTAAAAAAGGGCATTGAGAAATTAGATGATATGTACCAATGGATGATGAATAACCTTAAAAAAAATAAGGATGTTCAAAAAAATGGAATGGTTTCAGTTGAGGCAGATCTGCTGATTCTGCTGGCAGTTGAGGCTCTTTTTTCGGTTGCACCGGACTATTATGATTTAAATTCCCCCCTCAATCAGACCTTTATTCGGGCCAAAGAAAGTCGGGGTGTTGATCGGCAACGGGATATTGTGCGGATTGTGCATATTTTGCTGCTTTACGGGTTTGAAGCTAATTTAAAAGACCAGGGCTTGGATACCACGCGAAATTTTATTGCTTATATGATCCAGAACGAACAATTTCTGGAAGAAGTGGAAGTTAATTGCGGGGTTGAGGATGAACTGATTAAAGCCAATGTGTTTTTGAGCCGTCGGGGTTTGATCATCGATACCCTTGATAATCCCAAACTGATCTATATTTCGATCCCCAGCGACGTGCTGGTAGACTATCAGGTGGAATCCTCGGAAATTATTAATGAAGTGATCCTAAAAAATGTTTTTTATCCCTGGGATAAGAAAAAAAAGGTCGTTCTGACCCTTGTTTCCGAAAGTGTTTTGTTTTCTGTGGCCAATGCCATTGACCGCTTCAATCAGAAGACCAGCAAGCTTCAGGATAAGCTGAAAAAAGACAGTCTGGAATATTTTAATGATCAGGTTGTTGAAGATCTGGAAAAAATAAAACCGGGCGAATTTATCGAGGCAATCCATTTGGATTGTTTGCTTTTGTGTATAGTTAAAAACTTAAAAAGTCAAAAGATGTTTTCGATGGAAGCTTTGTTTGATCCCAAAGGCACCGCCATTGAACTGCTCTGGGCTTATTATCGACAAAATCTGCGAAATATGGGCATTGACAATAATGAGAAGATCGTCACCTATCTCTTGAAAAATTGTCTTTATACCGAAGGTTTTAATATCAAACATGGCAATAAACCGAGTGACAAGGGCTGGGGCTTCTTCACGACTAAGGGTTATATTATTTATTTCCGACGCAGTCGGCAGGTCTTTTTCATCTATACCGAAACCTTCCCCAATCCCCTCTATCATCCCTGTAACCGGGTCACCTATGAGGACAAACAGTATTTACAACTGATTATGAATAATGGCCGAAGTCTTGGAGAAGAGCAGCGGGAACTGGATGAATTGATCTTTTACAGCGATGAACCAGAAACCATTACGCAGATGGAACGTTTTTTTGAACGGCACAACCTCTATTATCAGATGGAGACCTTTCTCAAAAAACAGAAAGAAGTTCAGCGAAAACGGGAGAAATATCTTCAGGTCCAGCGGATTATCAACCATATTTTCAATGATTTCGGATTTCTGCCCTACTGTATCTATGACGAGTGGTATGTCATCCAAACCGAACTGAAAAAGGATGATATCCTGTTGAATAAACTCATCGATACCGATGCTGGCCTGAGAAAAAACTATACCCTGGGTCAGATCACCTACGCCCCAAAAATCATCGAAGCTTTCAATCGGGGGGCCGAAGCCGTTCAAAACTCACTAAATATTGTCGAAGATTCGGTGGCTCGGGCAATCCTTTGGGTGGCTTTCAAAGAGGCGGTTACCGAGACTCTGTCTCAGGAATGGGTACGGATTGCTGGGGAAATTCTGGATAAAGATGATAATGCTCTGTCAGCATTTTTCAAGTATGTTAATCTCAAAAATATTGAACCGGATAAGGTTTATTTTATGGGTTTATTCATTTACCACCTGATGGACCGGGAAATCCTGCAATCGGATAATTTCCTGGAAAATTATGAGGGGGCTGTACGAATTTTCCTTGAATGCCGCCGAGTTATTGAAGAACCTAAGTTTGAAGGAACTATTCTACCAATGGACGAACTGCTGGAAGAAGTATTTCCGATGAAAAAGAAAGAAGAGAGCAACCTATAGAGGAGAAAAACCATGCGTGTTCTTTTAGTTGAGGATGAAAAGCCCCTGGCTGCAGCTTTGGGGAAGATATTTGAAAAAAACAAAATATTGATTGATGTTGTCAACGATGGTATTGAAGGCAAGCTGCTCAGCGAAAATGATGTGTATGATGTGATTATCCTGGATATTATGCTTCCGGGAATGACCGGTTTGGAAATTTTGCGATCAATCCGGGAAGCGGGGAAAAATGTTCCGATTCTGTTGTTAACGGCCAAAGACGACACCAAGGATAAGGTCAACGGACTGAATATGGGTGCCGATGATTATCTGGTCAAACCGTTTGTGACCGAGGAGTTAATTGCCCGGGTAAGGGCGCTGGGCCGACGACCCTGGGAGGTTTATCAGGATAATGTGATTCACTTTTCAAACATTTCCCTGAATATCAATTCCGGAGAATTGTATGTCGATGAGGTGCTAAACAGACTTACCGCCAAGGAAGCCCAATTGCTGGAAATGTTTATCCGGAATCCTGGTATGACTATTTCAAAGGAGCAGATTCTGGACCGGATCTGGGGAATTGAGAGTATGGCCATGGAAAATAGTGTCGAGATCTATGTCCACTATTTGCGAAAAAAGCTGGACACCTCGCAGGCCTATATTAAAACCATCCGCGGCTTGGGTTATGTTTTAAAGGAGAAGGAGAATGTTAAGTCTTAACAAGCTTCGGATCAATCTCACCCTGATGAATACGGGAGTCCTGATTGGACTCCTATTATTTATTTCCATTTTTCTGTATGTGGTTTTGAGTATGGATGTGGAGACAAATGTGAATAATAACCTTAAAATATATTGCTCGCAGCTGGCTAACGAAATTGAATATCTGGAGCGTCAGGAAGCGGGACAAGAGATTACCGAAGAAGAAAAACAGGGTTATTTTGAATATACGCGCAGTCTTGTCCAGAATAATATCTCCTATGTGATTTTTGATCAACAATTCAGAGTTCTAGATCAGTCCTATTCCCTTCCGCTTGATGAAGCAAAGCTGGTGGAAATATCAAAGCATTATTTTGAAGGTAATAACGAAAAATACCTGATCAGTAATTATAAGCAGGGCGATAAGGATTATAAAATTTGCACCTATACGGTGGTCAATAAAAATGGCGAATTAAAAATTGTTCAGGCGATGAAAAATATGGCATCGGAACGATCGTTGTTGGGAAATGCTCAGGAAATGGTGGGATTCACCATCCTGATCGGGGCCTCATTATCCTTTCTGGGTGGATATTTTTTGTCCGGCAGGTCCCTGATTCCGATTAAAAAAAACATGGAACGACAGCAGGAATTTCTGGCTGATGCATCCCACGAGTTGCGGACACCGATTGCTGTGATCCAGACAAATCTGGAAGTGGTCAAGGCCAGCACCGATGAAAGTGTGGAAAGCCAGCTGACCTGGATCAATAACGCCTATGACGAAATCCAATGGATGCAGCATATTGTGGAAGACCTGATGTTTTTAGCCCGGGCCGATTCTGGGGATATGATGGTACAGCAAGAACCGGTGGATCTAACCTATTTAATCAAGGTGGTTTGCGAAAAAATGGCACCGTTAGCCGGAAAAAAGGGTATTGCTTTTATCAATAAGCTGGAGGACGGTCTGATTATCACTGGTGATGAAAAGCAAATTACCCAGTTACTGGTGATTCTTTTGGATAACGCCATTAAATACAGTAGTGAAAATACGATTATTCGTGTCATTGGAAAGAACACCCTTCAGGGGGTGTCGGTGGAAGTCATCGATCAGGGTATCGGGATTCCCAAGGATGAGATTAACAAGGTCACCCAACGGTTCTATCGGGTCGACAAGGCCCGTTCCCGAACTGAGGGTGGAACCGGTCTGGGGCTTTCGATTGCCAATTGGATTGTGGACGAGCACCATGCCGGCATGATCATCGAAAGCGAAGAAAAAAAGGGGACAAAAATTACATTGAATTTTGATAAGGGGGTAGAAAAAAGTGAGCAGTCTAAAATTTTACGGAGATGAGATTATCACCGGGCCCGGCACCCTGGATGCCATAAAAATGATCGCGGGACAACGCTTTTTTATTGTAACCGGAAAGACCGCTTTATTTAGAAATGGGACCATCAAACGAGCCGAAGCCCTTTTAAAAGAAGGTGCCAGGGATTACGATATCCTCAGTGGGATTGGCGCTAACCCCAGCGTTTTAGATGTGGAAGCGGGCCTGATTAAGATGAAAGACTTCAATCCGGACGTAGTCATTGCCATTGGTGGGGGGGCGGTTCTCGATGCGGCCAAGGTTATGACCCTGATGTGCGAGTACGATGGGTTAACGATTGAAGCAATCAAAACCGGTCAGGCGCCGAAAAAACGGGAGCGGATTAAACTGGTAGCCATCCCCACGACCTCCGGGACCGCATCCGAAGTCACCCGGGCAGCGGTGATTACCTTCCCAGCAGAGAACATTAAAATCGGCCTGAAAACAAAGGCCTTTATTCCCGATCTGGCCATTCTGGATGGGGAGCTGGCTTTGTCGATGCCGCCCAACGTCATGGTAGAATCGGGAATGGATGCCCTGACCCATGGTCTGGAAGCATATATTAATAAAAATGCCGATGATTTCACCAAAACCATGGCTAAGGGAGCGGTGGAAGGTCTGTTAAAGCATTTGCGCCAGTCCTTTGAAAGCGGCGATATCGAAAGTCGCCAGCATGTCCACAATTTTTCCTGTCTGGCCGGGTTTGCCTTTCAGAATGCCGGCCTGGGAATGGATCATGGCATTGCTCACGCTTTTGGGGGCCGCTTTGGTACCAGTCATGGCCTCCTCAACGCGATTGCCCTGCCCTATGTGCTGGAATACAATGGGCAGGATCCCCAGGTGGCCGAGGACCTGGAACAGCTATCCCGGTTAATCGGTAAAAACATCATCGCCGAAATTAAAGATCTGAATAAAACCTTTGGCATTCCCAGTTCCTTTCAGGCCGCCGGGATCCCGGCAGAACAATTCAAAGCCCACTATGATGAGTTGCTGAAGAATTCTCTGAAGGGTTCCACCCAGCGGAATCCCGTAAAAATGGATGCCTCTGAAATGGATAAGGTCTTAGTCAGCATTTATTATGGAGAAAAGAAATTTTAATAAAGAAGCAAATTAGAGCGTTGTAAAACTGAGCCTGAAGTTCTCAGCATTTTTGCAATTAACTATGAAATAAATATTTAGGAGAATACATGAGTTTATTAGACGGGTTAAACAGTCGACAGAGAGAAGCAGCAGAAACCATCGATGGGCCACTATTAATACTGGCAGGGGCCGGATCAGGAAAAACAAGAACCATTATTCATCGCATTGCCCACATTATTGAAACGGGACAGGCTTGGCCCTCACAGATTTTGGCCATCACTTTTACCAATAAGGCAGCCGGCGAAATGCGTGATCGAATTGCCAAAATGAATATTCAGGATAGTAAACGGATCTGGATGTCTACCTTCCACGCCATGTGCGCCCGGATTATGCGAACCCATGCACAATGGTTGGGTTATGACGATAATTTTGTCATCTATGATATGGACGACCAGAAGCGTTTATATAAAAGTCTGATCAAAGAACTGGGACTCAATGACAAGTATTTTACCAACCAGTTTTTAAGCGGTGAAGTTTCGACCGCCAAAAATAATTTTGTCAGTCCCGAAGCCTATATGAAAGAAAATTCCGGCGATTTTAGAAAAGAAAAAGTCGGACTTTATTATAAACGCTACCAGGAAAGCCTGAAAGCAAACAATGCCATGGATTTTGATGATCTGATCTACAATACCCTAGTATTATTTAAGGGTTTTCCCGAAATTCTGGAACAATATCAGAATCGATTTAAGTATATTATGGTTGATGAATACCAGGATACCAATCACAGCCAATACGAACTGGTCAATATGCTCGCCGCCAAATACAAAAACATTTGTGTCTGCGGGGACGATGACCAGAGTATTTATGGCTGGCGGGGGGCAGATATCAATAATATCCTCGACTTTGAAAAAGATTATGCCAATGCCAAGGTGGTTAAACTGGAAGAGAATTACCGCTCGACCCAGACCATTCTGGATTGTGCCAACGGCGTCATCGCCAGAAACACCGGCCGTAAGGAAAAAGCGCTATGGACCAACAATGATGGCGATGAAAAAATAATGATTGCCTCTTTTAACCAGGGATATGATGAAGCCCGATTTATTGTTGATGAGATTAATGATAATATTACCAAGGGCAATGGCATCTTCGGCGATTTTGCGATTCTATATCGAACCAATGCCCAGTCCCGACTGTTTGAAGAAGCATTAATGCGGGCCGGTCTGCCCTTCCAGTTAATCGGCGGAACCGGGTTTTACTCCCGGGTTGAGATTAAAGACGTCATTGCCTATTTAAATGTCCTCAGTAATCCCAAAGACAACATGGGCTTTATGCGAATTGTCAATGTACCCAAACGGGGGATCGGTTCAGCCACCATTGAAAAAATTGCCGAATACGCCAATTTTAAAAGCTTCAGCTTAATGCAAGCCTTTCATCACGTCGAAGAAATTCCGGAGCTGAGCCCCAGTGTCAAAAACAAGGTCAGGGCCTTTAGCGAGCTGATGAAGAAACTGGAAGCAATTCAGGCGACGGCCAGTTTAAGTGAGCTGATCACGGCGGTTATTGAAAAAACCGGCTACCTGGAAATGCTGGAAACCGGAAAAATGGATAAGGGAGAAAGCCGTCTGGAAAACCTCCAGGAACTGGTGTCTTCAGCCACCGATTTTGAAAAAAACAGCGACGATCAAAGCCTCAGTGCCTATCTGGAAACCGTCGCCTTGTCTTCAGAAACGGATAAGTACGACGGTGACCAGGGTAAGGTGTTGTTGATGACCCTTCATAACGCCAAAGGGCTGGAATTCCCGATTGTCTTTATTCCCGGTCTCGAAGAAGGGATCTTTCCCCATGGCCGCGCCATGGATTCACCAGAGGATATTGAAGAGGAACGGCGCATCTGTTATGTGGGCATTACCCGGGCCATGAAACGCCTTTATATTTCCTGGGCGGCCGAAAGAACCCTCTACGGAAGACGCCAGCTTCAAACCCCGTCGCGATTTTTAAAAGAAATGCCGGATGAGGTGTGTGTGGAAAATAAACAGCGTTACGAGCGTAAACCGGAAATTGACATTGAAACCAAAAAAAATAAAACCTTCTCCGAGCGAGTGACCCAGTCAAAAGTAGCCATCCGCAGAAATAATGCCAATGCCGTCAACCTGCAAAATAATCCATCGGAAAGCGGGTTTGTGCTGACTGATAAGGTCAAACATAAGAAATTTGGTATCGGTACCGTGGTTGAAGTGAAAAACAACATGATTTCGGTCGCGTTTCCGGGGGTCGGGATCAAAAAAATGGATCCGACTTTTGTTGAAAAAGCGTAGTTAAGAATAGCGTTGAAAAAAGTTAAAACAGCAATAAAGGATAGGAAATGAGTATGAGCGAGACTCGAATTGAAGCGTTAAGGAAAAAAATAGCCGCATATAACAGAGCCTACTATCTTGATGACGCGCCCCTGGTTTCGGACTATGATTATGATCAGTTGATGCAGGAACTGATTGTACTGGAAACCGAAAATCCGGAGATGATCACCCCGGATTCCCCGACCCAGCGGGTTGGCGGAAGCCCTTCAGAGGGCTTTGACAAGGTGCTTTACAGTCGTCCCAAGCTGAGCCTCAGCAATGCTTTTGATGCGGGTGATCTCCGGGATTTTGACCGCCGGGTGCGGCAAACCTGTCCCGTGGCCACCTATGTGGTGGAATATAAGTTTGATGGCTTAACGGTGGTGCTTAACTACGAAAATGGTATATTTGTCCAGGGCGCGACCCGGGGCGATGGGGAAGTGGGGGAGAATGTTACCACCAACCTTAAAACCATCCGAACCATCCCACTGCGTCTTTCAGAACCGGTAACCCTGGAAGTTCGGGGCGAAGTGTTTATGGGCAAAGTCGATTTCGAAAAACTGAATCAGCGGCGTCTGGCCGATGAGGAAAGCCCTTTCGCCAACCCCAGAAATGCGGCTGCCGGATCCTTGCGGCAATTGGACCCCAGGATAACGGCCTCCCGGCCACTGGATATTTTTGTCTTCAATCTGGAATCAGCAGCAGATTTTGAATCCCAAACGCACACGGAGACGCTGGATTATTTAAGAACCCTGGGTTTTAAAACCAGTGCGGTTAAGGCCTTTAGTGATATCGAAGCGATCATTGACTACTGCAGCCTGATGGAAGTGGAAAGACGCAATCTGCCCTTTGAAATTGACGGTCTGGTAATTAAGGTGGATGAATTATCCTGTCGGGAGTTGCTGGGGAATACCTCAAAAAGCCCCCGCTGGGCGATGGCCTATAAGTTTGCCCCGGATCAGGCGATTACCACTGTTACTGCCATTACCGTTCAGGTGGGCCGAACCGGTGCCCTGACTCCGGTGGCCGAACTGTCGCCGGTACCACTGGCCGGGTCGGTGATCGCTCGGGCAACCCTTCATAATGAAGATAATATCCGTGCCAAGGATATCCGCATCGGCGACCATGTAATGATTCAGAAGGCTGGCGATGTGATTCCAGAAGTGGATCATGTGGTGTTTGAAAAGCGATCGGGAAACGAGGTTGTTTTTCAAATGCCAAAACGCTGTCCGGTTTGTGATGAACCGACCTTTCGGATTGACGGGGAGGCGGTGACCAAATGTCTGAATATGGCCTGCCCGGCCCAGGTGTTCCGCAAACTGGTGCACTTTACGTCCCGGGATGCGATGAATATAGAGGGACTGGGTCCAGGCGTGCTGCGGCTGTTGATGGACGAAAAGCTGGTGATTAACCCGGTGGACATCTATCATTTGGATCAAAAAAGAGAACAGCTGGTCACCCTTGAAAAGTTGGGCGAAAAATCGGTGGACAATCTTTTAGCCGGGATCGAAGCCTCTAAAGAACGGGAATTATCGCGGCTGATTTTTGGCTTGGGTATTCCGCTGGTAGGCGCCAGAGGGGCGAAAATTCTGGCCGAGCATTATCAGAAAATGGATAACCTGATCCTGGCTCAGGTGGAAGATCTCAAAGAAATCTTCGAAATTGGTGAAAAAATGGCTACCGAAATTGTGGATTTTTTCCAGACCCCCACCAATATCGAAATCATCAGAGGTCTGGAAGTGGCGGGGCTGAATATGATTCAGGAAACCCACTTGGCGTCTCAGGCTCTGGCTGGTAAGACCTTTGTTCTCACCGGTACTCTGCCCACTCTCGACCGACGGGAAGCTAAAGCCCTGATTGAAGCCAATGGTGGTAAGGTAGCTGGCAGTGTCAGCAAAAAAACCGATTTTCTCCTATCCGGGGAAAAGTCCGGGTCCAAATATGAAAAAGCCCAGTCGTTAGGAATTGCAATAATTGATGAAGAGGCTTTTTTAGCCCTTGTCAGGGGTGGTGGGTTTGATTTATAATGAAGGGTGATTTTTAGAATCAGACTGATAGCTCCGGCTGTTAAAATAGAAAACAGTAACTGTATGAATAAAGAACAACCGAGAAAGTCAACAGCAAAGAAAGGATAACGAATATGAGTTTAACACGAGAAGATGTCACCTACGTGGCCAATCTTGCCCGTTTGGAATTTTCTGAAGATGAAGTGATCGCTCTGGCCGACCAACTGGGGGCTGTGCTGGATTATGCGGAAACCCTCAGCGGATTGGACACATCAAAAATTAAAGCCACTGAACATGTGCTGGCGGTTCAGAATGTCTTTCGGGCGGATGAAATCGAATCTTGTCTGACCAATGAAGAAGCGTTGGCCAATGCGCCGGAAAGCGAAGCCGGGTGCTTTAAGGTTCCCCGGGTTATGGAATAGGAGGCAATAATGGAATTATATCAAAAAACCATACATGAAATAAATGACCTTCTGGATAAAAAAGAAGTCACGGTTACGGATGTAACCCAAGCGGTGGTTAACCGCATTAACGCCGTTGAAAAAGCCACCGATGCCTATCTCAGTCTCCAGACCGAAGCAGCATTGGAAGCGGCTCAGGGGCTGGATGCCGAGCTGTCCGGGCGAGCCAAAAGAACCTCACTGGAAGGGATTCCTTACGGACTCAAAGACAACATGTGCACCAAGGGGATCTTGACCACCTGTGCGTCAAAAATGCTGTATAACTTCAATCCGCCTTACAATGCCGAGGTTTATGACCGGCTTAGCGAAGAGGGTGGCATTTTATTGGGAAAAACCAATATGGACGAGTTTGCCATGGGTTCTTCCACCGAAAACTCTGCTTATAAAAAGACCCGTAATCCCTGGGATTTGAACAAGGTACCTGGTGGCTCCAGCGGCGGGTCAGCCGTTGCCGTGGCAGCCGACACAGCCTTTTACACATTGGGATCAGACACCGGTGGATCGATTCGTCAGCCCGCCTCCTTTTGTGGGGTGGTGGGGATGAAACCAACCTATGGTTTGGTCTCCCGCTATGGTCTGGTCGCTTTCGCCTCCTCACTGGATCAGATCGGTCCATTCACCAAGGATGTTGAAGATTGCGCTTTGGTGCTAAATGCCATTGTTGGCCATGATGCCAAGGATTCCACCTCTCTCAATCTGGAAAAAACCGATTATACCCAAACCCTCAAACAAGGGGTTAAGGGGTTGAAAATTGGTGTGGCCAAAGAGTTTTTCGGCGAAGGTCTGCAGCCGGAAGTCCGCAAAAGTCTGGAAGATGCCATTGCCATCTATAAAACCCTGGGGGCTTCCATTGTCGATGTGTCATTCCAGCATCTGGACTATGCCTTATCGGCTTACTATATGATTTCATCGGCTGAAGCCAGCTCTAACCTGGCCCGTTACGATGGTATTCGCTATGGTTTCAGAGCGGAAGAATACAGTGATCTGGTTGATCTTTACAAGAAAACCAGAAGCCAGGGCTTTGGCGATGAGGTAAAGCGACGGATTATGCTGGGTACCTATGCCCTTAGTTCTGGTTATTATGACGCCTATTATAAAAAAGCAATGCAGGTACGAACCATCATCAAAGCTGACTTTGATCAGGTTTTTGGTGGTTGCGATGTGCTGTTGACCCCAACGGCACCGACTACGGCTTTTGGGATCGGCGAAAAAACCAGTAATCCGCTGGAGATGTATCTGACTGATATTTATACCGTGCCGGTTAACATTGCCGGGATTCCCGGCGTTTCAATTCCCTGTGGCCTGGACAACAACGGAATGCCGATTGGGATGCAGCTGCTGGGGCCGATCTTAAGTGAAGAGACGCTGTTAAAAACCGCCTGGGCGTTTGAGCATGAATCAGGCCTGACGAATTTAAAAGCACCATTGGGAACGGAGGTCTAAGTCATGGAATAT
Source organism: Acetobacterium malicum subsp. dehalogenans DSM 11527 (assembly GCF_000472665.1). Lineage (GTDB taxonomy): Bacteria > Bacillota > Clostridia > Eubacteriales > Eubacteriaceae > Acetobacterium > Acetobacterium malicum. Next base: position 36,426 of record NZ_AXAC01000035.1, on the reverse strand, counting down.
GAAATTGTCATTGGAATGGAAATCCATATTGAATTAGGGACAAAAACAAAGATATTCTGTTCGTGTCCGACCGAGTTTGGCCAGGATGAGAACACCCATACCTGCCCGGTGTGTTTGGGAATGCCAGGCGTTTTACCGGTATTAAATGAAAAAGTGGTTGAATATGCGACCCGGGCTGGCTTGGCGCTTAATTGCGAGATTGCCCATTTCAGCAAAATGGATCGAAAAAACTATTTCTATCCGGATTTGCCTAAAGCCTATCAAACTTCCCAGTTTGATTTACCCATCTGTACCGGTGGCGTAGTTGGTATTGAAGTCGACGGCGTTAAAAAAGATATCGGCATTACCCGCATCCATATCGAGGAAGATGCCGGCAAGCTGCTTCATGAATCAGCCGACGGGACCCTTCTGGATGTTAACCGCTGTGGTGTACCGCTGATTGAGATCGTCACCGAGCCGGATCTGCGCAGTGCCGAAGAAGCCCGTGCTTTTGCTGAAAAAGTCAGAAACATTCTGGAATACACTGGCGTCTCTGACTGTAAAATGGAACAGGGCTCGATGCGCTTTGACGTGAATCTGTCGATTCGGGAAAAGGGCTCCGAAGTACTGGGAACCCGAACCGAAATGAAAAACCTGAACTCTTTCCGGGCACTGATCCGGGCGGTTCAATATGAAAGTAAACGACAGATCATTGAACTGAAAAAGGGTCACACGATTATTCAGGAAACTCGGAAATGGGATGACACCAAAGGCACCTCATCTTCGCTGCGAAGCAAGGAAGAAGCCCATGATTACCGTTATTTCCCGGAACCGGATCTGGTTCCGATTGTGCTGGAACCGGCCTATATCGAAAAAATTAAAAGTGAACTGCCGGAATTGCCGGAAGCTAAAAAACAGCGCTATATTGATGAATATAAATTACCGGAATACGATGCTGGGGTGTTGACCACCACTGGTGTTACGGCCCGATTTTTTGAAGACGCCGTGGCTCTGTATAACGAACCCAAACAGATTTCTAACTGGATGATGGTTGAAATTCCGCCGCTGTTAAAAGAAAACGAAGTGAGTATGGAAAATATTTCCATTACTCCCGCGCAATTGGTGGAATTGCTGAAATTGGTCAAAAACAATGAAATCAGTGGCAACACCGGTAAAGAAGTTTTAAAAGAAATGTTCAGTACCGGTAAAAACCCGGGCGACATTGTTAAAGAAAAGGGTCTGGCACAAATGAGTGACACCGGGGAACTGGAAGCCATCATTGAAAAAATCGTATCGGATAACCCGAAATCGGTAGAAGATATTGGTGCCGGCAATGAAAAAGCCTACGGCTTTTTAACCGGACAGGTGATGAAGGCCACCAAGGGAAAAGCAAATGCCCAGGTCGCCAACGAAATTATTCGGGCTGTCGTAGCCAAACATTTAGCATAAAAACAACAATAATGTGACTAGCTAAGGGATTACTGCAAGTTTTGCAGTAATCCCTTAAAAAATAATAGAATAATAAAGGAAAAACATGAAAAACAGTGAAGCAATAAAAGAAATGGAAACAGTGATCGATACAAGCAATCAACGGATTGATGGCCGGGAAGCTGATGAATTAAGACCAATAAAGGTCACCCGTCACTTTATTAAAAATGCCCAGGGATCCGTACTCATCGAAGTGGGCGATACCAAGGTCATTTGTACCGCCATGGTGGAAGAAAAGGTACCGCCATTTTTAAAAGGTCAGAAAAAAGGCTGGGTCACCGCCGAATATGAAATGATTCCCGGGTCCACTAATACCCGCAAAAGTCGGGATCGTAACCGTGGTAAAATCGATGGCCGAACGATGGAAATCCAGCGTTTAATCGGCAGAAGTCTGCGGTCTGTCATCGATCAGACCATGCTAGGGGAACGGACCATCTGGATTGACTGTGATGTGATCCAGGCCGACGGTGGAACTCGGACCGCGGCGATTACCGGTTCATTTCTGGCCCTTCATGATGCCTTGTCAGCACTGATCGAAGCGGGAAAAATCAAATCCATGCCGATTACCAATTTTGTCGCCGCTACCAGTGTCGGAATTTATCAGGGCGAAGCCATCGTTGACCTGTGTTATGAAGAAGATTCAAACGCCGAGGTTGATATGAATATGGTGATGACTGAAAGCGGCGAAATCATCGAAATTCAGGGAACCGGTGAAGAACGTCCCTTTAAAAAGGAAGAACTTCAAAAGATGCTGGAACTGGGAGAAGCAAGCATCAAAAAAATCATTGCCTTCCAAAAAGATACATTACAGGATTAACGGGTAAGTTATAATGAGAACGATACTTTTAGCCACTGCAAATCAGGATAAGGCCACCGAACTGAAGGCCATGCTGGGGGCGGATTTTGAAGTCCAGACGATGAAGGATTTTGGCATTGACATTGACATCATTGAAGACGGTCTGACCTACGAAGCGAATGCGCTGATAAAGGTCAGGGCGTTACAACCCTATGTCATAGGAAAAGATCTGATTATTATGGGCGATGACTCCGGCTTGTCGGTCGATTGTCTCAATGGGGCGCCGGGAATCTATTCAGCCCGTTACGCCGGTGACAATGTCAGTTATACTGACAATAATAAAAAACTCCTGCAGGAAATGGCCGCTGTGCCGGAAGAAAATCGGGGTGCGGCTTTTATTACGGCCATTGCGATGATTTTACCGGATGGTCGGGAGTTGACCTGCGAAGGTCTGGTCCGGGGAAAAATTGCCTTTGATTATTGCGGCGCTGGCGGATTTGGCTATGACCCGCTGTTTATCCACGAAGCGTCGGGCCGCTGTTACGGCGATATGAGCAAGGCAGAAAAAAACCGCCTCAGTCATCGGGCCGTCGCCATTGAAAAGGCTCGGGAACTGCTGAATCAGGCGCTTTAATAAAACGGGACAATCGGGATACTTTAGGTTAGTAGAAAGAATAAGGGATGGGGGATAAAATGAAAATTGGCGTAATGAGTGACAGCCACGGTAATCTAAAAGCGGTGAAACAGGCGGTTGAGGAAATGGGTCGGGTGGATGTCATCATCCATTTGGGAGATTATGTGGAAGATGCCCTCTATCTGCGAACGATCACGAATATCCCTGTTCACATCCTGAAGGGGAATTTGGATTCTTTTGCTGATGATGGCAGTATCTCGTTGGAGACGACCTTGGGTGGCTTCAAATTTTTTGCCTGCCATGGCCATAAGTATGGGGTCAAGAATGATTTGCACCGTGTTTATTATGCCGGGCTGGAAAAAAATGCCCAGGTTATCCTCTATGGCCATACCCACCATGCTTATATTGAAGATGATGGTCGTATTCTGATGTTAAACCCCGGTTCGGTGGGGGCACCCCGAATGGGTGATCCCGAAAGTTACGGGCTGATTACCATCGAAAATGGCGAAATTGACGCAAAAATCATTCCGTTTTGGAATGACTGACAGAAATATCGGAAAAGGAGGCACTCGATGCTGAGTATTAAAGATGTATCAATGACCTATCAAAAAGGAAAAAAAGAGGCCCTAAAAAACATCAATTTAGAAATTGAAGAAGGCGAATTTACCGCCCTGCTCGGGCAAAATGGGGCGGGGAAAAGCACCTTAATCAATATTCTCGCCGGTAATGTAAAAAAGACTCGGGGAGCAGTCAGTATCGGCGGATATGATATTGACAAGAAGGAACTGGAAACAAAAAAGATCATCGGCATTGTACCACAGGACACCGGTTATGATTTTATCTTTACCGTTGATGAAGCACTAAAAAAACAATCAGGCTACTTCGGGATTAAGGATAATAAGGAATATATCGACGAAATTCTGGATGCATTATACCTGACCGAAAAAAGAAGCGCCAGAATCCGAGATCTGTCCGGGGGCATGCGAAGACGATTTTTAATTGCCAAGGCACTGGTACATAAACCTAAAATCCTGATTTTGGATGAGCCGACGGCGGGTGTCGATATTGAAATGCGCCATACCTTGTATGATTTTCTGGTTAAGCTGCATGAAGGGGGAACCACCATTATCCTGACCACTCACTACATTGAAGAAGCTGAAAAACTATGTAAGCGGATCGTGATTATTGATGGCGGAAAGATCATCGCCGATGAACCCAAAGAAGAGCTGATGGATGCGTTTTCTCGGGAGTCGATCATTGAGGTTCACTTTGATCAAGAGCTGAATCTGGCTGATTTTGATTTTTTAAACGACTATCATCCGCATATCGAAGACAAAACCAGGCTGCAGTTGAAAGCTTCAAAAAAGGACTTGTCCAAAGTCTTTAGACAGCTTTCAGAGAAAAACATGGAATTCACCAATCTGGTGGTGGAAAGACCAAAACTAGAAGATATTTATTTAAATATCATTAAACATTAGGAGGGCGTATGAAAAACAGAATATTTTATAACAGAGTTGGCTTTTCAACCCTCTTGAACAAGGAGATACATCGGTTTATGAAGGTGCCGGTTCAGACGGTTCTGGCACCGCTGATTTCCAATATTCTTTATATGGCAATTTTCGGAGGGATGCTCCAAACCAGAGAGGTTGGGATTGAAGGGATCAGTTATCTTAATTTTCTGGTGCCGGGTTTAGCGACGATGGGGGCGATTTTTGCCGCCTTCCAAAATCCATCCTTTTCGATTATCTCACAGAAATTTCAGAATACTATTCAGGATTTAAACAGTTACCCGATCTCGCTTGCGGAAAAAATTCTAGCCTTTGTCTTTGGCGGGATGTTTCGCGGGGTTCTGGTCGGTGTCCTGACTTATGCAGCAACGATCTTCTTTGTCGGCTATGAAGTTGAATACCCCATCTTTTTCGTGCTGGCATTGACCGCGACATCCTTTGTTTTTGCATCCCTGGGCTTGATTGCCGGACTGGTGCTGGATAATTTTGAAAAGATGAATTTTGCGCTGGCGATTGTCATCACTCCTCTTACCTATCTGGGCGGGGTATTTTTTGAGATTTCCAAGTTGCCGGGTTTATTATCGGCCATCAAATATATCAACCCCATTTATCCGCTGGTTAATGTGTCCCGTTATGCCTATATCGGTGTATGTGAGGGCAACATTGTCATTCATGTGCTATTGACAATGGCACTGGTCATCAGCTCATTTTTAATTGCTGCGTACATCTTCAAAAAAGGTGTGGGAATCAAAACGGTCTAAGATGCGGTTATTATTAATGACCAGGTCTGAAGGTTCGTTAAAATGGAAAAATAAAGAAAAAATAAAAAAGAGTTGACAACTCTTTCTATTTCAAGTATACTAACACTTGTCTCTAAGAGAGGCAATGCGGGTGTAGCTCAGTGGTAGAGCCCTGGCCTTCCAAGCCAGTCGCGAGGGTCCGATTCCCTTCACCCGCTCCATTTTTGCGAAAAGAATTGAGCGCCTGTAGCTCAGTAGGATAGAGCAACGGCCTTCTAAGCCGTGTGCCAGAGGTTCGAATCCTCTCAGGCGCACCATTTTATTTAAAGGTATTTATATCGTGGTGGGTATAGTTCAATCGGTTAGAGCGTCGGATTGTGATTCCGGAAGTTGTGGGTTCGAGTCCCATTATCCACCCCATTTCTATATCATTATTATTTTTATAGGGGTATAGCCAAGTTGGTAAGGCACCAGATTTTGATTCTGGCATTTCGTAGGTTCGAGTCCTGCTACCCCTGCCACTTTTACCAGGCAGAGAAGACAGAAAAAACAAAACAAACAAAACAATGTACATGACCCATTAGCTCAGTTGGTATAAGCAGAGAACCCAAATCTTTGATTTGGTGTGAATCGCTTAGTTCAGGCAAACTAACGTATCAAACAACCGTTTGAAGACAATACAACATAATAATTTAATCTGACCCATTAGCTCAGTTGGTATAAGTAGAGAACCCAAATCTTTGATTTGGTGTGAATCACTTAGTCTGGCAAACAGATGGATCATGCAAACCTACGAAGACAAACTATAATTTAATAACTTTATCTGACCCATTAGCTCAGTTGGTAGAGCATCTGACTTTTAATCAGGGTGTCGGGCGTTCAAGTCGCCCATGGGTCACCATTTGAAATCATAACCGCATAAATTGCGGTTTTTTTATTTTTTGAATAATGTTAAAAGGAGTTAATTGTTGTTTTATAGCGGGTTGGGGTATAATATAGAGCAAAACGATAACAAAGAGTCATTTTGGTATAAAAGGAGCTGCGATGAAAGAAGGTCAAATTTTAAAACGGATCATTAAGATAATTGGAATTGCATTGGTGGCACTCATTATCGGAATGCTGACCTATCTGGGTGACTATTACCATGCTGATCAAACCGCCCATGATGCTCTGATCTCTGATGATCAGGTGAATGTCAGGAAAGAGGGAAATCTGACCATTTTCACACCAACAGCAGCCCAGGATGAAACTGGTTTTATCTTTTATCCCGGCGGCAAGGTCGAAGATATCGCCTATGCCCCGTTGATGCGGTCACTGGCGGAACAAGGCTATTCGGCGGTGATTGTGGGAATGCCCTTTAATCTGGCGGTGTTTAATGCCAATGGTGCAGATAAGGTGTTGGAAACGATGCCGGAAATAGAGCAGTGGATCATGGTAGGTCACTCGCTGGGTGGCGCCATGGCTGCGGATTATTTGGCCGAACATGAAGATAAGGTGGATGGCTTGGCTTTGCTGGGGGCTTATCCCAATCAATCACTGGCCCAGAGCAGCCATCCGGTCCTGAGTTTGTATGGCAGCGAGGATCGGATTATCGATCAACAGGGCTTTGCTGATGGTCGGAATAAGATGCCGGTCAATGCCAGTTATCACGAAATAGCTGGTGGTAATCACAGCGGCTTTGGTAATTATGGAGCACAGGCCGGCGATGGGACAGCAGCCATTTCGTCGGCCGAACAGCAAGCCGTGACGGTGGTAAAAATTATCGAAATCTGGAAAGGAAACTGAGATGGTAAACAATAATAAAAATGTGAACATTAAAGAAATAATTCTGGCAGGTGGCTGTTTCTGGGGAACGGAAATGTACTTTCAGGCCATCAGAGGGGTTCTGAAAACTGAGGTCGGTTATGCCAATGGAAAAACCCAAAATCCCAGCTATGAGGATGTCTGTCATCGCAATACGGGGCATGCCGAGGTGGTAAAGGTGAGTTATGACAATCAGGTGATCAGTCTGCCATTTCTATTAAGTATGTATTTTGAAGTCATCGACCCGGTGGCGGTGAATCGTCAGGGGAATGATGTCGGGACCCAATACCGCACCGGTATTTATTATTCAGATCCTGCCGATGAGGAAGTAATCTTAAAGGCGGTTCATGAACTGCGACTGGAGTATGGGGTGCCCCTGGCCATTGAAGTACTGCCGTTGGAAAACTACTGTTCCGCCGAGGCCTATCATCAGGACTATTTGATCAAGAATCCCGGTGGCTATTGTCATATTGGCCACCATGAATTTAAAAAGGCTGCGGAAGCGCAGGACCCGTCTTTAAAATAAGGAAAGGGTTGGCTAAAACTGGTCCCAAAAACCAGGACCCTTTCACAAACAGCAAATTAAGAGACTTTGAAAAGAGGAAAAAAGCATGAGTATCATCGGTAACATTATCTGGATTATTTTAGGTGGCCTGATTATGGCCATTGCCTGGCTGCTCGCCGGCATTCTTTGTTGCATCACCATTATTGGCATACCGCTGGGATTACAGGCTTTTAAAATGGCCCAGTTGGTCTTTCGGCCATTTGGAAAAACGGTTGATTATTCCCAGATGGGAACCGGTTCGGTGATCTTAAATATTCTATGGATATTGATCTTTGGCTGGGGTCTGGCAGCGGGATCAGCAATTTTGGGAATTATCTATTGCATCACCCTGATCGGGATACCATTTGGACTACAATGGTTTAAGTTTGCCAAGCTGGCATTGTTTCCCTTTGGCGCACAAATTACTGATATATAATAAGGGATTAAGCTTGACAAGAAAATGAAATCGATACTATAATAAACGGTGGGTATCTTTAAAACCCACTGTTTTTAATATGTTATTGTTTAGTTAAATTTGTTGATTGTAGGAGGGTAAGGAACATCGAAACGAAAAAGACGTCCCCAAAACCCATCATTGAAATAAAGGATCTGGGAAAAACCTTTCGTCCCAAAAGTGGCGAAGTAAGAGCTTTAGATGGTATCAATCTAAGCATCAACCAGGGCGATATTTACGGCATTATTGGTATGAGCGGAGCTGGCAAAAGCACCCTGGTTCGCTGTATCAATCTGCTTGAAAAGCCCACCAGCGGCAGTGTCTTCATTGATGGACAGGATATATCTAAAATAACCGAAAAAGAGCTGCGAACCGTGCGTTACTCGGTGGGTATGATATTTCAGCAATTTAATTTGCTGATGCAGCGAACTGCGGAGAAGAACATTCTCTTTCCCCTCGAAATTGCCGGGGTGGATAAAGAAACGGCCAAAAAGAGAACCGCCGAACTTTTGGAACTGGTGGGTCTACCAGATAAGGCTAAAGCCTATCCCTCACAATTGTCCGGGGGACAAAAACAACGAATTGCCATCGCCCGAGCCTTGGCCAATAATCCCAAGATTCTTTTGTGTGACGAGGCCACCTCGGCCCTGGATCCGTCCACAACCAATTCTATTCTCAAGCTGTTAAAAGAAATCAATCACAAATTGGGCATTACGATTGTGATCATTACCCATGAAATGAGTGTGGTCGAACAAATCTGCAGCCATGTGGCAATCATTGATAAAAGCCAGATTGCCGAAGATGGCGAAGTTGAAGAGATCTTCCGCAATCCGAAAACCGAGATTGCCAAAAAAATGATTTTTTCTGAAGGCGATCAGGGTCCGGTAGTGATGGGCAAAAACACCTATCGGATTGTCTTTGATGAAAAATCATCCAGTGATTCGGTGATGGCAAAAATGATTCTCGAAACAAAATGCCTGGTCAATATTCTCCATGCCGACATGAAAAATATTGATGGTTTTGCTTTCGGGCAAATGGTGATTCAATTGCCTGAGGATGAGCTGAGTGCGGCCCGGGCCATTAACTACCTGCGCTCTCATCAAATAACCGTTGAGGAGGTGGGCAGCCATGTGGGATAGTTCAATGACAGCATTGATTGTTCAAGGGACCTTTGAAACCCTTTATATGACATTGGCATCAACACTGCTGGCTTATCTGATCGGCTTACCGATGGGGGTCTTGCTGGTCACCAGCGATTCCGAGGGGATTGTCCCGATGCGATTGCTCAACCAGGTACTCAATATTGTGGTCAATATTACCCGCTCGATCCCCTTTTTGATCTTGCTGATTGCGGTAATCCCGCTGACCCGACTGATCACCGGAACCACCATCGGATCCACAGCCACAATCGTACCGCTGGTTATTGCGGCGGCGCCATTTATTGCCCGGCTGGTGGAATCTTCCATCAAAGAGGTGGATTACGGCATTATTGAAGCCTCACTGTCAATGGGGGCCAGTCCGATGCAGGTGGTGACCAAGGTGATGATTCCTGAGGCAAAGCCCTCGCTGATTATTGGCGCGGCTATTGCCACCACCACTATTTTGGGCTATTCGGCCATGGCGGGGATTGTTGGCGGCGGCGGTCTAGGGGATATTGCTATCCGTTTTGGCTATTATCGCTATGAAACGGGGATGATGGTCATTACCGTGGTACTGCTGGTTTTAATTGTGCAGCTGTTCCAGGAAGTGGGGATGAAAATCGCCCAGAAACAGGACCGTCGAAAATAAAGCAGCATGACGTGACGATCGACCGAGGATTGGGCTTGACAAGCGCCAGTGTCCGTGTTATATTACATATTATTCAACTAGGGATTATATGAAAGAAAAGAAATGAAAAGGAGAAGATCATGAAGAAATTAGGTTCAGTATTATTGATCAGCGTTCTCGGTTTGGCCCTATTCACTGGCTGCACAGCCAAAGGCACAGATGATAAAACCATCGTCGTCGGAGCCAGCCCAACGCCTCATGGCGAGATTTTGGCAGTTGCGGGAGAAGTATTAAAAGAAGCGGGTTACACCCTTGAAGTTAAAGAATTCACCGATTATGTCCAACCAAATTTAACCCTGGAAAACAAAGAGTTGGATGCCAACTTTTTCCAACATCTTCCCTACCTGGAAGACTTCAATGTCAAAAACAACACCAAACTGGTTAGTGCCGGTGCCGTTCACTATGAACCATTGGGTTTATACCCGGGGAAAATAAAAACCCTGGATGCGATTGCCAGTGGCGCGACCATTGCTATTCCCAACGATACCACCAATGAAGCCCGGGCGCTACTGCTGTTACAGACCATTGGCTTGATCAAGGTCGATCCCAATGCCGGTTTGGAAGCAACACCAAAAGATGTTATCGAAAATCCTAAAAATATCGTCTTCAAAGAACTGGAAGCAGCCCAGCTGGCGCGATCATTGCCTGATGTAGATTTGGCCGTCATTAATGGCAATTACGCCATTGAAGCCGGACTGAATGCCGGCACTGATGCCATTGCCAAAGAAGAAAAAGATTCGCTGGCAGCTCAGACTTATGCCAATATTGTCGCAGTCCGAGCTGGTGAAGAAACCAGCGAAAAAACCCTGGCGCTGATGAAGGCACTGCAAAGCGAAAAGGTCATCAGCTTTATCGAAAGCAATTATCAGGGTGCCGTGGTACCAATGTCCTAAGTCAAAATATCCGGGGAACGTCTCAAAGCGAGGCGTTTCTTTTTTTATTTAAAAATCATCAGCGGGTTGATTTTTAAAATAATCTTGCATCTGTCAAATGAAGTGTGATATTATTTTAACGCTGTTGTAAAATCACAGCACTCTGGAGAGTCTCAAAGATGAGCGCCGAAGGTGTACCCCTGAAAATATCAGTCCGGCAACGACTGAGCATTTCAGGCTATCTCTCAGGCAAAAGGACAGAGCAACCCATTGGCGTTGTTCTCCCTCTTCACAATTTAGAGAAGGAGGAACAAAATGTTTCAACAATTTAATGAATTTTTAGTATGGTTTGACGACCTCGTATGGGGTGTGCCATTGATTGTGCTGATCCTGGTGGTGGGGATTTTCCTGACCATCCGATTGCACGGACTTCAGATCCGCTATTTACCAAAAGCGCTGAAGTACATGGTGAAGAATGAAGAAGGCGGTAAAGGCGAGGTAACCAGTTTTGGAGCCCTGTGTACGGCCCTCTCAGCTACCGTTGGAACCGGAAATATTGTAGGTGTTGCCACTGCGATTGTCGCCGGAGGACCGGGAGCTTTGTTTTGGATGTGGATTGCCGCCTTATTCGGGATGGCCACCAAATTTGCCGAAGGGGTTCTGGCCATTAAATATCGGGTCATTGAACCGGATGGACATGTCCTGGGCGGACCTTTTTACTATATCGAAAATGGGATGGGCATAAAATGGCGCTGGCTGGCAAAAATATTTGCTTTTTTTGGTGCGGGGGTTGGTCTGCTGGGAATAGGAACCTTTACCCAGGTCAACGGAATCGCCAGTGCGGCCAATAATTTCTTCGATCCCAATAATCAGTGGACGGTTAATCTCTTGGGCATGGATTATTCCTGGAGTGTGGTGATAACCGGAACCATCGTTACTATTTTTGTGGGGCTGGTTGTTATTGGGGGTCTGAAACGGATCGCCAATGTTTCCCAGATCATTGTCCCCTTTATGATTGTCATTTATGTGATCTGTTGTGCGATCATTTTAATTACCAATGCCGGATTGATCCCGGCGGCGATTACTGAGATTGTCGCCAGTGCCTTTGGTCTGCGGGCTGTTGCCGGCGGTGCCTTGGGAGCAGTGCTGATCGCCATGCAAAAAGGGATTGCCCGAGGCATCTTCTCCAATGAGGCTGGTCTTGGTAGCGCCCCCATTGCTGCGGCTGCGGCACAAACCAATGAACCGGTCCGACAGGGTCTGGTTTCAATGACCGGAACCTTTTTAGATACCATCGTGGTCTGTACCATGACCGGGCTGGCCATCGTCTTAACAGGGTCCTGGAATATTGGTCTGGAAGGGGTGGCGGTTACCACCAACGCCTTTCAGGCGGGCTTGCCATTTGCCCCAGCCGTCAGCTCGTTTCTACTGATGATCTGTCTGGTATTCTTTGCCTTTACCACCATTCTGGGCTGGAACTATTACGGCGAACGCTGCCTGGAATATTTGTCAAATGGGAATATAAAGGCTGTTCTAACCTATCGCTATTTATATATTCTGGCCGTTTTTATCGGCCCATTTATGACCGTTTCAGCGGTTTGGACCATTGCTGACATTTTTAATGGTTTAATGGCATTGCCGAATCTGATTGCCTTAATCGCTTTAAGTGGTGTGGTTGTTGCCGAAACCCGCACCTACGTTACCAAGCTTAAGAATAAAGAAGTAGAATAAGCAAATAAAAAAGGGGCTTTTGCAAAATAGCGAATAAGCTATGATGCAGAAGCTCCTTTTTTATGGTTTAAAAAAAAATGCGAATTCCGAAGAATCCGCATCAGTGGTATAATTAAGTTATGCAAAAAACTAAATTAACCTGTAAGAATTATACCGAATTAAATGGGTTTTATCAACTAAAATTACCATTGGAATTCGAAATGTTAATACCGTCAGATGATTCAGTGAGACTGCACAGCCACCTGTTGGAGGGATTGGATTATACAAAGTTATATCAGGCATACTCCTCAAAAGGGAGAAAACCGGCAGTTGAACCCAAAATCATGTTTAAAATCATTACGTACGCTTACATGAATAATCTCTATACGTCACATAAAATCGAAAGAGCCTGTAAACGGGATATCAACTTCATGTGGCTGTTGGGTGGACAGAAAGCGCCGGATCATGCCACGATCGCCCGATTCCGACAAAAATATCTGTCCGAATCGATGGAAGACTTGTTTTATCAGATGGTCAAACAACTGAATCGATTGGGTGAAATCCCCTTGGAAAATGTCTTTATCGATGGAACAAAAATCCAGGCCAATGCCAACCGCTATACCTTTGTCTGGAAAAAGACCGTAACCCGAAATGAAGCCAAAATGCAGGAAAAAGTGAAACAGCTGATTGACGAAATGAATCAGCGCTGTTTTTTCGGCTATACGGTCTCCGCCGAAACGCTGGTTGCGGATCTGGAAAGGATTCTTGCTGATCTCTTCAGACAAAAGGATGCCCAGGGAATCACCTTTGTTCATGGGATTGGCAAACGAAAAACCCAACTGCAGAAATGGATTGAGAAACTGACCGACTATAAAACCAGGCAGCAGAACTACCAGATCAGCCATCAACTTTTTGAAACCCGTAACAGCTATTCTAAAACCGATCCCGATGCGACATTTATGCGGATGAAAGAAGATCATATGCGCAATGGTCAGCTCAAACCCGCCTACAACGTACAAATCGGGGTGGAGAGTGAATACATCACCGCCGTGGGTGTTTTCCAGGATCGCAATGATCTCACAACGCTGATTCCCATGCTCGAAAATCTGGAGAAAAATATCGGTTGCCGCTATACCAATGTAATTGCCGATTCCGGTTATGAAAGCGAAGAGAACTACGGCTATCTCACGGATAACCAGTATATTCCCTTCATTAAACCTCAGACTTATGAGAAATGGAAGAAGAAAACCTTCAAAAAGGATATCAGTAAACGGGAAAACATGATTTACCATGCTGAAACGGACGAATATACCTGCCACAATAACAAACAACTCCGACCAATCGGTATCACACACCGGACATCGGTGACCGGTTATCGATCGGTCGTAACCATTTATGAATGCGAAAGTTGCGAAGCCTGTCCGGTCAAAGAAAAATGTACCCGTGCAAAAGGAAATCGTCGCCTGCAGGTATCTAAAAACTTCATCGAAAAAAGACAGGTTTCCTTTGAAAATATCATAACCGAAACGGGAAAACACCTTCGTATGAATCGGTCCATCCAGGTGGAAGGTGCCTTTGGTGTATTGAAAAACGATTATGCTTTCTCCCGTTTTTTAACACGGGGTAAAAATCAGGTGAAAACTGAATTTTTCCTGCTCTGCTTTGGCTACAATATCAACAAATTTCATGCGAAGATTCAAACGCAACGATGCGGACATCATCTGCATGCTCTGAAAACAACAGCCTGAATTGCATTAATGAACCCATGGTTTATTAAAGTGCGCAAAAAAACAAAAGAAACCGAAGCTCTTCTGAAAATTGACCAGAATCGCTTCGGTTTCTTTTGTGATGATGATAAAAAGGGGGATCGCTGACTAAGAAAATGTTATTTTGCGACACCCCCTTTCAAATTTAAGGATGCTGATTAGTGGGTTCTGCCGCCATGACGCATGCCGGAGCCATCCTGAGGTTTGGTTCCGCCACCAACATCGCAGACACCGTCGCCATCGGCATCAACAAATGCACCGGCACCAGCTCCACCAGCACCAGGGGTGTCACAGATGCCGTCGCCATTGGTATCGTGGCTGGCCTGGCGTTCGATCCGTTGTTGTTCAGTCAGGCCGTTACAGGCTCCAGTGCCATTGCCGACGCCATTGGTTGAAGCAGCCATGGCGCTGCCGGCGGTTGCCAGCATTAAAGCTAATGATGTTACTAAAATTAATTTTGTTTTCATAGAAAATTCCTCCGTTTTTTTATTGGGTTTTGTTGATATCTGTATTATATGACGGTTATATGTCATTATTGTGTCAAAAATTAAAAATAAAAGACAGTGATGAAAATCATGTGATAAAATGAAAGTGAAATTAGCCTGGGCTGAACGGTTAATACTGACACAATCTTGTCATAGTAATGTGATAAGCTCTTATAGATAAGAAGAAAAAGGAGGCGCATGTCAATGAAGGGTATTCGTATTCTGGTGGCGGAAGATGAAGATAAATTGCGGGAAATCGTCTTGAAATATTTATACAAAGAAGGTTATCAAGGCTTCGGTGCGGCTGATGGGGAAGCGGCCCTGGACTTATGGGCGGAAAAAAAGCCGGACTGTATCATCCTTGATGTCACCATGCCGAAGATGGATGGTTTTGAGGTACTGGCAGAAATCAGGCAAACTGACAATGTGCCGGTGATTATGTTGACGGCCCGCCGGGAAGAAGATGATAAAATTCAGGGCTTTGAAGTCGGGGCGGACGATTATGTAACCAAACCCTTCAGTCCCCGGGAGTTGATGGTTCGCATCAAAGCCTTATTAAAACGAAGCGGGGTCGCCACCACCGATAACCAGCTCGATGTATGTGGGATCCATTTAAATGCCGAAGAACGGGAAATAACCATCGATGATGAAACGATTAACCTGACTCAGAAGGAATTTGAGGTGCTGATTTATTTTATCAATCATCATAAGCTGGTCTTGTCGCGGGAACAGATTCTCGACCGGATCTGGGGCTATGATTATGAAGGAGATATCCGGGTGGTTGACACCACCATCAAGCGGCTGCGTAAAAAAATGAACGATAAAGGAGAATGTATCCAAACCGTCAGAGGGTTGGGATATAAGTTTAAAGAATGAGATCTTCGATATTTTCGCGCTTAATGCTCTATCTGGGGGCCTTTTTTCTGGTGTTGTGTTTACTGACCTATTATGTCCTTGGTTCTTATTTTGAAGTGTATTATACTGAGAAAAGAACAGCGGTTTTAATTGATAAAACGAATCAGGCCGCGACGATGTATAATCAGAGCGGATTAACCCCGGAACTGCAGGCGTATATCGATGTCGCCGAAGAAGAAGGGATTGTCATTCAGATTATTCAGCAACAAACCGGGACCGCAGCGATTTCTTTAGAAAAAGTTTCGACCAAAAATGGCAGCATCGAAACAGTGGCCGCAAGTAAAGGAGTAGAAGAAGCGGATCAAACCGATGGTTCGGGATCGACCATCGTTGAAAAAAAACGGCTGGCAGCAGGCGGTGAACACAGCGGCACGGGCAATGAAGCGGGTGCTGGTGCTGGTAGCGGCACCGGTAACGGGTCAGGATCCGGCAGTGGCACTGGTAGCGGAACCGAACACGGCTCAGGTTCCGGTACCGGCCAACAGAATAGTATCGAGAATCAGGTCAGAGAACATCAGCAGGATGAAAGCTTTGTAATTGTCCTCGGTAATGATGATCATCAGGTCGAGTGGTTGACCCATAAGATCGTTGCTGCGGATGGCGCCCAGATCATTGGTCGAATTCCGCTTTATTCAGTTCACGAAGTCGTTGAAATTGTGGAAAATTTTTTATTGGTATTCTTAATCATTGTTTTTGCCTGTTCGCTGCTTTTTGCCTACTTTTTTTCCCGGGGTATTTCCAGGCCGATTGTTTCGTTAAATCGTCTTTCCCGGGAAATGGGGAATTTGAATTTCACCCAAAAATATCAGGGCTTTAGAAAGGATGAGATCGGCCAGTTGGGGGAAACCCTGAATCATATTTCTGATGAACTGGAAGGGGCGATTCTAAAACTGCAGGAAGAATTGGATAAGGAACGGACCTTTGAAAAAATGCGGCAGCGTTTCACTGCCCAGGTGTCCCATGAAATTCAAACTCCCTTGGCAGTAATCAAAAGCTACGCTGAAGCCCTGGAAGACGGGATCCTTGAAAATCGCGAGGAAGAATTGGAATACTTTGTGACGATCCAGAAGGAAGCCGATAAAATTAGCGGCATCGCCAGTGATCTGCTCGATCTGGCCCAAATTGAATCCGGCGCCTATCAGCTCAAAACGGAAAGCGTTTCCGGGGTTGAGGTCATCGCTTCAGTGGTTGAGCGGTTTGTGAATACCTATCCGGAAAAAAATATCAGCTTTAATAATCGCTGTGATCCGGACAGAAAAGTGACGATGGATCGGAAGCGGATGGAACAGGTTTTTTATAATCTCTTAAATAATGCCATTAAACATGTCAGTCCAACTGACGGAATGATTGAGGTGGGCTGTGAAATACGGGAAAAAGAGTGGATCGTTTCTGTTTATAATGTGGGTAAGTCGATCCCGGAAAATGAGATCAATCAGATCTGGGAATACTTCTACAAGGCTCAGTCGGATAAAAAAGGCACGGGATTGGGGCTGGCAATCGTCAAAGGCATCATAATCTGCCATGGCGGCAAGGTGGCTGTGGATAACCGGGAAAATGGGGTCTGGTTTGAAGTGCGGTTACCACTAGAAAAACTTTAAAATTTGAATTTTCAAACTCCCCAGATATGTTATAATGAGAAAAAACAGTCGAATTGACAGGAGATAAGAATGAGTTTATTTAATGAAACATTAGCAAAAATCCAACCACTCAATGAAGAAATGATGAAAACTGCCAGGGAGCGGGTTGATTTTCTGCTCAAACCAGTGGGTAGTCTGGGAACCCTGGAAGAGATCGCCGTCCAGTTAGCCGGCATTACCGGCCAAATGTACCCGGATGTCAGCAAAAAAGCGATGCTGGTTTTTGCTGCCGACCATGGTGTGTTTGAAGAAGGCGTTGCCGCGGCACCCCAGGAAGTTACTGCTTTGATGGCGCAGATGGTCGTGACTGGAAAAAGCGGGGTTGCGGCTTTAAGTAAACAAGCCGGAGCAGATATTTTTGTTTGTGACGTGGGTATGAATGCTGACTTGGAACCCAAATCAAAAATTTTAGATAAAAAAATCAGAAAAGCCACAGCGAATATGCGGAAAGGTCCGGCAATGACCCGGGCAGAAGCGGTGCAAGCGCTGGAAGTCGGTATCGATGTGGCCCAACGGGCGATTAATAACGGTTACAATATTTTAGGTACTGGAGAAGTAGGAATCTCCAACACCACCGCCAGTGCGGCCATCATTTCGGCTCTTAGCGGGGTTGATGCAGCAGAACTGACTGGTGCTGGGGCCAATCTGTCAGAAGATAAGCAAGTGGTCAAAGCCCAGGTGATCCGGGACGCCATTGCTCTGAATCAGCCTGATAAAGACGATGCCGTCGATGTTTTGGGCAAGGTCGGCGGATTTGAAATCGGCGCCATGGCCGGAGCGATGCTGGCCGGAGCGGCCAATCATATTCCGGTTTTAATAGACGGTTTTATTTCCACCGCCGCCGCCGCCATTGCGATCGGAATCAACCCAGAGGTAAAAGGTTACCTGATCTGTTCCCACGCATCAGCTGAAAAGGGGGCCGCCTATGCTTCGGAATTTATTGGCGCCAAACCATTCCTGAATATGGGCATGCGCTTGGGTGAAGGCAGCGGCGCCGCCATTGCTTTTAATATTGTCGAAGCAGCCCTGTACATGAATCGCGAAATGGCAACCTACGGTGATGTTGGCCTGGGTGTTGTCTAAAAATTGAATTAAGAATTGAACCAATAACATTAAAGCCCTTCAAAAATGAAATCTTTTGAAGGGCTTTTTTCAGGATTGACTCAGATAACATCAAGATTCAAGATAAAAAGGATTTAGAATTTTGAACGTTTTAACAGTTGCATTTGGCTAATCATGATAACCAAACCATAGGCAATCCCAAAGGCAACCGGTAATCGCATAGCCGGGATGCTGAAAAAATCCTGCCCAGTAAATGCGGCAAGGATTTCAAAAACTGGTGGGAAAATCCATGAAACAAAGCGGCTTGAGGAGAAATGGTCGGCCAAAGCGCCCTTTGATATCGCCATGACAGCGACAAAGAACAGCAGCAATACCGCCATTTTGCGGTTTTTGATAAGGCGGGGATGAAAAAACGAACCGGTCATGGCGCCTAAAAAGGCCATTAAACAATGCAGGAAAAACCCGATCATGACATCTTCGAACTGTAAGCTGCGGGTGAATAAGTGATAATGATTGACAACATTGTCAATCAGGGGGTAGAGAATGCCAATGGCACCCATAACAACACCGATGATCAGCAGTACGGTCAGGCGGCTCAGGTAATAAAGAGTGGCATTATTGATCCGCAGCAAAATCAGCTGTTCGGTAACCGGATTTTCCAGTTCAGCGTAGCTGAATCCGACAAAGGCCATGATAAAGAAAAGCACCCCAGCCGATTCAGAAAAGCTCGAAACAATCGAAAAAGGCATGATCCCGTAAGCGGCAAATAAATAGATCAGGTAGATTAAAAAAGGCAGCAATAATTTATAAGATTTAAGATAGGATTTAAAGTGATAAATTAACAGATTTTTCATTGATCCATTCCTTCCATGGTCCGCAGCTTGAATTTATCTTTTAACAGCGTTATTAAAACCTCATCGCTGTGTTCTCTGGAAACGATCAGTTTTAAACGATTATGATCCCAGGTTGCTTTTTCGATCAAACTGCTCAGTTCGGAATTAAGAGTTGGTTTAGCTGGCGCTTCAAAAATCATCACATCATACTCGATTGCCTTGATACCGGATAAATCCACGGGTTTTAACTGATGGTCTGATATTTCGTAAGCGGTGTTAGCCAGTTGTTTGACGAGAAAACGCTCGTGACAGGACATCACCGTCGCCATCCCTTGTTGCTGCAGTTCCTGAACCATCTGGATAAACAATTGTTGGGATTGGCTGTCCTGGCCGGATAATGGTTCGTCCAGCAGCAAGACATCAGGAGTATCGAGCAAGGCCTGGATCACCGCCACCTTTTGAATGGTACCTTTGGACAGATGTTTGATCGGAACATCGCACATGTCGTCCATCTGAAAGGTCTCAAACAAGCGTGTCATGCCAGTGCTGACTTGCTCCGGGGGTAAACCGCCAATCAGACCCAGGGCTTTAATAAATTCTGCCGGGGTCAAATCAATTTTGGGGAAATTCTCGGGGATGTAAGCAATTTTAAGCTGCGGCGTATAGTTGACAGCGCCGGAAGAAATTGTTGTCAGACCAGCGATGATTTTCAGCAGGGTGCTTTTACCGCTGCCGTTGGGGCCCAGGAAAGCAATGGCTTTTTGGGGAGTGATCTCAAGATTGATATCTTTCAGGATTAATTTTCGGCCAAAATATTTGGAAATGGCGTTAAGTGAAATAAGAACACGGTCCATCATTTACTCCTTATTGATCATTGGAAAAGATTAAAATAATTATAATCGATCACATTAATCCTATCATATCTTTTTTTAAACAGCAAATTTATAAGTGATCAAGCAGGTGTACTATTGGTGGAAACGAAGACTTTGAGCAGGCTGGTCTAAAAAAATCTTGACATTATTTTGCGGTTAGTAATATAATAATTGAAATAATTAAAAGCTGTGAATGAGGAAAGTAATTTTCGTTGGAGTCGACAGAGAGTTGGTAAGGCTGGAAGCCAATGACGATGACGTGAGTGAAGTTCCCTCAGGAGCTGATTGGCTGAACAAGCGTGAATAAATTCGTTTATTTACCGGTTTACTAGGCAAGTCCGGTGTCACTCACCGTTAACAAAAGTAAGAACAGAATCCTTGTGGATTGCGTTCTATAAAGGTGGATTAGTTAATAATCAAATTAGGTGGTACCGCGAGTCAGACTCGTCCTTTTCAATAAGGACGGGTCTTTTTATTTAGAATCAATAAGAAAATTTTGGAGGAAAAAATGTACTGGAATAAGAGCTACGAATGCATGCCAAGAGAAAAATTGCAGGAACTGCAATTGGAACGATTAAAACGAATGGTCAATCGGATTTATCACGATGTTCCCTTCTACCGCAATAAATTTCAGGAAAAAGGTTTGCTGCCAGAGGATGTTAAGTCACTGGAAGACCTTCAGAATCTGCCCTTTACCACCAAGGTTGATTTGCGGGATAATTATCCCTATGGTCTTTTTACCGTGCCGCTGGAACAGATCGTTCGAATCCACGCATCATCTGGCACCACCGGCAAGCCGACGGTGGTGGGATATACCCGGAATGATATCTCGATGTGGTCGGAACTGATGGCCCGGTGCCTGGTCGCAGCCGGTGCTGGTCCTCACTCAGTGATCCAAAATGCCTATGGTTATGGTTTATTTACCGGCGGCTTGGGAGTTCACTACGGGGCTGAGCGACTGGGCGCTTCGATCATCCCCATTTCGGGGGGGAATACCGCCAAGCAGATCATGATTATGCAGGATTTCGGCTCAACGGTATTGACATGTACCCCCTCTTATGCTATTTATTTAGCAGAGGTGTTGGCGGAGTCCGGCATTGATCCCGCCAGCTTAAAGATTCGGGCTGGTATTTTTGGAGCTGAACCCTGGTCGGAAAATATTCGCAAAGATATCGAGAAAAAACTGAAAATCAAAGCTTATGACATTTATGGTTTATCGGAAATCATGGGACCGGGCGTTGCCATCGAGTGTGAATGTCAGGATGGTCTTCATGTCTGGGAAGATCATTTTATTCCTGAAATTATTGATCCAGTGACATTGAAGGTGCTGCCATATGGTGAACAGGGCGAATTGGTGATTACCACCATTACCAAAGAGGGGATTCCGATTCTGCGTTACCGGACTCGGGATATTACCACTATCAAAGCGGAACCTTGTGCCTGTGGTCGAACCCATTTACGAATCAGCCGGCTTCAGGGACGAACCGACGATATGCTGATTATTCGTGGCGTTAATGTTTTCCCAACCCAAATTGAAAGTGTACTGCTGGAAATCGGCGAAGTCGAACCCCATTATCAATTGGTAGTCAGACGAGACGGCTCACTGGATACCCTGGAAATAAAGGTTGAACTCAGTGAAGCCTTGTTCTCGGATCGGATCAGCAATCTGGAGAACCTGGAAAAACGGATCAGAGATCGGATCCAATCAACCATTGGCGTCAATGCCAAGGTAGCCCTGGTGGAACCCAAAAGCCTGCCCCGAAGTGAAGGAAAAAGCCAACGGGTTGTCGATTTAAGAAAGATTTAGGAGAAGAAAAAATGATACGACAAGTTTCCATTTTCATCGAAAACCACGAAGGTCGACTGAATAATGTTTTGAAAATTCTGGCCGATAATAAGATCAATATTCGCTCGCTGAACATTGCCGATGCCACTGATTTTGGGATCGTGCGTCTGATTTTGCAGGAAACCGAAAAAGGGATTGAGGTTCTTAAGGAAAATGATATCATTACCACGGTGACGCCGGTTTTAGCGGCAGAGATTTCCGATGATCCCGGTGGATTAAGCACTTTGGTAGATGCGCTGACCCAGGCGAAAATAAATATTGTCTATGCCTATTCTTTTCTGCCGAAAAAAACCGATAATGCCATCATTATTATTCGGGTTGATGATGATGTTCAGCAGAAAGCCATTGACACCCTAGAAAAGGTAGTTGAGATAAATCTATTGGATAGAGAAACACTATTACTGAAATAATTTAACCTCTTAGGGTAAATTAAAAATATTCATAAAATTCCTATTGACATTCGGCAAAACTTTTCGTAAGATCAAAGGTATGAATTAAATGTAACTAATAAAATGATTTATACAGGAAAGGCAAACCATGGCAACGTCAAGAAAAGGAACCCAAACAAAGAGCAATATAATAACAACAGCAAAGGTTTTATTTTATGAGAATGGTTATAACAAAACCGGCATTCAGGACATTGCAGATCGTGCTGATGTTAAGCTGGGGACCATTACTTATTATTATAAAAAGAAAGACGATATGATCACTGATATCTACAATGTCTTCTTTTTGGCATTGTATGACTATGTCTCGTCGGTGTCTGAGAATCTTAATCTTTATACCAAGTATTGTTATTCGCTGGTGCTGTATTATGAAGCGATATTAAATGATGAGCATAACAAAACCTTGTATTATGAGGTGCTGGTTAAAAATGTAAACCCCCACGGACGAACCAACATCACCAATACGCTGAACCGCTCCTGTCTGGATTTTCTCAACAAAAACTACATTGAGGCCGATCTGGAAGTCATCGCCCGTTCGGAATATGGGGCTCGAAAAGAGCTATTCATCGATTTCTATGAAAAGAACATCAAGTTTACCAGCCGGGCAATGATTTATTTCTTTATCCGCAATTTATTCAGACTGATGAACCTGGATGGTGAAATGATCGAAAACACGATTCAACAGGGCTTTGAATTCTCAAATAAAAACAAGCCGGACGGTATTAAATTTCTAATTTAAAAATTTTTAAGGGCAGCAATCCAGTGGATGCTGCCTTTTTTGCGGTTTGGATTGTGGGCGTGGTAGATAATTGGTTGTAAGAATTTCGTAAGGAAATTCAGCATTGTTTTGACAGAAGTTTGTGTTAAAGTTAAACCAAGATGAAATGGAAAGGCGGAAGCTTAGGAAATGAGTATTTTAATATGTGATGATGAAAAAGAAATCGTTGAAGCACTGGAGCTTTATTTAAAAAACGAAGGCTATACGATTTTAAAAGCCTATACTGGAAAAGAAGCCATCGCACTGGTGGAAAAAGAAGAGGTTCAATTGATCATTATGGATGTGATGATGCCAGAGATGGATGGACTTCGGGCAACCATGAAAATTAGAGAGACAAAAAATATCCCAATTATCTTTTTATCAGCTAAAACTGAGGATAACGACAAAATCATGGGTTTGACCATGGGGGGTGATGATTATATTACCAAACCCTTTAATCCGATGGAAGTCATTGCCCGGGTGAAGTCGCAATTACGGCGCTACAATACCCTCGGTGGCTGTCCGGAAAAAGTGGGAACCTACCGCACTGGCGGACTGGTTCTGGAAGATGACTATAAACGACTGACGGTGGATGGTGAAGAGGTGAAACTGACGCCGGTAGAATACAAGATCATGCATTTCTTGATGTCGGAAAAAGGGAAGGTATTTTCCATTGATCAGATTTATGAGAACGCCTGGGAAGAACCAGCCTATAATTCGGACAACACAGTCGCCGTACATATTCGCCGGATCCGGGAAAAAATCGAAATTAATCCAAAAGAACCAAAATATTTAAAGGTGGTGTGGGGCATTGGCTACAAAATTGAAAACTATATGGACTGATAAAAAATTTAAAATTGCCTGTTCACTTTTGGCAGTGGCCTTGATCACCATCAGCTTTGGGGCTTTATTTGAAGTCTACTGGTTCAATTGGGATTACAGGGCAAATACCAATAATTATCTCGAGAGTATTGAGCTTGAGAATAAAGTACTGACTGTCTACGAAAATATCGATCAGGTTTATAATTTCTATCAGAGTGAAGAAAATATTCGCGCGGGGAATGCTATTGATCCCGAAGCGATTAAGCGGTACAAATTGAATATACTAGTAGGTTTGGACATTGTTGATCCAGAGGATATGGGACTCTCAACGGAACAGGAGATGCTCAATAATGCAAGTTTCTGGGAACCATACGCCGATGAACTGGAGGCGCAAAAAAAACAGCTGATCAATGAGGGGCTGTTTCAGTATGAACGATTGAAAAAAGAGCTGGAGCAAACCCAGGGATTATCTTATATTATTGATAGCAAAGGTGTTAAAAACAGTCAGCCCAAAGAAGTCAACCAGGATGATCTGCTTAATCGACGGGTGACTTTCACCTACAACAAGGGGGCGATTTCGTCCAGTCTGTCCAATATTGATCAATTCGAACCATTAGACTACTCCGTTGACCCGGATTTTCAGGTAATTATTGGATTTGACGACGCCTATATCGCCCAACGGGAAGTGATGTATCAGGCTGAACGATTACAATTTCTGTGGCTGATGAGTATCTTTATTGTGTCTTTTATTCTGGCGGCCATTTGTGCGCTACTAGCATGCATAGCGGCCGGGCGAAAAAAAGAAAGCGAAGGCGTTCAGCTTTTACCAATTGACGCGTTCTGGATTGATGCTCACTTTTTATTGTTGCTGATGGTGGAAACCCTGGTCGTTGCCGCGATTGTATTTTTTTATGATCAGAATTTCCCCCGGGTCGATATGCTGATGCTTTTTGCCGTGGGTGCGGCTTTGGGATTGAACTTTTTACTGTCAGTGGTACGAATTTTAAAAGAAGGCAGTTTCGGAGAACGGCTATTGTTTCTCAAACTGATCAGAATGACATGGAGATTTATTAAAGCCCAGTTCAAGAAAATTGCCAGTTATTACAATGATGTCATGAAGGGATCATCGACCGTGAAACGATTTATGTTCTGGGCCATGCTGCTGGTTGTTCTGGCCTTGTCGGTACAGGTACCGATTCTCGGTATCTGCTCGTTCATCTGCATTATTTATCTGCTCTATTGGGGTGGCAGAAAAGCGAAGAAGTATGATGGGATTTTAGAAGGATTGGAACGTATAAAAAATGGCGAGGTTGATTACAAACTGACTGGCTTTGATGGCGCCCTGGGCGAGCTGGCTGAAGGTATTAATGCTATTGGTGATGGCATTTCACTGGCAGTATCCGAAGAAGTAAAAAGCCAGCGGTTAAAAACTGAGCTGCTGACCAATGTATCCCATGATATCAGAACTCCGCTGACGTCGATTATCACCTCCATCGATCTGTTGAAAAATGGAAATTTGAATTCCGAGGAAAAACAGAAATATTTAGATATTCTGGAAAATAAGGCTCACCGCCTGAAAGTGCTGACCGACGATTTATTTGAAGCTGCCAAAGCTTCATCAGGAAATATTGAAGTGGAGTTTCAGGCTGTCGACATGGAAATGTTGATGACCCAGGGCCTCGGTGAGATGGAAGAAGAACTGCAAAATTCGCAGCTGGAGTTTATCACCCAATACCCCAAGGATCTTTTTGTCGTCACCGCCGACGGTCGTCTGATCTGGCGGGTCATTGAGAATCTGCTTTTCAATATTTTGAAATATGCCCAGAAGGAATCCCGGGTATACATTGAATTTTCAAAATGTGAGGAAGATAAAAGCGGAATGGTGATATTTAAAAATATCTCGGCCCAGCCCCTGAACATTTCGCCCGATGAACTGATGGAACGGTTTAAACGGGGTGATGAAACCAGAAACAGTGAAGGCAGCGGTTTGGGCTTGGCCATTGCCAAAGATCTGATGACGATCCAGCAAGGTGAGCTGAAACTGGAAATTGATGGGGATCTCTTCAAAGCGGCAATCATCCTTCCTTTGGCAGAATAGACAAGAAATGAAAAGTTTTATGAGATAGGATCCAGGTGATCCTATCTTTTTTTGTATCTATGAAGAAAAAGTGGGTAATAAGTAACCAAAAGATAAAATAAACATAAATACAAAGATAAGAAGTGATGGTTGCAAAATACGCGAAGGTTTGGGAGGTGGATGTCATATGATTTTTACGGTAACCTTTAATCCGTCGTTGGATTATGTTGTGGGGCTGGACTCCTTTCGGGAGGGGGCGGTTAACCGTAGTGAATGGGAGCAAATCTACCCGGGTGGAAAGGGTATCAATGTGTCGATGGTCCTAAAAAATCTGGAGATTAGAAATATCGCCCTGGGTTTTGTAGGCGGTTTTACTGGAAAGGAAATTCAACGACGCGTCAAAGATTTTGGATGCTACACTGATTTTGTTAAACTTAAATCGGGAAATTCCAGAATTAATATCAAAATAAAAGCTGCTAAAGAAAGTGAAATCAATGGGCAGGGTCCCGATATCAGCAAGAAAGAACTTGGTCAGCTGTTTAAAAAACTGGAATCCATTGAATCTGGAGATATGCTGGTTTTGGCTGGTAGTATCCCAACCGCATTGCCCGAAGACAGCTACGAAAATATTATGAAATTTCTGGAAAACCGCAGCGTCAAAATCGTCGTGGATGCCACTGGGGAACTTTTACTCAGAGTCGTTAAGTACCGACCCTTTCTGATTAAACCCAATAACCATGAGTTGGGGGAGATGTTTGGGGTTACATTAAATGGTCGGGAGGATATTATTATTTACGCTAAACGATTGCAGGAAATGGGTGCTCGAAATGTGTTGGTTTCGATGGCCGGGGATGGTGCCATTCTTGTTGATGAAAACGGAAATATCGATGAAATGAAACCGCCAGTAGGGGTGGTTATAAACTCTGTCGGCGCAGGAGATTCGATGGTAGCGGGATTTATTGCCGGCTATCTTAAAAATCAGAATTATCGGGAGGCTTTTAAGATGGGAGTAGCAACGGGAAGCGCATCGGCCTTTTCGGAAACATTGGCCACCAGGGAAGAGGTTTTGAAGCTGTTGGAAAAAATCGAAGAAAGCGAAAGATAAGGGGGAAGAAAAAATGCGGATTATTGATTTGTTAAACGAAAAGGGCATTGATCTTGCAGGAAAACCGGCAGCCAAGGAAGTGATTATTGAACAACTAGTGGCGTTGATGGCCGAAAGTGGAAAAATCGCGGATCAAGAGGTCTTCAAAAAAGCGGTAATGGCCCGGGAAGAAGAAGGAACCACTGGTATCGGTGAAGGGGTGGCCATTCCTCATGGTAAATCGCCGGTAGTTACGGATGCCGGATTGGCCGCCATGGTGATTAGAGAAGGTACTGACTTTGAAGCATTGGACGGAGAGCCGGCCTATCTGTTCTTTTTAATAGCTGCCCCTGAAGCAGCAAACAATCTCCATCTGGAAATGCTCAGCCGGCTATCCACTATTTTGATGGATGAAGCATTCAGGGCCAGGCTTATTGCCTCAACCGATCCCCAAACGTTTTTGAAACTCATCGATGAAAAGGAACAGGAAAAATTTGGAGACGCGAAAGCGGTAGAAACTCCGGATCCGACCAGATATTATCAGCTCCTGGCCGTTACTGCCTGCCCCACGGGTATCGCCCATACCTACATGGCAGCCGAAAGTCTGGAAAGTAAGGCTAAACAAATGGGCATAACCATCAAGGTGGAAACGAATGGTTCCGGTGGGGTTAAGAACCGATTGACAGCAGCTGAAATCAAAGCGGCCGACGGCATTATTATTGCGGCCGACACCAATGTGGAAATGGGCCGTTTTAATGGGAAACCCGTTATTCAAACCAATGTGGCCCGAGGGATTCATAAACCGCAGGAACTCATTGAAGAAGCTCTGGCCGGAAAGGTGCCGGTGTATTCTGCTGGAGACCAAACCATTGCAGAAACCGATGGCGGGGAAAAAGAAAGTGTCGGCCGTAAAATTTATAAAGATCTGATGAACGGTGTTTCTCATATGCTGCCCTTCGTTATTGGCGGCGGAATTCTGATTGCGCTGGCGTTTTTGTTCGACGACTATAGCATTGACCCGGCCAACTTTGGAAGCAATACCCCATTCGCAGCGTTCCTGATGAAAGTCGGCGGGACTGCCTTTGCCTTTATGTTGCCGGTATTGGCGGGTTATATCGCCATGAGTATTGGCGATCGGCCGGCGCTGGCCGTTGGCTTTGTCGGGGGGATGCTGGCCAACACTGGTGGCGCCGGTTTTCTCGGCGCATTGTTGGCTGGTTTTGCCGCCGGCTATCTGGTACTGGGACTAAAAAAAGTCTTCGCCAAATTGCCGGCCAGTCTGGAAGGCATTAAGCCGATCTTGATTTATCCCTTCTTTGGGATTCTGCTGATTGGCGCCTTGATGGTATTTATCATTAATCCTCCTGTTGCAGCACTCAATGCGGCCTTAAGTGCCGGGTTGAATAGTATGGGGACATCCAGCAAGGTCATTCTAGGCATTGTCCTTGGCGGCATGATGGCGGTGGATATGGGCGGGCCAGTCAATAAGGCGTCCTATACCTTTGGTCTGGCATCACTGGCCACCGGTCAGTATGATATTATGGCGGCAGTGATGGTAGGGGGAATGGTTCCGCCGCTGGGCATTGCCCTGGCCACCACTATTTTTAAGAACCGCTTTACCAAAAAAGAGCGGGAAGCCGGGATTGCCAATTACGTGATGGGCCTCTCCTTTATTACTGAAGGGGCAATTCCCTTTGCCTCAGAAGATCCGCTCCGGGTGATTCCTTCCTGTATCGTTGGTTCGGCTCTAGCCGGTGGATTATCAATGTTCTTTGGCTGTACACTGATGGCTCCTCACGGTGGGATTTTCGTATTTCCACTGGTGGGAAGTCCTTTTGGTTACGTGATTGCCTTGTTGGCCGGTTCAGTGGCCAGCATGCTGATGCTCAGCATATTGAAAAAACCAAAAACCAGTGAAAGTGATGAATTGGAAATTATCTAAATAATCGACTCCAAAAACCCGCCGTAAAGGTGGGTTTTATTTGTTCTTTTTATGTAATGATTGTAAACAAATAACAACAAAGTAAATTCTAAACGAACAATGGTCTGGTTTGATTGTACACCAGGGGATAAATCGGTATAATTGGAGAAAACTACAGAATATAGTGACAATTCATATTACAAGGAAGTAACCAATGAAAAAGACCAAAGGTATCAGGCTGTTTTTAGGCCTAGTCTTGACGATCGTTTTGAATGTGGCATGCTTTCCAATCGGCGTTTTAGCAGAAAACGAAGCTGAACAGGGAACATTAATCCCGCTTATTGTCTTCTCTTCCGATCCCGTTTATAATGGAAATCCTCACGTTTTGGCGACCGTAAATCCAGCTGTTGATGGCCCTGATCTTAATCCTGACCTGATCGAGATCACCTATAAAGGGATTCAGGCAAATGGAGAAGCGTACCCATTATCGGCGATTCCGCCTTCGGCGGCAGGAACCTATATGGTGTTTGCAGGATATCGGGGTGATGAAGCCTATCAGAGCATTGATGATAAAAAAGAAATTAAAATTATGCCCGTCGAACTCAAAACAACAGAATTCTTCACTGAAAAGCCAATTGCTAAAATATATGATGGTAATACCAGTGTGCCCGAAAATGTCTTAAAGGGATTGGGGAACACCGGTGTTATCGATGCAGATATAAATGTGGTGGTATTTAACTACAAATCTGCCAATTTTTTATTTAAAGATGTAAGACCGGTCAATCCTAACCTGATTATCCTCAAAGAAATGACAATTTCAGGAGAAAAAGGAAAAAACTATATCATTGTTGATGAAAATAAAGTGACGAAACCATTAGTGAGTATCGACATCTCACTGGGCGCGAATATTTTGCCCAAACCGGTGGAAGTTCTTCTTGCCGGTCAAGATAAGGTATATGATGGAACACCAAACC
This sequence comes from Acetobacterium malicum subsp. dehalogenans DSM 11527, assembly GCF_000472665.1. Taxonomy (GTDB): domain Bacteria; phylum Bacillota; class Clostridia; order Eubacteriales; family Eubacteriaceae; genus Acetobacterium; species Acetobacterium malicum. Next base: position 6,574 of record NZ_AXAC01000035.1, on the reverse strand, counting down.
TTCATGACTACCAACTATCGGTCATTAAAACGGATCTGATCCAGGGTGAAGAATTAGGCGCTTTTGGCGCTGAGAATTTTTATCCCTATTACGGAGAAATTAATATCCAGCAAAAAGATGTGGGGAGTTATTATGTATGGGCAACAGGCGGATTCTATTTATATGGAATCAACGGGACAAACGCCGACAATTATACAATTAATAATCAAACAATCGTTTCAAAGAAAAAATATGATATTACCCCGGCTGCGGTAACGGTTATCCCGGCTTATGTTTCGAAAGTTCAGGGCGAAGCAGACCCGGCATTAACCTACACGGTCTGGCAGGATGATTCTGGCGATGGCTTTAATAAGGGGCTGTATGCTGATGATGTAATGTTTGGCTCCTTAGAACGCGAAGCCGGTGAAGCGGTGGGCAGCTACGACATTTTTTTAGGGAGCTTAAATAATGCTAATTACCGTATTATCCTGGCTGACGGAACCGATAAATTTGAAATTGTTAAGAAAGAAGATGCTGTCGCTGTCTATGGCGGGAATGATTACAGCAATGGCGGAAATGGCGCAACAGAAAAAGAAGCAGAGTCACCGGTACCCTATATGGGAATTGCGCTACTGCTACTGTTGCTGATTGCCGGAGCGATCTTCTTTGGTAAGAATCGGTTAACAAAAATGGATTAGTTCAAAATAAAATTTAAAGAAAGAAGATCTGTTTTTAGGGGCAGGTCTTTTTTAGTGCCTGGGATTAAATAAAATAGATGTAGGAGTGAATCTAACATAAAAAAAGAAACTTTTTCAGTGATTATATGTTAAAATAGTCGGTAAATAAGATAATAATCAGTACAAACGAATTATGACCAGTTGGAAAGGAAACGAGAATGAAGAATGAAAAATTAAGTGGACGATTGTGGCAAACAGGATTGATGGCGGCATTAATTTTGCTGATGCTGCCGATGAGCATTTGGGCGGAAGTCGATGGAAAAATGGCAACGACAATATCGATTGCCAGCGCGCCATCGTCGGTAACCTTTAATGCGTCGGCCGCCGAGCTGGATAAGGCAGTGTATAAAGCGTTGAACATCGTAGTTGTGGATAGCGACTACAATAAAATTGACTTTACTTCAGACGACATTACCCTCGACTATAACCGCCAGGTGGGGACACAAAAAATAACGGTCACTTTTAAGGGAAATGATCAGTATGAAGTCAGTACCGCGACCGGAACGATTATCATTAATGATGTTCCCAAAAAAGATACCCGACTGGTGCTGAAAGCCAATCCCCCATCGGTGGGATATTCTGCCGATACGGCAACACTGGATAAAGCAGTTTATGATGATCTGGTTATTCAAGTGGTAGATGGTGATTCCAATAAGGTCAATTTTGCACCAAGCGACATGGTCCTGACCTATAATCATGCCGTGGGAACGCAAAATGTTGTTGTCGCTTATAAGGGGAATTCCCAGTATAACCCAAGCCAGGTAAATGCCACGGTTCAAATAACCGGCAAGCAGGATACCAAGGTATCAATTGCGGCTAAACCTCCGGCTGTGGCCTATACCAGTGATTCAGCAAAACTTGATCTGGCCGTTTATCAGGCATTGAGCATTGTCGTCGTCGATGCGGGCAACAACAAAATCAGTTTTACTGCAGCTGATATTGACTTGAGCTATAATCGTGCCCCGGGGAAACAGGATGTCACCGTAAAATATAAGGGAAATGACCAGTTTTCGCCAAGTACGGCCACCGGAAATGTCGAAATCACCGGGAAAGTTGATCCACCGGCGCCAACTAAAGAAAATACATCCGTGAATCTGGCCAAGCCACCTATTGAAGCAGCCTACACCACCGATTCAGGAAAGCTGGATGCCGCCGTTTATCAGGTATTGGGCATTCAGGTAGTTGACAGCAAGAATAAGGCCATCAATTTTACAACCACCGATATCGAACTAAGCTACAACCGGGAACCGGGCGATCAGCCGGTGACGGTGAAATATAAGGGAACTGATCAATTTAACGGCAGCACCGCTACCCAAACAGTGACCATTACCAATAAGGGTGACAGTTCGCTGATTATTTCGCAAAATCCGCCGAGTGTCGACTATGATGATAACACGACAAATCTTGATGAGGCGGTTTATCAGGATCTATGCGTTACAGTAGTGGATGAAAACAACAATAAAATTCAATTCAATCGGGACGATATCGAGCTTGATTATACAAGAGCAGTGGGCGAGCAGGAGGTTATTGTCAAATACAAAGGCAACAATTATTTTAAAAGTGCGGTGGCGACAGTGCGGGTAAACATTGTCCAACCGAATCCCAATAATCCCTGGCTGATTGCCGGAGTGGCTGGAATTATTGGTGCCATTGTCATTGTTTTGGGAATTATTGGAGTGGTGATTTATCGTAAAAAACATTCGCAGAGTAATTAATAGCGGTCAAGCGGTACTGACGGAATATCCAGCAATGGTATAAGGAGAAGGAAAATGAAGGATGGAAAGTCTGACAAATCTTTATTGAAAATCATTTTAATGATATCTCTGACTTTGCTTATGTTGCCCGGCGCTATTTGGGCTGCGGTTGGGGAAAAAATGGAAACCGCCATATCTATGGCCAGTTCTCCGCCGGCGGTGATCATTAACCCATCCCAGTCGGCGATGGATCAGGCCGTATTTCAGGCACTAAGTATTGTTGTTCTTGATGGAAACTCAAATAAGATTGATTTTTCTCAAGATGAGATTAATCTCAATTATAGCCGCCAGGTTGGCACGCAAAGAGTGGATGTAACCTATAAAGGGAATGATCAGTATCTAAGCAGTTCAGCGTCGGGAGGGATTACCATAACAGAGGTGCCGAGAACAGAAACCCGGGTGGTCTTAAGTGCCAATCCTCCGGCAGTCACCTACACCGGGGATTCGGCCCAACTGGATCTGTCAGTATACCAGTCCCTGGGGGTTGTAGTGGTTGATGCTGGCAATAACCCGGTGGGCTTTACCGCGGCCGATATTGAATTAAGCTACAATCGTGCCCCAGGTAAGCAGGATGTAACCGTAAAGTACAAGGGCAATAATCAGTTTCTGCCAAGCTTGGGGACAGCCTTTGTTGAGATCAAAGGAAATGTTGATCCACCGGCCCCGACCAAGGAAAATACCAGTGTTAGTCTGGCAAAATCCCCCGGTTTAGTAGAATATCAATCAGATCCGGGGAAGTTGGATGCCGCCGTTTATGCGGCGCTGGAGATTAAAGTGGTCGACAGCAAGAATAATCCCGTGAATTTTACAACAACCGACATCGAATTAAGCTATAATCGGGTAGCGGGAGATCAACCGGTTACTGTTAAGTATAAAGGGAATGAAAAATTTAATTACAGCATGGCCACCCAAACAGTAACCATTTACGAAAAAGACGATTGCTCACTGATTATTAACGATTATCCTGGTGAAGTGGAGTATGATGACAATGATGAGAATCTGGATGATGCTATTTATGACGATCTGGAACTTGATCTCGTCGATGAGGATAATAACAAAATCGAATATGACAGAGATGATATTGAGTTGGAATATGACCGGGAAGTTGGCGAGCAGGAGGTGCTTGTTAAGTACAAAGGCAATAATACCTATAAAAGTGCAGTGGCTACAGTACGGGTTAATATTGTTAAGCCTCCGGTAACCAATCCCTGGGTAATCGCCGGGGTGGCAGCAATTTTTGGAGCAATTATTGTTGTCAGTGGAATCCTCGGTGTTGTCATTTACCGAAAAAAACGCCGGGAGAAAGCGGCGCTGGAAAGCAAAGTGATTGAAGAATTGGAAAGTAACGATGGGGAAGAGTTAGATAATGAGGAAACGGAAGAACCAAAAAACGAGGAATCAGGAGAGTAAGAAAAGTCTTGTTTTATGGCAAAAATTGATGGGTTCATTTATCTGCGGTTAACCTAAAAAGCATTGACAACCGGGAGATAAAAAGATATAGTTAATTAGAATGATAAGAAATTAAATGTTTCTTTTGTTAGGTGAGGCTCCTATACAGATATGGCTGCTGCCCGGAAACATCGAAAGATGCCAATGGGTCAACAGGTACTATCGAATTAAGGTTTTACTTAATGCAGTTGGGCATTGCCCTATGCTGTATAGTGCCAAAACTCAACGAATGGAGGAATCATTATTTTTGCTGTGCGAAAATCTCCTCTGTTAAAGTGGAGATTTTTTATTTTCTATATTAAAGGGAAGAACCATGGGCAAATCTGCAAAATGGTTTTCTTTAGTACAAATTCAAAAAAAGGAGTGAGATAGGATGGACGCAGACCCTGGAGAGAAGCGTATTGAACAAAATGAACAAAAACTGAGCGGCCAAATTATCTTACAGATCATCGGCTGCTCTTAATAAAGGAGGAAAGCAATGATCAAAATCTATAAAACCGTTGATGGCAAGATTCAAGAAATTGAAACCATTGAAAAAAACAGCTGGATCAACATGGTTAATCCAACGGAAGAAGAATTGCAGTTTATCACCAGAGAATTAGAGGTGGAGCCGGATTTCCTGAGAGCCGCACTGGATGAAGAAGAAATTTCCCGGGTGGAACTGGAAGACAATAACCAGGCGCTTATCACCATCGACGTTCCAGTGATTGAAAAAGATACCAAGATGGTACTTTATACAACCATACCAGTTGGGATCATTCAAACCGAAGAGAATATTATTACCGTCTGTTTAAGGGGCAATACCCTCATCGACGATTTTGCAAAAGGACGCGTTAAAAATGTCTATACAAATTTAAAAACCCGTTTTATATTTCAAATCTTATACCGGGTGGCCAGTCGATTTTTAATTTATCTGCGTCATATTAACCGGATGAGTACCGATATTGAACGGCAACTTCATATATCCATGAAAAACAAGGAACTGATCCAGTTGCTTGACCTGGAAAAGAGTCTGGTGTTTTTCTCGACATCCCTGAAAGCTAACCAGGGCGTTTTGGAAAAGCTGGAGCGTGGCCGTATTATCAAACTCTATGAAGAGGATAAGGAATTATTGGAAGATGTGCTGATTGAAGTCCAACAGGCCATTGAGATGTCTAATATTTATGCCAACATTCTCAGCGGAACCATGGACGCATTCGCATCGATTATCTCAAACAACTTAAATATTGTGATGAAGATCCTGACATCCTTAACCATCTTAATGGCGATACCAACGATGATTGCCAGTTTTTTCGGAATGAACGTCGAAGGGTTACCGATTCCTAATTTTTGGAGTGTGGTATTGATTTCGGTTGCCTGTACCGGCGTGGCTGCCTTTGTGCTATTTAAGAAAAAAATGTTTAGTTAGAGATGACTAAAAATTATCATTGACAAAGAAATTCAACCGGGTATATAATAAATGAATAGTCTGTTTCAGGGCGAGGTGTAAGTCCTCACCGGTGGTGATGCGCGAAAGTGATAAGTCCACGAGCCGAAAGGCCGATCTGGTTGGAATCCAGAACCGACGGTATAGTCCGGATGAAAGAAATGGCGTACAATTTTGCACGCAAAGCCCTTGAAAAGAAATTTTCAAGGGCTTTTTAGTTTACTGGACAGACAATTGAAGGAGGATTTTTATGAAAATCAAGACAAAACAACTGACCCAAATGGCGGTGTTGGCAGCAATGTCCATACTATTGGTTTATTTAATCCATTTTCCAATATTCCCGGCTGCTCCATTTTTAGAGTATGACCCAGCGGATATTCCCATTTTCATTGGTGCGTTTATGTTTGGCCCATTAGGCGGCTTAATCCTGACAGCTGTTGTTTGTGTGTTACAGGGCGTAACCGTTAGCTCGGCCAGTGGGATTATTGGTATCTTAATGCATTTCTTCGCTACCGGATCTTTTGTGCTTGTTGCCGGGAATGTTTACAAAAGAAACAGAACCAGAAAAGGTGCGGTCATTGGTTTGGCACTTGGTGCAGTAACAATGACAATCACCATGGCGTTATGGAACATTGCAATCACACCATTCTTTTTAGGAATTCCGGTTGAAGCGGTTCTGCCGATGATCCTTCCGATTATTGTTCCCTTTAATCTGATTAAAGCAGGAATAAATTCAGTCATTACCTTTGTTGTTTACAAATCCGTCAGCAAGGTGCTGGGTTTGGAAATACAAGAAACAAAGATTGCAGAAAGCAAATAGTTAATATTTTCATTAATATAGAGAACCTGGAATCATTTGATTCCAGGTTCTTTTTTAAAAGAACGAATTGTCGGATGAAATGTCCGAATAACGGTGAATGAGGCATATATTCAGTGCTATGCGAAAGAAATCAAAAAACTTTGAAAAAACTTTCAAAAAAGCGTTGACAGGAGGGGTGAAAGAGCGTATACTAATGAAGTTGTCTCGAGTGAGGCAGCGGACACAGCTGAAACATTGAAATGAACTTAAAAGAATTTCAAAAAACAGCTTGACAACATGAAGAAACAACGATATAATAGAAAAGCTTCTTAAGTAAGAAGCGGCGGTCATAGAAAAGAGAATAGTACCATAAAACCTGTAAAACAGCCGAAACATCCGCGAGGGTGAATGCGGCTAAAATAGAAACAGA
>NZ_AXAC01000034.1 GCF_000472665.1 Acetobacterium malicum subsp. dehalogenans DSM 11527 | reverse complement strand
ATCCACCAGATCAGAAATACCACCCGGTTTGTTTCCTATAAAGATATCCGGTCACTCATGGCCGATCTGAAGCGGGTTTATACGGCGCCAACTGAAGATGCTGCTTTGAGCGAACTGGCTACATTTGAGGGAAAATGGGGCAAAAAATATCCTAAAATTCCGGATTCCTGGCGAAACAACTGGCCGAAACTCGCGACCTATTTCAAATATCCGCAGGAAGTTCGAACCCTCATTTATACGACCAATTCCATCGAGGGATTCAACCGGCAGCTCCGAAAAGTAACGAAAAGCAAAACCGTATTCCCAACGGATGATAGTCTCTTTAAAATGCTGTATCTGGCAACCATGGATATCACCCAAAAGTGGACGGGTCGGAGGAAAGATTGGGGCCAGATTCACTCCCAGCTGGAAATCTTTTTTTCTGAGCGGCTGGATTAATTCCTAAAAATCACATCCGTGCATTCCAGAGTTAGATTCAGTCTTGCTTTTTATTGACATGCAATCAATTCGGATTATAATACAGGTAAGGGGCAAGCGTCATTTTAATGCCCTTGCCCCTTAATTAAATTCTCTATTCTACATCAATTTTCGCAAATACACAAAACTTGAAACACTCCCACAAACTGATCCAGAATATGATGAAAATCCTCAACTATTTGGGTTTCAAGTTCCCATTTGTCCAAATGATTTTTCAGTGCCTTGGCAATAATCTGATCGTCTTCTATAATTAGTATTTTATACATGCGAACCTCTTTTCTTTATTTAAGGGCATTGCGCGTGATTTTTTATCCTAAATATCATAACATATTCTATTTATTTAGTATTGAGCTTTCGTTATTCTTTTTTCTCACAATTTTTTGCACATAAAAAAACTGAGGAAGAGTTAAATTATTCAACTCTTCCTCAGTTCTAATATAATCAGTTTCTTTGTACTGCTCAAAATTGTTTCTTGACTTAATTTATCGATTTTTTCGTAGCATTTTTACTATTTTGGAAAATTTCTCTATTTTAGCCTTTCGTCTGCGGCCTTTTTCTTATCCACAACTAACGCGATTGTAATTGCTAAGATTACTCCACCCCAAACGATTCCACACCCGACCACCATCATTGCTATTGCACTTGCCGACATAGTAGTTCCTCCATTTCAAACGTTTACTTAATGGTTATTCTTCATCGGGACTTGTTTCCAATGAATCCAGTTTTACATCTGTAGTCCATTTTCTCTTATAAAACATATATGCTACACCGACCATGATGACTACTGTTCCCCAACCAAATATGATATTCGACAGTACGACAACTGTTTCTGAACTAAACAATCCGGTAACTAAATTAAATGTATTAGTAATAACTACAATTCCAAGTAATAATGGGGTAAAGTATCTTAATAGATAATCCCACCATTTTCCAATTTTGTAATCGGAATACTGATTTGCTTCTTCCCGGAGCTTGCTTGTACCATAAATATAGCTAATTAAAATAACTTCTACCAAACCCAAACTAGCGATAATAATATTTCCAACATAAGCATCGACGATGTCCAAGATAAAATTGAAACCCGCATAGCTCGCAAAACATGCACTTCCTGTTAAACCCACAATGCTAATAATTGAAACCAATTTTGATCTCGAAATACTAAACTTATCCAGCGCTGCCGTTGTGAACGATTCCAACATTGAAATACTGGAGGATATCCCGGCAATAAACAAGCAGAAGAAAAAGACAAATCCCAGCAAACCCTGGACAACTATGTTTGACGACATTGTCGAAATTGCAATCGGGAATGCAATAAATGCTACGCCTGCGCCGGTACCAAAAGATGTGAATTCTACACCCATACTATTTACCAAATAACCAAGAGTTGAAAATACCAATATCCCGGCAATCAGATCAAAACTGGAATTTGCTAAAACGGTTATGACGGCACTGTTGACAACATCTGCTTTTTTATGCAGATATGAACCATATGCAATCATAACACCAACCGCTAAGGTCGTCGAAAAGAATACCTGGGCGTAAGCGGCAACCCAAATGCTCGGATTTAAGATTGTTGAAAAATCCGGTTTAAAAAGCGCTTCCAGTCCGATTGTAGCGCCGTCTAAACGCACTGCATTAATCATAAATACGATCATTAACACCATCAACATAGGGGTGAAGATGGTTGACATTTTTTCGATCCCACCTGAGATACCTTTTTTGACAATAATCCAGTTGCAAAACCAGACTAAAACGACTGCAGCCAAGATATACATACTGATCCCAGCGCCAAAATCCAATGCACTATCTGCGGTACCCGTGACCATACCCATGATAGGTCCCGGATCTGAAAGCCAGTTTATAATTCCAAATGCATGTCCTAATGAAAAGACCATGAAAACAACGGCTACTGCAATGATTGTTGGATAATAAGTCATAACAACAATTGGTACCATAACCTGAATCCAACCTACTACTTCTAATTTTTTCTGTAGTTTGGAAAATGCTTTTACTGATCCACCACGGATTTTTCTGCCATAGGCATATTCCATAATCATTAATGGGATAGCGCAAGTAATCAACGCTACTAAATAGGGTAAAAGAAAAGCACCGCCCCCATTTTTATATGCTTGAAATGGAAATCGCCATAAATTACCTAAACCTATCGCAGCTCCTGCCGCTGCAAAAATAAAGCCTTTCCTGCTCTGCCAAACCTCTCTCATCGATTGCTCCTCCTTGGAAATATCTGCTATTTTTTTTATCGGGGGGGTAATACTTTTTAGTTTGAGGTTTTAACAATAACACCTACGGTTATTGTTAAAACCTCTTGTTTACAACAGAAACCGGTTTTTTTCTATTCTATTGGTGCAAGACTTGCCTGGAAATGTCTGAGAACAGGTGGCTCCCATGTGATTTTGTATCCTTTAATTGAGCTTGATCTTTCTTTTATCGCAATTAAAGCATCTGCCATAATATCGATATGTGATTGGGTATAAACACGTCGTGGAATTGCAAAGCGTGTAAACTCAAATTCTGAATGGAGTTGTTCTAATGTGTCAGGATCGTTCCCTAACATATATGATCCAATATCACATGTTCGAATTCCAGCTTCGATATATAGTTCAATCGCCAGAGCTTGACCAGGGAACTCATAGTATGGAATCTGAGGCAATAAAGCTTTAGCGTCTACAAATACACCATGTCCGCCTACTGGCGCCTGATAAGCAATCCCGGCTTCGTCAAGTCTGCCAGCAAGATATTCCATCTGTCCAATACGATATTTTAAATAATCTTCGTTGAGTCCTTCATAAAGACCAATTGCTAAACTTTCAAGGTCTCGACCAGAAAGCCCTCCATAAGAAATGAAACCTTCAAACAGAATTGTACGTGCTTTACAAAGGGTAACCAGTTCTTTATCATCTTTAATTCCAATTAATCCACCCATATTTACAATGGTATCTTTCTTGGCACTCATTGTAAACATATCCGCAAAACCGAACATTTCTTTTACAATGTCTTTAATCGACACATCTGCATAGCCTTCTTCTCTTTGCTTGACAAAGAAAGCGTTTTCAGCATAGCGAGCTGCATCAATACATAATTTAATTCCATATTTCTTGCAAATTTCAGCTGTTTTTCTGACATTCTCCATGGAAACTGGTTGACCGCCGGCGGAATTGTTTGTAATCGTCATAACAACAAGACCGATCTTATCGACTCCATACTCGTTAATTAAAGATTCCAGTTTTACAACATCCATATTTCCTTTGAAAGGAGCACGTATAGATGGATCCTTAGCCTCAGCAACAACACAGTCAATCGCTCTGGCGCCGGTTGCTTCTACGTGAGCTCTTGTTGTATCAAAAAACGTATTTGAGATCGAGTATTGGCCTTTTCCCATCAATAATTCAAACATAACTTTTTCAGCGGCACGACCTTGATGAACAGGTTGAATATATTCATAACCAAAAATATCTTGTCCTGCCGCCACAAGTTTAAAATAACTTGATGAACCAGCGTAAGCTTCATCACCTCTCATGACACCAGCCCATTGTTCCTGGCTCATTGCGTTCGTTCCACTGTCTGTTAGCAAATCAATATAAACATCTTCACCCTTCAGGTTAAACATATTATATTTTGCTTCGGCAATCTTTTGAATTCTTTCCTCACGGGTAAGCATCTTAATCGTTTCCACCATCTTAATTCTAAATGGTTCTGGTACATATTTTACACTCATTTCAAACCTCCGTTTTTTAAATTATTTAAAAAGCAATCATTTTCAATTTGATAAAACATTGTATATCAACCTTGTAAAGCAATCGCCTCTATTTCTACTAGCGCATCTTTTGGTAATCGGGCAACTTCTACAGCAGATCTTGCCGGAAAGTTATCCGTTCCAAATACTTCTTGATAAATCAGATTCATGTCTCCAAAATTATTCATATCACTCAAAAAAACCGTCGTTTTAAGTACATTTTTCAATTCGGATCCTTGAGCTTCTAATATCTGTTTTAAATTTCCAAGTGATTGCTTTGTTTGTTCTTTGATACTTCCTTTAACAAATTCTCCAGTTTCTGGGTCTATCGGAAGCTGACCAGAGATAAATAATAAACCCGCCCCTACTGTCCCTTGAGAATATGGTCCAATGGCAGATGGAGCTTTTGTAGTTGCAATAATTTTTTTCATTTTTTGCACCTCCTTTCTTATGAAATTATTTTATCACGATAATGATAATTAGTCAACGATATTATTATTTTTTATTATATTAATTATAAACTATTTTTATTCTTGCTAAAAACACGTATTTTTTTGATCTTAGCGGTGTTTTCTTATAATATTATTATCATACAGATAACTTTTTATCTTTTTAATAAATTTTATCAACACATTATTGTAGACTATTTATTAATGTGTTATTATATACTAGAGCCCGCCCATACACCTTTCTATCTTGGATTGTACAATTCACTAGTATTATATGAATATTTTTAGGTTCTCTATAGTAATTAGGATTGATTTTTTATTCGAAATTTACATCTGTTATTTAGTATTCAATCTTAAAATAATTTACAACCCATGACAAGGTGTTTCAATGAATATATTAAAGAAGGTGAAAAAATGACTGATTTTATGTTAAAACAATATAGCATTCTTGTGGATTTTTTGGGAAAATCACTAGGTCCAGACTACGAAGTCGCTTTACACGACATTGGATACGATACCAATTCCATTGTTGCGATTTCCAATGGCAATATCAGCGGTCGAACCATTGGTGCCCCAATGACCGATCTTGCGCTGAGTATTGTTTCAGACAAAAGCTATAGAAACAGCAATTACAAAATCAATTACAAAGGAATTTCTAAAGAACTTCGCATTTTAAGATCTTCAACCATGTTCATCAAGGATGAAACTGATGAGCTGGTGGGATTATTATGCATTAATTTTGATAATAAAAAATACGTAGATATAAGTAATCAGGTTTTAAGCCTTTGTCAGCCTGATAATCTAATTGAACAAAACGTCACTTATGAATCTATCAATTCTCTTTTAGATGATGAAAGCGAAAGTTTCTCCGGTTCTGTTGCTGAGTTAACCGAAACTGTTTTAAATAAGATATTAGCTGACAAAAACATCCCTATTGATCGGTTGACACAAAGCGAACGTCTTGATATCATTGATGTATTAAACAAAAAAGGCATTTTTATGCTCAAAGGAGCAGTTAGCGAAGTCGCAAATCAACTTCGTTGTTCAGATCCCAGCATTTATCGCTACCTCAGCAAACTTAATAAATAAAAATATGCCGCTGTAATGTAACAAGATCTACATTTCTTTCACAAACCTTGAAAAAGACAACCGAAAAGACCATGGCCTTTATTTGGCCGTGGTCTTTTCGGTTGTTTTTTTTATAAAAAATGTCTCAACTGCCATATAAAAGAGATTTATGGGTATAGATTTAATATAGACCCTGATCGATCTTTCCAATTGTAAATTGCTGGCCATTCGTTTCAAATTTTCGCTACCATAACTATTTTGCGTTTTGATTCCAACCCGGACAAGGAGGGTTTAAAATGAAGGATCACGAACACCAATCGAACAACTATGAAGGTACCCCGGCTAACGACGAATTAAATTGGGCTGAACTGGAACGGACTGAAGTTGATTCTGAAATTGTTCCAACCAGACGTCCCCCGCCGAAGAAAAGCAAAAAAACACTGATCATCATCCTGGCAATTGTCGGGGGGGTACTGATTCTGGCCGGTCTCACTTTTTTTCTTTACAATCAATTTGTCGTTTCAAATCTGACCAGTGAAGAAAAAATTGAAAAAACCACGGATCAGGCCGAATTGAAAAAGCTCTATGATGAATTAATCAGTTCCTATCTATCGTCGGGAAAATCTGAAGCCGAGATTCTCGCTTTGCTGGAACGGGCTGCCACAGAAACCGGAGATCAAAGCTATATAACAAATAAGGACAGTTACCTGGTTAAAAAGCCCAACTTCAACCTGGCGCCAGGAACCTATGAGGGCTCCCAGAATCTGGAAATCATCAAAGGCAGTGCTGACGATGCGGTCTATTATACCATCGATGGCAGCCTCCCAAATCAGACTTCCGCTAAATATACCGCTGCGATCCCCCTGGCGATTGGTGAAACTACCGTCAAGGCCATTGCGGTGAGTGCTAAAGGTTTTTCCAGCCCGGCAATTGAAGGGCATTATATCCTGACTAGTCCCCCAACCACGACCCAATCCGTTCTTAGTGAGGAGGAGTTCATCAATAAATTATATGGGATTTGGTATAATTCCGACTCTGGAACAGTTTTATCGGTATCACAAGCCACCTATCGTGAATACATCCCCACGCCGCTCAGTGTGGCCAGCGGTGATTATATTGTTGTCTCAACCACTGAAAACGGCGGTACCATCAAGGTTCTGGATTTCACCTATGATGGTTATAATGCTGGCGATACGCTGGTAGAATTCGATTTTGGAACAATCGGAGACAACCAGATTCAACGCCGCTATGCCGGTAAATCCTGGTTGAATTATACCGCCGCTGAATACCTCGGCAGCGGCCAGTATCGGATTCCTTTCTTATTCGCTGGTCAAGATATCTTCACCTTTGATTAAATTTCTTCGCCACTAACGTCAAAACTCCCAGTCGCGTGTCTGGGAGTTTTAGACTGTCCAAAACGATAACCCAGTACCGACAATTGTTACATCATGTTGTACGCATCGGAGCGGACACGGCAGAGCCTGTCCGATTCTGCGCGAAGGCAACGAGCCAATCACAAGCTTGCTTGTAGTTGGCGACTGCCCGCGACCAATGCGAAAGGAGCAAAGCGGATTTCGCATGGCGCGGCGAACAACAGATTAACAATTGGTCGGTACGGTAGTTTGAGGTGTTACAGCGTTTAAGTTTTACTCCACGCTCCAGGCTTCCACATTGGGGATGGTGTTCTCCTGACCGGCATCGGTGGTGTAGGTATAGAGATATTCAACGGTGCCCCAGACTGTCACCATCTGGCCTTCAACCAGCGGTGATTCTCCGGAGTTTAAGCGATAGTAGACCTGCACCATTTGATTGGGATCATCATTTAAATCCATGATAAAATCACAGAAGTATGGTTGATTTTCAAAGTTTTCATAAACCTGATAAACCCGCCCCGTCATCTTGACCTTATTTCCGGTTTCATTTTTGGCCGCTTCAAGTATTTCGGTATAAGATAATTCCGCGGTCTGAGCTTTAAATGGATCCAATCGGACCTTTCTCTGGACAGCGGTCTCATTGTAGTAGCCCATGTCAAAATCGCCTTCGTAGATCACCTCGCCATAATAATTGTAAAGCGTACCCTGTCCGTCATAACGATTATCGGTGTAATTGCCATCATATAAAAGATTCTTATCAAGATATTCTTGTCCCAGCCCATTTAAAAGATCATTCTGGTAGTTACCTTCCTGCATAAACCCATCTTCCCAGACGGTTTCCCCGACGCCCTGGAAATGACCTTGTTCCCATTCCCCTTCATAGGTCCAGGCCACTTCTTCCTCGTTGGAAACAGTGAAGACACCGGTGCCCTGGGGCAAACCTTTGACCAGCTGCCCGGTATAGGTGCCAGTTTTTTCACCAAATGACAAGGCCAGGGTAATTTCCTGATTTTTCACCGACTCCGATTTATTACCAAAAATCCCCGGGATCAACGAACAGCCTGACAGGAATAAGGCTAAACCAATAGCTGTCAGTATCAACATTAATTTTTTCATGATTGACCACCTCTTTTCTTTTATTCAGAAATGCTTCTTCTGTTTATCAAACCTTTTCTTAAACCTAAAGATTAGTATTCCCAGCCCCGCTGATTCATCTCTTCGATGGCGCTGGCCACCAGATCCACAAAGATCTCCAGCATCTGCTCGCCTTTTTCAATGCTGGCTTTGGTGGGATCGCCGGTGGCACCGGTGGCCGTAAGTTCCTTGATGTCCCAGATAATGTCCGCCTTCTCATTAATCTTAATGACGTTTCCCGGCACCTGGGAAACCGCATCTTCCAGCTTGACCAGTTCCGGCCGTAATGCCATCATGATCGAGGTTTCCCCTTCGCCACCATGTCCCAGTCCATTCCAGACCTCAAAACGGTCACCCATAATCGGTCCAACCTTGGTCCACCAATCCGACAAATACAGGAATTTAGCATCGCCATGGCGATCCTTAACCTTATGGGCGGCGATTTCCAGCGCCGGAATATTGCCGTCATGACCATTTAAAATATAAATGTGTGTGATGCCGTTGTTAATCAGGCTCTCGAAAATATCTTCGGCAATGGCAATTTCCGTTTCGTAGCGCAGCGTAATCGACAGCGGGTAACGGTTATAATGAATCGAGGTCCCAAAGGGGACACAGGGCAGCACCACCACATTGTCCAGCTTCTGCGCCACGCGTTTGGCCACCTCTGATGGCACGAAAAAATCCGGCCCCAGGCAGCAATGCCAGCCATGGCTCTCACAGGAGCCAAAGGTCACAATGGCGGTTACCTGATCGGCATTTTTTAACATCTCCTGAACTTCCAGTGCGGTCATTTCGTTAAGCATTACCTTTTTCATCTTAAAATTCCTTTACACAAAATATTTTAAAACATCCTGGTTTATATTTACCCAAATTTTCAGCAGTCATTTGTTGTGAAAGAAAATTTTTATTAAATCCGGCCTTCCTCAGCCAGTTGTTTCAGTTGATCCAGAAAGGCTGCCATCCACTGATTGTCCTGAAGGATGTATTCCGGGTGGGCCAGGACTTCCTCCGGTAACTGCACATAATCACCGGGAATCATTTCATCACCGCAATTTGCAATCAGATCTTCAATAATCGGCAAGGTGTTTTCCAGGTGAAACTGAAAGCCAAAAACTCTTTGTTGGTAGACGAAGGCCTGGTTTTTACAAGCGGTACTGGCAGCAATGACCGTGGCTGCCTCAGGCAGCTCGACAAAGGTATCGCCATGCCAGTGAAAGACCACCGGATGCTCCGGAAAAAAGGCAAACAGCAGTGACGCTTTGGCTTCTTCCGAAAACGTGATCGGAAACCAGCCGATTTCTTTTTGGTTGTTTTGAACGACCTTCCCGCCGATGATGTCAGCAATTAACTGACTGCCGAGACACATACCAAGGACCACCTTGTTGGCTTCAATGGCGGCTTTGATCAGCGCTTTTTCGGCCTTCAGCCAGGGATATTGCTCTTCTTCATAAATGTTCATCGGCCCCCCCATCACCACCAGCCAGTCAAATTCGTTCACCTCTGGTAGCGCTTCATCGTTATACAATTGCGTTGAGGTGACGAGACCGTTATTGGCTTTTGCCCATTCCAGAATACTGCCGGGGTTTTCAAAGGAGACGTGCTGTAAATAGTGAATTCTCATCTGTGACCTTCCTATCTGATTATTTATCAGTATCTTTGTTTTTTTATGCAAGTATACCATTTTAGGTGCATATTTAAAAATCTTTTTTAAATTGGAAGACCCATACGCGCCAATAAAAAAAGCGCATCCGAAAGCGAATGCACTTCTTTTATTGGTGCTCAAATTTTTGGCCAGAAAAATCTAAGCAGAGGAATAATGTTCTATCAAAAATGTAAATTAATGAAAGCTAAATAAATTCGGGGATGTCACACACCATCCCCGAGGAAGGGCATTAAATACTGACTTGGAGATGTCCTTCTATTCGAAGAGATTCTACTATTGGCTAGGAGAAATTAACCAACTCCCAAGAATCACACACTTCCCGGGTTCGCTTCTGGTCGCTGACGGCTAGAAAACGAAAAAAATCCTTCTCCAATGGAGAAGGATAAAAGAATCATACTTACAAATTTAAATATAATGCTCTTACAGTCCTCTAAATCGGAGGTTTCATAAGAAATCACTACAAACAGGTCTTCTGGCTCAACAATCAACTTTCCATCTGCCTTCCCATTAATTTCTTAACAGTGGCTTTGAGACGGTCATCATGTTTTACAGCTGCGATTACAGCAAAGGATTTACACCTTTTTCCCTTGAATATAGGACAAGTTCACTATTTAATTGAATTCATTTTACACCAGGTCATGCTTCTTGTCAATAGCCTTTTGCACCTTTAAATCGTTAATTTAATTCACGTCGCCAGTAATAATAAAAATCGGGTTGGCGGCCTTCAGCATCGTTAAACCACCGATGCCTTCGCCTCGGCTGATCCCTACCTGAATCAATTCCACATTCTGAAAATACTGGTTCATCAGGGTGGTGGCCTGGGCAGCGTTCTCCAGGGTAACGAAGTTGGCAATGACCCGACCGCCAGCGCGGGTGTTGGCCTTGCACCACTGGAACAGACCTTCCATGTTACCGCCGGAACCACCGATGATGACCCGATCCACCGGTTCTTTGATTTCGACCAGTGCCTCTGGCGCTTTACCGGGAATAATCACTACATGGTCGGCGTTAAAATGCTCTTTGTTCTTTTGGACCAGCTCCAGCGCCGTTTCCTTGGCTTCCACCGCATAGACCTTACCCTGGTCAGCGGCATAGGCCGCTTCCATGGTGAGACCGCCGGTACCGGCGCCGATATCCACCACGACATCGCCAGGATTTATCCCCAGCAATGAAATGGTCAGGATGCGGATTTCTCGTTTGGTCATCGGGGCCTTACCCCGAATATAGGCATCGTCCTTATATCCTGCGATCTTACTCATTGATTACCACCACGACTGCCAGTCCTTCCTCCTGATAGCTCAGGGCTTCTGCCACGGTTAAGCGGGTTATCTTTTCATTGGGATAGGATAACTCCTCGCCGACATAAAGCATGCTGTTTTCACAACCGGCGGATTGAAGAATCCCGGCAATGAATGCGGTATTATTATTCTTATCGGTGAGAATACCCAGCTTTTTATTTTCAGCCAGGGCCGCCGCCAAATCCTGATCGCGGCCATGAAGACTGATCAGCTTGGCATCCTCCCAACTAATTGCCAATTTGGCAAAAAAATACTGCAGCGAACTGATCCCCGGGATACAGACAATGTCCTTTTCCGGCACCACTTTTTTGGCATAGGTCAGCAGACTGTAAAAGCCACAGTCGCCGGAAACTACCAGTGCGGTTTTCCGGTTCTGGTACACCTGGGCAACCTTGTCCATCAGCTCGCTCAGAGGGGTTCCTTTACCGATAAAAAGCATTTCTTTACCACTGGCATCAAAGCTTTCAGCGTGGCGGGTGCCACAAAGGATCACTTCTGCCGCCTCAATTTCTTTTAATGCGATCGGTAATATATAATCCGGATGTCCCGGTCCCAGTCCAATAATTTTTAATGGGTACATAATCGTTTCCTCAACTCTTCTGCATCTTTGCTTTGTCCGAGCAAGCCATGGATCTTGGAAAATAGCACGACTTCTATTTCAATGGTTCCATAAACTCGATCAGTGACCTTTTTTCGTACGACCTCGGCCAGATGATTAAAATAGTCTGGCAGATTTTCGGCCAGAATAATATCGGTCGCTTCATCGGTGGTTTTGGACGCCATAATTTTTGCCATCGTTTCCCGGGTTGCCCCGAGTAAACCGGCATGGGCAGTCAGAATTTCCATCCGGCCGTCGGCAACGCTGCTGTGGGTATTAAAAATCCCCCCCGCCACTTTGACCAGTTTCCCCAGATGTCCGATCAACAGAATTTTCTCAAAGCCCATCCGTTCGGCCTCATCCAGCATAAAACCCATAAAATTGCTGGTCTTCACCAGCACATTTTCATCAAGCCCCAATTCGTCTGAAAAATCTTTCCCATAATTACCAGGGACAAAGATGATTTCTTTAAAGCCTCTGGCATGCAAAACTGACAACTCCAATTTTAATGAAGCTGTCCAGGCCTCTTCGCTCATCGGCTCGACAATCCCGGTGGTGCCGATTATTGACAAGCCCCCTTCAATTCCCAACTTGGGATTAAAAGTACGCTTGGCCAGTTCCACCCCCTGGGGAATTGACAATTCCACCCGCCAGCCCTTGGGTAAATTTGACCGCTGTCGTACCGCGTCAGAATTCAAAATCGTGTTAATCTCCTGAGTAATCATCTCTCTGGGAGTCGGATTAATCGCCGGTTCACCGGGTGGAATACTGAGTCCCACCGAGGTCACGGTGCCGACGCCAAGGCCGGCAGCAAACGCGATTCCGTCCTGATCGGATGGGGTGATTTTCGCAAAGATCTTGACGCCATTGGTCACATCCGGGTCATCGCCGGAATCTTTGACCACTGAACAGGAGGCTTCGTTTTCTGAAAAATTCTGATCGTGCAGCACCAGATCCAGCACCCAGCCCTTGGGCGTATTGATTTCAACCGTTTCCCATTTCTGCTGATTTAAAAACATCAGCAAGGCTGCTTTGGTCGCCGCCGTGGCACAGGAACCAGTGGTATAACCATAGCGCAGGGTTTTACCGTTTTTTTCAATGGTTTTATCTAACATCGCTTACCTCCCTTACTGAAGGGGATAATTCTTTTTGATTAATAGGGTCGATAAGTATGGAATCTTGCCTTTTAACACCTCAATATCCCGGACTACCTGCTGGGTTTCCATCCCGATGTTGGATACCAGCACAAAGCTTTTTTCCAGACCGCGGGCTTCAAGTTCCTCAGCCATCCAGGCATTGTTGGCGGAAATTTTCATCACCACAATATTCTGGTGGGCATCCAGAATCGCCCGGATTTCTTCCACCGGCTGAGTCATCGCCACAATCCCCAAAGACTCTTCCCCCTGGGTCAGCGGAATGTTCAGTTGCGCTCCCAGATTACAGAATGACGGCACCCCGGACAGGGTTATCACTTCGATATCGCGTTTTAACAGATATTCCATCACATAAGAATAGGTACTGAAGACCATCGGATCACCCAAGGTAATAAAGGCGACATCCTTGCCCTGATTGAGCAGCACTTCAATTTCATCGGCATTCTCCTGCCATTGTTTCTGCAGTGCTTCCCGTTCCTGAGACAGGGAAATCATTGGGAAATTCATTTCGATAACCTTGGACAGATCGGAAATATGACTTTTAACAATTTCAAAGGCGACACTGGTGCTGCCCATCTTTTTTACTGGGGTAATCACCATATCGCAGGCATCTAAAACCTTAGCGGCCTTAACGGTGAGCAGATCCGGATCACCGGGACCAACCCCGATGCCATAAAAAATCCCTTTTTTTGCTGCGGTCATCATCCTTACCATTCCCTTCCCAGTTGATAAAGCATGGCGTTAAGAATGGCGGCCACGACTGGGCTGCCACCTTTTCGTCCGTTGATCCGGATGATCGGGCTGTCGATCTGATCCAATGCTTCCTTAGATTCAGCTGCCCCAACAAAACCAATCGGAGCGCCAATGATCAGAGCCGGTTTGGCATTGCCCAGTTTGACCTGTTCAATCAGGGTATATAAAGCGGTGGGGGCATTACCAATGGCAAAGATACCGACGCTGTCGTCCTTCAAGGCTTTTTCCATGCTGACTGTCGATCGAGTCACGCCCCGTTCTTTGGCTTCGGCCGCCACATCGGCGTCGTGGACAAAATTGACAATTTCAATACCGTGATCGGCCAGAGCTTTTTTATTAACGGCAACCTGAATCATCCGGGTATCGGCGTAGATTTTCTTGCCTTGTTTAAGGGCTTCCATCCCGCTTTCGTAGCCATTGTTCAGAATTTCCAATAAATCCGCATATTCAAAATCAGCGGTGGTATGAATGATCCGTTTGACCATCGGGGCAATCGCTTCCGGGAAAACCTTATCGCCCATTTCAGCGGTGATAATCTCAAAACTACGCTCTTCAATTTCTCGGGGGTTGTTAATATATTCCATATTTTCTCACTCTCTTCGTTCAATTTTTTTATTTTTTTGTCATTTAAAGCTCTATGGTCACACCGCGTCGGTGGTAATTTTTATGCCGCCCGGGATCAGGCGATTCTGGTAGATTTCGGCGTAAACCGAATTGGGAACAAATTTTTTGAAGGCCTTGAGGAACTCCTCTTCCTGAAAATCAATCTTGTCATACATAATCCCAATCACCGTGCCACTATGGCCGATGACGGTGCCCAGCCCGCCAAAATCCCGGGACAGACTGATCAGACAATCCAAATAGTTCTTCCGTAACCGTTTCTGGTTAAGCAGAGCACTTTGGGTACAGGCCGCGCCAATATCCTTGAGGTTGTTACTGCGGACGCCTTTTTCAAATTGCGCCACAATTTCGGCAAAGGTATCCAAATCAGCGGGGGAATAGTCATCCTGGGTTTCATTAAAGGTCATCGTATCGATGCCGCCATGAAAATCAATAATCAGGATATCCGCTGCCACGGTGCCCTCAAATTCCTTTAATACCGAACCACTGATATGATTAAATAAATTCAATTCGGTAAACATTAGATTGTCGGACGGCTCAATGCCGGTACACAGCGAACCAATATCCGCCTGGGTCAGATCCAGCCCGAAATAGGCAGAAAGCCCGGCGGCCATGCCGGCAATGTCGGCGGTGCTGCTGGCCATCCCCTTTTCCAGCGGAATGTCGCTGGTCATGGTAACATGCAAATGCTCTTTTTCCCGCTGAGGAATCGCAAAGCGCCGGAAAACCGCTTCGACCTGTTTTCGGGTTTTGGGTTTTAACGTTGCCAGATTTCCCGGTCCTTCGGCGATCGTGATCCGGGAATAGCGATCAATCGGACTGGATACCAGACAGGGATTGCCGTCATACCAGCCCTGAATATATTCGCCGCAGGTGCCCGGGGTTTCGACCCTGACCCGCCTCATGCCTGCCCCGCTTGATGCTCCAGGACGGCATTTAAGAGACTGGTTAAAAACATCGGGTTGCTGTAAAAATGAATATGAGGATAGCCGGCCAGGACGTTTTTCTGGCGGTACCCACAGGTCCAGGTTCTGCCTTTTTTGGTGATCACATAGGCGGTGGGCAAGGCTTCCGCGGTGGTCACCAGACTGTGATGAAATTCATGGCCGCGGATCTCAATGGTTTTACCACCAAGATAGGCGGTAATATTCACATAGCCAAACCGCTGCAGCCGTTTGGTCATCTGGGAATCAGCCGCGAAAAAGCCCACGGCCGGATTGGTTTCACCGCTGTTTAAGGTCATCGAGTTGGTCAGATACATCAGACCGCCGCACTCCGCATAACAGGGCAGTCCGGCTTCCAGTTTGTTTTTGATATCGGCGATCATCGCCGTGTTGGCCGCCAGCTCGGCGCCGAATATTTCCGGAAAGCCACCGCCGATATATAAACCATCGAGATGCGCTGGTAAAGCAGCATCATTCAAGGGACTGAAAGGAACCACTTCCACCCCGGCGTTGGCCAGGGCCATAAAATTGTCATCATAGTAAAAATTAAAGGCCCGGTCTTTAGGAACGCCGATCCGCAGCCCCTGATATTTGTCAGCATAGCCTGAAAAAGGATCCATAAAGGGACTCACCACCTGGTCATGCTGACTGATTTCCAATAATTTATCGAGATCAATATGGGCTTCAGCCAGTTCCCCAGCCTTATCCACCTTGTCCCGGAAATCGGCAATCTCTTCGACCGGTACCAGTCCCAGATGACGGCTGTCCATGACAATGTCGGGATTATTGGGAAAATAGCCCAGGCAGGTCACATCATTATAGGCTTCAATCATTTCTTTTAATAAAGAATAATGGGATTCGGATGAGATCCGATTGATGATGACTCCGACGATATTAGCCTCGGGATCAAAATCGACATAGCCTTTTACCAGCGCCGCAGCACTTTTAGCCATGCCCCGGCCATCGATGATCAAAATCACCGGTGCCCCAATGGTTTTGGCCAAATAGGCACTGCTGCCCACGTCCGATTCCAGACTATGACCGTCATAGAGACCCATGACCCCTTCCGCAATACCCAGATCATCCGACTCCAGCCGCCTAAAAAAGAGGCCCCGGATCGTTTCTTCGTCTAACATCCAGGTGTCCAGATTAATCGAGGGTTCGCCGGTTACAAAGCGATGAAACATCGGATCGATATAATCCGGACCGGTTTTAAAGGGTTTTACCCGCAGGCCCCGTTTCTTGAAGGCCGCCATGATGCCCATGGTAACCGTTGTTTTGCCGACATTACTGCTGGCTCCGGCCAGCATAAAATAATTCATAATTCTGCCTCCTTTTTTAATGACACGATCTATCTTAGCAATTTCGCAAAGCGGCGGCTGCTACCAGCATACCGACCCCTTGCCAAACTATTTTTCTTCAATTTGAGTCAATGCTTTTTTCTTCAATCAGGGTCAACGCTTTGATTATTTCGATAAATTCCTGATGATCATCAATTTCGTTGACCTTCTTTTGCTTTTTAATCGCCGCCAGTCGCTTTTTCAGCTGGCCTTCGGTGAAATCATTGTTCAGACAATTGCGGTGAAAATAAATCTCCCCGGTCAGCTTTTCCAGACCGATCAGGTTAGCAATGTTACCGTGACCAAAAGGCAGATCGGAAATCAGAATCACGTCACTCTCCGCCATCACGGCCAGATTTTCGGCCTGTTTTTCGCTGCTGATGGCGGTAAAGGGGCTTTCTTCAATCATCGGAATCCCCAGCACATCACAGATGGTCCAGTCGTCACTGCCCTGGTTGACCACCCCGGCAGTAACCTGATGGCCCATCGCCTCCAGTTCTTCCAACACCTGGGAAGCCTTGTTGCTGCCGCAAATGACATGAATCCGCAAACTACGGTAATCTTCCGATTCTTTAATCACCCGCAGCGGAATAATCTCCGGTTTTCCAAACAGCTTATTCTCCTGAATAAACATTTTCATCTCATAGACTTTTTTGAGATTGGCTTCGGTGATCACATCTTTAGGGGTGCCGTCCACAACCACCCGGCCATCTTTCATTAAAATCAGCCGGTTGCAGTAACGGGCCGCCAGATTAATATCATGCAGCACGGCTACCACGGTCATTGATTTTTTTAAATTCAGATTGCGGATCAACTCCATTACTTCAATCTGGTGGTGGATATCCAGGGCCGAGGTGGGTTCATCCAAGAGAATGATATCCGGTTCCTGAGCAATCGCCCGGGCAATAATCACCCGCTGTTTTTCGCCGCCGCTGAGATTATTGTAGAGCCGTTTTCGAAACTGGAGGGTCTTGGTAGCCCGCATCGCCTCGGTCACAATCGTATAATCATTCTGGCTTTCCTTGGTTCGATAACTCAGATAAGGGTTTCGTCCCATCAGAACGATGTCCTCGACGGTGAAATCATAGTCGATATCAAAGGACTGGGGCACCACTGCAATCATCTGGGCCCGTTCCCGTTGGGTATAGCTGGTGTTGTCCTTTTCTTCCAGGGTAATGACCCCGGATTTCACCGGCAACAGTCCCGATAAACATTTTAACAGGGTCGACTTGCCGGTGCCGTTGGGACCGATCAGTCCGACAAACTCGCCCTGGCAGATAGTGGCGTTAAAGCCCTGCAGGATATCTTTTTCACCATAGCCAGATACCACATCCTTGAAATCCAGCATGATTCTTGGCATTAACCGTTCCATCTCAGGCACCCCCTTGCTTGCGTTTTCTCAAGAGATAAACAAAGAAGGGACCCCCGAAGGCGGCGGTGATAATCCCTACCGGGATCTCCTGTCCGGCCACGGTGCGGGCCAGGGTATCGCACAGAATCAGAAAGGCCCCGCCAAACAACAGCGAAAAAGGAATCAACACCCGGTGTTTGGGCCCGGTTACCAACCTGACAATATGCGGTACCACCAATCCGACAAAGCCGATGATCCCGGTCACCGAGACCACGGCGGCGGTCAGCAGCGATGAGGTAATCAGAATTTTCTTTTTTAACCGCTCGGTATCCACCCCCAGCTGGGTGGCCGTTTCCTCGCCCAAGAGCATGATATCCAGCTCCCGCACCGAGGTCAGCATGATCACCCCGCCAACCAGCACATAGGGCAACACCGTTAAAACCTGGCCCCAGCCCTTGCCATTTAAACTGCCCATGATCCAGAACATAATCTGGGTCATTTCTTCCTGATTGAAAATCATCAGCAAATACATAATCGCACTGATGGTTTGGCCGATGGCGATGCCACTGAGCAGCAGCGTCGCGACCGGCACCTTGCGGCCGACTCGGGAAATATTATAAACCACCAGAATTGATGCAAAAGATCCGACAAAGGCTAAAATCGCCGTGCCATTCATCCCGAACAAACTGCTGGAAAAATTCATGACAATGCCGATGGTTGCCCCCAGAGCCGCCCCGGAGGACACCCCTAAAATATAGGGATCGGCCATGGGGTTTTTAAAAATGCCCTGGTAGGCGGCGCCGCAGATGGCCAGCACTCCACCGGTAATAAAAGCCAGAATAATCCGCGGCAGCCGGACATTCCAGATAATCGCAACGGCGCCGGCACTGATATTCTCCATGCCCAGATCGATATGAAAGAGCTGGTCCAACAAAATTTTATTGGCATCCCAAAAAGATATCGATGCCACCCCCAATAAGGTACAGACGTAAATGATGATGATACAAATGGCAATGGATATGATGATACTGTATTTTTTGACGCTATTTTTCATGATTTCTCCCATTGATCGTTTTGTCTGTTCACCCCCTGGGCCTCTCATTAAGAAAACCAGGGGGCGAACAGCCTTCGCCCCATAAGACAGGTTTATTTAGTAAATATTTCCGGATAAATGCTTTCCGCAATCAGGGCCATTCCGTCAATAATCCGGGGACCGGGGCGCTGAATCATATCGCTTTCCGGGGTCAGATATTCAAAGTAGACCAGTTGATCATTGATAATCGCATTGATCTTGTCAAAACCAGGAGTGGCCTTAACATCCTCTGGTTTTGTGTATAGCGAAATATAAACATCCGGGTTGTCGGCAATGATTTCTTCGGTGCTAAGCTGCGGCCACTGTTCCGCTCCGTCAGCCGCAATATTCACCGCGTTCAAATCAGTCAGCATCGAGTCCAGGGTGGAACCGGGGCCGGCGGTGTAGAATTTTCCGATATCAAAGAAGACTGATTTTGGGGTTTTAGCGGTTTTAGCCTTTTCGATTAAGGCTGCTCGGTCGGCGGCCATTTTTTCGACGATTTCGGTCGCTTCATCATTGGCATTGGTCACTTCGCCAGCCTGGACAATATTGGCCAGCACCCCGTCGATATCGGCCGCATTAAAGGTGATGACCTTAGCGCCGGTGGCTTCCAACTGTTGTTTGATATCATCGGAAACAAAGTCTGAGGCCACCACAATATCCGGAGCCAGCTCAATGATTTTTTCCAGGGTCGGTGCGTTAAAGCTGCCAATATCCGTTACCGCCAAAGCGGCTTCGGGATAATCACAGTATTTGGTCCGTCCCACCACCTTGTCGCCCTGATCTAGGGCAAAGAGGATTTCGGTTGTCGCCGGCGATAGCGAGACAATCTTTTGGGGTTCCTTATCAATGGTCACGGAATTGCCGGCATTATCGGTTACCGTTACCGGGTAAGTGGTTGAGCCGCTTTTTGTTTCGACGCCTGCTCCAGCCCCTGTCGTTTTGCTTTGCTGACATCCCGTAAAGGATACCATCAGGGTTAAAACAACTAAAACAGCAAACAGATTTGTCATGCTTTTCTTTTTCATTTTCTTCCTTCTTTTTCTTTATTTTTTTGCATTTTTTGCAAAAATAAATCCAGCTTCCTGTGGAGGCTGGATACTAAACAAAAGGTTTAATCCTGTTCTTCCCACCGAAGAATTTCAATGATTATGAGTGTCCTGACTTATGCGTATCCTTGGTTCTCCCTTCCCGTCCTGAGACAGTGGTACAAGAACCGCGTTGGCAATTACAGTAGCGGGGGCTGTAGGGGTCTTCCACCCCTTTCCTCATCAATTTTCTATTATATTAGTGGCAGTGTATCATAGAATCGGCAACTTTTCAATTGATTATTTTTGCCGTGGTTTTCCATCGTTTACTGCCAGACTGTGAAGCACTGCCCGGGCAAAATCCCCAGGCTCTTTTTCCTGCCAGGCTTCGTTAGCCAGCACCTCATAAGAAATGGTTGTAATGGTTGGGACTGTCAGAATTTCGGCCATCACTTCATCCAGTGGGATCTCACCTTCGCCGGGGATCCAATGACGGTCGGCCTGAAAGTCATTGTCAGAAAGGTGCAGGGCCTTGATCCGGTGCTTGTGTGTTTTTAAAATCCGGCCGCAGTTCTGCTCTTCCAGAAAATCGTGGGAGCTGTCATAACACATCCCAAACCGGGGGGCATCAATCTGCTCCAACAGATAACTAAGCAGATGCTGCCGGGAGACGTTTTCCACCGCCAGATCAACATCGTATTTTTCAGCGGCATCCGCCAGCTCCGAGAAAAAAGCGCGCCCCTTATCAAGATCCGGCTGAAATTCATCAAGATCATTGGTATGCATCACCATCGCCGGAATCTCAAAAGCCTGGCAGTCTTTTAAATAATCTTTGAACATCTGCAGCTTGGGCTGAATCTCCATCCGCGAGGCTGTCCAGATATCACTATAACCGATAAAGGGGGCATGAATATTGGTGATCTCCAACCCGTTTTTTCTGACCAGCTCCGGGAATTCCTCTTTCTTTAAGGCCCAGGGTTCAAACTCATCCTCCCAGGAAATCATCGCTTCTTCAAAACCGGCATCGGCAATGACTTTAATCCGATCCTCAAAATTCATAAAATAACCAAACCAGGAAAACATACTATAGTTCATAACGATCTCTCATTCTAAAATAAATTTTACCAAACAAAATTTTATTGCTTATATTTACCCCACGACCACAATTGAAACGCTGGTCAACTTTTTTAAACTGCGTTATAATACAATCAAAATCAAACATACAAAATTGGAGATAATCTATGAAAAAATATTCCAAGGGCATCCTGATCGGCATCGGCTTTATCACCTTATCCGCCATTCTTTATTATGCACATTTTTTAATCTTTAAAGATTCCCATCATATCTTTCTCTATCTCCTTGGCGACATTGCTTTTTTACCAATTGAAGTGCTGCTGGTTTCGGTAATTTTCCACAAAGTCATCGAAGATAAAGATAAAAAGGAACGTTTGAAGAAAATCAATATGGTCCTCAGTGTTTACTTTTCCGAAGCCGGCGTCGAACTGATGCAGTTCTTTTCCCGGGAAGATGACAATTTATCTGATTTTCAGGAATTCCTGTTAATTAAACCCCAATGGGATACCAGAGATTATAAAAACGCCCTAAAAAATCTGAAAGCGATCAACCATCATCTAAATTTTAGCGGGCCCTGTCTGATCAGTCTCCGCGACTTCCTCACATCTCACCGGGATCTTTTCCTAAAACTGCTGGAAAATCCGTTTCTGGTTGAGCATGAAACCTTCACCGACCTGATTATGTCACTTTCCCATGCTGAGCAGGAATTGTCCAGCCGCAAGAATCTGCTGGAACTCAACGAGAATGACTACCGCCACCTGATGACCGATATTGAACGGGCCTATAAACTGCTGCTGGTGGAATGGCTGCTGTATATGAACCATCTGCGGAAGTCCTATCCCTTCCTGTACTCCTTTTCGATTCGGACCAACCCCTTTGATCCCAATGCCGAAGTCGAAATTCAATAACCAACGTTCTTCTCAACCTTTAGGGTTATCGATCAACTACCGTACCGACCAATTGTTAATCTGTTGTTCGCCGCGGAATCGGACAGGCGATGCCATGTCCGCTCCGATGCGTACAACATGATGTAACAATTGTCGGTACTGGGTTATCTTGAGACAACAAATAGCTTTTTGATCTTACTCGCTGATCGTTTCCACCGACTCGATGGTGTATTTCTGTTTGCTGAAAACCAGTTCCATCAGCATTGATAAGTATTTGATGATGACGGCCAGAATCACAAAGACGCCGAAGAAGCCAAAGACGATGACCAGCATCATCGAGGTATAGCCGGACACCACTTCTTCGGTAACATAGCTGACCAGGGTATAGATGCCGATGCCAAAGGTGGCCACCATCATAAAGACCGCCGCCAACAGGGTCATCTTATAGGCCACATTAGTGAACAGGATCAGTGAATCAGCGGCCATTTCTTTACGCTGATGCCGGGTTTCCTTGTCGTAGGCCTTGGTGCAGGACAGATCATTGTCGTACTCGATGGTGTCGATCTTCAGGCCGCAGTTGGCATAAACCGCCTTGCGGTAAGGGATCGTCTTGCTCATCGAATGAACCCGATTAATCGCCCGTCGTGACAGCACCCGGAAGTTTTCGGTCCGCAGTGGATGGGGGCTGTGGGAATAACGGTTGAAGACCGTGTAAAAAAGCCGGGAGGTCTTGCGCCCGCATTTTTTCGGGGCGGCATTGACGATATCAAACCCGGTCAGACTGTGATGATAGACTTCCATCATCAGCTCAGCCTCATAATCCATGACCATATTGTCAAATTCAAAAACAAAATCGCCGATAGACAGATCAATGCCGGCATTCATAGCCAGTTCGACGCCCTGGTAAAAGCTCATATTGACGACGTTGATGACCGTTCCGGCGATACTTTTGCCGATCTCCCGGATCACTGCCAGACTGTTATCATCCGAGGCGTCATTGACGCAGATAATCTGATAGTTCTCAAAATTGGCGTTTAACACCCCGTTAATTTTTCCCAGAAAATCCCGAATCCGCTCTTCATCATTATAAATGTAGATCACCGCCGAGACAAAGTTCTTTTCTTTATCCGGCCCGACCCCTTTATTTTCTTGCTGTTTTGTCATGTTTTCAATACCTCATCCAAATCATAAACCGTATTTATTTTCCCCGACAATACCGAGACAAAGGTCGGTTTTTCACCGACCTTGCGGACCACCGTGGGCCGCGAGTCGTCCACCTCGGAAGCCTTTAGGATCGGCTTCATCGAATAGAGCGAGCCGGCATAGCTAAAGCCGTAATCTTCCTTTAGATATTTCTCAGCCATATTGGACATATAGGGCCAGGCGGATTGTGGTTTGGCAATGCAATCATTGCAGTTTCCCAGTTGTTTGGGACTGCAATAACCGCGACTCTTTTCCTGACAGTTAAATTTAGGCAAACTGTCAAAGGACGATACATGGGGCGTAAAAGTCACCGAGGTCAGGGAATGATAGCCGCTTTTACCAAAGGGCATCACCGAAAAAAAAGGCCCGTCCATCACCGTGATGCCCACCTCGGGCAGCTTCTTTTCCGGCTGACAGAGAATGATTTCACAGAGCTCATACTTAATTTTAAACGGCTCAAAACCAGCCAGATCGAGGATCTGATTGGTTGACCCGTAGGTGGCGTTCAAAAGAAAAGCGGTTTCTGCGACCGCGCCGCCTGCCAGTGTCAGGGCATAAACATCACTGTCCTTTTCAATCCGTTGCAGCCGGACCCCGTATTTAATTTCGACATTCTTCATTTTTGCCAGCGCATCGACAAAATACTGACCCAGAATCCCGGCGTCATAGGTATATTCCTTGGTCAGGTAGGCACCATCACAAAGCCCCTTTTTAAAATATTTCTCAGGAAATAATTCTTCACAGGGAATCTCCGCCGCCTGACAAAATTGGGTAAACTGTTCCCGGTTGGTCCAGCTGAAACTGTCGCTGGTGGCGTAAACCTGATCAAATTCACTGTGGATGCAGAAATCATAATCCTTAATGAAACGATTAAAATAATGGGCCGATTTGATCGCCGTCGCATAGGACCGGGGGTAGTGGTAACCCATATGAACCCGGGCCTGGTTGATATAGGTGGCGCGTTTAAAGGGCGCGTCTTCCCATTCCAGAACCAGCACCCGCTCACCCCGCTCGCCACAGGTCTTCGCGGCATATAGACCGTAAAGACCGGCGCCGATGATTATTTTATCCCAAATGTTTTTGTTTGATTTATTTTTGTTTGAATTGTTTTTATTTTGGATCATCTTATGACTCCAGCAACCTGGGCACAAAAGCATTGATGGCAGCCACAACGGTGTCAATTTCGGCATCGTTCATCCCATAATATAACGGCAGCGAAAGAACCTCGTCGGCCAGCTTTTCGGTAATTGGCAGACTGCCGCGGCCAATGTTCAGATCGGCATAGGCTTCCGACAAATGGGGTGGAATCGGATAATGGATGATGCTGCCGATGCCCGCGGCTTCCAGATAATCCTTTAGTTCATCCCGATAGGGGGTGGTCACGACAAACTGATGCCAGACCGTGGTGGCCTGGTCCCGCAGTTTAGGCAACTGGATCACCGGGTTGTTGATCTTGTTTAGATAGGCTGTGCAAACGCGGTTACGGTCAGCATTAAGCTGATCCAGATAGTTCAGCTTGACGTTTAGCAGCCCGGCCTGGAGCTCATCCAGCCGGGAATTGGTGCCGACGACCTTATTATAATAGCGCTTTTCACTGCCGTAAAAACGATACATCCGAAAGGCCTGATCCAGTTCGGCACTGTTGGTGGTAATGGCACCGCCGTCACCAAATGCGCCGAGATTTTTTGACGGATAAAAGCTGAAACAGCCGATATCGCCAAACGAACCGGTCATCTGACCCTGATAAGTGGCACCATGGCTTTGAGCGCAATCTTCCACCAGCCGGAGATTGTATTTTTGGGCAATCGCGACAATCTTATCCATTTCGCAACTGGTGCCGTAAAGATGGACCACCAGAATGGCTTGGGTCTTTTCGGTGATCTTCGCTTCTATTTTATCGGCATCAATACTATGGAAAGCGTCCGGCTCGACAAAAATCGGGGTGGCCCCATTGATCGTGATGCCCATCACGCTGGCAATATAGGTGTTGGCCTGAACAATGACCTCGTCGCCGGTGCCAATGCCCAAAACACGAAAAGAAAGCCATAGGGCATCTAAACAGTTCCCCAGGCCAACGCAGTAATTGGTGCCAATATAGTTGGCAAAATCTTTTTCAAAGCGGTCCACTTCATTCCCGAGAATGTAGTTGCCGCTTCTTAAAATTTCCAATGCTTTATTTTCATATTCTTGCTGATGTTCTTCAAAATGTCGTAGTAAATTATTTGCTGGTACCTTCATCTTGTCTCCTCTGCTGTCAGGATTTAGTCTTTTGACGATCTTCTCTGATAAATTCTGACTTTAAAAATTTAATCTGCTTGAGATAGGATACCACAGTTTTAACAACCTTTACCTTAGTATCATAATCATCTTCCCAGATCACCGGAATATCATGCACTTCAAGGCCTAGGCGCTCGGCGCGCAGCAGCAGCTCAACGCAATAAAACCAGCCATTGTCCTGGCTGGAAGCAGCAATCAAGTCGTCAAAGGTCTCTTTACGATAAAAATCAAAGCCGCAGAGGGCATCGGTAAACTGATTTTTAAACACCACATGCAAGAGGCCATTGAGTCCCCGGGAGGTAAATTCCCGGGTCGGCTTCCGTCCCATCACGGTGGAATTTTTCATTAGCCGGGAGCCCTTGATAATTTTTATCTCCGGCTGGTTTTCAAAAATATCCTTAACCTGTCTGAGATGTTCAATATTGGTGGACAGGTCAATATCCATATAGCCAATCACTTCACAGCGATTGTCCGCTGCGCCGGTTCGCAGGGCGACTCCCACTCCCCGCTGTGGGGTTTTCAGATAATGAACCTCGGGATGCTTTTGGCACAAACGACGGCTGATGGCCTCAGTGGCATCAGTGGAACCGTTATCGATGATGGTCAGTTGATAATCAAACAGCTTGTTTTTTTTGAGGAAAACCAGGGTTTTCAAAATCCCCTTTTCCAGGCGCCGCTCTTCATCAAGAACGGGAAATAATATATTTACTTTCATGATTCATCCTTTAGCTTTATTCTTATTCTTTCAGCTTGGGAATATTAATGTCATAGGGGGGATAGACCACACCCTTTTCGGTGATGATGGCGGTGACATTCTGGTGCGGCGTGACATCAAAGGCCGGATTTTCCATGGCGACCCCGTCCGGTGCCACCTGAATTCCACAGATATGGCTGATCTCCCGGCAGTCCCGTTGTTCGATGACGATCTCATCCCCAGATTTCATGGCGAAATCAATGGTTGAGGTCGGCGCTGCCACATACATCGGAATGCCATGGGCTTTGGCCAATACCGATACCGAATAGGTCCCGATTTTATTGGCCACATCGCCATTAGCAGCAATCCGATCCGCACCGACAATAACACCGTCAATTTTGCCCAGTTTCATCATCCAGCCGGCCATGTTATCGGTGATCAACGTCACCGGAATACCGTCGGCGTGCAGCTCATAGGCTGTCAGTCGGGCGCCCTGTAAAAAAGGCCGGGTTTCATCAGCATAAACGGAAATATTTTTGCCCGCTTCGTGGGCCGCCCGGATCACGCCCAGAGCGGTACCATAATCGGCGGTCGCCAGGGCGCCAGCGTTGCAGTGGGTCAAAATGGTATCATTCTGATGGATCAGTTCGGCACCATGCTTGCCCATATCCCGACACATCTGAATGTCTTCGGCACAGATGGCCCGAGCTTCATCCTTCAGGATCGCAACCAACTGAGCCGGTTCTTTATCAACATTAGCCGCCATCACGTCTTCCATCCGCTTAATCGCCCAGAATAAATTCACGGCGGTGGGACGGGTAGACGCCAGTAATTCGCAAACTTCTTTCATTTTATCATAAAAAACGTCTTTTGGCTCATTTTGATATTCCAAGGCACCAAAATAAACACCGTAGCCAGCGGTTACCCCGATGGCCGGTGCTCCGCGAACGATCATATCGACAATGGCTTGGGCAATTTTGCGATAATCCGTATACGAATGGACAATAAACTCGGTGGGCAGCTTAGTCTGATCAATCAGCTTCAGCTCCCCAGCTTCTAAATAAACGGGTTTCAAGCCTACACCTCTAATTTATCGATGAGCTTAAAGATCAGCGCTTTTACTTTTTCAGTATTTTCGTTTAAAACCCGGATAACGTCCTCATTGGTGACCGGTTTAATATCGGGATGGCCTTCCAGACCGGCATCATAATCAGTGATCAGGGCAATGTTCACCACCGGGATTTCCTGTTCCAAACACAGATACCCTTCGGGATACTGGGTCATATTAACGACATCGGCACCCATCATCGCAAACATCCGGCTTTCGGCGACGGTCGAAAAACGGGGACCGTTGATAACGATCACGGTACCGCCGAAATGGGCGGTAATGCCACACTCTTTCGCCGCTTCCATGGCCATGACACGTAGCTTATGGTCATAGGGATGGGCCGAGCTGATATGATTGACCTTGGGCTTTTCAAAAAATGTGTCTTTACGGCCAGAGGTCATATTAATAAACTGATCAGTAACCACAAAATCACCGGGTTTCATGTCAAACTTCAAACTGCCGACACAACAGGGTGAAATAATCGCTTTGACCCCCAGGCTTTTTAAAGCATAGATGTTAGCCCGATAATTAATTTCGGAAGGGTTCAATGTATGTTCTTTGCCGTGTCGCGGCAAAAATGCCACGGTTTTTTCGCCCACCTTGACCAGGCTGATATCATCCGAGGGCTTGCCGTAAGGGGTATCCACTTCAATTTTCTTCACGTCTGCACTTAATTCATAGAGACCTGAACCGCCAATAACGCCAATATCTGCTGAATAATACATGATTTCTCTCCTTCAAATTGTTTTATTTAGGTAATTTAAAATTACTGCCTTGAGCTTTACGATCAGTTTCGCACAAAACAATTGTTACACTGTGCGGCGGACAGTTCCAGGAACTGTTCGCCTACACGTTACACAATTGTTTTCGTGAAGGCAACGAGCCATTCACAAGCTTGCTTGTAATTGGCGACTGCCCGCGAACCAGAAGAAATTCGCTTAGCGATTTCTTCTGGTTGTGGAAACTAAACGCAAAGCAATAATTGTTCGATGTTTATGAGCTTCATTGTCTATTTATCAAAAATAGTGATGACTGCCATAGCGCAAATTAGATTGTGCCCGGGACGATACACCCATCCCAAACACAATCTAGATCATCAATTTTATTTTATTCGGGAATTTTCAGGCTGGCCAGGCTGGATTTTTTAACGATTGGTTCATCGTCATCCAGCGGGGCCTTAAAGCCCAGCCACTGATATTTGGAGTCGTCTTCTTCCTCAACTGGTTCTTCGACTGGCATTTCAACAACTTCCGCAACCGCTTCTTCAACTGCTGCCACACTGACCGCCGGTTCTTCCATCGCTGCGTCATCCGCTGCCATTTCCGCATCGGTTTTATCATAATATGGGGTGCAATCTTCTTCGGGAACAACTTCCGGAGCAACTTCAGCCGCTGCGGCCGGTTCCTGAGTATCTTCACCGGCTGGCACTTCTTCACCATCCAGAATCAGTTCGGTCATTTTGGGGATCGGGCGTTTGACGATTTCGTCGTCATCAAGGGACGCTTTAAAGCCCAGCCATTGATACTTGGTATCATCCTCTTCTTCAACCACTTCCGGCTCAGGGGGCGCTACTTCGACAACCGCTTCCACGGCCGCTTCTTCGGCTTTGACATCCGGGGCACACTCTTCGTCATAGATTTTTTCAGCTTCCATTTCTTTCGCTGTTTTTTCTGCAATCAGCTCTTCTTCACCTTGAATCGTGACAGTGTAACCCTTTTTCATGGCATCATCTTCGGGGTTCTTTTCAGCCTTGTAGCCAACCCAGCTTTTCTGGGGCCGATAAGGCGGAATCTCATCATCAATGATTTTGGCCTTGGCCTGAACCGCCGCACTGCCGCCGTGGATGGTTTCTTCCGGCTTGATGGTTTCTGAGGTATGAAATTCTGTCTCGGGATTTCGCTGATCTTTCTTTTCCCAGCTTTTCTTTTTATCCGGGAAATATTTCTTCAGGATATCTTTAGGAATTTCTTCATTGCAGAGGATCGCCGACACCGACGTCAGCACCTCCGGCAGACGGTAGGTGTCGCCCCATTTAATCGTCATCCCGACTTCGTATTTTAACAGATCCGCCACATTAAAGCCCAACGACTCCAATGAAAAACGCATCAGCTTGGGGTTACGACAGGGCTGATTGATTTTTCGGGCACATTCCATCCCCTGGGTTTCACAGATCGGGCAATTGCCGGGAATCAGGCCGATGGCCCCATCGACCTCGTCTTCAATTTCCAGCAGCGTTTTCCAGGTCATCACCTTGATCGCCTGGAGTTTATCGGTACAATAGTTTTTAACCGCCTCGGGATCACGAACATTCCTGAGATCTTCCCGGGGGACCTCCATCTGTCTGCCGATAATATGCATATATTTAAACTGTTTTAAAAAGATTGCTTCATCAAATGCGTAAGGAGGGCAGGACCAGTATTTGGAAAAATTTGGACATGCCTTACAAAAGCCCAGCGCTTTTTCGCGATTGAAATACTCTTCCATTAAGTACTCCACTCGTTTTGCTCCCAGGCTAAGTTTGTTTTTCAATTCCATTCGTTTACATCCCTTCTCAATCAATCCGCAGATCAATCGACCAAATATGTATCAATATGTTTAATTAATTTTTAAGATAAGTTCCCGAACCAAAGATAAAATTCACCTATTTTAGGTTCTTGCCCTATTCTACATCGATTTCCCCATTTCATCAATTAAACTTTTTGTCCAATTCGGGTATTTTTCCCCGTTTTTCCAAAATAACAAAATATTACCTGTTTTTTTTGAATTTTAAAGTTTATAATTAAAGGAGTAATTTTTTGAAGGGAGATTAATGAATGGAATATTCTCACGAAATTAAAAGAATGTGTACCGTTGGTAATAATGCAAACCACGGTTGTGCCCCAATCCCAGAGGAGGGAAAATGGGTTCAGGCAAAAGATGTTACCGACATCTCCGGTTTAACTCATGGTATTGGCTGGTGTGCCCCGCAACAAGGCGCCTGTAAATTAACCCTTAATGTAAAGGATGGCATCATCGAGGAATGTCTGATTGAAACCATCGGTTGTTCGGGAATGACTCATTCAGCTTCGATGGCCTCTGAAATTATGCCAGGAAAAACTATTTTAGAAGCGCTTAACACAGATTTAGTTTGTGATGCAATTAATACCGCGATGCGGGAATTGTTTTTACAAATCGTATATGGCCGTACCCAAACGGCTTTCTCCGAAGGCGGATTGCCAATTGGTGCCGGACTTGAAGATTTGGGCAAAGGTTTACGAAGCCAGGTTGGGACTACCTATGGTACCCTTGCCAAAGGACCGCGTTACCTTGAAATTGCCGAAGGTTATATCCAGAAATTGGCGTTAAACAAAAACGACGAGATTGTTGGTTACTCCTTCGTTCATCTTGGAAAAATGATGGAAAGTATCAATAACGGCGTTGAGCCAGCAGCTGCTTTGGAAAAAGCTTCTGGTAAATACGGACAATTCGACGATGCTGTCAAATACATCGATCCAAGAAAAGAATAGGAGGAAATCACATGGCATTATTTGAAAGTTATGAAAGAAGAATTGCTAAAATTGAAGAAGTTTTAGCTGCCAACGGCATTGCCTCTTTAGAAGAAGCAAAAGCTATCTGTGATGAAAAAGGCATTGATGTAGCTGGCATTGTTAAAAGCATTCAGCCCATCTGTTTTGAAAACGCCTGCTGGGCTTACACCTTAGGTGCTGCCCTGGCGATTAAACGCGGCATTACCAATGCTGCCGACGCATCCGAAGTGATCGGCGAAGGCTTACAGGCTTTCTGTATTCCCGGTTCGGTTGCTGAACAACGTAAGGTTGGTTTAGGTCACGGTAATTTAGGCGCGATGCTCTTAAGAGAAGACACCGAATGTTTTGCCTTCCTGGCCGGCCACGAATCCTTTGCTGCTGCTGAAGGTGCCATCGGCATCGCCCGCTCAGCCAACAAGGTTCGGGTCAAACCGTTACGGGTTATCTTAAACGGTTTAGGCAAAGACGCGGCGCTGATTATTTCCCGGGTCAATGGCTTTACCTATGTTAAAACCGATTATGATTTTGCCACCGGCGAACTTAACATTGTATCACGAACACCTTATTCCGATGGCGAACGCGCTGCGGTTAACTGTTACGGATCGAATGATGTTCAAGAAGGCGTTGCCATCATGCATCACGAAGGGGTTCATGTTTCCATCACCGGAAACTCCACCAACCCAACCCGTTTCCAACACCCTGTTGCCGGTACCTATAAAAAGGAAGCCCTGGAACAAGGCAAAAAATATTTCTCCGTTGCCTCCGGCGGCGGTACCGGCCGAACCCTCCATCCTGACAATATGGGCTCAGGCCCTGCTTCCTACGGGATGACCGACACCATGGGCCGAATGCACTCCGACGCTCAATTCGCCGGTTCTTCATCTGTTCCTGCCCATGTTGAAATGATGGGACTGATTGGAATGGGTAATAACCCGATGGTTGGCGCAACCGTTTCGGTTGCGGTGGCGATTGAGGAAGCAAGTAAGTAGAGGTCAACACAAAAACTGAATTATTTCAGACCCAAATCTTGATTGTTCTAATTTTAATGGTATAATGACATTAACAGAGTTGCCCGAGACGTTTTACGTCCTGTCGGGGACCAGGGCCGGCGTTTATGCTGGCCCTTTTTATTTGGCGGAAATCGAATGGGATTAAAACCACCCTTGTCTTCTTGTCAGTCCAAAATTTTCTTGTTTTTTTCGCCAATTTCATTAAGAACTGATTGGACCTGTTCAATTAGTTCTTGTTTATTTGGAATATAGTAGACGTATTTGGAAGCAAAAATCTGATTTTCAAGTCCACCCAATGCATATTCTGCAACGATCTCAGATGTATCCGCACACAGAATGATACCCATTGGTTTTTCATCGTCCTCGTCATTTACTTCACTAGCATAATAATTAACATACATATTCATTTGCCCAATATTTTCAGGTTTGAGACTTCCCATTTTTAGATCAATCAAAACATAAGCCTTCAGTATTTTATTGTAAAAAACCATATCCACATAATAATGTGTGTTCCCAAGCGTAATTCTCTGCTGAGAACCAACAAACATAAATCCTCTCCCAAGTTCAAGTAAAAAATTTTCAATCTTAATAATTAGCGCTTTTTCCAGGTCTTTTTCTAGCATAGGCTTGTTTTCCGGTATTCCAAGAAATTCAAAAACATAGGGATCTTTTAAAATATCATTCGGTTTCCGATAAACGATACCTTCTTTAGCTAACATCAATACCTTCTCTTTATTCGTTTTTCCTTCCGAGAGAAGCATTCGCTCGAAAAGCGACGTATCAATCTGTCTTTTCATTTCACGCACTGACCAGTTTGAATTCAATGCTTCTTGTTCATAAAAAGATCTTGCGTTTTTATCAGATACCGTAAATAATTCGCAGTAATGGGTAAAACTCAATTTGCCAGACAGTGACTGGCAAATTGGATAACTTAAATATAATAATCGCATGTTCTGTAGATTCGAACGCGAAAACCCTTTGCCCAACTCCCGGGTCAGTTCTTTTGATAATGACTTCAATAACTGCTTTCCATACTCTGCCTTTTCCGAACCAGCCTGTTCATTCTCAACAATGATTTTGCCGATGTTCCAGTAAGCGAATAAAAGCTCATTATTAACAGCTCTTGCAACATTTTCCCGAGCTGATTGTAGTATTTGTCTGATCTCATTAATAATTGCCTGATTTTGAAGCTCTGACATTTTTTACACCCTTTCACTTTGACAGCTAGCTATTTTATTAATACTTGAACCGCATCCATATCATCAATAGTTTACCTTGAAGACCACTTTTTAAAAAATTTAATTTCTTTAAGGGAACCATCTGGATTTAGGACTCTAAGATAGACGCCATCTCCTTTGCCAACAGCCTATATGGCATTGACTGAATTTTTCTTTTTAGTAATCTGCTTGTCAAAGATGCATTTCTCAAAAGCACCTTTGACAAGGCCAAATTCTTGTTCATTTTTGCTCTTTCGATTGGTTTCATAACTGAAAATAAATGATAGCCACATAATTCGCCATAATTACCGGCGATGGTCGCTTCATCGGTTGGCTGGCATAAGGATGAAAATAGCGGCCATTATTTTTAAAAACAGTCCCCCCACTATGACCTGATTGAGTTCAGCCAGTTTCAGGAAGAAGAAGTGATCGATGACGAAGCAGTTGACGCCATTGCCAAACGCATTCTTAAAAAACATCAGGCTGCCTTTGAGGAATTGGCCAAATGAAAGGTCTAAACCAGCGGCAGTGATGGCCTCCGGGATGAAGGACAGCTGGATTCTGCTCTTGGCCGACTTATTCTGATAAGTTTATAAGTTTGTGTCGGGCACAGTTCCTTTAGCCATTTCTTAACTTTTGGCAATTTTGCACTACTTTTCTAAAAAGCGTAATTCATAAACCAATGGTTCCATTTTTGTCGTGAGTACTTTCATTGCCACGTCAAATTCTTTTTTTAGATCCGGCTGAAAAGATAGTAATTTTTTTATTTGCACCCAACCTGCATCCCACGTATTTATGCAGATTTCTTCGTTTTCCTGATCATAGTTATTTCTAAACTCAAATGTAACTCTAACAATTTTCGAAGCAACCGCAATTACCGCTTGAGCCTCTTTCGAAACAGCGCCTTCAGCTTTTTTCGTGGCAAGGTAACGACTTACAAAACGTTCTCCCGTTCTATCATTGTACTCATCAAATCCGACTTCTTTATTGATGTGCTTAGGAGAATCGGCAAGTTCCCGTATTTCGCTTCTAGACATCCAGAACCATTGATTTTGCACATTGAAAGTGTTACCTTTATATTCAACATTTCTTAGTGATGTTTGATATGATGCCGGTCCGAATACAGCGTAGACAACACTATCCGTCGTCCATTCTGCATAGCGAATATCCTTTGTATTGGGTATATGAAATTCATCTTTATCTGTAATCCAGTTTTTTATTGACAACTTTCTTGCCGCATAATTCGAACAAACACGCTCAAAATTCTCGTCTAACACTGCTACTCCATGTCCCATATAAGCTGCGCCAGATAATATGAATACATCATTTTCACTCTTATAAATATTATTAGCAACATTTACTAAATAACCAATCGAACCTTTTTTCAAATTGCCGCTACAAGTGTTTTTTTCGTTCACATTAAAAGCAGAACTAAATTGTGGATACAACAAAGGTTCATCTTGAACATTTTGTACTGGTTCCCTTATCCATGCAGAACACGCCTCTTCTTTTGAAAAAACACGAAAGTATTTTTCACCTATTTTTCGTATCCCATTTTCATAAGTTTCTTCTATGCCCAGTTTCCATAATTCAGGATTAATAGCGTTTTGTTGACTTTTAAAAATTGAAAAAGTAATGCCCCACTTATTTGAACAACTATCAAATTCTGAAGCATTAAAGAGATTCCCCTTCAAGAACACAAATTCAGAGAAAAATCGGTCTCTAAACTTCTTATAATATTCATTACTTGCTAAAAAATTTGGCTTGACGAAAAAAGCTATTACAACATTTGTCAGGTTGAAATCCTTCTTTATTTTTAAAATTCTCCAAATAAATTGCGCATAAAGTTGCTGAGAGGCTTTACCAGCATCTTCTTTTTTCATAAGATCATTAATTTTAGTTTTACTAGCGACTCCAGTCTTAGCAGTTCCTTTAGCTCCTGAATTATTAGCCGTTGCATAAGGTGGATTAGCATAAAATATTATTGGTTTATCTTCCTTTAAAGCATCAAACAGATCTACAGGTATCTTTTTTAAATCCGCTACTTGTGTTGTTGGATTTATCTCTATGTCATCATTAAGAAAATCATATTGGAATTTCGTTGACTTTGAATTGTATTGTTCTCCTAATTCCAGTTCTTCTTCAAACAATGTTGATGCGTATAATTCTCTATAATCGTAATCCCTTGTTAGATTTAAACTTCCACAACAAGGATCCCAAACAATATATTTATTACGATAGTCTTCACCTAATGATTCTTCCATCATTTCATTTGCTCGATCCGCCCAAATTGAGGGTGTCCAAAAACTTCCTTGAAATCGTCTGTCTGTTTCTACTAAAAGTCGATCTGCTATACTACTGAAACTCAAAAGGTCCGTTGTACTGTAATTTCTATTGAACTGACTGAAAAAAGCATAACAGGCCGGCCCGTACACTTTAATTTCCGAACCATTTGGGAGATGTAACATATTTTTCTTTGTGGGTACAAGATAACAATTTTCAGGGTTTGTCATAGACTGAATGAAAATTGTTACAAGTTGGTTTGTTGTGTAATCTGATTCTTTGATTATTACGGTTCGTAAAAAATCATCATATATTCTTCGAAGATTATGTTCCGTAACATCAAGTTTAACAAATGCCCCGCGAATTGCAATTGCATCAATTAACTCACATACATCTTCAAATTCGAAATTGTTATTAATCGCAAACACAAATGGACTTATGTTCATATCTTCAACCATCTTCATGATAATTGGACTGTTATTCTTTGCTGAAGCTGATGGAGCAATCGACCAATCTATATCTTCATTAAGATACCCATACAAAACACTCCCTGAAACGACAAAAGCTTCGTTTTTGTCTGCACAAAAAATAACATTAGGTAACGACTCTCCTGATTCTGAGAATTGCTTAATATAGTACAATGCCTGAAGCAGCGTCTCACATTGGATAGTTTTTTTATAAAAATCTTTTTCATGTTTTGCTTCTAATAAAAGTCTTAAAAACATTGAATTACTAAAGTAACCATCGCAATTATGCGGCGAAGAAACACTAGTAAAATCGTCAACATAGACATCATGAAGGATGGCTCTATAAGCATTTTCGACATCTTTTTCGCAAGTAGCTGTTTTCAACATTGTCTTAAATTGTTTCGTTCTTTTTTTTGTTGCTTTTCTTCTGTTTAGTTTTTCTATTTTTTCTTTCATTAACTAACCTTTCCTTGTTCATTTTCCAAATTGTTTAGATAACATATTGTGAGACATCGGGGTCGTTTCATTTGTCACATTATCGTTACCATAAACCCCTGTAAATATATGATTTCTCCAAGATATGGGGACGTTTTCTTTGTCATGTTCATCATTTCACAACACCAGCTCCACCATGATCTTTCAGCCTAAAACCGTCTCACTTGGGGGGTCACTGGCACCAATTGACTAACGAATATGTCAGACAATTGGTCTCCCATATCATGCGTTATCAAAAATATAGTAGGGAAGACCGGCTTAATCATCGGTCTTTTTATTCGACTAGATTGGGTTCTTTTTGAACAATATCAATTCTCCATTAAAATATTTTTTTAATAAATCTTGACCCATTTTCATGTATATACAAATCTTTAAAATTTGCCCGACCGCTAAAATTTAGATCATCATCTTCCTTTATAATAAAATCAATATTGCAACCATACACATAATCAGTTTCAATAAATCCATTATTTAGGTCGCTGTAAAATGAAATTTGAAAAGATATATATAGATCTTCATAATTAATTTCTCTTAGTTTTTCGTCGGCAATATCAATGTTGCAATTAAACCCTTTTTCATTCAAATCAATAATATCAGC
Organism: Acetobacterium malicum subsp. dehalogenans DSM 11527; assembly: GCF_000472665.1. GTDB lineage: Bacteria > Bacillota > Clostridia > Eubacteriales > Eubacteriaceae > Acetobacterium > Acetobacterium malicum. The sequence goes on along the minus strand of NZ_AXAC01000034.1, from coordinate 19,385 downwards.
TGGATCTTTCTGATATTTTAGATCGTCGCTTAATATCATTTTATTTTCTTTTAAAGTGCGAATGGTAATACTTTTAATTCTGAATTGTTTTGGTATAATTCCATTTGCAGTAACGAATCTAACCTTTAAAGAAAGTGCTGCTTTTGAATCTTCATTTGCAAATACTATAAAAATGTTTTTTGGTATTGATCCAAGTCTATACAAATAACTTTTTTCGATTTTATTATATTTTTCTTCATGCACTTCTGGTATTTTATATAATATTACTTTATGACTCAGAACCAAATCATTTTTTCTAAAAATGCTTGTTTGCCCTAAAGCCACTATTCCAAGAAAAAAAGTTGCTACTCCAGAAAAAGCACTCCAAAATATTGATAAATCAAATTGACCAGATGTATTTCTAAACAGGAATAAAAAAACATTTATAATCCAAGGAACTAAATACGGACTAAAACAGCCAAACAATATCAATGAAATTATAATAAAAAATCGTTTCTTATTCATCATACAAACCTTTTTCAATCTTTTTTATTTCAGTATACTCCAAAAAATAAAAAAAAACCACCCGAAGGTGACCCAACTAACCTAATTCAGGGAGACATCGGGGACGTTTCATTTTTCACATTCCCCCAGCCCCCTCTAAAAATATGATTCCCCCAAAACAGTTGAGACGTTTCGGAACCCGAGAAAAAGGCTTTTTTTACTGAACTCAAAAAATTAAAAAAGGCCGGACTTTCCGAACCTCTGTCTTTAGTCTGAAACCCAGGTTTAAAAACCTAGGGTTATTTTATATAACGTCCTCGTTAAAACAACTTCATCGTTCAGAACGTTGATACCGGTTTTTCAATTCATCAAAAACTTCATCAAAATCGTAGCGGTCATTGTTCTGCACATCTTTTAAACCAGTATTGACAAAGTTTCTTATTTCCATTTTTGCTATTTCTTCCAGTGTGTATAAAACTCTTTCCGTTGCGCCCATTTCATACCCTCCATCTCATCGCTCTTAACTACATTATAGACGGTTATTCTAAAATTTAAAATTGCTTTTTCAGAATTGCCCCGATGTCAAAGTGACACTTATTCCATCAGATCAAGCTGACCCTCAATCAAAACTTTGGAAATATTCATCGCTTTGATTAAATTTTTATTACGGCGATAATGAACGGTTCCTTCTGCAAATTTACTCTGTGCTTTTTCACACTTACTGATTACCGAAATCACTGGTCTGAGTGCTTCTGTTAATTCTATTTTCTTTATGATCGATACTCATTCCAGGTTCAACGCAAATTCCGCTGCATTCCTTAAATCCTCACTGTTTGGTCGGCCTATGTTCATGCCACCAAAGAATTTAAGAAAACTGTTGGTATTAAACCCTTTGCCGTTAAACGCCCCCATGTCATATGAAATTTTTTCAAATTAAAAATAAATCGATTTTAACGTCTAAATGGCTTTTTTATGATTAAAAGAAACATTATTGTGAATATATCTTTATAAGCCCGCGTTTAAATAGCGGCAGAAGAGAAGGAGGGAAAACGTGTGAAAAAAAGTATTCAAAAGTTGATGGTATTCCTGTTGGTTGCATTGATGTGCGGCGGCGGGTTTTCTATCACCGCAATGGCAGAGGTGGTGCCATCGGTGTCTTATTGCACCCATGTCCAAAACGAGGGCTGGCAGAAATACGTCAGCAACGGTACCATGAGCGGTACCGAAGGAAAGTCTTACCGGTTGGAGGGGATCAAGATCAAACTGGACAACCAGGGTTATGATCTGGGCCTCACTTACCAAACCCATATCCAAAATATCGGATGGGAAGCCGAAACTACCAGAGGCTGGAAAACAGATGATTTGATGAGCGGCACCGAAGGCCTTTCCTATCGCCTGGAAGCGATCCAGATTAAACTGACTGGCGCTGATGCCGATCAATTTGATCTGTACTATCAGGTCCATGCCCAAAATATCGGCTGGATGGGCTGGGCCAAAAATGGTGAATCAGCTGGCACCGCTGGTTATGCTTATCGACTGGAAGGTATCCGGATCAAAATCGTTCCCAAAGGCAGTGTGGCCCCTGGGTCAACCAGCAATGCTTTTGTCCAACCCTCTTCCGTGGAACAGCTGCTCAATAAAATGAATGGTGATTGGGTCTATCAGTCCAGCAAGGGTAAAACGATTCTCAGAGTTACCAAAACCAGTCCGACGACCGGACACATGGGCTATGAGCAATATATCGGCGGCGGTGACAGCATGGAATTTGATTTCAAGATCAACGGTGTTAATTCAGATGGTACCGCAACCCTTAATATGGATATGAATAGTGTAATTGATTATGGTATTACACCGAATTTTTCTACCATACCAGTAAAGGCGCTGATGGATCAACCGAATGCGATCATCTTTTTTAACGCGACGTTTACCAGATTATGAATGAACGTTGTATGACGTAACGGCTTTATTAAAATAAAAAAAGACAAAAAAAAAGCACTGACTTGCAATCTCAGGGCTTTTTTTGTGTCTATTTTCCTTTAAATAATGAGGAAATTTATGACATAAATCGTGAATATATTATAAACATTTTCATTCTATATTTCAACAGTTTTTTTTGCAAGAGACCTCGGGGACGTTTCGTTCGTCATATCCCTCACTTTGGGAGACATAGTGGGGAGACAGGGAGACATCGGGGACGTTTCATTTGTCACATTCCCCTATCCCCCTCTAAAAATTTGATTTACCAGCGTCAGCCTTTTGGCCTCACAATATTTTGAAACCATTTGAAACCAAATAGTGTCCCCATTGCTACGAAAGGCACCAGCAGTAATAACCCCAGCCAATTGTTATTCCCAATAATCAGGATCATCATAATCTGAAACGACACCACTGCCGAACAAGCCAGGGTTGCCATCATATTGGCTTGTCTGGCACCTTGAGCGGTGTAATACAGGGCTTTAAAGGCTGTCAGCGAGTGCAAAATCGCCAACACAAAAAATACCGCTGCTGGTAAAACAATTAAGTCGCCAACGGTCGATTGATACACAAATTGCAACAGTTTTGAAACTGCTGAAAGCAGCACTCCAATGGCAAGAAATACTATGTTTTTTCTGTCTTTCATTGTTTCCGATCCCTCGTTTTTCTTTTTCTTCTATGACCTGGGGATGTTTCGTCATATCCCAACTACACATCATAAGTTAGCATCAAGCCGCGACTATTAAACCGGAATGTATCGGGCACGGATTTATTCAGCCACACTATCTTATCTGCGATTTTTCATTTCCAACAAACGGGGCCTTTTTTATTTAGGCCCCATTTGTTGGTCATCATTTTGCTATATCCGTTTATTTATAGTGAAAACGACATTGCACAACTTCAATTTGACCGTCTTTTATCGGTATACAATACGATTGGTGTCATCAATTCGGCGACTCCAAAAGCCCTGAAATTCATACCTTAATGGTTCCGGTTTCCCAATTCCTTCATAACCATTCCGATCAATGTCCTGCAAAAGTACATTGATTCGCTTTAATGTCTTTTTATCCTGTTTTTGCCAATAACAGGTAATCTTTCCAAGCCTCATCCGTCCAGACCTTATTCATCATCAGCCTCAATTAGCTCCTGAACGGTTCCCTTGCCAACCTCAAGACTTGCGATGGATTTTCTTAATCTTTCCTGGTTTGCTTCACTATAGAAAAAATCATCATTAATTGTCAAATCAAAGGGAATCCCATGCTTACGAACCACCGCTCTTGCAAAAACATTGATCACTGCTGTCATATTTAAGCCCAGTTCTGTACAAATCATATCAAAGTTTTTTTCAATTCTTCATCCATCCGAATGTTGATATTTGTTTGTGCCATAATTTGTCACCCCTTTTCTTAATATTTAAAGATATTACAGTCCATTTTATTGACATTGTCCTTAAATATAATTACATTGCGCATTTTATTCACCCATTATTTTATTCAAAGTCGCCATTTTTATCCATTTGCATGTCTAAAGGACGTTACCGGTCCTGTGAAAAAGGCTTTTTTACTGAACTCAAAAAATTAGAAGAATTCGGAGACATTTCGTTCGTCATATCCGTTCCACACTAAGGGGCTGATTTCTTGTTTTATCCATTTGTATTTATTACAAATCACCACTCATTCCAGCAAAGTAAGCTGATCCTCGATCAAACCTTTAGAAATATCCATTGCCTTGATTAAATTTTCAAGACGCCGATGATGTGAGGTTCCTTGATCAAATTTCATCTGTGCTTTTTCACACTTGCTAATTACCGAATCAACTGGCCTGAGTGCTTCGGTTAATTCTTCTTTTGTATACTGCCCCAGACTATCTGTGATTTTTTCCTTTTGGGATAGTTCACTTTCAATCAAAAGCTTTGAAATAACCATTGCTTTAATTCTATTTCTAAGCAGTGAACACTGGGAGGTTCCTTCCGCAAATTTGCCTTGCATTTTTTCGCATCTGCTAATCGTTGACGCTACTTGCCGAAGCGCTTCATTTAATTCTTCGTTGGTGTATTTATTCACACTGGCTCCTTTTGTTGTGGAATCATCTCTTGCTTCTGGAGAAATCTGAAGCCTGGTCATTTTAAATTTCCAACTCCGATTCCACCGCATCGATGGTCAGCCAGCCCTTTTCACGACCTGCCTGTTCGCCTTTCGATAGCTGTGACATGAGCTTCAGAGAAGCCTTCAATGATTCATATTCATTGATATCAATAATGGCAAACTTACCTCGACCATTTTTTGTTAAAAAGACTGGTTCGCCCACCGCAACATCCCGCAATACTTCCGTATAGTTTCTTAAATCTGATATTGGTTTGATATTTGGCATTGTCAAAAACTCATTTCCTGTTGATTGAATTGTACCCTTATTTGATGTTATATTCAACAGCAAAACGCAAATGCCTCAATTCGTTACTTTGAAACTCCATAGCATGGATCTTAAAGATCTACAGCACAAGGGGACGGTTCGAGAGCAGTAACATTGCGGATTAAATGTTGGCGATATTAACGAAATTAGAATTATTGCCGATAACAGAAATAGATATTGAACATCAAGACACACTTATTCACAAAAAGGGGGCCATGTTTCGATGAAAATAAATGCTGTTGTTAAAAATTTCTATAGCAGCTCCAGTCAAATGACCGAAAGGCAAAAATCGATGGCGAAAAGCCAACCATCCAGCCAGGCAGTTTCAAAAAAAACGGATACGCTTGATATTTCAAAAGAAGCCTATAAAACGCCGGTAAGTGACGAGACGATGAGTGCCACATCAGGAAAAGACTCACTTGGAATAACAAAGGGCGAGAAAGCAAACAGTTATGTGATCCATTTTTCTGATTCAGCAATGGTAAGCAGAGCTATTTCGAGGGGCTATCTTACCGTTAACGGTGTCGATATCCCGCTTTCTGATGATTTGAAAAAGCAATTAACTGAAATAGATAAACAGGCACAAGCTGACCGTGAAGCCGCATTTTATCAATCTACTATGGCGCATGATCTGGCGGTCGCCAAACAACAAAGTGAAGCATGGGCAAGTGCCTACAAAGATTTAGCGGAAGCGATTGAAATAGCCGCCAAAATTTCCGCGGGTAGAAAAGTATCCAGTTCTGACCTGAAAAAATTGATGGAGACAAGTCCACAGCTTTATGCGATGGCAATGGCTGCAAAGGCTATAGCTGAAAGCCAAGAAAAACAGACTGAAACTCAAATAACAGGCAATAAAGAAACAAGTAAAAGCGACGCTGCTACTCAAGGTGTTAGCTGGTCAGATTTTGAATGGAAATCTTATGAAACACAGATGAGTGTCACAATAGATGGTACGCCATCCGTTACCGGTATCGAAAAAGGAGAAGTTATTCTCCAATAAAAGAAACGCTGAAAACCCATTATTTATGCAGGTTTCCAGCGTCTTTGGGGGGAGTATTTCAAGTCTGTTTTGAGCAATTATCTCAACCACAATTGTAGCCCCCAGCGATGCGCCGCAAATTGCAAAGACAAGTTTCCCATATGTTTGTAAAACATTATCACTTATATCGGCAGCCGCTTTTTCAACCGTCGTAAACGTCGAATTATTTTCTATGTCATGTCCATCCAATACCGGCACAATAACAAAATAATCATTACTTAAAACATCTATTTGAGGTTTCCACATTCGCCAGGATATGCCATATCCATGGATGAGAATGATCGCTTTATTCTGCTTATTTCCAAATTCTTTAAATAACATCCCGTTGCTCTCCTAATCCATGCCTATAAAATCTTCATTGTTTCAAATTGGTTTTGCTCGTGAATTTTTTTAGATTATACCACCGCCAGGATGTTTCCGTCTCAACCAATTGCGAAGTTTTCTTTAGTCTCGATTATTTCCCGAAATTTTTGACCGAAATACCTAGGTGTTTTAAATAGTCATCGGTGGGTAGAATAATAGCATCAAAGTGATTCCTGTTTATGTCAAGAAAGGAGACCCATGAAAAAAGAAATAAAACTGTACACCTGGCCTTTTTGTCCTTATTCCAATGGTGCCAAAAAACTGCTTGATGACAGAGGTATTGCCTATACAGATGTCGACATCTTCAAAAATGATGACCTTCGCTATCAGTTGCAGGCAGAAACCCATCATTACAGTATCCCTTTTGTTTTTATCGGCGATACCTGCATTGGCGGCTTTTCTGACCTTAAAGAACTTGACGAAAAGGGTGAATTGTCTACTTTAATTGATGAAAAGAAGGATTAATCAAAAAAACTGCTATCACACAATAGCAGTTTTTTTGTCTTCCGACTGAGATGATTCAATTTGAAAGATACACGCATTGCAACCGTTTCGAATCTGCTAAAAGCAGCATTCCAACGGCAAAAATGCTATATTTCGGGGTTTTTCACCATTTCTGATCAATCATTTTTTCTTTTCTTCGGCTTGGGCATTATCGGTTGATAATACGGCGCTGCATACTTGCCACCTCATCCCATACCGCTCTTTATTTTAAGCCCCTTTGTTTTTTTTCAATTCTGTTTCTTACCTCTTTTTAGGCATTATATTTGTGTTCGCTATTATTTTATTTTCAGTGGCTATTTATGAGACCGGTTGCCAGCCCTTACACAGATCAAACCAGCCGGCACAGTTGGAATATTTTTCCAGTTCCGCTATTGTCAGCTCAATCGCACTATTACTACTTCCGCAGGCCGGAAAGACCGTATCAAATCGTTTCAGTGAATCATCCAGATAAATATCCACATTGCCGTTGACGGCAAAGGGACAGACGCCGCCAATACCATGCCCAACAAGGTGCTCGACCTCTTCCGCTGAAAGCATTTTTGCCTTCGTTTTAAAATGAGCTTTAAATTTTGAATTATCGATTTTGGCATCACCGGCCGTCACGATGAGAACACATTTTTCCGCTAGTTTAAAGGACAAGGTTTTGGCGATTCGTTCCGGGGCACAACCGACCGCTTGCGCCGCCAGTTCCACCGTTGCCGATGAGGTCTGGAATTCCAGAATTCGGCTTTCAATATGCCATTGTTTGAAATAATCTCTGACTTTTTCGATTGCCATTTAAATTTACTCCTGTTCTGATAAAGTGGGATCTATTGATTGTCCTTCCAATTCTATCATAAATATTTTTTTATGACATGAGAATAACACGAAATTATTTGGTTTGTTATCTCCGTCCTACGCCCTATGTTAAACTGCGATTTATTTATTGACAAATCCACCCGTCTGCGCTAATATATCATTATGATACATTAGCGCAGACGGAGATATGTAATGAAAAAAGATACGGGAAAAACCAGATATATTTTATTGGGATTGATGTCCAAACGACCACAAACTGGCTATTCAATAAAAAAATCAATCGAAAATGAGTTTCGGCATTTCTGGCAGGAAAGCTTTGGACAAATTTATCCGACCTTAAAGCTGCTGGTTGAACAGGGTTTGGCAGAAACGACTGAAACTGAAATCGTCCAGAATGGACGACAGACAATCACCTACACGATCACCGAAAAAGGCCGGGCCAAACTAAAACGATGGTTATCAGAAGCGCCCGATGTTGAAAAACTGAGATATGAAATTCTGCTGAAAGTATCTTTTGGTACCGCAACAGATCTTGACACCATTGATCAGCATCTGGACGCATTCATTGGACGTAACGAAAAAGCCCTTGCCGAAATGGAAGGCTTCCTGGCTTTTTTAAACGGCCTTGAAGACCAAGGTTGTGAGCGATTGGGGAGCGAACTGACAGCGCTTTGCGGGAAATATTTATACACCGCCATGAAAGATTGGGCTGTGGCAGCGAAAAAAAAGATCTTGGATCAGAAGGAGTTAGAACATGAAACAAAAAATACGTAAAGGAATTCTCACCTATTCGGCCCTGCTTTTTCCCTTAACCTTTTTCTTTATGTCGCCTTATGTCATTATCATGTCGGCCGCCTATGGTATCGTAAACGGCAGTGCCTTATTTTTTGGATTCTTGCTGCTGTTCTCAATGATCGGAAGTCGCCTGTTCTGTGGCTGGCTTTGTCCGGGAGGCGCCATTCAGGAACAGGCCGCGCATTCCAACAACAAAGCCTGGAATGGCAAATGGAAAAACAGCTCAAAATACATAATCTGGTTTTTCTGGTTAGCTTTTGTTGTCTTTTTATGGATCAGCAACGGTCCCCTCGCTGTCAATTTTTTCAATATGTATAGTCTGGATAGCCACATTTTTGTCATCTATATGATTGTTGTCACCCTGATCTATGTCTTTGCCTTGGCAACAGGAAAAAGGGGTATGTGTCATAGCTTATGTTGGATGGCACCTTTTATGATCATCGGAGAAAAATGCGCTGATTTCTTGCACATTCCCCGATTCAGACTTAAGGCTGAAACTGAGAATTGTATTTCCTGTGGACGCTGCAGCAAAAAATGCCCGATGAGCCTTGATGTTGTGGAAATGGTTAAAACCAGTCAAATGGATTCAAATGAATGTATCAGCTGTCTGGAGTGTGCCGATATCTGCCCCAAACAGGTAATTAAATTTGGAATCAGCGCCAAAGTTAAATAATAACTGATTGCTCAAAGATTCTTTTAAGTCATTAACAACCGCATTCAAATCCATCATTCCGACTTTGTTATCATTATTCCGATAGTAACTATCTATCACTGTCATATCAACCAATCCATCAACGACACCGCATTCATCATACCTTTCTTGTCTGGCTTCAACCAGAACATTATCGGATTCTTTATTCGCAATCGCACGCGTAATTCTGTTCATTGAATATTCCAGATATTTGTTCAAATGTGTTTCATGAAGGATTCCTAGCTTTATCATCTAAAAAATCAATTGTGCAAAAATCAAATTTGAGGGTAATAATAAGTTTATAAACTACGAGGAGGACATATCATGTCAAATTATGAAACCCCTGAATACGCAGTTGTTGAAAAAGATGGTGAATTGGAGCTTCGCACTTACAAAAGCTATCTGACGGCCTCTATTGAAGATCTTAAAAGCGAAAGTCCCAGCGGATTTAATCAGATCTTTGATTACATCAGCGGAAACAATTCCAAACGGGAAAAAATTGCTATGACAGTACCAGTGTTCAATGAGCTCGGCGCAGGCATCTCAATAACAGCCTTTGTTCTTCCCGCTAAGTATGCCAACGAATCCCCCCTGAACCTGGTAATTCAAGAATTATTATTCAAAAGATCCCGGAAAAATTAAGTGCTTCAATTACTTTTTCCGGTTCAGTGAAAAAAGAAAAGCTTGATGCACTGGAATCGAAATTACTCAAATGGCTTCAGGGTAAAAATCTGAAGACAAATGGCAATTTCCGTCTGGCACGTTATAACTCACCCTTTACACCTTCATTCTTAAGGCATAACGAACTATTGATTGATGTCGAGATGACACTCTAAAAATCATTATCTATTCGATATGGATATTTATGACAGTGTATCTGGCATTCTCTTGGATCAATATTTAAAGAAAGGAACCCCATGAAAAAACTGCTACCTCACAATAGCAGTTTTTTGTCTTCTGTCTGGTATAATCCAATTATAATGATATTCTCCATAATTTTAAGGTTCATTAGTGAATCATTCTGCATCCGTTTTCCATACCCACATCAAATTTGACTAATTTTTTAATTAAAACGGATCGGTATGGTCTTGATCGCTGCTGCAACAATGGCTGATGCTACCACAACAATATCAATCAACATCGGCAATCTAAAAAATGAACTGATTACTATGTAAACACAACAAACCAGTGTCATTTTTAAAAACACGCTTAAATGTGCGCCTGCATAGGCTTTTCTTTTTTCACTGCCCGCTGCTTTTGCTTCCTCAAAGCTGGGGCCGCCATTAATCCAATAGACATATTCCCCCGCATAAATCATCCACATTAAACCATCAATTGAAATAACCATAAACATCAAGATCACTCTAACCTCGCCACCCTCACCCCAGGTTATCTGGAACAGCTGCTCAAATATTTGATTAATTAACATTGGTATCAAGGTACACACTGCTATGAATAATATCATCCACAGGATCAATGGTTTATAGGTTTTTTTATAAGACTGCTGATCGATCATTTTTTCTTTTTCTTGGGCTTGGGCTTGGGCATTGGCAGTTCCTGATAACTGGCCCGCAGCAATTCAGCCAACCATTCCCGGTCATCCAGTGAATCAATCAAAAACTGTGGCTTGGCACCCGGATATGGCAGACCTTCTTCAACGGTTCCCAAGTGATCTTCAATCATGACTTGCCCCGCTTCTGTTTTCTTGAGAAAAAACTGATTATCGCAGATCAGTCCGACAATCTTTTCGTCAAGATAAACGCCATATTCACCAAACATTTTTTTGCAGCTGATATTTCCCGCTGCTATTAACTGATCACAGACATAGTCCGCAAATTCCTTACTGGTTCCCATTGTGTCCTCCTAGTGTTTTGTTTATCATAACTTAGCAATTTCAGCTGAGAAAATTGAAATTTTGCTTGCTTCATCTTCGGTTAATTATATGGATCTGCATGCTTGCCATCACTTCCAGAGCCGCCTCATTAAGACGGTCTTCATTGCTGGCGACGCAGCTGGCATCGACAATAATCTCCGCTTCCGGCAGCGCCGCCTTGGCCAGCACGGCGTCCGAGATCAGACAAATGTTTGACACTACCCCGACCAGCTCGACCCGGTCATACTGGTTCGCCGCCAGAAACTCAGCCAGTTCCATTGATCCAAAGGCGATTTTTTCGATGCAGGTGTCAGTATCACGCCGCAGCTGAGCCACCTTGCCATAAAGCTCCCACCCGGCGGTTCCTTTGATACAATGAACAACCGGTAAATTTCTGCCTTCCTGGGTATTTAGATAATCGGCGGTATGGGTGTCATAGGTAAACAGAATTTCCTGGCCGTTCTGACGATATTCCATTATTTTTTGGGCAATCGGTTCCTCAAGACGAACCGCCTGGGGAAAGCCAAGGGCCCCATCGACAAAATCTTGCTGGTAATCAATTACTAATAGGATGTTTTTCATCTATTTCAATCTCCCCTTTTTTCTTATGCTGATCCTATTGATGAGCCTCTAAATCACCTTACTCACCAATGATTTTGACCAGCACCCGCTTGTCCCGTTTGCCGTCAAATTCGAAATAGAAGATCTGTTCCCACTGGCCAAAATCCAGCTTGCCGGCGGTGACGGCCACCACGGTTTCTCTGCCCATAATCGTTCGCTTCAAATGGGCATCGGCGTTATCTTCATAACCATTGTGACGATACTGGCTATAGGGTTTTTCCGGCGCCAGTTTTTCCAGCCAGACCTCATAATCCTGATGTAAGCCACTCTCATCGTCATTAATAAAAACACTGGCTGTAATATTCATCGCGTTGACCAAAATCAGCCCTTCCTGAATACCACTTTCTACCAGGACTTTCTCAACATCTCTGGTAATATTGACCAGCCCTCTTCGTCTGGGTAAATTAAAATGCAACTCTTTGCGATAAGAAATCATTTCTCACTCTCCTTGTTTTTCTTTATTCTACTACTTTTCATCATAAAATCCAGCAATATTTCAAAAGATGTTGATATCGTCAGAGTTATATAATAAAGCCCCGAACAAAGCCGGGGTTGAATAAACAAAAAAACTATTACCGTTTTATTTGTTATGGTCAGAATTGTATCTGTTATAATAATCTCAAACACGTTTGGCAATCATGGTTTTACCTCACGATAAATTGCCTGATCCTCGGTTCACCAGGGTACTTTAGCCAAAGTCTTTTTTTAATTTTTAGGAGGTTTGAATGAAAATCCGCACTGATTACACCTGCCCGCTCGAGATTGTCCACGATATTATCAAAGGCAAATGGAAAACAATTATCATTTTTCAAATGAGAGCTGGTTCTGTTTCTCTTTCTCAACTGGAGAAAAGCATCACTGGCATCAGCCAAAAGATGCTCTTGCAGCAATTAAATGAGCTTCGGCATTTTGGTCTTGTCGCCAAAAAAAATGCGCCGGGTTATCCGCTTCATGTTGATTACTCTCTTACTGAACGTGGCAAACAGATCCTCAAAGCCATCGAAATTATGCAAGAAGTCGGAATTGACTATATGGTTGAACACCACCTGACTAACAGCTTAGAGCAAAAGGGAATCTGTTATCCCAAATAATTGCTCTGATTTTTCCATACCTATAAACATACCCACCAAAAGTGGGTAACAGACTGTCAAAAAAGATAACCTAGTACCCACAAAAAAGTGGGTAATTTACCTCCTGATCAAGATGACTTATACTGTCAAAAACGAGGAGGTTTAATAAATGAAAAAAGCACTTATTCTAATTGATATTCAAAATGATTATTTTCCGGGTGGCCGTTTTGAGCTTAATCAGCCGGATGCCGCTGCCCAAAACGCCAAAAGCGCGTTAGCCTATTTTAGGAAAAAAGAGCTTCCCGTCTTTCATGTTCAGCATATCAGCATAAACGTAGAGGCTCCTTTTTTTATCGCTGATACCGAGGGGGGCAATATCAATGCCCTGGTATCACCCTTTCCCGGGGAACAAATAGTTATCAAGAATACCCCGGATAGTTTCTTCAATACGGATTTGTTTCCGCTTTTGAAAGAATTGGGCATCGGACAGCTGGTAATCTGCGGCATGATGAGCCATATGTGTGTTGACACAACGGTCCGTTCCGCCAAAAGACTGGGATTCGAAATTGAATTATTAAGCGATGCCTGTACCACCAGGGATTTAATCTGGGAAAATACCCCGGTTCCTGCCAAACTTGTTCACGCCGCTTTTATGGCAGCCCTGCAAAATACCTTTGCCGATGTGAAGACAACCCTGACGTTTATAAACTCTGATTCCTGAATAAACGCCGGATAAAATGTGAGGCCGTTCGTCGGATTGCCCGAGTTCCACTCTCATTGAGCATCGTTGTCGCTCATTTTCATACTCGCATCCAAACTGCGTTTCAAGATCCTAATCATTTCATCGATCTGTTTTTCCTCGATCACTAATGGCGGTAGGAATCGCAATACATTTGGTCCGGCGGTGATAATGATCAGTCCCCGTTCCTGGGTTTTTGCGATGATGTCTGCAACCGGTCGATCCAGCTCAAGAGCCTGCATTAATCCCATCCCGCGTCGTTCCTTTACCCCCGGATAATCGCTGACCAGCTCATCCAGTTTCGCTTCCAGATAGCTGCTGACCACTTTTACATGATTAAGCAAAGCAGTCTGTTCATAGATATCCAACACCACATCAACGGCTGCTCCAGCCAAGGGATTAAAGCCATAGGTGGTGCCGTGATCCCCCGGTTCTAATACCGCTGCGGCTTTGCCCCGGGCCGCAAAAGCACCGACAGGAATTCCGCATCCGAGGGCCTTGGCTGCGGTAATCACATCTGGGATGACGCCATATGCCTGGTAAGCAAACATTTCTCCCACCCGTCCCATACCGCATTGGATTTCATCCAGCATCAACAGTAAATCATGTTCTTCGCAAAGCTTTTTCACCCCGCTTACAAACTCGGCGGTGGCCGGATACAGGCCCCCTTCGCCCTGAATGGTTTCCATTAATATGGCACAGGTTTTGTCATTGATCTGCGCTTTGACACTGGCCAGATTATTAAACTGGGCAAACTTGATATTTGGCATCATCGGCCCGAAAGCTTCCTGATATTTGGGCTGTCCGGTAACCGCCAATGCCCCCATGCTGCGGCCATGAAAGGAATGATCCATGGCAATAATTTCGCCTGCGGGACTGCCGGTCTTATTAAAATAATATTTACGGGCAATCTTTAACGCCCCTTCAATGGCTTCTGTTCCGGAATTGGTAAAAAACACCTTTTCCATTCCCGATACCTGGGCAAACTTCTCGGCCGCCTCGGCGGATGGCTTGTTATAAAACAAATTGGAGGTATGAATGAGTTGATCGATCTGTGTTTTCAAGGCTTCGTTATATGTTTTGTTTTGATAACCTAAGGCAAACACGCCAATGCCCGCTACAAAATCAAGATATTTTTTTCCCGCATCGTCAACGAGATAAACACCTTCACCGGATTCTAATACAATCGGATAACGATTATATGTTTTCAAAAAATAGTTGTCAGCTTTTTTAATGGTCTGATTCATTATTTTACACGTCCTTTCAAATTTGTTTGTAATTGTAACACATGGTTATTTTAATTGCAAGTAGCAATTATTGCTTATATCAAACATTGCAAATGCAAATTAATCATGCTACAATATACCCATCTTAAAGGAGGTGCTATTATGAATCCTGCACAACCAAAACAATTTCGAGAACAAATCCGAATCCTGGAGCGAAAACTGGGACTCTTAAAAAAAAATAATGGCAGCTGCTGCGCCGCCGTTCTGACTCTGGCCCAATGCCATGCCTTAGTCGAAATCGGCCGTGTTAACAGCATTTCTTTAAAGGACTTAGCCGTCATCCTGGCCATCGATATAAGCACCACCAGCCGCACCGTGGACGGACTTGTAAAAAAGGGATATGTCCAACGCATCCCTTCACTTGAAGATCGGCGCAGTGTTGACATATCCCTGACTGATTCTGGTATGGTTATATTTGAAACGATTGAAAGCAATAACGACACTTTCTTTGCCGATATTTTTGATAACATCCCCAATGACGAAAAAATGAATGTCCTTCACGCCCTTGACGTCATTCTGGCAGCTTTTGATCAGGAATCTTAAGCCCGGTTGCGATAATTAAGTCCTCCCCCCCTGCTACTCGCGTTCTTTTAAAATCTCTGCCTGGAAATCTTTTTCAAATGTCTGCCAACCATAAAATTCACGATGGCGTAAGCACTTAAAATAACCGCCACCATGATCAGATAGGATTGGGGTGACATGGTGGCATTCATCCCGGCTGAAACATTGGATACCATATAGGGGTAAATCTTATTAATAATCATTTTAGAGGCCGGAATGGCAATGAGGGTCGTCAGCGCAACCGTATAAAAGGTGGTGCCAAGGTATAGTTTTTTTATTTCCCGTTCATTATAACCAAACACCTTGATTAACGAAATGCTGAAGGCTGATTTATCAATCATCATTTTTACTAGTAAATACATCACAATCGCAAAGAGCAGTACCGATGCACCCAGAATGGTAATAACCAACCCATACATCATGGTGAACATTTGTCTGGCAGCAGCGACCATTTTATCGACCGTTATGACCGTGGCAATTCTTCCCGCTTCAATATCCAGTTCCTGATCAGACATCAGCGTATTATAATAGTCATCTTTCTGCCCAAACAGCTCGCGCATGTCTTTAATGTCCATGAAAATATAGAGGCCACTGGCAAAATCCACAACTTCTTTAACTGTAAAGTTGTAATTTCGATCGGCAAGATTATCAGACAATGTAATCTCATCGCCCACTTTATAACCGAACTTATTGGCAACTGAATCAGAAATGATCACCTCATTTTTTTCGCCATCCAACGGGAAATCAAAATAGGGGTTTTCATCATCAATTCCCTGGACCGTCACGTCCATCTCGCTCCCAGTTAAATAAAGGTCTGCCGTCAAGGACTCGGTATAAGCTTTAGTGACATCGTTGGGGGCGGTTTCCATGGGATATTTCAGCAAGTAAAGATAATTGTACTCGACATCGGATGCCACATTATTGACATAGGCACTAATGCTCCCATAAATACTAAATCCAAAAACCATGAGTAGAATGGCAATAAACAGTCCAAAAAACATAGTGATATTTCCCCGAATTTCTCGCAGCAACTGGCGAATCCGATAGCGATTAATAAAGCCCATCTCCTTCAGGTCGATATTTGCCAGCTGAAGCTGTTTCTTTTCCCGTCTGAGCAATTTAAGTGGTGCTAAGGATAATTTGCTGTTGATAACTGTATAATTGACAAGCAAAGCAATCAGTACTGGTATTAAAACCCCATAAATTAAAAGATATGGTGGAAATACCATGGTATAACCGGGGTAAGAATAATAGGCAACATTCTCTTTAATATTTTCGCCAATCAGCAGAAACCCTAAGCCGGTCCCCAGCATTGCTGATACGGTGACAACCAGCATCGGCAGGATCATAAAATGTCTGAGCAGTTCTTTTTTTACATAACCCATTGAATAAAGCGCCCCGATCACGGCACTTTCCTTATCGATGGTATGAATCACAAATACTGAAATCATATAGGCAATTAAGGTGATAATAATCATCCCTGCTATTAAAGCAGAGTTTTTATTGATGGCGGCATCGCTTTTACAGCTTGTAATCCGTTGATTATCATCAGCTTCTAAAAAAATGATCAGATTGACATATTGATAATCCATATTTTTATTGATAAAATCGGTGACCTTTGTTTTATCAAAATCCAGATCAACTAATTTTTCTTTAAGTTCTGAAGCAGTCAGATTCCCATCCAACTTATAGCTGTAATTATATTCGACATTGATATCTTCTGCTAACAGTTGATTAAATTCCACTTCAGATACAAATCCAATGCTGAATTGTTTTAAATCCGCCAACACGTCCGAAACATTTTGGACCACATTGGAATAATCCGGCGCTGTTCCGATCCCCGTTACCTGATAGTTTTTTTGATTCACTTCAATAGATTGGCCAACCCTAATTCCATGCTTTTCGGCATAGTGTTTCTCCAGAACGATTTCACCCCTTTGATCGGCCAGTCGTCCCTCTTCCAGCTCAATGGTATTGATACTATTTCGATTCTTAAAAATCCTGAGAACCGATTTTTCTGGACCAGACAACTCAACATAGAAGGCTGCTTCGGTTCTTGCGCCCATTTTTTCAAGTTCCTGCTGCTGGTTTTCGGTTAGGGGAACATAAACCGAAAATTCTCCATCTTCCAGTTGATTCTTTTCATTATTTTTATCAATCGTATAATTGACCACATCCGTAGAGCCAGCCATACTCACGACCAACCCCAGCGAAAAGATGATTAAAAATGCCAATGCTCCATATCGTACCCAGTTTTCTTTTAACTCCCGGATGATTCGCTTATTCAAAATCATTGAAATAACCTACCATTCCAGTTGACTGGCCGGTTTCAATACCGTATTGGCATAGTCTTCACTGATTTGACCGTCTTTGATTTTGATGACGCGATGAACCATCTCTTTAATCGCAGTATTATGGGTAACGATGAGCATGGTGGTACCATATTTTTTATTAATCTTCTCAATCAGCTTCAGAATCTCCCGGGATGCCTGATAGTCCAGCGCTCCGGTCGGTTCGTCACACAATAGCAGCTCGGGATTCTTAATCAGTGCTCTGGCAATCGCACACCGCTGTTGCTGCCCCCCCGATAATTGGGAGGGAAATTTTTTCTGATGCTCGGTTAACCCCAATACTTCCAGCAGTTCATTAATATCCAGCGGTGTTTTTGTCAGGTATTCGCAAACCTGGATATTTTCTTTAACCGTAAGATTGGGAACAAGATTATAAAACTGAAAAATGAAACCCAGCAAATTTCGTCGGTATAGTGATAATTCTTTGGGATTCAGCCTGGTGATTTCAATGTTACTTATTTTTATACTACCGCTATCGATGGTATCCAACCCGCCGATGGTATTAAGCAGCGTCGATTTCCCCGATCCGCTTGGCCCCAATATCGCACAGATTTGACCTTTTTGAATGCCTGTGGATACCCCTTTAAGCACTTGGACATAGCTGCCTCCTTCGCCATAACTTTTTTTAATATCATTCACTTCAATAAACATTTTTGCCCCTTTCATATTTTGAATATCAATCGCTTATTCTATAACTTATTTTTGCAGACAAGTTTAAATATTTGATGTTTGCGTAGCATAACAGTGTTATGTTCAATGCAAAAATAAAATTGAATTCCAGATTCGAATTCAATCGTATTTTTCTTTGTTAATAATTTTATCATCTTACTTTTTTAGTATTTCCAGCCAACCTCCGGTCAGGTATTTGGCAATGACCTCTGCTTGAATCAAGGCTTCTTCTAAAGTCAATCCATGGGTCAGCAATTGGGCAAAGGAAGACGTCTCCAGATGAGCCAGCCAATGCATGGTATAGGGTTTGATACCATTTTCTTTGCCATTTTCAAGAGTTATGTGATCCAGAAATTGCAGCGTATTTTTTTCCATTAAGTCGACCAGTTCATCATAGAAATTCTCATATGCGGATCCATTGGCTTTACTGAGAAGTAAAATAAACGCATCTTTATTGGCATACATATAGGTTACGAACTCTCGACCCTGTTGAATCCCATCGGCGATTAATGCCTCTGGCGTCGTTTTTTCATCCACATAGATTGCTTGCTCTTTTTCAGTATGATGGATAATGACCATTTTAATTTCATCCGCAACTTTTTTTACTAATGCTGCAAACAGGTCATTCTTATCTTTAAAAAAGAAATACAAAGCGCCTGTTGTAACCCCGGCTTTTTTACAAATCTTTCGCATTGAAGCTTTTTCATAGCCCAATTCAAGAAACTCATCCTTCGCAACTTCTAACAATCGTTCTCGTGTTTCTGTTTCATTCCCCATTTTTCACCTTTAGTCTAACTATTTTAGATAACAGTGTTATGTTACCACGATAAGCCGCCCATGTCAATCCTTGCGGACTCAAATTAGCGTTTGAACCGGACCACAAGGGAACAAGCAGTGAGAAATCCGGGATCGAGTAGCTAGAAATCCGGGTAATTAGTCCGGATTTCTTTGCTCTCACAGAACCGTGCTTACGTTTGCCGTACACGGCTCCTGAAATCTCTCACCGAATTAATAATAATTCGACAGTAACCCAACTTTATATTGACATAAATCGATGAGTCCCAGATCTTCAAAGTACTGGTTTGGGAGTAACATATGGATGATATGGACATTTGAATTCTTCCATTTCGTCACGGCCATCTTTTCACCACTACCTTTG
>NZ_AXAC01000005.1 GCF_000472665.1 Acetobacterium malicum subsp. dehalogenans DSM 11527 | reverse complement strand
AAGATGTCTTCTCAATCACTGGTCGTGGTACCGTAGCAACCGGACGTATCGAACGTGGGATTGTTAAAGTCGGCGAAGAAGTTGAAATCGTCGGGATTCATGACGTTCGAAAAACAGTTGTAACCGGAATCGAAATGTTCCGTAAATTACTGGACGAAGGCCGATCAGGCGACAACGTAGGCGCNTTANTNCGTGGTGTTGACCGTACTCAAATCGAACGTGGTCAGGTACTGGCTAAGCCAGGTTCCATCAAACCACATACCCATTATCAATCAGAAGTATATGTCTTAACCAAAGAAGAAGGCGGACGTCATACTCCATTCTTCGATGGCTACCGACCACAGTTCTACTTCAGAACAACTGACGTAACTGGTATCATCAAATTACCAGAAGGCGTAGAAATGGTAATGCCTGGCGATAACGTGCAAATGGAAATCACTCTGATCACGCCAATCGCGATCGAAGAAGGTTTACGTTTCGCGATTCGTGAAGGCGGACGTACCGTTGGTTCTGGTGTAGTAGCCAAAATGTTAGCTGATTAATCAAAATATAAGATATTAAATAAATAAAGAATTAACCGTCCTGAATAGGGCGGTTTTTTTTACTTGCATGTTGTTAATTTTTAAAGATAGTGATAAAATATGAATTCGAAGAAAATGATAAATTGCATAGATAAGTTGAAAATTGCTGGCAGCAATTGGAAAGAAGTGAGAAATGATTAGACTCTTAGTTGACAGTATGTGCGACCTGCCAAAGGATTTTGTAAATCACCCCAAGCTGGACATGGTTTCGTTGAATGTTATTATTGAAGGCATAGCCTATCGTGATAAGCGGGAAATTGATCTGGACGGTATGAATAAATTTATGGAGCAGGGTATTGTTCCGACCACATCCCAGGTGAATCCGGGGGACTTCATGGAGTATTTTGAAGATTGTGCAAAAAACAATGTGGAATGCCTTTATCTGGCATTTACGTCAAAACTGTCAGGGAGCTATGAAACCTCTTGCCTGATTCTAAGAGATGTGATGGAAAAATATCCTGACTTCAAATGTCGGATCGTCGACAGTCTCCACAGTGGCGGGAGCATTGGTTTGATTGCAGTGGAGTTGTTGAAGCTGATCGATCAGGGCAAAGATCTCGATTATCTGGCCACTGCGGCTGTCAAATTTATTCCCCATGCCCATTTTTATTTCAGTATCGAAGATCTTAACTGGCTCTATATGGGTGGGCGGGTATCGAAAGGTACGGCTGTTGTTGGTGGGTTCCTGAAAATTCATCCGATCGTTTCGGTGGAAGAAGGGGAACTGAAAATTATCGGCAAGTCCCGGGGAACGAAAAAAGCGCAAAAGACGATTATCGATAAAACAGCAGAAAATATTGCCGGTTATTTGGAGCAGAACGTTGGTATTGCCTACACTGGCTCAATGAAGCCGGTTGAAGAATATGAGGCGGCGCTTCGTTTGATGGGAGTTAAGAACATTGAACCAGTCCCGATTGGCTGTGTTCTGGCAGCTCATCTGGGTTTGCAGGGGACAGGAATTTATTTTCTGGACACGCGACCGGAAGAAATATTGAAGTAAGAAAAAATAAAATTGAAAATAGTTGTAAAATATGAAAAAACGCTTGCCAAAGGCGTTTTTTTCTTGTATAATGTGAAAGGTTGACACTCTGCGATGAAGTGAGAGGTTGCTGTCGCCTTAGACAGGTTTTCTCATGGAGTATGTCACGATCTTTGAATCGGACGACAACCACTTAAAATCATCTGATTTTTGCAAAATGATCCGTCATTTTGCTAAAAAAATAATGATGAAACACCCGGATGGGTTGACGAGTGGTTGGAGTACCTAAATGACGAGTAAAAATTGATAAGGAGGTAAAATTTAGGTATGGCAAAACAAAAAATCAGAATCAGATTAAAAGCGTTTGATCACAAACTTTTAGATCAATCTGCTGAACGAATTGTTGAAACAGCAAAGAGAACAGGTGCGAGCGTATCTGGTCCAGTGCCACTGCCAACAGACAAAGAAATCATCACGATTCTTCGAGCAGTGCACAAGTATAAGGATTCCAGAGAGCAATTTGAAATGCGCACACATAAACGGTTAATTGACATTTTAAACCCAACCCCAAAAACCGTAGACGCATTAATGCGATTGAACTTACCAGCAGGCGTTGATATAGAAATCAAACTATAGACCCCATTGGTATTATGATTGCACAGCAATCCAATGATATTTAGGAGGAAATAATGAAAAAAGCGATTATCGGACGAAAAATTGGAATGACCCAGATTTTCACAGACAACGGAACTGTCATTCCAGTTACCGTAGTTGAAGCAGGACCTTGTGTTGTGCTTCAAAAGAAAACCATCGAAACTGATGGATATGAAGCACTGCAATTGGCCTTTGGTGAAGTTAAAGAACGTCGAATGACAAAACCATTAAAAGGCCACTATGACAAAAACAGTGTTGAGTATAAAAAAGTAATCCGGGAATTCAAACTTGATGATTATGCAAGTTATGAAACCGGTCAATTAATTCAGGCTGATGTGTTTGAAGCTGGTGAACGAGTTGATATTTCAGGAACATCAAAAGGTAAGGGTTTCCAGGGGGTTATCAAACGACATAACCAATCCCGAGGACCAATGGCTCATGGTTCCAAATATCACCGTAGACCAGGTTCCATGGGAGCATCTTCTTCGCCTTCAAGAGTATTCAAAGGCAAGAAACTTCCTGGCCAAATGGGGAACAAAAATGTAACTGCAGTTAATTTGGAAGTTGTTAAAGTCGATGTTGAAAACAATGTGCTCTTAATCAAGGGTGCGGTACCAGGCATTAGAGGAGCACTTATTACAATTAAAAGCAGTGTTAAAGCATAAAAAAATCAAGCCTGAAAGGAGGAAATCAAATGCCTAAAATTGACGTTTTAGATGTAAAAGGAAATGTTGTTGGTGATGTCGAATTAAGCGAAGGAATCTTCGGAATCGAACCCAACGAACACGTAGTACATGAAGTAGTGGTAGCACTACTTGCAAATAGACGACAGGGAACACGTTCCGCCTTGACTCGATCAGAAGTCCGTGGCGGTGGTCGTAAACCCTGGAGACAAAAAGGAACAGGCCGGGCTCGTGCCGGTACCATCCGATCTCCATTATGGAAGGGCGGCGGTGTGATCTTTGCACCAAAATCAAGAGACTATAGCAAAAAAGTTAACAAAAAAGTTAAAGCTTTAGCTATGAAATCTGTATTTTCAGCAAAGGCTCAGGACAACGAACTTCGCGTATTAAATCAATTGGTGATGGATGCTCCAAAAACCAAAGAAATGATTGCCGTGCTGAACAATATCAATGCTCAAAAAGCCTTGATTGTACTTCCGGAAAACAACGAAGCAATTATCCGTTCCGCAAACAATATTCCAAAAGTCGCAACAACTACTGTCAACGAATTAAACGTATATGATATGTTGAAATATGACGTGTTGATCATGACTCAGGAAGCATTACAAAAAATTGAGGAGGTATACGCATAATGAAAAATCCTCGCGATATTATTATCAAGCCAATTATTACCGAACGTAGTATGGCCGATGCCGAAGAAAAAAAATTCACATTTAAAGTGGATAAAAGAGCGAATAAAATTGAAATCAAGAATGCAGTAGAAGTCATATTTGGTGTGCAAGTTGAAAAAGTGAGCACTATGAATATGAAGGGAAAACTGAAAAGAACCGGACGTTTCGTTGGTCGAAGATCAGATTGGAAAAAAGCAATCGTGAAATTAACACCCGGAAGTAAGGGTATCCAATTCTTCGAAGGCGTATAAGCAAACAAACGAGACTACAACCCGAGAAGCATACAAAAAAAGGAGGTAGCGATTAATGGGTATTAGAAAGTATAAACCAACGTCCCCAGGACGTAGAAATATGAGTGTCAATACATTCGAGGAAATCACCAAGCATGAGCCTGAGAAATCCTTATTGAAGCCACTTAAAAAACATGCTGGTCGTAATGCATATGGACGCATTACCGTCAGACATCATGGTGGTGGAGCGAAAAGAAAATACAGAATTATTGACTTCAAAAGAAATAAAGATAACATTCCGGGAAAAATTGCCGGAATTGAATACGATCCAAACCGCAGCTCAAATATAGCACTTGTTCACTATGCTGATGGTGAAAAACGTTATATTATTGCACCACTCAAGTTAAAGGTTGGAGATGTTATTTTCTCTGGACCAGAATCAGATATTACTGTGGGTAACTGTTTGCCGCTGAAAAACATCCCAGTTGGTACAACTGTCCACTGTGTTGAACTCAAAAACGGAAAAGGTGCTCAAATGGTTCGTTCAGCCGGAGCCAGCGCTCAGCTGATGGCGAAAGAAGGAAATTACGCAACCCTGCGATTGCCTTCAGGCGAAATGAGACTTGTTCGAATTGAATGTCGAGCAACCATTGGCCAGGTCGGTAACCTGGATCATCAGAATGTTCGAATCGGTAAAGCCGGTCGTAAACGTCACATGGGTATTCGCCCAACTGTACGTGGTTCTGTAATGAATCCGAATGACCATCCACACGGTGGTGGTGAAGGACGTGCTCCAATCGGACGTTCTGGCCCAGTTACACCATGGGGTAAACCAGCACTTGGTTATAAAACACGTAAGAAAAACAAACCTTCCGATAAATATATCGTAAGATCACGAAATAAAAAATAAGCATACAACCATAAGATAACGAACCGAGAGGAGGTTGAATAATGGGTAGATCATTAAAAAAAGGACCTTTTTGTGACGAAAAGTTACTTAAACGCATCGAAGCAATGAACGAAAAAGGTGAAAAGAATGTGCTGAAGACCTGGTCGAGAAGCTCGACACTTTTCCCACAAATGGTAGGACACACCATCGCAGTTCATGATGGCAGAAAACATGTTCCAGTTTATGTTACCGAGGATATGGTAGGACACAAACTAGGAGAGTTTGCACCAACCAGAACCTTTAGAGGTCATGCTGGAGAAAAGAAATCTAAATTAAGATAGCCAGAAGGAGGTATACGAATGGAAGCAAGAGCGACAGCTAAATATGTACGTGTTTCATCCAGAAAGGCTAAGTTAGTGGCTGATTTAATTCGAGGCAAAAGTCTTGGAGAAGCATTAAGTATTCTAGCATTAACACCAAATAAAGCAGCTAAAATAATTGACAAAGTTGTAAAATCTGCTTTAGCAAATGCTGAAAATAATTTTAACATGAATCCTGAAAACTTATATATCGATCAGATTTATGCAAATCAGGGTCCAACACTAAAACGATTCAGAGCGGGTGCACAGGGACGTGCGACAATTATTCGAAAAAGATCGTCTCACATTACAGCCGTATTAAAAGAAAAAGAGTAAGGAGGGCATAGATGGGTCAAAAAGTCAATCCTCACGGATTAAGAGTTGGCGTTATTAAGGACTGGAATGCAAAGTGGTTTGCTAACAACAAGGATTTTGCAGATTGTTTAATTGAAGATTATGATATTCGTAAATATATAAAAGTAAATCAATACCAGGCGGGCATTTCTAAGATTGTCATCGAACGTTTTGGTAACAAGGTTAAGATTCATATCTATACAGCAAAACCAGGCATGATCATTGGTCGTGGTGGTGCAGGTATTGATGCATTACGTCTTGAACTTGAAAAAATGACCAAGAAAACCGTTTTTATCAACATCGTTGAAGTTAAAAACGTTGATATGGATGCTCAATTAGTGGCTGAAAACATTGCTGCGCAACTGGAACGACGAATTTCTTTCCGACGGGCAATGAAACAAACCATGCAGCGAACCATGAGAGCTGGCGCTAAGGGAATTAAAACTGCTGTAGCCGGCCGTTTAAACGGGGCTGAAATGGCACGTAATGAACATTATGCCCAGGGCCAGGTTCCCCTTCAAACCCTCCGAGCTGATATTAGCTATGGCTTTGCCGAAGCTGATACCACCTATGGTAAACTAGGTGTAAAAGTTTGGGTCAATAAAGGCGAGATTTTAACTGGACGTGAAGATGTTTTAGCAGTAGCTGCTGAAGATGACGCAAAAGCTAAAAAAAGCGCACCACGCCGAAAAGCTCCTACTAACAGGACAGAAAACTAAGAGAGGAGGCCAACGCATATGTTAATGCCTAAACGTGTAAAACGTAGAAAACAACATAGAGGTCGTATGAAAGGAAAAGCGCTTCGTGGTAATAAAATCACTTACGGAGATTTCGCTATTCAAGCATTGGAGCCAGCATGGATTACTGCTAATCAGATCGAAGCTGCCCGTATTGCTATGACCAGATATATTAAAAGAGGTGGCCAGGTTTGGATTAAAATATTCCCAGATAAACCTGTGACACAAAAACCAGCAGAAACTCGAATGGGTTCCGGTAAAGGTTCTCCAGAGTATTGGGTTGCAGTGGTAAAACCAGGTAGAGTAATGTTTGAGATTGCCGGAATTTCTGAGGAAGTAGCTCGGGAAGCCATGCGTCTTGCTCAACATAAATTACCGATCAAAACTAAATTTATCACTCGTAAAGATCAGGAAGCACAAGAAGTGGGTGATGAAGCATGAAACCAAGTGAATTAAGAGAATTAACAACAATCGAGCTTGAAGCAAAACTGGGTGATCTGAAGGAAGAATTATTCAACCTCAGATTTCAACATGCGACAGGTCAGTTGGAAAACCCAATGCGTATTAAAGAAGTTAAGAAGACTTATGCACGGATCAAAACAATTATCCAGGAACGTGCCATGAAGTCGGATGAAGCATAATAAACCAATAGATAAGGAGGTTTAGCTTATGGAAGAAAGAGGTTACAGAAAAACTCGAATCGGTAAGGTGACCAGCGATAAAATGGAAAAAACCATTGTAGTAGCTGTTGAAAGCTTTGTAAAACATCCACTTTACTCAAAACGAGTCAAACACACTGTAAAGTTCAAAGCCCATGACGAACAAAACGAATGTAATATCGGTGATACCGTTAAAATAATGGAAACAAGACCACTCAGCAAAGACAAACGCTGGAGATTAGTAGAAATCGTAGAAAAAGCACTATAAGTCAATGTGCGGAAGGAGGTATTTCGGATGATTCAACAAGAAACGAGACTGAAAGTAGCAGATAATACCGGTGCAAAGGAATTACTGTGCATCCGAGTTCTTGGTGGTTCCGGTCGTCGATATGCAAATATCGGAGACATTATCGTGTGTGCTGTTAAAAGTGCTGCACCCGGTGGCGATGTTAAAAAGGGCGACGTTGTTAAAGCCGTTGTCGTAAGAACAAAGAGCGGAATTAGAAGAGACGATGGCAGTTACATCAAATTCGACCAGAATGCAGCGGTTCTTATAAAAGATGATAAAAACCCAAAAGGTACACGTATTTTTGGACCTGTCGCAAGAGAGTTAAGGGACAAGAAATACATGAAAATCGTATCTTTGGCTCCTGAAGTACTTTAAGGAGGAAATGAAAGATGCATATTAAAAAAGATGATATCGTAATGGTGATTTCCGGTAAGGACAAAGGAAAAAAAGGAAAAGTGATTCAGTCTTATCCTAAAGATGGAAAAGTCCTTGTGGAAAATGTAAACATGGTTACTAAACACCAGAAACCAACACAACAAATGCAACAGGGTGGAATAATAAGACAAGAAGGCGCACTTGAAGCCTCTAACGTGTTACTCTACTGTGCAAAATGTGATAAGGGTGTTAGAACCGGACATAAAGTTTTAGGCGACGGAAAAAAAGTCAGATTTTGTAAAAAATGTAATGAAACATTTAATAATTAATTTCGGGAAGGAGGACCAATATGCCCAGATTAAAAGATAAATATCTTACTGAAGTAATTCCAGCAATGATGGAAAAATTTCAATATAAAAACATCATGGAAGTTCCTAAACTAGAAAAAGTTGTGCTCAATATGGGTTTAGGAGATTGCAAAGACAACTCTAAAGCTTTAGAAGCCGCAGTGATTGACCTTGGAATTATTGCCGGTCAACGACCAGTAATAACAAAGGCGAAAAAGTCAGTTGCCAACTTTAAAGTCCGAGAAGGCATGAACATTGGAGCGAAAGTAACTTTGAGAAGTGATCGTATGTACGAATTTACCGATAAGTTATTCAACGTTGCCCTTCCTCGAGTACGTGACTTCAGAGGTTTGTCCAACAAATCCTTTGACGGACGTGGTAATTATGCTTTTGGTATAAAAGAACAGCTCATTTTCCCTGAAATTGATTATGACAAGGTTGAACAAGTCCGAGGCATGGATATCATGTTTGTCACAACGGCAAATACAGATGAAGAAGCTCACGAACTGTTAAGACTGCTTGGCATTCCATTCAGTAGAGCATAAGGAGGACGGTACAGTGGCAAAAAAAGCGATGAAGGAAAAACAACAACGCAAAGCAAAATATTCAACTCAGGCGTATACACGCTGCCGAATTTGTGGTCGACCACACTCTGTTTTACAGAAATTTGGCATTTGTCGTATATGTTTCCGAGAATTAGCATATAAAGGCGAAATCCCTGGCGTAAGAAAAGCAAGCTGGTAAAAACAAACTGGCAAAGAAAAGGAGGTACCGAGTATGGTTATGACTGATCCTATTGCGGATATGTTAACACGCATCAGAAATGCAAATGATGCAGGTCATAAAACAGTTGAGATGCCTGCTTCAAAAGAAAAGAAAGCAATTGCTCAAATTCTTTTAGAAGAAGGTTATATTACTAAAGTTGATTACATTGCTGATGAAAAGCAAGGCGTAATTAAAATTACACTCAAATACGGAGAAAACAAAAGTCGTGTCGTTGCAGGCATCAAAAGAATCTCCAAACCAGGTTTAAGAGTATATGCCGGTAAAGACGATGTGCCAAAAGTATTAAACGGCCTTGGCATTGCCATCGTTTCTACATCAAAAGGCGTAATGACAGATAAAAAAGCAAGAAAAGCCGGCGTTGGCGGCGAAGTGATATGTTACGTTTGGTAACAAATTAAGACAGGAGGTAAAAAGATGTCAAGAGTAGGAAAAGCACCCGTTGCAATCCTCCCAGGAGTCGACATTAAAAAAGACGGTCAGACTTTGACAGTCAAAGGTCCATTAGGACAACTAGTTAGAACTTTTCATCCTGATGTCATCATCGATGTCCAAGATAGCGAAGTCGTTGTCACCCGACCATCTGAAAGTAAGCTGCATAAATCGCTTCACGGTTTAACCCGGGCTTTAATTCAAAACATGGTTACTGGTGTCAGCAGCGGCTTTACAAGAACCCTGGAAATCAGTGGAGTAGGATATAGAGCAGAGAAAAAAGGAACCAAGTTAGTGATGAATTTAGGATACTCACATCCCGTTGAGATGGAAGATCCTGAAGGCGTAGAAGCTGTTCCAGAAACTAATACTAAAGTCGTAATTAAAGGCATTAGCAAAGAAGCCGTTGGCGCGCATGCCGCCAATATTCGAGCAAAACGCCCACCAGAACCTTATAAGGGTCATGGCGTACGATATTCTGACGAAGTAATTCGACGTAAAGAAGGTAAAACAGGTAAATAACCTGCTAGCCCGTCAAAGATGATGAAGGGAGTAAAACTCGATGATTAAGAAACCCATTAAAAATAAAATACGTGTTGCACGTCACTATCGGGTCCGAAACAAAGTTTCAGGAACTGAAATGAGACCACGCTTAAATGTATTTAGAAGTAATAAAAATATTTATGCTCAAATTATAGATGATACTAAAGGTATCACATTGGTTTCTGCTTCTTCCAATGACTCTGATCTTAAAGGTCAGCTGTCAAAAGGTGGAGATAAAGCAGCAGCTAAAGCCGTAGGTCAGGCAATTGCCAAACGTGCGCTTGAAAAAGGCATCGAAGCAGTGGTATTTGATCGAGGCGGTTACGTATATCATGGTAGAGTAAAAGAATTGGCTGACGGCGCTCGTGAAGCCGGCCTGAAATTCTAAGTAAAGGAGGTCATTTGATGCAAAACAAAAAAATCGATCCAAGTACATTAGATTTGAAGGAAAAAGTCGTTGCCATCAACCGTGTAACTAAGGTTGTTAAAGGTGGTCGTAACTTCAGATTCAGCTGTCTTGTGATTGTTGGAGACGAAAACGGTCATGTTGGCGTCGGTAAAGGAAAAGCGATGGAAATTCCAGATGCGATTCGTAAAGGTATCGATGCAGCAAAAAAATCATTAATCAAAGTGCCAATGGTTGGAACAACCATTCCTCACTTAGTCAATGGTGAAGCTGGCGCAGGTCATGTATTACTGAAACCTGCCGGAAAAGGTACTGGAGTTATTGCTGGCGGACCTGTCCGTGCGGTATTGGAATTAGCTGGTATCAGAGATATTCGTACTAAATCTTTAGGATCAAACAATGCCCGTAACATGGTTAATGCTACAATGGCAGGCCTTGCAGAACTGACTACACTTGAAGAAGTAGCAGTAAAACGCGGTAAAAAACCTGAAGAAATTTTAGATTAGGAGGAATCATTATGGCTAAGCAATTAGAAATTACACTAAAGAAAAGTTTAATTGGTCGCAACCCGAAACAACGGGCTACCATTCAAGCTTTAGGCCTGAAGAAAATTGGCCAGACGGTAACTCATAATGATACTCCTCAGATTCGTGGCATGATTCATATAACAGACTTCATGCTCGAAGTAAAAGAAGTATAGGAGGTGTCAATATGAAGTTACATACTTTAAGTCCAGCCCCAGGTTCAAAAAAGGCACCCAAGAGAAAAGGACGCGGTACTGGTTCTGGTCTTGGAAAAACTGCTGGTCGTGGACAGGATGGACAAAAATCACGTTCCGGTGGTGGTGTGCGACCAGGTTTTGAAGGTGGACAAATGCCATTGGCACGTCGTTTACCAAAACGTGGTTTTTCAAACGCCCGATTCAAAAAAACTTTTGCAATAGTCAATGTGGGAGAACTGAATGTATTTGATGCAAACACAGTGATTACCCCAGAATTATTGCTGGAATACGGATTTATCCGCAAATTAAATGATGGTCTGAAGATCCTTGGAAACGGAGAAGTTGAAAAGGCATTTACCATTAAGGCACATAAAATCAGCAAATCAGCTGAGGAGAAAATTCTCGCTGGAGGAGGAAAGGTAGAGGTGATCTAGTATGGTCTCTACCTTGAAGGATGCTTGGAAAATTCCAGATCTACGACGAAAGATAATAATTACGTTAGCGCTGCTGTTTGTATATCGTTTGGGATCCTTCATACCGGTTCCATTTATTGATACCGAACAGCTAAGCCAACTCGTCAATGATAGTGGGATTTTTGGTCTGTTTGATATTATATCCGGCGGTAACTTTGGTAATTTTACTATTTTTGCCATGAGTATCACGCCGTATATTAATGCATCAATTATCATGAACCTATTAGCATTTGCCATTCCAGCGCTGGAAGCGCTTCAAAAAGAAGGTGAAGAGGGGCGGAAAAAACTGGCTCAGTATACCCGTTACCTGACCATTATTCTGGCGCTGATCCAGGCTCTGGGAATGAGCTTATCCTTCGGTGATTTGCTAATTGATAAAACACCATTTACCGTATTTACTGTTGTTTTATGTATTACCGCAGGGACTGCGTTTTTAATGTATCTGGGTGAACAAATCACTGAGAATGGTATCGGTAACGGTATCTCACTGATTATCTTCATCAGTATCATTTCCCGGATTCCATCTGCAATTGGCCAAATGTACCAATACCTTACCATTGGAACACTGAATATTATCACTTTGATCGTATTTCTGGTCTTCATTGTTGTGGTTGTGTTTGGTGTGGTGGCAGTTCAGGAAGGACAGCGACGTATCCCGGTTCAATATGCAAAACGAGTTGTTGGCAGAAAAATGTATGGTGGACAAACAACTCACATTCCGATGCGAGTGAATATGGCAGGCGTTATTCCGGTAATCTTTGCCAGTTCGTTAACCTTATTTCCGGCCACAATTGCCAGCTTTTTTCCAACATCGGCCTTTGCAAATTTTATTTCAACCTATTTAGCCTGGGGATCCTGGCTTACTAATATTATTTACATCACACTAATAATTGCGTTTACCTATTTCTATACAGCTGTAACATTTAATCCGTTTGATATTGCAGAAAATATCAAGAAACAAGGCGGTTATATTCCTGGGATCAGACCAGGAAAACCAACCGTGGAGTACTTGTCGAGAATTATGAACCGATTAACATTATTTGGTGGCGTCTTTTTAGCGATCATTGCTGTTATTCCTATTTTTGTAGGTAATTTTATGGGTGTCAATCTTCAATTCGGCGGTACAAGTCTGCTGATTGTTGTTGGGGTAGCCCTTGAAACGGTTAAACAGATTGAAGCAGAAATGATGATGAGACACCATCAGGGATTTTTAAAATCTTAAAATGAACTGGAGTTAAGTGAAAAATGAGAATTGTATTATTAGGACCTCCGGGAGCTGGCAAAGGGACACAGGCTAAGCGCATTTGCGAAACCTATCAAATCCCGCACATTTCAACCGGTGATCTCTTTAGAGATAACATGAGTAAGGATACACCATTAGGCAAAAAAGCAAAAGAATATATGTCACAAGGCCTTTTGGTACCTGATGATTTAGTTATCGATATGGTTGAAGATCGGTTGACCCATGATGATGTACTGGCCGCTGGTTACGGATATTTACTAGACGGATTTCCCCGGACGGTGCATCAGGCTGAAGCCCTATGTCGAATCAATGCTAAACGGGACTGTGAGTTGGATTTTGCAATCAATCTTGAGGTACCGTTCGATATTTTGATTGAACGTGTCTCAGGCCGACGGATTTGCCCGACCTGCCATGCAACCTATCATATCAAGTACAGTAAACCAAAGGTTGACGGTGTCTGTGATTTAGACGGAACACCATTATACCAGCGGGACGACGACAAAGTTGAGACAGTAAAGAAACGAATTCAAGTTTATCAGGATCAGACCGAGCCGTTAATTGAGTTCTATGAAGACAAGCAAAAGATCATCAATATTAATGGTCTGCAGCATATGAACGACGTTTTTGAAAACATCGAAGAAATCCTGAGTGGAGTTAATTAAAGATGATAACCATAAAATCCCAAAAGGAAATTGATCTGATGCGTCATGCTGGCAAGATTGTGGCATGCGCCCATGCTTTGGCTGGAAAAATGATCAAACCTGGGGTATCAACACAAGAACTGGATCATGCAGTCGAACAGTATATTCGCGATGCAGGAGCGATTCCAACATTCAAAGGCTATGGCGGATTCCCGAACTCAATCTGTGCTTCAATTAATGAAGTGGTTGTCCATGGGATTCCCGAGAAACGACTATTGCAGGATGGTGACATCATCAGTATTGACATTGGCGCTACATACAACGGTTACGTTGGCGACGCAGCTGTGACCCATGGAGTAGGTAATATTTCAGAAGAAGCAGAAAAACTGATCAGGGTCACCCGGGAGTCCTTTTATAAAGGAATCACCTATGCAAAGGAAGGTTATCGGTTGTCAGATATTTCAAATGCCATCCAGAAATATGTTGAGGAAAACGGATTTTCTGTTGTTCGCGACTATGTCGGGCATGGAGTTGGAAAGCAAATGCACGAAGATCCACCAATTCCCAATTATGGCCCTAAAGGCCGAGGTCCCCGGCTGCGACAGGGGATGACCCTGGCTATTGAACCAATGGTAAATGCCGGAACTTTTGACGTCGTTACATTAAAAGATGGATGGACGGTGGTGACCACAGATGGTAAGCTCTCTTCACATTATGAGCACACCATTCTGATTACCGGAACCGGCGATCCCGAACTTTTAACTGTGATGTAAGTTGGTGGTTGGATGAATGAATTTAAAGTTGGACAGGTGGTTCGTTCTACAGCTGGCCGGGATAAAGGTCAGTTTATGGTGGTTATTGAAGTGGTGGACGACCATTTCACCACTGTATCGAATGGAAAGCTTCGAAAAGTGAGTAATCCAAAGAGAAAAAAGGTCAAACACTTGGCGAAGACGAATCACATAGCCACAGATATTCGTGATAAAATATTAAATGGAAAAAAGATAACTAACGCTGAGATAAGAAAAATACTCGAGTCCTATCACATGCCTGATGGTATTGGGGATGAGAATCGTGAGGAGGTTTGATCAATGGCCAAAAAAGATGTTATCGAGGTAGAAGGCTCAGTTGTTGAGTCATTACCAAACACTATTTTCTTAGTTGAATTGGAAAATGGACATCAGATAACTGCACATATTTCGGGAAAACTTCGCATGAATTACATTAGAATTTTACCGGGAGATAAGGTAGTTGTTGAATTATCCCCATATGATTTGACCCGCGGGCGTATCGTATGGCGTGGAAAAGGGAAATCATAAAGGAGGCATACAAATGAAAGTTAGACCATCAGTAAAACCGATTTGTGAAAAATGCAAAATTATTAAGAGAAATGGTCGTGTTATGGTTATTTGCGAAAATCCAAAACACAAACAAAAACAAGGTTAAACCGTCGAGTCCAGAAAAAAAGAACATGACCGCGGCAATTTTAGTCATGTTCATGATATAAAAACACCCTGGGATGAATCAGTTACGTCACTAGCTTGATAGAATTACCAGCATTTAGAAAACAATTTAGGAGGTACACACCCTATGGCAAGAATTGCCGGAGTCGATTTGCCCCGAGATAAGCGGGTAGAAATTGGATTAACTTATATTTATGGTATCGGACATTCAACATCATTAGAAATCTTAAAAACTTTAAATATCAATCCAGATACCAGAGTTAAAGATCTTACTGAAACTGAAGTGAATGATCTGAGAAATACGATTGATACATACACCGTTGAAGGTGACCTTCGTAGAGAAGTCAACTTAAACATTAAACGACTGATCGAAATTGGATCTTATAGAGGATTACGTCATCGTCGAGGACTTCCTGTTAGAGGGCAAAAGACTAAAACTAATGCCAGAACACGAAAAGGTCCTAAACGTCTCGTAAGCAAAAAGAAATAAGGAGGGCTAAAGAATGGCAGTTAAAAAAGCACGAAGAAAAGTTAAAAAAGTCAAAAAGAATATCGAACGTGGCCAGGCCCATATTCAATCTTCTTTCAATAATACCATTGTTACCATTACAGATATGTCAGGAAATGCTCTTTCATGGGCAAGTTCTGGTGGATTAGGTTTTAAAGGATCGCGAAAAAGCACTCCTTTTGCTTCTCAAATGGCAGCAGAAGAAGCAGCAAAAGCGGCCATGGAGCATGGACTTAAAAGCGTAGAAGTTTTAGTCAAAGGCCCTGGTTCCGGACGTGAGGCAGCAATTCGAGCCTTACAGGCGGCTGGATTGGAAATTACCCTGATCCGCGATGTTACGCCTATTCCACATAACGGTTGTCGACCACCTAAGCGACGACGAGTATAATAGGAGGGCGAAAATTATGTCAAGAAATATAGAAGCATCATGCCGACAATGTAGACGTGAAGGTACAAAATTGTACCTGAAGGGAGAACGTTGTTATTCAACAAATAAATGCGCGTTCGAAAGACGTCCAACACCACCAGGCCAACATGGTAAAAGAAGAACCAAATTATCTGAATACGGTCTGCAATTACGAGAAAAACAAAAAGCAAAACGTATTTACGGTGTACTTGAAAAACAATTCCGTGGTTACTTTGAAATTGCTGAAAAGCAAAAAGGAATTACTGGTCACAACCTGTTAATTCATTTAGAGTCACGTTTGGATAATGTTGTTTATCGCCTTGGTTTGGCAACTTCCCGTAAAGAAGCCCGTCAGCTGGTCGATCATGAACATTTCCTGATCAACGGCAAAAAACTCAACATTCCCTCTTACATTATGAAAGATGGCGATGTGATTGAAGTTCGACCAAAAAGTAAAAAATCTCAGAAATTCAAAGACATTTTAGAAGTGACTGAAAATAGAACCGTTGCACCATGGTTGTCTAAAGATGTTGAAACACTATCAGGAAAAGTCATTGGCAGACCGGCAGTAGAAGACTTAGATGTCGAAATTGCTGAACATCTTATTGTTGAATTGTATTCTAAATAGGCTACATGTTCGGGAACCAATTAACCCTCATGTTAATGTATGGATTATAAATAAGTAGGAGGGTCTGATAAATGATCGAATTCGAGAAACCAGTCATCGAAATTGTTGATAAGAAAGACGACGATACCTACGGGCGGTTTGTCATTGAACCTTTAGAACGGGGATATGGAACCACCCTTGGTAACAGTCTGAGACGAATAATGCTGTCATCCCTACCGGGCGTGGCAGTCACATCAGTAAAAATTGAAGGCGTCTTGCACGAATTCTCAACCATTCCCGGGGTAAAAGAGGATGTTATCGAAATCCTCCTGAATCTCAAAGGGCTGGCGGCGGAAATCTACACCGATGAGCCTAAAGTTATTTACATTGAAGCTTCAGAAGAAGGTGAAATCACTGCTGGTGATATCATCGCTGACTCTGACGTCGACATCCTTAACCCGGACATGCACATTGCCACCTTATCTAAGGGATCAACCTTAAATATGGAAATGCGCATCGAAAAGGGCCGTGGTTATGTAGCGGCAGATAAAAATAAATATCCGGGCATGCCGATTGGAACCATTCCAATGGATTCAATCTTCTCACCGATTATCAAAGTTAATTTTTTAGTGGAAAACACTCGGGTCGGTCAAATTACTGACTTTGATAAATTAACTATTGATATCTGGACAGATGGAACAACAACCCCGGAAGAAGCACTTTCTTTAGCAGCCAAGGTTTTGAGTGAACATCTCAACCTGTTCATTAATTTAACCGAGCATGCCACCACGGTGGAAATCATGGTAGAAAAAGAAGAAAGTGAAAAAGAACGCATTCGCGAAATGTCGATTGAAGAATTGGAACTTTCTGTAAGATCCAGTAACTGCTTACGACGAGCGAATATCGACACAGTTGAAAAATTAACACAACGAAGCGAAGAGGACATGATTAAAGTTCGTAACCTCGGTCGCAAATCTCTTAATGAAATCAAGCACAAACTAGCAGAAATTGGATTGTCCTTGAGTCAAGAAGAAGAAAAGGCAAAGGAGTAACACTATGGCGGGATATCGAAAACTAGGCCGTCCCTCTGATCAAAGAAGAGCATTACTGCGTAATCTTACCACTGCCCTTTTAGAACACGGTAAAATTGAAACAACCGTAACCAGAGCGAAGGAAGTTAAAAGAATAGCAGATAAAATGGTCACTTTAGGTAAAAGAGGCGACTTACATGCCAGAAGACAGGCAATTTCTTATATCACTCAAGAAGCAGTGGTAAAACAATTGTTTGACGAAATAGCACCTAAATATACTGAACGAAACGGTGGCTACACTCGAATTTATCGGGTGGGACCACGTCGTGGCGACGGCGCAGAAATGGCTATAATTGAATTAGTATAATTTAAGATGCATACAGGGGATTAAGATGTTATTTACGCTTAATCCCTTTCTTGTATTATAAAGTTAATTAATTAACACCAAAGAAGGTGATAACAAGTGACAATGGAAAGTAAAAATAGAATGATCGATGTGCGGAATGTTTATTTCACGTATCCTCATAATAACGAGAACGAGTCAGTCGTCGCACTGGACGGAGTCAGTTTACATATTGAAAAAGGTGAATTTGTCGGAATCATCGGACATAATGGTTCAGGCAAATCCACCCTTTCCAAATTGCTGAATGCAATCATATTTCCGACTCAGGGCGATGTGATTGTTAGTGGTCTTAACACGAAGGATCAAGAAAACTTATGGACGATCCGTCAGACCGCCGGGATGGTATTTCAAAACCCTGATAATCAGCTGGTTGCGACCATCGTCGAAGAAGATGTGGCTTTCGGGCCGGAAAACCTCGGCGTACCGCCGCAGGAAATTCGAGAACGAGTTGATCGGGCCTTGGCGGTTGTTGAAATGCAGGCCTACGCACATCAAAAACCGCATCAATTATCCGGGGGACAAAAGCAGCGAATTGCCATTGCCGGTATACTGGCGATGGAACCAGAATGTATCATTTTTGATGAACCCACAGCGATGCTGGACCCATCGGGGCGACGGGAAGTCATGGAAACCATCAAACGGCTTAACCGGGATAAAGACATGACCGTTATTCACATCACCCATTTTATGGAAGAAATTGTGGCAGCGGATCGGATTATTGTTTTGGACAAAGGCAAGGTTGTCATGGAAGGGGAACCGCGGACGATCTTCAGACAGGTAAAACGACTCAAAGAGATCGGTCTGGATGTACCCCAAATGACAGAGCTGGCTTATGAGCTGCGTAAAGAAGGACTTAAAATAGCCGATGATGTTTTGAGCATTGAGGAAATGGTGAATGCCTTATGTCAGTAGAAATAAAAAATCTTTCCCATACCTATTCGGAAGGTTCACCCTTTGAATTCAAAGCCCTCAAGGATATCAACATTACCATCGAAGACGGTAGCTTTATTGGCATTATCGGACACACCGGTTCGGGTAAGTCGACGCTGATTCAGCATCTTAATGGATTATTGACCCCCTCATCAGGAACAGTTATAGTAGATGGAAAAGATATCTTTGAAACTAAGAAAGCCGAATTGATCGCTCTCAGACACCATATCGGTCTGGTTTTTCAATATCCGGAACACCAGTTGTTTGAAGAAACCGTCCAAAAGGACGTCGCCTTTGGCCCCAAAAATCAGGGTCTCAATGAGGAAGAAATTGACCAGCGGGTCAGACAATCGATCAAAATGGTTGGTCTTGATTTTGACGCGATCAAAGATAAATCCCCTTTTGAACTATCGGGCGGGCAGATGCGACGGGTGGCCATTGCCGGTGTTTTAGCGATGGAGCCTTCGGTGCTGATCCTCGACGAGCCAACTGCTGGTCTGGATCCCCGGGGTCGGGAAGAAATACTGGCCCAGATCAAATTATTGCATAGTCAGAAACAAATAACCGTGATTCTGGTGTCCCATAGTATGGAAGACATCGGAAAAATGGTCGACAAAATTCTGGTTATGAATGAAGGGGAAGTTGTTTTTTTCGATACGCCCAATCGTGTGTTTACGGAAATTTCCACCCTGGAGAGCATTGGCCTAGCGGTACCAGAGGTAACCTATCTGATGCGGCGGCTGAAAGAAAAGTATCCAGAAATTAGAGAAGATGTTTTTACGGTGGAAGCAGCCAAAAAAGAAATTCTCAAAGTCATAAGAGGATAATAAAATGTTAAAAGATGTTACGATTGGCCAGTATTATCCAACTGGGTCGGTGATTCACAAACTGGACCCGCGAACGAAGATACTGTTTACCACAGCATTTGTTGTGATGTTGTTTTTTTTGAATAACCTGTGGGGTTATCTTGCCACATTTTTAATCCTGGCAACGATCACCCTGTTATCTAAAATCCCGGTGGGCTACATTATCCGGGGAATTAAAGGTCTAGTCCTGATTATCATGCTGACGGTGGTCCTAAACCTGTTTATGACCCCAGGAACCGTAGTGGCGACCTTGGGTCCACTGACAGTTACGCTGGAAGGTTTGAAAGTAGCAACCTATATGGCGCTCCGTCTGATCTTTCTGGTGATTGGTACCAGCATTATGACCTTGACCACCTCGCCCATTGATTTAACGGATGGGATGGAGTGGTGCATGCGCTATATTCCCTTTGTCAGGCGATATGCCCATGAATTGGCGATGATGATGTCGATTGCGTTGCGTTTCATCCCGACATTGATGGAAGAAACCGAGCGAATTATGAAGGCTCAAAAAGCCCGGGGGGCAAATTTTGAAACCGGGAACATCATTTCCCGGGCCAAGAACCTGATCCCGATTCTGATTCCCCTGTTTATATCCGCCTTTCGCCGGGCTGACGAGTTAGCCACCGCTATGGAAGCCCGTTGCTACCGGGGTGGTGAAAACAGAACCCGGATGAAACAATTAAGTTTTGAATTCCGGGATGGTGCCAGCCTGGTGTTGATGGTGATGATGATTGTGGGTCTTTACCTGACGACGATGATTCAAATTCCACTAGTGTTCCCAGTATAAAGGCCAGATTCAGAATGAAAAATATACAGCTGATCATCAGTTATCGGGGCACTAATTATTGTGGTTGGCAGATTCAGCCAAATGGTGTGACCATTCAGGAAGTCATCATCCGGGCGATCAAGGAACTCACCGGTGAATCAGTCAACCTGACCGGGTCAGGCCGGACCGATGCCGGAGTTCACGCGTTGGGACAGAGCGCCAATTTTTTTACCGCTTCGACAATCCCACCAGAGGGTTGGTACCGGGCCCTGAATACCCGGCTTCCAGCAGACATACGGGTAATTTCCAGCCGGGAGTGCCAGCTGGACTTTCACAGCCGCTACCAGGCCCGAGGTAAAAGTTACCTCTATAAAATGCTGGCCAGTCCGGTAGCCAGCCCATTTTTGGCAGATTTGGCATTTTATGTGCCCCGGACCTTGGACTGGAAGGTGATGGAAGAAGCGGCTACCAGTTTTTTAGGTGAGCATGACTTTACGGCGTTTATGGCCAGTGGTAGCTCGATTAAAACAACCGTGCGGACCATTACCGAAATTTCATTTAGTAATAACGGCGACCTTTGGGAAATAACCTTCACCGGAAATGGTTTTTTGTACAATATGGTCAGGATTATGGCTGGTACTCTCTATGAAGTCGGCTATGGTCGCTTAAAACCCCAGGCGATCAAAACAATCATAGAAGGCAAAGATCGCAGTAAGGCTGGAATTACCGCTCCAGCTCATGGTCTTTACTTAAAGGAAGTTTACTATTAAAATATCATTAAATATTATTAAGAATAATGCAAGTCAATGGCATAAATAACTTGACACACCCGGGAAGATGCTATAGAATTAACGATGGACGTTAATGTATCACTAGCCCCGATACGATAAAAAACGATTTTCGATAACTCCCACTTATCGGAGAGCCAATAGATAAAAAATAAAAGAAATTATTAACTGAGGAGGACTTTTGAGATGAATGCGAATGCCACAATAATGGCCAAATCTCATGAAATAGACCGTAAATGGTATGTGATTGATGCTGAAGGTAAGGTATTAGGACGACTGGCTACAGAAGTTGCAAATATTTTACGAGGAAAAAACAAACCAATCTTTTCACCACATATGGATTGCGGTGATTTTGTTATTATCATTAATGCCGATAAGATTGTGTTAACCGGAAACAAGCTGGATCAAAAATTATACAAAACATATTCTGGATATTGCGGTGGGTTAAAAGAAATGACCTACCGAAAATTCTTAGCTGAAAAACCAGAACTTTTGGTTTTCAAAGCAGTGAAGGGTATGATCCCACATAACAAATTAGGGGATAAAATTGCGACTAAACTTAAAGTTTATGCTGGCAACGAACATCCACACGCTGCACAATTGCCTGAAGTTTACGAATTTTAATGCTGAGAAGGAGGAAATAGAGAATGGCTAAAGTACAATATTTTGGAACTGGACGAAGAAAAACCTCGGTTGCCCGAGTTCGATTATTACCAGGGAGTGGAAAATTCACCATTAATGGACGTGATATTGATGAATTTTTCGGAATGGAAACCTTAAAGGTTATCGCAAGACAACCATTAACATTAACTGATACACTAAATACATTTGACGTGATTGTCAATGTCCACGGTGGCGGTTTTACCGGACAGGCTGGAGCAATCCGACATGGGATTTCCCGTGCCCTGCTTGAAGCAGACATCAACCTGCGACCTGCACTGAAACGTGCCGGATACTTAACTCGAGATTCACGTATGGTTGAAAGAAAAAAATACGGTCTCAAAAAAGCCCGTCGTGCACCACAGTTTTCAAAACGTTAATATCAGACTTTTTACAAGGTCCTGCGACATTCAATGTTGCAGGACTTTTCAGTGCTATGCAATATAAAATTAAGAAAGCAGGAATTTATGAATAACAAACAACCCATTATCAACATTGCAGTCATCGCCCATGTCGATGCCGGAAAATCTACTCTGGTAGATGCCCTTTTAGGACAAAGCAATGTTTTTAGAGAAAATCAGGAGGTCGTGGACTGCGTAATGGACAGCAATGACCTTGAACGAGAACGCGGAATCACCATATACTCAAAAAACTGTTCCATTATGTACAAAGACATCAAAATTAATATTGTCGATACCCCCGGCCATGCCGATTTTTCTTCAGAGGTTGAACGAATCCTGAAGACGGTTGATACGGTTGTTTTGTTGGTCGACTCCAGTGAAGGACCGATGCCGCAAACCCGTTTTGTCCTGAATAAGTCGCTGGAAAAAGGTTTGAATCCGATTCTTTTCATTAATAAAATCGATAAAAAAGATCAGCGTGCTGAAGAAGTTGTTGATATGGTATTTGATTTATTTGTCGAACTCAAAGCCAATGACAAACAGTTGGATTTTCCGGTTCTTTATGGGATTGCCAAAGAAGGTATTGCCATTCGAGATATGGATGATGAAGGCGTCAATTTAGCGCCTTTGTTTGAAACCATTGTTGAACATGTTGGCCTACAGGATGATCTGAGTCTTGAACCCCTGCAGATGCAGGTTTCTTCACTGGCCTATGACGATTATATCGGTCGTCTGGGAATTGGAAAGGTCTATTCCGGAACCATCCATGCCGGGGAACAAATCGAAATCTGCAAAACCGACGGCAGCTTTAAAAAGGAAAAAATTAACCAGGTATTTGTTTACCGAGGCTTAGCACGAGTCGAGGTCAAAGAAGCAAAAGCCGGAGATATCGTCGTTATTTCGGGCATCCCGGATATATCCATCGGGGAAACCATTGGTGAGATCAATCAGGTTCAACCAATGGAACTGATAGAGATTGAACAACCAACCCTGTCGATGAATTTTCTGGTCAACAAGTCACCTTTTGCTGGCGATTCCGGAAAATTTGTGACCACCCGACATATCCGGGCCCGGTTGGAAAAAGAACTGGAAGTCAACGTCGGTCTGTTAGTCGAAGAACTGGAAGATACCACTGACGGTTTCAAGGTTTCCGGCCGTGGTGAGCTTCATTTGTCGATCCTGCTGGAAAACATGCGTCGCGAAGGTTATGAAGTAGCGGTTTCGAAACCGGAAGTTATCATGCACCGGGATGAGAATAATAAATTGATGGAACCGGTTGAACTGGTTATTGTATCAGTACCGGAAAAATATTCGGGTGCGGTTATTTCAAAACTCAACATCCGAAAAGGTCGCATGGAAAGCATGTACACCGACGAAAACTGGACAAAAATGGAATTTTTTGTACCGACCCGGGGATTACTGGGCTATCAAAGTGAATTTATTAATGATACCCATGGTGAAGGAACGATGGTTCGACGATTTTCCGCTTTTGAAGAGCATAAAGGTGATATTCCCCAACGTCTCAATGGGGTTCTTATTTCCCAGTTTGCTGGTGAAACAATGGCCTATTCATTGTTTAATTTAAGTGATCGTGGTGAAATGCTGGTTAGAGCCGGAACGAAAGTCTATGAAGGCATGATTATTGGAATCAATAATCGTAGTGACGATATGACGGTTAATCCGACTAAGAATAAAAAAATGACCAATGTTCGTTCTTCAGGAACCGATGAGGCCTTAAAATTGGTCGAACCAAGAATTATGACGTTAGAACAAGCGATCGAATTTATTACTGACGATGAGTTGGTGGAACTGACACCAACCGATATCCGGATTCGCAAGAAAGTCCTGGGCGAACTGGAACGAAAACGTAGCTCCCGCTAAAAATCAAGGAACGCCTAAACAGCGTTCCTTTTTTGCGCGAAGGTAACGAGCCAATCGCAAGCTCGCTTGCAGTTGGCGACTGCTCGCGAACCAAAGATGAAGCTAAGCGGAATCGTGGTTGCGTGTGTAAATGACAAAAGTGGGCGATATCAATGCCGGTACAAAAAATAATAATTGACCGTTAAACTTTTAGTGTGATATCATGTAGTAAATACAAGTAATTGCTGAACTGAGGTAAAAAATCATGGTGTCCTCAATTGCCGATCTGATCTTAAACAGGAGGTTAAACGAATATGATTGATATTGACAAGCAAGAAGCTGAAGAAGGCAAAATTATGGCTATTTTTGCCTACATTATTTTTCTGATTCCCTTATTCGCAGCAAGTGATAATCAATTTGCCCGATACCATACCAATCAGGGTGTGGTGCTGTTTCTAGCTTGGCTGGCTTTGACCGTGGCTGGAATAATTATTGGAGTGATACCCGTTATCGGCTGGATCTTGTCCACCATTCTTTTTAGTGCGGTACCTCTGGCGTTTGTTGGTTTTGCCATTTATGGGATCATTAATGTAATTCAGCTTGAAGCTAAACCACTTCCTTTTATTGGTGGGATCACCTTGATCAAGTCCTATTAAGTCGTTCTTCATACATTATAATAGATATTTAAAAAGCATTGCTCAACCAGGCGATGCTTTTTACTTGGTAAACAAAAAATTAAGCGGAATCCGATAGCCTTGTGCTATAATAGCAAAAATATGAAAAGGCGGTGAACTTGTGGAAAACAACAATGACGGGAAAAATAGAAATCAAGATATGAGTGACAAGAACTTCAAAAACTTTTTCTTCTTAATTACCTTTGGAATCTGTTTACTGGTAGCCCTTCTGAATTTAAAGTATCTGGTCGGATATCTGGGACTTTTTGTGAATATTATTACGCCGGTGCTGATCGGTCTGGGAGTTGCTTTTATCTTAAACATCCCGATGTCGTTTATTGAGACACACTTTTTGGGTTTTATGAATCGTTTCAAAAATAAAGCAAGACGGTTCAAAAGCAAAAAAAATCGCGATATCAACAAGGGTAAACGGATGATTGCTATTACCCTGACATTCATCTTTGTGATCGGCATTCTGGCTGGATTGATAACCTTTGTCATTCCTCAGGTGAGTGAAAGCATTGATACCCTGATGATAAAATTACCGGGTTATGTCGACTCCTTTAATTCTCTGGTTGACGATGTTCTGGCGTTCTTCAATCTGCCGGAAACATTATGGAGCGATATTACTATCGAATGGGATACGCTGATGGAGCAGTTTGGTAGTCTTTTACTGAGCTCAGTTCCAGAAATCTTCAATGCCACAAAAAATATCACCGTTGGTTTCTTTAATGTGATCATGGGGATTGTCATTTCCATTTATCTGCTGGCGGACAAAGAGAATTTATTAGCTCTCAAGGATAAACTGATCTATGCCTATGTCAGAAAAGATCGCGCTGATTTTATTCAAGATGTCAGCACCACTGCCAACCAGGTATTTCATGGCTTTATTGCTGGACAAATAACTGAAGCTT
Source organism: Acetobacterium malicum subsp. dehalogenans DSM 11527 (assembly GCF_000472665.1). Classification (GTDB taxonomy): domain Bacteria; phylum Bacillota; class Clostridia; order Eubacteriales; family Eubacteriaceae; genus Acetobacterium; species Acetobacterium malicum. Next base: position 149,967 of record NZ_AXAC01000005.1, on the reverse strand, counting down.
TTATTCTGGGATTCTTATGCACCGTTGGCCTGGCCATCTTACAGATCCCCTATGCCTTGCTGATTGGGGTTCTAGTTGGCATGACCAGCGTAATTCCGGTCTTCGGCGCCTTTTTGGGGGCCGTCCCCAGTGGTTTTATTTTGCTGGTGGTGAACCCGATTTACTGTCTGATCTTTGTCGTTTATATTATTGCGCTGCAGCAGTTTGAAAGTAATGTGATTTATCCGCGAGTCGTGGGCGGATCGATTGGCTTATCTGGTTTATGGGTACTGGTCGGGATGATTATCGGTGGCAGCCTGTTTGGCTTCATGGGAATTATTCTGGGGATTCCGTCCTTTGCAGTATTCTATGCCGTCTTCAGAAAAATTACCAATGAACGGATTGAAAAAATGACAGCCGAACAGGAAGAACTGGCCTAAGCAAAAGGTCGGGTCTATAAAAAGCGTCCTTTAGAGGATTGACCAATTGGTTCAATTTCTAAAGGACGCTTTTTAGCTTTTATTTTTTAGTTGTTTTGGTCTTTTCCAACTGTTGTTTGGCTTTCGAGGCCATCAGCGTTAAACTCATCGTAAAATTCTGGAAACCGATATAAAAAGGATGTCGCATATCCAGTTTGCGGATCTCACCGCGGGGATCCAGCAAGCGGTTGGGCGGATGGTTATGGTGAGGAAGTTTGGAGTCGCCGCCGACGACAACCCGTTTTCCGGCAATACTGTTTAACAGAATGTTGACCACATCCCAGGCGGATTCATAGGCGATTATTTTGCTCTGGTTCGCGCTGATCGTGGGGGCATATTTGCGAATGAATTCGGCCGAAAACCCCTGACTGTTAAAGGTGACACAGCGATTGATTTTATTGCCATCAACGACGGTAATGTATTGACTGTTATTACCGCCCTTGGAATGTCCAGTTAAGGTATACTCCTTAAAAGTGAAGGCCGCATCAACGGTATGGAAAAATTCCAGGGCTTTTAATTGTTGCGGCGTATCGGTTAAAAAGCCGCCCTTGATATTGTCAACCCAGCCGATACCGGTCGTGCCCCGAAAAGCGATGATTCCGCAGTCGGGGATGACATCAGAAAAACAATAGGCCACCAGGCCATTATCCGGCTGGTTTGTATAGGCCAGAACCTTCAGGGCGGTGAGCCTGGGATTATCCATCATCAGATGCAGAGATTTATCCCACTCGGAGGCGGACATGGCGCAATCGCCCTGCAGCGCTTTGACATTTTGCAGCAGCGCGGTTACCATTTCACCCACCGTATATTCTGGTAGCAGACCAGGTTCAACGGGAAGATCCAGGGCCGCGAGCTGACTGAGCAGATTAAGTTCGCTATGATACAACATCGCTCTTACCTCCTTGGCAAGAAATTTGTTAGTGGTTTAAGAAAATACCCATAAAATGCTTATAGATACCGACAAAATTATTTTACATCGTGCTCCGTTTTAGCCGACTTGTTTTTTTCCATATAGGCCTTATAGAGTTCCAGGGAACTCTGGTGATCTTGATGGGCCATCTTGGGGAAAGCACTCATAATCCGGCGATGAGAATAACGGTTGATGAATTTGGTTTCGTTGATGCGATTGGTCAGTGAAACAATTAAGTGGTGGGCAGAATCTTTAGCTTCGGAAAGCTTGCCATCCTTCAGATCCCGGACTCTGGCAGTAACTTCGTGAGCGGTAGTAATGCCCTTTTCTTTTAAATTATCCTTAAGTTCGGTGGTTGCTTCGTAAACGCTGCTGAGTTTTTTATTAAAGGAAACTGTTTCGCGGGTCGATTCGACTAGATCGCTGAGGAAAAATACTGCTGCAACAGTGGCAATAACCTGGATCCAGAACGACGAAAAACTGTTAACCAGATCATAGACAATCGGATGAACCACATACATCAGCACCACACACAACAGCCCAAAGAGAAATGAATTAAGCAGACAGACCCGGCCATTGATATTAAATTTGTGGTCGGAGTAGTCCCACCATTTGGCATGAAATAGTTTTTCCATCCCCCAGCTGGTGACATACTCCAGGGTGCTGGTGAGAATAATCCCGATGAAAAAGACCAGGATTGGATCACTGACATAGGGCATTAAGAACATGATAATAATCAACGCACCGACTCCATAAATGGGACAATAGGGGCCGTTTAAGAAGCCCCGGTTAATAAATTTTTTTTCCGGGATGGAGCAGTACACCACTTCGCACATCCAACCGATGATTGCATAAAGAAAAAAATAAATAAATAGCAGACTCAGATTATAATACATAAAGGATTCCTTTCAAATTAAAAACTTTGGATCATTTTAACATATCATTTTATTGTCTCATAGATAAATCGTTTATTAAATTAATTTTTGCAACTGGTTTACACGGCAAATATTTATCCAACATGGATGGATATGTTTTTGTTTTTTCAAATCGGATCGTTTATAATAAATGATATACCCAAAATCATGACCAGGCAACGAACTAATCAACAAAATAGGGAGCGTAAATGAAAACGAATAAGATTGAGATAACAAACAGTGAACAACTTATTGATATTACCGAAAGTGTCCGGGAGTATCTCGACCAGTCCCGGTTAAAAGATGGCTTTGTGCAGATTCAAATTCCCGAGCGAACCGCCGCAGTGATCATTTCAATCAATGATGACTGGCGGCTGCAACGCGAGTTTTTTGATAAGCTGAACCACCTGATGCCCAAGTATGACGGCATGAAGTTTACCGGATGGACCACCTCCTGCGTCAAGGCAACGATATTTGGACCGTCACTCCAGGTGATGGTGACCAATGGGACCTTGATGCTGGACAAAAATCAGAGTATTTATTTTGTTGAATTTCAGGGACCGGGTGAGCGTCAATATTTCATTAGCAGTTTAGGGACTATCTTGGCCGAAAACGAGGAAGCGTCGATGCCGGAAGAATTGGCTTTGATTTTTGAAAAGCGGAAAGCTTATGAGGATGAACAGGAACAGATAAAAGAAGAAATGCGAAATGAGTGGCGTTTGCGGGAAGAGCAGCGTCAGAAGCTGGAAGCTGAAAACAAAGACACAACCACCAGCGAGAATAGCGCAGAGAGCGAAGAATAGAAAACTTACGCAAAAAAATGAGCGAACAGAGAAAGGCAGTAGCAATGAGCTGGGAATTATTAGGATCGGATCGAATTATCAAAACAACAGAATTATCTGACTTCGTTAACACGGAGATGATTATTCCAAAAGAACTGATCAGTTTTTTTGGCAGTGCCGGAGAACGACTGGCAATTATTTATCAGAATCGGGAATATCCTTCGTATCTGGAAACAGAAGGCGGTAATGCCAAACTGAAATGGAGCAAGGTCCTGATTCGCAAGCTGGGAGAAGCCTTTCCGGATTATGAATCCTGGTTTGGTGGAAATCCTGAAGTCGCGAAAACGCCAAGGCTGGAAATGGCAAAAGCCAACGATGTTTTCAGTCTGCGGTTAATGATGGAAAATGATGAGGATAATCAGGGCGAAGTGCAAAAAAGCGCCCCGCTCATGGCGGCCATCCCACCAGCTGCCGGACTCCAGGAGCTATTGGTAAAATGGATTACCGGTTATCCCAATTATTATCCCAGAGACTTTCGCTTTTCCTTTAAAGATGTGATCAACGAAGAGATCCCGAAGGTGATTGAAAGCTTTGACAGCATCCGATCTGGACATTATAAGGTACTGGGCTTTGCCGGAGACAGCCAATGGGCCGAAATCCCCTGGGTTAAAGTGCTGGATAAAGAAAGTCAGAGCATTAATAATGAAGATCTTTATCTGGCTTATATTCTGGCTATGGACAGCCGTAAGCTTTATTTGGCCATCGTCTATGGGGAAGAAGGGGTTGGGATCAGAAGTCTTTCGGAAAAAGCCGCTGCATATCGAAAAAAAATCGCGACCGGAAACTACCAGACCAACCACAAAGAGGTTTTGCTGGCCAATGCCAGCCTGGTAGCAGGGATTGTCTGCTATCGGGAGTATACCGAAACGGAGATGCCTGCAGATGCCGTACTGGCAGCTGAATTTGAAGATTTCCGAAAAATGTATGAATGTTGCATCGCTCAGGATCAGATGACTGATAAAGCAGCGGTCAGCGGTGAACCAATTGAAGCAATTATTAAAGAAGTGGATTCTCGGATCGAAAATGATGCGGTGGCCGAAATTCCGGAAACACCGGAAATTTCTGTTCAGGAACTGGTTGCGGAACAACAGGATTCGGTACCAGCAGAAACTGTGACGGTTGTCTTTGATAATCGTGTTGAAGAAAGTCAAATTGAAGAAAACCCGAGCAAAGAAACTTCGCGCAGCGATAAAAATGCTAGAGATCAATCGGCGGTTTTGAATCCGGAAAGCTCCGACCCGGCGGTAACCATGGGAAGCGGAAATACCAATGAAGAAAAAAACAAAAATTTGGAGGACGTTGAATCCGTCCCGGAAGAACTAAGGGATTTCAATCGTCAACAGCTCGAAACGGAAATGCATGCCCATGAAGAGCAGAAACTACCCCCCCAATTCCAGGCTGAAATGACAGAAACAGCTACGGAAGCGAACCATCTTAAATCCGCAGCGGAAGCACAAAATCTTTTAACACAATCATTTAGCCGCTATCCGGTTAAGAATGATTATCTCACCCCCGACCTCCAATTGGTTCAGGCAAAAATGGGAAACAAGGGCTATTACTATCCGGCCGAATTAATTAAAGCCTATTACCTGTCCATAAAATCAAAACCATTTGTGATGATTAGAGGTCGGGTGGGTAGCGGTAAAACAAGCTTTCCCCGGCTCTTTGCCGAAGCAATCGGTGCCAGTCCGGAAAACGGTCGCTTTAAGCGACTGCTGGTGGGGAAAAATTGGGAGAACGATACCCATTTGATGGGGCATCTGGACAGTCGCGGCCACTTTATTCCCGGACCCCTGATGCTGATATTAAAGGCCGCCAAAGAATATCCGGATAAACCCCATTTTTTGCTGCTGGACGAAATGGACCAGTCTCCGGCCGCAGATTACCTGCGGCTGTTGCTGGAAGGAATCAATGGCAGCAAGGAGCCCTTTTTAAACCGGGAAGATTTTGGTGCCGATATCACAGCATTCCGGGAGTACGGCAGTTTGAATTTTCCGGACAACCTTTATATTATCACCACCATCAATGAAGGCCCGGGTCATTTTCCTGTCCCGGCCCGGGTCATTGACAGCGGTAACGTGATCTCAATGCCAGTGGTAGAAATTGGAGTTTTTCCCGACTACGGCAGTCCTGTCGGCAACAGTGACTGGGAAAACAGCCAGTTTAAAATCCACAGCCAGGCTAAGGGTCTGCCGGAAATTCTCGAGCGCCTGATGCATTTGCTCAACGGGGTACAACAGTTGTTAATTGACCATGACTGTCCGATGGGATATCGGGGCAAAAATGAAATCCTGGCCTTTGGGATCAACAGCGGTGCTGAGGGTTTGTTCAGCGAACTGGAGGTTATTGATCTGGCCATTCTGCAACGAATTTTTCCAGTGTTGGCCGGTGATGAAAAAACTGGCGCCGAAGTTTATCAGGCCCTGGCGTCTTTTTTGCTTGATGAAGGTCTGCGGGAAAACTATCTTAATCAGCCCTTAAGGAGCTTTATCAGTCGCTATGAAGCGTTGCTGAAAGCCGCAGCAATTCCCTGTCCCCGCAGCGGACAAGTGCTCTTAAAACAATTAAAAAGTAAATATCAGAAGGGCAGTAACTAAAAAAGCCAATTAATTCAGGCTTATGCCAGCATCTCCCAGTCCGTATGATTTGACCGGGAGATGCTGTGAAATAAGACCAATTAATTGGCTTTAATAATGGCTTGAATCGGATACTCAACCGGCTTCCTGTTCAGCAACTTTGTCTGATAAAAAATTGATCAGTTCTTTGATCAGTTCCTGGCGGCGGAGAATGCCGATAAAAATACCCTGGTCATCAACGAGCGGAATGAAGTTCTGTTTGACGGCCAGTTCCACCAAATGTTCATAGCTTTCATTGATTCGGGCCACCTCCAGATTGATCTTAAAATCGATATCTTTGATTTCAAAAGACCCTAAATCAATTTCCGGATGGGTGAGACTCAGTGACAAAACCCGGAGCAGGTCTCCCTCACAGATGGTTCCCACGTATTGCCCTTTCTTATTAATTACCGGGAGAGCCGTATAATTGGTAATAACAAACATATTGTAAGCTTGATTAAATGAATCAGTATTGGTCAAAAAGACGGTTTCGCTTTTGGGTAATAAATAAAACAGGTGGTTTTTCATACAAATGATCTCCTTATTCTTCATAAAAGATTGGAAGGTTTCAATTTAGAATTTATTTTAGCATGAATTTCACAAATCTCCCTTAAGGAATTTCTTAATGTCGCCTATAATATTATGAAAAAATCCAATTTATCTTTCACGAAACGGCCTTGTTAGTGTATAATTAACATTAACGAATGAATGAGGGAACTAAAATGGAAGAGTTTTTGTTATATATTCAATCAAGAATCACCGTCGCCAGTATCATTGAGATAGTCATTATTTCTTTTATTGTCTACCGGCTATTGATGTGGATTCGGGGAACCCAGGCCGAACAGGTTTTTAAAGGCTTGATTGTCTTGCTTTTTTTATCGCCCATCAGTGCATGGCTGGGTTTTACTACCCTGAATCTGATTATCACCAGCGCCTTTACCTGGGCGTTTATTTTCATTGTGGTGGTATTTCAGCCGGAATTTCGTTCCGCTTTGGAACAATTGGGAAACAACCGGATTTTTAAAGAGATAATGAAGAAGCCCTCAATGGATTTTCTGGAAGACGATGTTGACAAAATTATCAAAGCGGTCAGTAAACTATCTTGCGAACGGACTGGTGCGCTGATTGTGCTGGAAAAAGATACCGGACTCAATAATATTGTCCAAACCGGGACGGAGCTGGATTCGGATATCAGTAGTGAATTGCTGGAAAATATTTTCACCCCCAATCGGCCCCTCCATGATGGCGCCGTGATTATCAAGCTGTGGTCCCGACAAATTCGTGCGGCAGGTTGTTTACTGCCCCTTTCTGACAACCGCGATTTAAGCAGTGAATTGGGAACCCGGCATCGGGCGGGATTGGGAATGACTGAAAAATCTGATGCGCTGGTGATTATTGTATCCGAAGAAACCGGGCAAATATCCTATGCGTCCAAAGGCACCTTGTTTCAGGACATTATCATCGAGGTTCTCAAACAAATTATTCTGGAGAGCTATACAGTCAGCGAGGACGGCAATATCGACAGCGGTTGGATTAACAAACTCTGGGGGAGAATAGATGGCAGCAAATAAAAAAAAGATTTCTCTGCGCGAACGATTATTTCGAATCCTGGCATCAGTTGGCATTGCAATTACTCTCTGGTTTATGGTCAATGGAAACGCTGATATGCTGATCACCCAAGATTTTAACAGTATCCCAATAACCTTGAATAAGGTCGAATCGCTAACCGAAAAAAACCTCGTTCTGGCAGATGATAAGAATTATTATCTTAATTTACAGGTTAAGGGTACCGATAAAAACCTCAGAAATGTTAATATGAAAGAAGTTACTGCTGAAGTTGATCTCAGCGATATTGAAGCTAAGGGAACCTATCACCTGGATGTGGAAGTTAAGGGACTGGCCAACTCAGTTATTATCAGTAGTATGAATCCCACCAGTCTCTCAATTGAAGTGGACAATATTATTAAAGAAAACCTGGATGTGGTTATCTTATTGGAAGGAAAACCGGCCAATGATTTATCGGTGATTTCAGCCGAATCACTGGAGCAGGTCGAAGTGGAAGGACCGGAAGCGTCTATCGCCCGGATTGATAAAATTACTGCAACGGCAGATGTGAGCGGTCTGGAATCGGATACGACCCGGCATCTGGAGGTTGCAGCTTATGATGCTACCGGTGACCCGATTACGGATTTGGAGATATTACCAAACGTCGTTAAAACTGAGATCGTCCTTGGGAAAACGAAATCGATTGGAATTATTCCGTCAACAACCGGGAGTCCGGCTAACGGCTATATTGTCACCGGCGTACAAGTTGAACCCTCCAAGGTACTAGTTGGCGCTAATGAAGCATTACTGAATTCGATCGAGACGATCCCCATGGATCCTATTGATGTATCGGGACAGTCGAAAACATTCACTAAAGACATCAATCTGACACCGCCAGTGGGCTGTTATTTCCTCGATGATGGCGGAAAAGTCAAGGTGACGGTTTCCATTGAAAGTCCGGTGGAAAAAAGCTTTACCATTGATAAGGTAAGCACCAAAAATCTGGGTACCGGTCTGGTGGCGGCCAAAGTCAAAGATGCCCGGGTGGTGGTTAAACTGGAAGGCGCCAGCAGCATTTTAAACAGTTTAAATGCGTCTCAGATTGAGGCTTTTGTTGATTGTGCCAATTTACCCCCGGGGGAATATGAATTGCCGATTCAGACCAATTTATCGCAGTCTTTGGTCAAATCGATCACCCCGGCAAAAACAACAGTAATAATTGAATAGAAAATTTGAATGAACAATAAAATTTACATAAAATTTAATACAAAATCTTGCATTTGACAATAATTTAACATATAATAGCAGGAAGTAATTTTTTCAGAGAATTACATTCACACCAAAAACACTATTTTAAGGAGGAAATTAAAAGTGAAAAGAGTTTATAATTTTTCAGCTGGACCATCTTGTTTACCACTAGAAGTCCTGGAAAAAGCTGGGTCTGAAATGGTATCCTATGGAGATGCCGGCATGTCCGTGATGGAGATGAGTCATCGATCATCCTATTTTGACGATATTCTGCAAGCCGCAAAAAATCTTTACCGAGAACTGATGAATGTCCCAGATAATTATGAGATTCTGTTTTTACAAGGTGGAGCATCAACTCAGTTTGCCATGATTCCATTGAATCTTTATTCAAAAACCAATAAAGCCGATTTTATGATTACCGGCAGTTGGGCAAAAAAGGCTTATCAAGAGTCAGCCCGTTATGGAGAAGCAAAGGTTATTGCATCATCCCAGGATCAAACCTTTTCCTACATCCCCAAGGTGGATCCTAAGGATTTTACACCCGATGCTGATTTCTTCCATATTTGCGTTAATAACACCATTTACGGAACACGATTTAAACCTGAAAATATTCCTGATACCGGAAATGTGCCTTTAGTTGGGGATATGTCTTCTAATATCTTATCAGAAGTATATGATGTATCTAAATTTGGTCTGATTTATGCCGGTGCTCAGAAAAACATGGGACCTGCTGGTGTAACGGCAGTGATCATTCGCAAAGACTTACTGGGTCATGCCAAAGATTTCACCCCAACGATGCTGGATTATAAAATCCATGCCGATAACGATTCTTGCTACAATACGCCACCATGCTACAGCATTTATATTTGCAAACTTGTTTTTGAATGGGTTAAAGCAAACGGCGGCGTTGCCGGAATGGAAGCAGTCAACAAAGAAAAGGCTCAAAAACTGTATGATTTTATTGATAACAGTAAGCTTTATAAAGGGACCGTTGTGCCGGAAGACCGATCACTTATGAATGTACCTTTTATTACCGGATCTGACGAATTAGATGCGCTATTCGTTAAAGAAAGCAAAAAAGCCGGAATGGAAAACCTTAAAGGTCATCGTAGCGTTGGCGGAATGCGGGCCAGCATTTACAATGCCATGCCAATGGCGGGTATTGATACCCTCATTGATTTCATGCAGAAATTTGAAAAGGAAAACGCCTAGGCGTTTTTGCTAAGAAAGGAAATACGACATTGAATTATAAAGTTCAGACTCTCAATAATATTTCTAAAAAAGGGTTAAAATTATTAGGTGAAAATTATACGGTTTTAGATCAGCCGGAAAATCCCGATGCGATTTTGCTGCGAAGCTATAAAATGCATGATATGGATATTCCCGAGTCAGTTAAATTTGTGGGCCGGGCTGGTGCCGGGGTTAATAACATTCCCCTGGATAAATGTTCCGAACAGGGCATTGTTGTCTGCAACTCGCCTGGTGCCAATGCCAATGCGGTAAAAGAACTGGTAATCGCTGGGATGCTCATCTCTTCACGTAAGGTGGTTGATGGGATCCAGTGGTCAAGTACACTGGCTGATAAGGGTGATGAAGTCCCCGCGCTGGTTGAAAAGGGTAAGGGCGCTTTTGGTGGCCCGGAACTTTATGGCAAAAAAATGGGCGTTATTGGTTTAGGTGCCATTGGGGTGCTGGTTGCCAATATGGCTGTGGATTTTGGGATGAAGGTTTATGGCTTTGACCCCTTTATTTCCATCGACAATGCCTGGGGATTAAGCCGGAAAGTCAGACGTGCCGTCAGCAAAGAAGAAATTTTTAAAAACTGCGACTACATTTCTCTACATATTCCTTATATGGATGAAACCAAGGATTACGTCAATGCCGATCTGTTAAAAGATACCAAAGAAGGGCTGCGATTACTTAACTTTGCCCGGGGCGGACTGGTTAATTATGATGCTTTGGAAAATGCCATTGAAGAAGGCACCATTGCAACCTATATTACCGATTTCCCAAATGAACGCTTGTTGAAAATGAAAAATGTAATCAATATTCCTCATCTTGGTGCCTCAACCCCAGAAAGTGAAGAAAACTGCGCTGAAATGGCCATTCATTCGTTAAAAGAATATCTGGAAAATGGAAATATTATTAATTCTGTCAATTATCCGGACTGCAATATGGGTGTTTGCGAAGCCGAAAACCGAATTACCGTGAACCACGCCAATGTGCCAAACATGTTGGGACAGATCACCAAAATTCTGGCTGACCACGATCTCAATATCGCGGTGATGACCAACAAAAACAGAGGCGCTTGGGCCTACACCATGATCGACGTTGACAGCAATGTCGGTGAAGACGTGAAGACTGCTTTAAAAGGCATCAAAGGCGTCACCCGGGTCCGTATTTTAAAATAAGTAAACCATCCCAAGAAGTGGTCTTCGTTAATCCGAAGCCACTTCTTTATTAAAAACAGGAGGAAAAAAATGGCAACAATCAAACCCTTTAAAGCGGTTCGTCCGGTTCCTGAAAAAGCTCAGGATGTGGCGGCCCTGCCCTATGATGTCTATAACCGGGAAGAAGCAGCAATAGCGGCCCGGGGTAAACTGGATTCTTTTTTACGGGTTGACCGACCGGAAACGACGCTGGACCCGCGTACTAAAATCAATGATCCCTTTGTTTATGAAACGGCCAGAAAAAATCTCGAAAAACTGTTTCATCGAAATGCCTTGACTCAGGATACTAAAGATTGCTTATATATTTATGAGCTGATCATGGATGGCCGCAGCCAGGTCGGACTGGTTGTCTGTACCGCCATTGATGAGTATCTCGATAATACCATCAAAAAGCATGAGCTGACCCGAGCTGATAAAGAAGAGGACCGGATTAAACATGTCGACGCCTGCAATGCCAATACTGGACCGATTTTTCTGACCTATCGGGCTCAGGATGAAATCAATGCGATGGTGGATGGCTGGCGTCAAGCCCATGATCCCGTTTATGATTTTGTCGCCGAAGACGGGATAACTCACCGGGCCTGGGTGGTTGACGATGAGGCTGTGATTAATGATTTAGTTGAAAAATTCGGCCATGTTGAAAGTTTGTACATCGCCGATGGACACCACCGTTCGGCTTCAGCTGTCAAGGTTGGCCTGATGCGTCGGGAAGCAAACCCTAATTATACCGGCGAAGAGGAATTTAACTACTTCCTGTCGGTATTATTTCCCGATGAACAGTTGTATATCATGGACTATAACCGGGTTGTCAAGGATCTCAACGGTCTCAGTGTTGAAGAACTCTTAACGGCGCTAACCGAAAAATTTGAGGTAACACCTAAGGACAAAGAACCAGTGACCCCGCCACACAAAGGCAGTTTTGGCCTATATGTCGATGGCAAGTGGTATCTGCTGACTGTCAAAGAAGGGGTTTATGATCCCGCTGATCCGGTTAATTCACTGGACGTGGCGATTCTGCAAAACAATATCCTGATCCCGATTCTGGGCATCGGCGATATCCGCACTGATAAACGGATCGACTTTGTTGGTGGCATCCGGGGCTTAAAAGAACTGGAGCGACGGGTCAACGAAGATATGGTATTGGCGATTTCGATGTATCCCACCGCGATTGAAGAGCTGATGAACATTGCTGATGCCGGTATGGTAATGCCGCCAAAATCGACCTGGTTTGAACCAAAATTAAGAAGCGGATTGTTTATTCATAATCTGTAGTAAGCAAAAAAGAAAAGGACAATGCCTGGATCATCGGGTTTCGGATAAGCTTCTGAAACCCGCGGGACAGAGGATTGTCCTTTATTTTTCGGTAGACTGTTGTCGGAGCGAATAAAAAGACAAAAATTTCCCTCTGATTATCATTGAAGCATGATGAATTATATGATATCCTTTTCAACAACAGTGAACTGAAAGATGACGAAGCCTCTGATTCTGACAGCGAACTGGACAATTAACAAGCATCGATAAGCATTTATCGAAATAAGGAACAAAGCTATCGTACTGATGCCATCCGGGTTCGTCCCTAATGGAAAGGCGAGAGAATCATGTGTCATTCACCCATATCATTTTTTATAAATGGTTTGGCTATTTGCGTATTTTTCCCTGTGCCATCGCGGTACAGGGATTTTTCGCGTTAAGGCAACGAGCCAATCGCAAGCTTGCTTGCAGTTGGCGACTGCCCGCGACCGAAATGAAGCGCAGCGGAATTGAGGTTTCGTTAGGCAACGAGCCAATCGCAAGCTCGCTTGCAGTTGGCGACTGCCCGCGACCGAAATGAAGCGCAGCGGAATTGAGGTTTCGTTAAGGCAACGAGCCAATCGCAAGCTCGCTTGCAGTTGGCGACTGTCCGCGACCGAAATGAAGCGCAGCGGAATTAAGGTTGATTTTTGGCTAAGGGTAGCTGGTTTAAAAGAAGGTGAACGAGGAGCTTAAGATGGAAAAAAGAATTGGACTCATAGCAATTGTGGTGGAAAAAAAAGAAGCGGTGGAAAAACTGAACAAGGTGCTGCATGATTATGGCGAACATATCGTCGGACGAATGGGAATCCCTTATCATCAACGCAACGTTTCAGTGATCAGTGTGGTTGTCGATGCATCCACCAATATTATCAGCTCCCTGTCTGGGAAGCTGGGAATGATTGACGGCGTGAATATTAAAACGGTTTATTCAAAATTGCCCAAAGGTGAAGACGCAGATGATAACAATGAATGAAATAACTGAAAAGCTGGAGAATGAGCAGTTTCTGGAAAAAGACGAGTTCAAATGGCTGCTGGAAAACAACACTCCCGAATTACGGGCGGATCTTTCAAAACGGGCCCAAAGAGTGGCCGGAGAAACCTTTGGCAAGGGGGTTTATGTCCGGGGACTGATCGAATTCAGTAATTATTGCAAAAATGACTGCTATTATTGCGGCATCCGCTGCGGCAACGAACAGGCCCATCGCTATCGCTTAAGCGAGCAGGAAATCCTTGATTGTTGTGCCATCGGATATGATTTAGGATTTCGCACCTTTGTCCTGCAGGGCGGCGAAGATCCAGATTTTTCAGATCAAATGATGGTTGAACTGATCGGAAAAATCAGAGCTGGCTACAACGACTGTGCCATCACCCTGTCGTTGGGGGAGCGGCCCCGCGCTGTTTATGAAGCATTTTTTGCCGCCGGTGCCAACCGTTATTTACTCCGCCACGAGACCGCCACCGCCGAGCACTATCAAAAACTTCATCCCCGCGAGCTATTGCTGGAAAATCGAACCGAATGTCTCCGGAATCTCAAAGAAATCGGCTTTCAGGTCGGCACTGGCTTTATGGTCGGATCACCCCATCAGACGGTGGAAAATCTGGTTGCGGACCTGGTCTTTATCAAAGAACTAAACCCCCAGATGATCGGCATCGGTCCCTTTATCCCCCATCAGCACACCCCTTATAAGGATGCTGAAGCCGGCACCCTGGAAGAAACCCTGTTGCTTATTTCAATCCTGCGGTTGATGCTGCCTAAGGCCTTGATTCCGGCCACCACGGCGCTGGGAACGATTGATCCTAATGGTCGGGAATTGGGAATCCTGGCCGGGGCCAATGTGGTCATGCCGAATCTGTCTCCGGTATCGGTGCGAAAAGATTACAGTCTTTACGACAATAAAATCTGTACGGGCGACGAAGCGGCTGAATGCCGGGTTTGCTTAAGCAAGCGGATGGAAGGAATTGGCTACGAAATTTTAACCCACCGGGGCGATTACCCCCAAAAATAAAATTCAGGTACTTGTTTCAATAAACCAAAATAAAAACTTTAGGAGCGTAAAATGTATAATGTAATGTCAAAGAAAGCTGTTGAATTTATTGATGACCAGGAAATTCTGGACACCCTGGCCTATGCTGAAGCAAATAAAACCAATGCCGCAATGATTAATGAGATCATTGAAAAAGCCCGTACCTATAAGGGTTTGAGCCATCGGGAGGCCGCCGTTTTACTGGCCTGCGAGCTGGAAGAACAGAATGAGCAGCTGGTAAAGCTGGCCATGGAGATCAAAAACAAGTTTTATGGCAATCGCATTGTCATGTTTGCGCCTCTTTATTTGTCAAATTATTGCGTCAATGGCTGCATCTACTGTCCCTATCATGCCAAAAATAAAAACATCAGCCGCAAGAAACTGACCCAGGCAGAAATTGCCAAAGAGGTCATCGCACTGCAGGATATGGGCCATAAGCGGCTGGCGCTGGAAGCCGGCGAAGATCCTAAGAATAATCCCCTGGAATATATCTTAGAAAGCATTAAAACCATTTACAGCATTAAACATAAAAACGGCGATATCCGTCGGGTCAATGTCAATATCGCGGCCACGACGGTAGATGACTACCGACAGTTAAAAGAAGCGGGGATTGGCACCTACATCTTGTTTCAGGAAACCTATCATAAAGAAAATTACGAAATGCTCCATCCTACGGGTCCCAAGCACGATTACGCCTGGCATACCGAAGCCATGGACCGGGCCATGGAAGGTGGCATCGATGATGTCGGGATTGGGGTCCTCTTCGGCCTGAACATGTACCGCTACGATTTTGTCGGGATGCTCATGCATGCCGAGCATCTGGAAGCCGCCATGGGAGTGGGTCCTCATACCATCTCCGTGCCGCGGATCTGTCCGGCTGATGATATTGACACCGGCGATTTTTCCAATGCCATTTCCGATGAAATCTTTGAAAAAATCGTCACGGTGTTACGCATTGCCGTACCTTATACCGGGATGATCATTTCCACCCGGGAGTCCCAGGCGTCCCGGGAGCGGGTCCTGAAATTGGGCATATCGCAGATTAGTGGTGGTTCCAGTACCAGTGTCGGTGGTTATGATACCCCCGAACCGGAAGCAGAAAACTCCGCTCAATTTGAACTGAATGATACGAGGAAACTTGATGAAATTGTCAACTGGCTGTTAGAAATGGGCCATATTCCCAGCTTCTGTACCGCCTGTTACCGGGAAGGGCGCACCGGTGACCGCTTTATGCAACTGGTCAAATCCGGCCAGATTGCCAACTGTTGTCAGCCTAACGCAATTATGACCCTGAAAGAATATCTGGAAGATTATGCCGCCCCAGAGACCAAGTTAAATGGCGAAAAAACCATAGCCCGGGAACTGGCTGCGATTCCCAACGATAAGGTCCGCGGGATTGCCACCGCCCATTTAACGGAGCTTAATTCTGGTAAACGGGATTTTAGATTCTAAAATAATAAAGGGACTCACGCAAATGATTTATTTGTGTGAGTCCCTTTTAAATAGGAAGCTGATTAGTTGGCGGCGGTGAATTCAATATCAATATTACCACTGCTGGTTGAAATGTCAAAAGTATTCTTGCCATTTCCGGATCGGGGAATATCAATTGTGCCACTAAGGCTGTCAGCAGTGATCGTATAATTGCCAGGATCACCGAGAATGCTTCCCCGAACATTACCGCTGAGGGTAGTGATGGAAAGATTATTGGCGGCAAGTTTATTAAGGTTCACATTACCACTGCTGTTTCCAATAGAGACGTCGCCATTGATACTGGTATCAACTAAGTCAATATTGCTGCTGAGTGAAGATATTGACATATTACCAGCAATTTTTCCGTCGTTGAATTGGATTTCGCCGCTGGATGTTCCAATCTCCATGTCCTTGTCGGTACGGAGATTGTCAAGATCGAAATTGCCACTCAGTGTAGACGCATTGAGATGGTTATTGGTAGTCACATTTTTAAGGGTGATCTGTCCACTTGCAGTACTGGTATTAATGGCAGCTAAGCCATCGAAGTTGGTCAGATCAAGATTCCCGCTCATGGTGGCAGCTTCCATTTCACCGGCGAATTTTTTAGGAACAGCAACAGTCAACGTTCTTTTTTGATTGCTGATATTAAAACCAATGTATTCATACCAGTGTTTGTAAAGGGAACGCTTGATATTCAGATTACCGTTGGCCTGGAGTTGGATGGTGTAGGCATCTTTTTTGTTTTCATAGCAAGTTATTTTGATTTTGTCTTCGTCGGTTCCGACAATGATGACATCCGCATCGAGTTCGCTGATAGTCAAGCCAGAAACACTGGCCAGATCATAGCTGTAGCTTGTTTCCTCGTCAGGCAGACTGGTGTTAAACGAATTCCAGTTAAAACCAGCCAGAGCAAACGCCAGCAAGGCAATGACGAAACCAAGGATAATCAAACCACCGGCGACCAGCATTATTATTTTTTTGTTTGATTGCATTTAAACGACCTCCTTTTCGAGAAACAATGATTTAACCCAACGGAGAAATCTCCTGGTCAGACCGATCAGCCAGGATGATAATTTTGTGACTCCGAAAAAAGCAAGCACTGCGATTCCGATGCAAATTAGCGATAAACCAAACATTAACAGACCGGCGGCGAAGCTTTGGGCAAATAAGAGGCTGACAATCCCGGCCACACCACTAAGTGCAAAAGCGGCAACTGACGCATAGAGGGAAATAATAACCGCCCAAACGGATACATAAACGGCAAGAATCACGATAAAAAAAGCTAATACCAAGGGGAACCAGAGTGGAAATCCGAGCACCATCAGGACGATTTCCCACAGCTTCAATCCGGCTTTTGGTTGGATCTTGGCTTTCATCAGAGTCGGTAGGGGTAGCTCCAGCAGGGTGTTCTGGACGATAGCATCAACATCGCCGATGGCAGCCACCGCATCTTCTTCTTGCATGCCATCTTCGATCCGGTCATCAATCATTTCAGAATAAAACCCTTGGGTTACTTCAATTTCATGGCGGGGGAGCGCAACAAGTTTTTTCTCCAGACTTAATAAAAATTCTGTTTTATTCATCTGTATAACACCTCATTTCTTCTGTAATAAAATTATAAACCGTCATAACCTCTTTCCAATTATCCAGAAAATCAACAATTCGATTACGACCGGTTGCGGTTATTTTGTAGTATTTTCGAAGTCTACCGTTATGTTCCACCGAGTTCACCACCACACTTTGATTTGTCTCCAGTCTTTTTAAAATCGGATAAAGTGTCGATTCGGAAATTTCGATATACGGACTCACATCTTTGATGATCTGATAACCATAAGAATCACCACGATTGAGAACGGTCAGTACACAGATCTCTAGTAGACCGCGTTTTAATTGTATATCCATTTAGATACCTCCCCTCGCACAATACTATACAACACATAGTATTGTGCGGTCAATCTTTTTTTAAAATAATCAAAAAAAACCTTGATACAATCAAGATGATTTCAAATTGATTGCATCCAGGTTCGATTGGAATGCGGTGTAAATTACAGCAACGGCGAAAATAGCCGGGATATTGATTCTCTGATCTTAACCCGTCGGCTGCGGTTGCGATAGAGTTCTTTGTTATAATAAGTGCATTTTTTAATATCTTCAACAAAGATATTTTTAAGCTTAGTGGCAACCTTACGGTCATAAATAAAGGCGTTAGTTTCGAAATTCAGCCGGAAGCTGCGAATATCAAAGTTGCAAGATCCCACCGAACAGACCGAATCGTCCACGACAATGGTTTTAGCATGGAGGAAGCCATTTTCATAGATAAAAATTTTGGCACCATATTCAATCAGCTCGCCCACATAAGCCAGGGTGACCCAGTAGATAAAGATATGATCCGGCTTGTTGGGGATCATAATCCGGACGTCAATACCGGATAACAGGGCGATTTTCAGAGCCTCCAGAATACTTTCGTCGGGTACAAAATAGGGCGACTGAATCAGAATATAGTCCTCAGCGGTATTGATCATCCGCAGGAAGCCCTGCTTAATCTGTTGGTTGATGTTGTCCGGACCGCTGGAGACAATCTGGATGCCGGCTCCGGATTTTTGCGGAATGGTGGGAAAGTAGTGATTGAGTTTGGTGTCATCAATAAGCAGCTCTTCATTAGAACTGGCGCGCCAGTCGAGCAGAAAGCGATGCTGCAATTCATAGGCGGCTGAACCGACTATTTTTAAATGGGTATCCCGCCAGTAACCCATTTTTTTCTCCAGCCCCAGATATTCATTGCCAATGTTAAATCCACCGACAAACCCGGTAACCCCATCGATGACGACAATCTTGCGGTGGTTCCGGTAATTAACCCGAAGGTTTAGCATCTTGAAACGGGATGGAAAAAAAACGCCGATTTTTCCGCCCGCGGATTCAAAGCCATCGAGGAGAGAAGAGGGAAGATAGCGGCCGCCCATGGCGTCAAATAGTAACCTGACCTCGATACCTTCAAGGGCTTTTCGGGTCAGCACATCAAAAAGTTTAGCTGTCAGAGTATCATTTTTAATAATATAGTATTCCACATGAATGGATGATTGGGCTTGTTCCATGGCGTGAAAAAGAGCATCAAATTTCTGATAGCCATCGGTGAAAATATCGACCGTATTATTGTTCGTATAAAGAGATTCACTGACATTTAAATGGAATTCAATGGAATGACGATATTTTTCGATGGGGCTGTCCGGATCAATGGTAATAATCCGGGATAGCGACCGTTGCTGTTGTCTTAATAAATGGTGATACTGAATATTCTCTGGTGTATTGTACCGGAAAATTTTGCGTTTGGTTAAATTCTGGGAGAACAGGATGTAAAATAAAAAACCGATTATGGGAACCATCCATAAAAATAATAACCAGGCATAGGTGCTTTGAGGGTTTTTTCGCTCCAGAAAAATTATCGTGAATGTCAAGGTTATATTTATGATGAAAAAAATCGCAGTAAAGATTACGGTAATGCCCAATAACATGAAAACCTCCGAAAGTTTATTTCGTCTATTATAGCATAAAAGGCATCAAATGGAATAGTCCTGATCCGTGATGGTTTGATTTCCCTTGACATTTTACGGATCGTGATCTTATAATAGACGTTGTCTCAGGTTTGTGGTTGAAAGTCGATGCCAGATGCAGGCGAAGCGATCCACGTAAGACAATTCAATAGAGAGTTGTTGATCATGGTGCGTCTTAGAAGTAAGTCCAGCCGGGTACACCGAGAGAAGGAGTTGTGATGCGAACACTGAGCTAAACTTCCAGCTGGCGAGTGTGGGGGAAAAGACCAGGTCAACTGAGACAGCTTTTTTAAAATGAGGTTCCCTTTTTAGATGATATTTTGTGACAAGAATTTGACACAAATGATTTTGACTAAAGGGGATTGGATTGGGTATAATAGAAATATACTCAAAAGCACTATATTATGAGTGTAAACGAGTAAGGTTGACCTTTTGAAAGGAGTTGTCGTTATGAGATTCACAATTTACGGAAAAAATATGCATGTATCAGAAGGTTTAAAAGAAACGTTAAAAAAGAAACTTGGGAAATTTGATCGTTACTTTGGTCAGGAGACAGAAGTGTATGCCACCTTCAGCAAAGAAAAAAATTACCAGATGCTGGAAGTAACCATTCCTGTGGGAAAAACCATTTTAAGAGCAGAAGAAAGATCAGAGGATATGGTGACATCGATTGAGGATGTTGTTAATAAACTTGAAGGTCAGCTCAGAAAACATAAAACCAAATTACAGAAACGCAATCAGGATGAAACTGCCAAATTCAACCTGGAAGGGATCGAAGCAATTGAAGACGATGTTTTCCAGCCTAAAGTAGTTCGAACCAAAAAATTTGCAGTCAAACCCATGAATGTCGATGAAGCAACCTTGCAAATGGAATTGCTTGGACATGATTTCTTCGTATTTCTCAATGGAGATACCGATGATGTCAATGTTGTTTACATGAGAAAAGACGGAAATTATGGTTTGATCGAGCCTACTTTCTAAAACTTTCTTAAGAAAAAACTGAAAAGAACAACAGACACCCCTTGAATAATAGTTTTAAGGGGTGTTTTTGATGATTGTATTTTATAAATTCAATTTATTTTCAAATTTATACATTATTTAGGCATAAAGTTTTGACAGAACTTTTCTTTTGTTTTAAAATAGATCTATATGCATTATTATCTAAGCATCGATAGAGATGATAACACCTAAGAAATGATTATAAATAAATAGTGGGGTTAAAACAAATATGTTAATACTAATTGCGATTATTTTAGGTTTTTTAATTGGAAAAATTCGAAGAGGAAGCCTGAGTGGCTTCAAAGTCAGAAAAATTTCCTTGTTACCTGTAGGAATTTTAGGGTTGGTGTTGCAAATTGCCTTGCATCTATACATATACACTGGTGGTATTTCACTGGTTGAACCCTACCTGGAGATTGTCAACTTTGCCAGCTATATCCTGATATTAGTCATGCTGGTGTTTAATCTTGATGACTTCTGGGTTATTCTGATGGCGGTTGGGATTACCGCAAATTTTGTGGTGATCTTTATTAATGGCGGTCACATGCCGGTTGCCCAGGGGGTCATCGATATTTTACCAGCGGCCTTTGGCGAACAGATCACCCAGGGACTAAGTCCTCTATACTCACTGATTCAGCCCAATACACTGTTATGGTTTTTAGGAATTAATCTGCCCATTCCAGTTCCCTATGTACCCTTGGTCATGAGTCTTTATGGATCGGTCGCCGGTGTTACGGTTGGAAATATTGTCACTATCATTGGTTTAATCGGGTTTATTCAATATGTAATGAACAAAAAAGCCTCAATTATGCAGGATGAACGAAATGATCATGGCGAAGATGAGGGTATTTTTGGCGATGATGAAGATCATGGATTTGACGGTGTTTCAATCCAGAATAGTTATCAGGAAGGTTATGATGAACCGGAAGATATCGAAGATTACTATCGGGATATGGCCGCTACCGGCGGTATTCGCGGTGATCGGGATGAAAACGCCACGATTGTCATTCCGACAGAAGGCTATAACTCAAATGAAAGTATTGGTGCTCGGGATAACTTTGAAACCAGACTGATTCCAGCTGCTCTTGATGGGGTGGATTCTGAAATCGGGACCGAAACCGAAGAAATTATTATCAGTAAAAATGACAATCAGGAAACCCGGGTTATGGAACCGGTTGATGATGGCAGTACTAAGATTATCAGCAACATTCAGGAAGTGGGCGCCTATGTCAAGGGTGATAAAGAACTGGAAGCCGCCGACATGGAAGAGATTCTCAATAGTGATGATGCCGGATTCTTTACCAAGAAATATTATGAGGAAAAACTGGCCGTTGAAAAAGAGCGACTGATTCTGCAAATGCGGGAAATGGAGCTCAACAAGGTGGCTAAATCCCTCAGTGATCCCGATGGCGAGCCCCATCCGGTACCGGAATCAGATTTGCGAATTGTGGAAAGTTTTAAATTGACTGACCTCGACCAGCCCTTTGTTTTGCGCAGTGAAACCAACACCTATGATAGCGGGGTAAAAAGTAAAGATGAGGAAGATGTGGAGTTTTCAGAAGACGAAATGCTCAATGTCTGGCAGCGTCTGAATCTGGAAGACGAAAAACGCAAAGCCAATCGGCGCAAACAACTGATGCGAGAAACCAGTAAAGAAGCTGAAAGTCTGATCAGTGGAACACCCCGAGATGATGTCGGCATTCCGTTGAAGGAAATAGAAGAAGTGACTGAATCAGTTGTGGGGCGGGTATACGAAAGTACCAGTGCAGACAAGGAAAAAATGCTGGCTAACATGGATGATGATGAACGAAAAGACTTTCAGGAAACCGTTGACGAACGAAAACGGGCCGGTTATGAACTGGTTGAACTGAAACTGGATGGCAAAGATGTGGCCTTCTGGCGCAAGAAAAAATAAATAACGGATAATAAATAAAGCAAGGGGACTGTATAAAAAAATACAGTCCCCTTAAAATTATATAAAGTTTCATTAAAGAGAGTATGCTATAATAAAGTTTAGTGTATAATTATAGTTAGAAAGTTACAAAGGAGTGAAAGTATTGGGAATTTTAGATCAAATATTTGATAGCAATAGAAAAGAATTAAAACGGATGCAAAAAAAGGTGGATCAGATTCTGGAGTTGGACAGCCGTTTCGCGGCGATGAGCGACGATGAATTAAAAGGTCAAACCCTGATCTTAAAAGAACGACTTGCTCAAGGGGAAACCCTTGATGATTTATTGGTGGATGCATTTGCCACCGTCCGGGAAACGGGTGCCCGGGTCCTGGGAATGAAACATTTCCCGGTTCAGTTGTTGGGGGGCATGGCGCTCCATGAAGGTAATATTGCTGAGATGAAAACTGGGGAAGGTAAAACCCTGGTATCAACCCTGCCAGCCTATCTGAATGCTCTGGACGGTCGCGGTGTCTACATCGTTACTGTTAATGATTATCTGGCCCGACGTGATAGTGAATGGATGGGGAAAATTCATGAGTTTCTGGGACTGCAAGTGGGACTGGTTGTCCATGGTTTATCCTTTCAGGAAAAGCAGCATGCTTACGCCTGTGATATTACCTACGGAACCAACAATGAATTTGGTTTTGACTACCTGAGAGATAACATGGCCTCGGTCAAGGCCCAGCAGGTCCAGCGGGAACTTAATTATGCCATCATCGATGAAGTCGATAGCGTGTTAGTGGATGAAGCCAGAACACCACTGATTATTTCCGGCAGCGGTGACAAAAGCACTAAACTGTATGCCCTGGCCAACAGCTTTGCCAAAAACCTGAAGGCCGATGATTATATCAGAGATGAAAAAGCAAAATCAGTCATGTTATCAGACGAAGGAGTCATTAAAGCAGAAAAGTATTTTAATCTTACCAATCTGGCCGATATGGAAAACATGGAAATTTCCCATCATATTAATCAAGCCCTCCATGCTAATACGCTGATGTTTAAAGATCGGGATTACGTCATCAAGGATGGTGAAATTATTATTGTCGATGAATTCACCGGACGGTTAATGCCGGGCCGTCGTTATTCAAATGGCCTTCACCAGGCCATTGAAGCCAAGGAAAATGTCAAAGTCAATCGAGAATCCAAAACCCTGGCAACCGTCACCTTCCAGAACTATTTCAGAATGTTTAATAAGTTATCGGGGATGACCGGGACGGCCAAAACTGAAGAAGATGAGTTCCAGACAATCTACAACCTCAATGTTTTATCGATTCCCACCAATAAACCATTGATTCGGGAAGATCTTAATGACTTGATTTATAAAAGTGAACAAGGGAAGTATCTGGCTGTTACTGAAGAGGTCAAACGTCGTCATGCGACCGGCCAGCCAATTCTGATCGGGACCATTTCGATTGAAAAGTCGGAGCTGCTCAGCACTTATCTGAAACGATCTGGCGTTAAGCACAATGTCTTAAATGCCAAATTCTTGGAAAAAGAAGCCGAAATAGTCGCCAATGCCGGTCAAAAAGATGCCGTTACCATTTCCACCAACATGGCTGGCCGGGGGACCGATATCGTCCTTGGTGAAGGCGTCAGAGAACTGGGCGGTCTTCATATACTCGGCACCGAACGTCATGAGAGTCGTCGAATCGATAACCAGCTCCGTGGTCGGGCCGGCCGTCAGGGTGATCCTGGTTCATCGCAATTCTTTGTATCGCTGGAAGATGATTTGATGCGGGTATTTGGATCGGAAAAAATCCAGGGACTGGTTGAATCCATTGGTTTGGACGAAGAAACGCCGATTGAGAACAAAATGCTCACCCGTGGCATCGAGAATTCCCAGAAACGAGTGGAAGGCCGTAACTTTGATATTCGGAAGCATGTCCTTCAATATGACAACGTCATGAACCGCCAGCGTGAGCTGATTTATGAACAGCGGCAACAGGTTATTGACGGCAAAGACATGGAAAATGAAATCTGGAGCATGACTGAAACCCTGATTAATGCTTATGTCAGCATGTATACCGGCGATGGTCAATATTATGATGATTGGGATCTGGAAGGCTTACACAAGCATCTGGAGGCCAACGTACTGCCGAAGGAAAGTTTAACCCTACCAGAAAAACCGGAAAGCACCGAAGTATTGGTGGAAGCGATTCTGGGTGAATGCCGCAAAGTGCTGGAAGATAAAAAAGAAAAACTGGGTCTGGAACAGCTACAGAATATTGAACGGATGATTTTATTACGAAGCGTCGACGCTGCCTGGATGGAACACATCGACAATATGGAACAGCTGAAACAGGGAATCGGACTGCGGGCTTACGGCCAAAATGATCCGGTAAAAGAGTATACCAAAGAGGGCTTTGACATGTTTGACGACATGATCATGCGGATTCAGGAAGATACCGTCAAATACCTGTTCAACCTCAACATTCAGGTGATCCCAGCGGAAGAAGAACAGGCCAAAGTGGTGGATTTCAGTCAGCTGAAAACCAACGAAAACCAAATTGAGGGAAAACCGGCCGGACCGGCCAGCGCCCATGATAAGGTCGGCCGTAATGATCTTTGTCCCTGTGGTAGCGGAAAAAAATACAAGAAATGCTGTGGCGCATAAAAACAATTGAGTTTGTCGGTACTGGGTTATCTTTTTTGACGATCTGAAATAATTTTCATAATTATTTAACAATATAAAACGAAGGGGTGTGATCGTGATGATAGATTTGTATGAAGAAAAACAGATCATCAATGCAATGGCAACAAAACTGAAAGAAATGGGGAATTCACTTTGACTTGCCACGGCTTGTCAAAGAATTGGAAGCGCTAGAAAAGAAAACCGAGAATCCTGAATTCTGGAATGATCAGAAAAGTGCGCAAATTGTTTTAAAAGAGCAGAAGCTGATTAAAATCAAGGTCGATCATTTTAATGAGCTGGCTGAAGCGCTGGACGATATTATGGTCATGCTGGAGCTGGCCGAAGAAGGGGAATTGCTGGAAGGGTTCAGTGCATCGATCCGGGATCTTGACGAAAAGCTGGATAATTTCCGGACTGAAACCTTGCTTTCTGGGGAATTTGACAGTAATAATGCCATCATTTCCCTGCATCCAGGGGCTGGTGGAACCGAGTCCCAGGACTGGGCCTCAATGCTGTTGCGCATGTATACCCGATGGGCGGAGAAGAAAAAATACAAGGTCAAAACCCTGGATCTCCAACCCGGCGATGTAGCCGGCATCAAAAGTGTTACCCTATTGATTGAAGGGATTAACGCCTATGGTTATTTAAAAACCGAGCGGGGCGTACATCGGCTGGTGCGGATCTCACCCTTTGATTCATCGGGCCGCCGTCATACTTCGTTTGCGTCGTTGGACGTCATGCCCGAGGTCGATGAATCGGTGGAAATTGAAATATTGCCGGAAGATATCCGGATTGATACCTTCCGCTCCAGTGGTGCCGGTGGCCAGCATGTCAACACCACCGACTCGGCGATCCGGATTACCCATTTAAAAACTGGGATTGTGGTTCAGTGTCAAAATGAACGGTCTCAGCATCAGAACAAAGAAGTGGCCATGAACATGCTTAAAGGCAAGCTGGTGGAAATCATGGAGCAGGAAAAGATGGATCATATTGAAGACATCAAGGGCGACTACAGCCAGATTGCCTGGGGCAGCCAAATCCGTTCCTACGTCTTCCATCCTTACAACATGGTTAAAGACCACCGTACCAATGTCGAAGTGGGTAATGTCGGCAGTGTCATGGATGGCGATCTGGACGGCTTTATGAACGCCTATCTCAATACCATGGTGTAAATTACGTCATAAATCAGTTAACTAAATCAGAAGAATTGTTGGAGGGGAAAATGGCAAAGAGCTATCAGGAAATTAACGAAAAAATCGCCAGAGGCGAGGCGGTGGTTGTTACCGCCGAAGAAGTCATCGGCATTGTAAAAGAGCGGGGCGTTAAAGAGGCCGCCGAATATGTGGATGTGGTCACCACCGCCACCTTCGGACCGATGTGCTCATCCGGTGCTTTTTTGAATTTTGGACATTCGGATCCACCGATCCGGATGGGTGAGATCACCATCAATGGGGTAGAAGCTTATGGCGGTCTGGCCGCCGTGGATACCTATCTGGGTGCCACCCAGCCATCAAAAGACCGGGGTATTGAATATGGCGGAGCCCATGTGATTCATGACCTGATCGCCGGCAAAGAAGTTCATCTGGTGGCAAAATCTCAGGGCACGGATTGTTATCCCAGAACAGAACTGGATACCTGGGTGAAGCTGGAAGATTTAAATGAAGCCTATCTGTTTAATCCCAGAAATGTTTATCAGAATTATAATGCGGCCATTAATGGCTCCAGCCAGCGGCTTTATACCTATATGGGGATATTACAGCCAAATATGGGCAATATTACCTATAGCACCGCCGGTGAATTAAGCCCCCTCCTCAATGATCCCCTGCTGAAAACCATCGGCATGGGTACCCGGATCTTTTTTGGCGGCGCTCAGGGTCATGTATCCTGGATGGGAACCCAGTTTAATACGGCCTGTCCAAGAGATGACAAAGGCTATCCCCAGACCCCCGGTGCGACGCTGGCGTTAATTGGAAACATGAAAGAAATGGATCCCAAATATATTCGCGGCGCTGTTTATGAGGGCTACGGCGCCTCGATGTTTGTCGGGGTGGGCATCCCGATTC
Source organism: Acetobacterium malicum subsp. dehalogenans DSM 11527 (assembly GCF_000472665.1). Lineage (GTDB taxonomy): Bacteria > Bacillota > Clostridia > Eubacteriales > Eubacteriaceae > Acetobacterium > Acetobacterium malicum. The sequence goes on along the minus strand of NZ_AXAC01000005.1, from coordinate 123,002 downwards.
CGATTCTCAATGAGGAAATCATGGCCTTTGTGGCGGTGGAAAATAAGGACTTGTACACCAATGTGATTGACTACAGTGTTCCCAAAAAAGCCAAGCCGACCCTGAAAAAGGTCAGCTATGCCGAGCTTCGCAGCGGATCGGTGGATATTAATGGAAAAAGTATTAAGACCTCACCGCTTTCCAGTCTGAAAATGGCCAGAGAAATTGCTGAGGAACTGAACAACTGGATCAAAAAAGGCGATTTTTTCCTGCAGGAACCGATCCAGAGCTTCCCGATGGGAAATTCGCTTAAGGGCCTCGAAATCAAGGAAGGAGAATCCCGATGATGACAAAAAAAATACTGTTGTCGTTCCCGCAAAAGTCAGCTGGTCAGCCGATGGCCATGGAACTGATAAAAACTTACCATCTGGATTTTAATATCCTTAAAGCCTTTATCGATGACAATATTAAAGGCACTCTGTTGCTTGAAATTAAAGGTGAAGAAGCCGATATTGAAGCGGGGATTGTTTTTTTAAGACAAAACCAGATTGGTGTCAAAGATATTCAATCGGTGGTTGAGGTCGATGAAAATAAATGTGTTTCCTGTGGCGCATGTACTGCGGTCTGTGCCGTTGGTGCCCTCGAAATGACAGCCGACTGGTCTTTAGTCCATCACGACGACAAATGCCTGGAGTGCATGCTGTGCGTTAAAGCCTGCCCGATGCGGGCTATTCATGCCGTAATTTGAAGATGATCTATGAACCGCGAACCTATCGAAAAATAATGAAAGCCGAGGATCTGGATTATTTCCAGGTCCTCGAATTCGAATCCGACCTTTTTATTGGGGTCGAGCATCAGGCGATGTCCCCTAAGCTCCCCAAAATCGTAACGGCTGAATTGAAAAAACTGCGGCAAGCAATTGTTGACTACAATCAGACCCATCCCGGTTTTATTGAATCCCTGATCCCACTGGAATTCGATCCACATGCCGTGCCGATTATTTGCGATATGCTGAAAGCTGGCAAAATGGCCGGGGTGGGGCCGATGGCAGCAGTGGCTGGAGCGGTCTCCAAATATATTGGCCGCTTGCTGGAAGCATTCACCGCGGAAATTATCGTCGAAAATGGCGGCGATTTATTGATTAAAACCCAAAAAAAACGGCGTATTGCGATCCGCACCGGCAATCCCCGCTTTGCTGATTTAGGATTAAAAATAAAATCTGACGCAAAAACGTTGGGGGTCTGCACCTCATCCGGGATGATGGGCCATTCCCTGAGTTTTGGCAAAGCCGATGTGGTGACAATTATCAGCCCCAATATTCCCCTGGCCGATGCAGTCGCCACGGCGCTTGGAAATCGCATTAAGAAACCGGGAGATGTCGAAAGCGGACTTGCGTGGGCGAGAAACATCCCGGAAATACTGGGAATATTAATCATCATCGAAGATCAACTGGGCGCCTGGGGCGAAATTGAATTGTGCTGATAAAAAATTAGCGCGGGAAAACCGAATAATCATAAAAACGATTGAAATTTTGTGCTTGACAAAGAAAATATTGAAGGGTATCATGCACAAAAGCAATTGAATAATTTACCTATCCAGAGAGGTGGAGGGACAGGCCCTATGAAACCCGGCAACCAGCGCAAGCACGGTGCCAATACCAGCAGATTTATTTGCAATGATGGGATTTAATGTTATCATTAACCTCGTCATGGACGAGGTTTTTCTTAGTTTTAAACTGATATAAAACGAGTATAAAACTATTATAAATTAGTCTGTATTTGGTCTAAATTGGGTAAATAGCAAATAGAAACGAATACCCGTAAAGGAGAACATGCCATTGAATATAAAAGAAATACTAAAAAAGAAACGGCTTTATCTGGACGGCGCCATGGGGAGTCTGCTCCAGAATCGTATTGAAACGATCGGACCGGTACCGGAAGCCTTAAATCTGAGTCAACCGGAACTGATCAAAGAGATCCATCAATTATACATTGATGCCGGAGCCAATATTATTCTTTCCAATACCTTTGGCGTCAATGGTTACAAATTAAAAGATAGTGGTTACACAGTGGAACAACTGGTCACGGCCGGGGTTAAGAATGTAAAAGCATTGAATCCCGATTATACAGCCCTCGATGTCGGACCGTTGGGAACACTGATTGGCGCCCTGGGAGAAGTGACCTTTGATGAAGCCGTTGATTATTTCAAGGAAATAATCAGTGCCGGTGACAAAGCCGGGGCCGATTTAATTGTCATTGAAACGATGACTGATATCTGCGAGGCCCGGGCGGCGTTGATTGCGGCAAAAGCCGTGTCAGAGCTGCCGGTGATTGTTTCGATGACCTATGAGGAAAATAAGCGGACCTTAACCGGCAGTGATGCCTTGACTGTCGTTAACATCCTGGAAGGATTGGGAGCCGATGCCATCGGCATTAATTGTTCGACAGGCCCGGATGCGATGCTGCCGATTATCGCGGAGTTGGTGCGCTATGCCTCGGTGCCGATCATGGTGGAACCCAACGCCGGCTTGCCGCATATGAAAGATGGTAAAACGGTCTACGATATCACCATTGATCAGTTTACCGACTATATGGTACAAATTGCCGAAATGGGGGCATTAATTCTGGGTGGCTGCTGTGGCACAACCCCAGCCTATATCGAAAAAATGAAAGGCGCCACCAAAGATCTGCTTCTTTATCAGGTAACTGAAAAAGCTTTTACCGCCGTATCCTCAAGCACCAAGACGATCATTTTGGGAACGGATATCCATATTATTGGTGAGTGTATTAATCCCACCACCAATCCGGTGCTGAAGGCATCGTTGCGCCAGGGTGAACTGTCAGTGGTGACCCAACTGGCGACTGATCAGAAAAAAGATGGGGCTCATATTCTGGATATCAATTTAGGATTGCCGGACATTGATGAACAGATGATGATGCAAGAGGCGGTTGATACGGTCAGCCGTCTGGTGGATTGTCCGCTACAGATTGATTCATCTAATCCGGAAGTCATCGAAGCGGTGCTGCGCAGCTATCCCGGCAAGGCGATAATCAATTCGGTTAATGGCAAAAAGTCCTCAATGGCAGCGATCTTTCCGATCGCCCAAAAATACGGCGCCCTGGTACTGGGGCTGACCATGGATGAAACCGGAATCCCCAGTCTGGCGGCTGATCGTTTTGCTATTGCCGGGAAAATCATTAAAACGGCCGAATCATACGGCATCAGCAAAAAAAACATCCTCATTGATGCCCTGGTGTTAACGGCCTCAGCCCAACAGGCCGAAGTGCGAGAAACCATCAAAACCCTGGAAAAACTCCGGGCTGAACTGGGGGTGCCAACGGTGCTGGGGGTTTCTAACATTTCCTTTGGTCTACCCAACCGTGAGTTGTTAAACCGGACCTTTTTAGCGATGGCTCTGGAAGCGGGACTGACCACCCCGATTATGAACCCCAGTGACCGGGAAATGATGGACACCATTACCGCGTTCCGGGCGCTCTGGGGTTTGGATGGCCAATGCATCGCTTACGCCAATGCCTATAAAGACAGCAGCTTTGGCCAAGCCAAATCAGACCTGGAGCGAACGGCCCTGGGCCTAAAGGAAATTATCGAAGAGGGACTGACTGATCAGGCGGCCGGGGCTACCGCGATGCTCTTAGAGACCAGAGAACCGCTGGATATTGTCAATAACGAGATTGTCCCGGCCCTGGATGCCGTTGGCGATGCCTTCGAAACCGGCGAATGTTTCCTGCCCCATCTGATTTTTGCGGCGGAAACGGCGCAGAAGGCCTTTGAAGTTATCAAAGAAACCATGACGCGAGATGGCCAGACTCAGGTGGTTAAAGGAAAAATTGTGCTGGCTACCGTTGAGGGAGATGTCCACGATATCGGGAAAAATATTCTCAAGGTTATTCTGGAGAATTACGGCTACGAAATTCTCGATCTGGGCAAGGATGTCAAGGCTGAAACCATTATCCAGACCATTCGGACCGAGGACATTAAACTGGTGGGTCTCAGTGCCCTGATGACAACAACGGTTAAAAATATGCAAAAAATCATCGTCGCAATCAAAGCCGACTGCCCGGCCACTACCATCATGGTCGGCGGGGCGGTTTTAAACCCTGAATATGCCAAGACTATCGGTGCCGATTATTACGGCAAAGATGCCCGGGAAGGCGCCAGCATTGCCAAACGCGTATTTGAATAAAGTGAAAAAAAGACAGCTTATAGCTGTCATTTGAGGTTGTCAATAAACTACCGTACCGACCAATTGTTAATCTGTTGTTCGCCGCGCTATGCGAAATCCGCTTTGCTCCTTTCGCATGAGTCGCGAGCAGTCGCCAACTACAAGCAAGCTTGTGATTGGCTCGTTGCTTTCGCGAAGAATCGGACAGGCGATGCCGTGTCCGCTCCGATACGTACAATATGATATAACAATTGTCGGTACTGGGTTATCTTTTTTTGACAGTCTGCTAAGACAGCTTATGGCTGTCTTTTTTGATTGCTCAGTCGTTAATCAATTGAAAAGCATCGACATCAAAAAGCCCCAGATCGGTCAGGCGCAAGGAAGGAATCACTGGCAGGGCCATAAAGGAAAGGGTGATAAAGGGATCAACGCCCGGGGCGACCCCTAATCCGTGGGCACTTGAAATAAGCGAAGCGACCTTTTTCTGAACCTCGGCCCCGGGCTCAAGACTGATCAGACCAGCCAGAGACAGGGGCACGGCTCCGATTATTTGATGATTGCCGACCACCACATAGCCGCCGCCAATTTCAGCGAGATGATTGACCGCCAGCAGGATATCCTGATCGTTATCGCCAACGACAATAATATTGTGGGAGTCATGGGCAACGGTGGTGGCAATGGCACCGCTCTGGATTCCAAAGCCCTTGATGGCTGCGACGCCGACATGACCGGAATGGCGATGGCGTTCAATAACGCACAGCTTGGCATAGTTTTCATTGGGAATAAAAAAGCCGTTTTTCCCGGGTAGGGATTCCTGGAGATGATGAGTCTCAATCTGATCTTTGATAATTTCGATAACATGATTTTTGGGATTAATCAGGAGCCGCAGTTTTTCTGAGGTGAGGGTCTGGATATGGACCGAATTAAGCAGCTGGGAATCAATCTCATAATGGGGTTGATGTTCCCAGATGCTGTCGTTCACCGGGCGGCCATGCTGATAAACTTGCTCCACAGCTAGGGTGTTCAGATCGGACACGATCACCAGATCGGCCTGGTAGCCGGGAGCGATGGCGCCCAGTTTTTTTAGCCCATAAGCTTGGGCGGTATTAAGCGTGGCCATCTTGATTGCCTTGATTGGACACAACCCCAGATCAATAGCCTGTTTGATATTCCAGCGGATATGTCCGTCCTGATGGATGTCTTCTAAATGTTTGTCGTCGGTACAAAAGAGGAACCGGTCGGTCGGTAACGCTGTTGTTAATAGGCCGCTGATGATGGCATGCAGGTTTTTGGCGGCAGAACCTTCCCGAATCAGAATGTAGAAACCAGCCCGCAGTTTTTCGAGGGCTTCGGGCCAGGTGGTGGATTCGTGTTCACTGATGATTCCGGCGCAGGCGTAAGCCTGGAGTGGTTTACCTGCCAGCCCCGGAGCATGGCCATCAGCAAGCTTGTGCCGGCATAGTGTCAGCTTATCAAGAATCACCGGACCACCGGCCAGAACGTCGGGAAAACACATCACTTCCCCCAGTCCCAGGATTCGGGGATGATCGAGATAGGTCTGCATATCGGCAGCTAAAAAAGGACCGGCACCGTTTGTTTCAAAGGGGGTGGCTGGTACCGAAGAAGGTAACATTACAAAAACGTTTAAGGGGATCTGCTCAGTGGCGTTTAGCAGATAGTCCAGTCCGGTTTTTCCGGCGACATTCACAATCTCATGGGGATCGGCAATAATCGTCGTTGTACCGGTGGGGACAATCGCCCGGGCCAGCTCAAAAGGCGTAACCATGGTGGATTCAATATGCATATGGGCATCAATGAATCCGGGTACCAGATATTTTCCAGCCAGATCGATTTCAGTGATACCTTCGTATGATCCCATTCCCACTATGGTGCCATTGGCAACAGCCAGATCGCCAAAACAGATTTCTTCGGAAAATACGTTGAGAATCCTGGCATTTTTAAAAACCAGATCGGCTTTTTCAAAACCGTTGGCTACGGCAATATTTTTTTTGAGGTCTTCTTTATATTTTCTCATGTTTCATCCTATCTACAGTTAGTGATTTTATATCAGGTTATAATTATGTGTGCGATAAATAATTATAACCTGATATACCCCCTTTTTTTACAAAAAAAAACATTTTTTATATGAATCTCATCGAAAAAGGGTTATAATGACAATCAGAACATCAATTTATTCCTGTACTTCAATTTGCTTTTAAATTATAATAATTACAAAGTAGACAGTAATTCTAAGAAAGTGGTGAACAAAATGAAAAAATGGCGCTGCACAGTATGCAATTATGTACATGAAGGTGATACTCCTCCAGACAAATGCCCGATTTGCGGAGTGGGACCAGATAAGTTTGTTTTAATCGAAGAGTCAGAAGTCATTGAAACTGTTAAAGAAAAAAAATGGCGCTGTACCGTTTGTAACTATATCCATGTGGGTGAAACCCCTCCCGATGTTTGCCCGGTTTGCGGTGTGGGACCAGAAAAATTTGTTTTGGTTGAAGAAGTTGAGGATGGTTTAACCGATAAAAAAAGAGAGGCCTTACAGACTTTATTGTTTAATGTCAGCTATGGCTTATATATTATCTCGTCGATCAAAGATGAAAAGCTGAATGGAATGGTATCGAATACCTTTATTCAGGTCACCAGCACCCCTTTAAAAGCTAGCGTGTGCCTCGGAAAAGGGACCTTGACATCCGAATATGTTCGAGAATCCGGCGTCTTTGGGGTCTCCATTCTGGGTAAAGATAATCATGATCTGATCAAGCATTTTGGCTACCAGAGCGGCAGAGATGTAGATAAATTTAAAACGCTCAGCTACATTACTGGCAAAACCGGCTGTCCCGGCTTACTGGAAACCCTGTGTTTTGTTGAATGTGAAGTGGAGCAGACCATCGATTTGGGAACCCACTATATGTTCATTGGCAAGGTTGTTGACGGTGATGGTTTCAGCAAAGAGGAACCGATGACCTACGCTTATTACCACGCCACCCGATAATAACAGAAAAGCCCATGCGAAAAATCGCATGGGCTTTTTTTAGTGGGTAGTTTTTTCTTGTAATTCAGGAAAGGCCTCTAAAACAGCCTTGATCAGCTTGTTACAGCCATGGAACAGGGTGTCCGTGGTGGGTAGCTGATAGTTTTGCTCATAAGCCTTAATGGTATCGGCCACTTCATTTTCATTCATATCATCATGATTGATTGTGATCGCAATAACCTTGGATTCTGAGAAGCGTTCGATGAGTTCAATTTCGCTGGAGAGGGTGGGCATTGGCAGATAATCGAAATCGACCCGGTTTACTCGTTTGGGAGGATGTTGAACAATGATACCATCCGGCTTTCCGCCGCGGATAATGGCGCAGGAGCTGATAAAAGCCGGATGGCTGAGGGCGCCTTGTCCTTCCAGTATAATCACGTCCGGTTTTTCGTGAATATTGGCTTCGACAACGGCATTTTCCAATTCGCCAGTCATAAATTCAGAGGGAATGGCATCCAGGGCAATCCCGTATTTTTCTCCCTGAATTAATGAGGTCTGACCAGTACCGATAAAGCTGGCCCGAAGTCCTCGTTCTTTTAAAGCGGCAATCAGCAGCATCGCGGTAGTTCGTTTGCCTACGGCACAATCGGTCCCGAGGATGGCGATTTTGGGGGTCTTTACATTTAAAATATCACCAGTAAAAAGATGAAGGTAGCGATTGGCAAGTGGCTTTCGGATATCATATAACTTAACCCGATAGCGCTTGGCCTGTTGTTTAAATTCAGAATCTTCAGAAATAAATTCATGAAGACCATTGACGATATCCATCCCCAAAGACATCGCCTTGAGAAAAATTCGTCGTTCTTTGGTAGATAGGATGGCTTCCTTTGGGGCGATACCATAAATAAAATATTTGGGAACCTCGCTTAATTGATCCATGGCTTCGGATAAATCACGATAGATGGGGATACCATTGTCAACCCCTTCCAATATTTTTCCGGCATCCAGGCCTGTCTTGGTGCTGTCTATTACACATGTGATATGGTATTTTTGGGAACGTCGGATTAAACCATTGGCAGTCTTTCCATCGGATTCACCAAATTGACCTTCACAGTAGAGTAAAGCTTTTTCTTTCATAGAGTTTGCACTCCTTTCACGTGACAAGAACAAGTTCTTTACAAGACAAACGATTCAATTAAATGTTCTTAATGTGTTTGAGAATAAAGGTAGTTCGATATGCACTGTTTTAATCATACCACATAAAATGGTAAATAAACGGTTCCTTAAGAAAAACCTGAAATTAGGACGTATTACCTAAGAAATTTCCAGGCAGCGCCGCAGTGCGTGTATATAAAATAGAAATTGAGACTTGACAAGAGATAACCCGGATGATATATTGAATATATATTCAATATATCATCCGGGAGGGATCATGGCTCGATCAAAGGAACAAAACGATAGAATGAGGGAATCTCGTAAAGAAAAGATTCGCAATGCAGCCCTGTTACAATTTGTTAAACAGGGCCTATTCGCCACCCGAATCCAGGATATCGCGGTCCAAGCTGGAATCGCCCAGGGACTGTTATATCATTATTACTCATCAAAAGATGAAATTTTTGTCGACCTCATCAATGAGGCACTGGACAAGACCATTGCAGCATCCTATTCGGTACGAGATATGGAGACCGGTCCAGGTGAAAAAATCCGCTTTGCTTTAGAACGATTGGTGGATACCATTGAAAACAGCCAGACATTTTTGGATACCTGTCGTTTGATTACCCAGGCAATCAATTCAACAGCAATCCCGATCGATGCTCAGGATCTTATTCAAGAAAAAAGGAATATCCCCTATCAGGTTATTGAGGCAATAATGGCAGCGGGACAAAAAGAAGGAACCATTGTAGGAGGTGATCCCAAAATGCTGTCCATTTTATTCTGGACCAGTATCAATGGTCTGGCAATATACTATTCAACCAATAATAATCGGGACGTAGAACTGGATTATCGGGTGATTGCATCGATGTTTTTGATTGAAAGAGAAAGCGAGGAATAAAGTTAGCATGAGTACAAAAGCAAAAATGATGCACTACACGATGAAATATCGTCATCTCTTTAAAGGGCAATTGCGCCCGGAAATGATTGATAAAGACACCTCAATCGCAAAGCTGCGACAAGACTGTGATAAAACCGCCGAGCTTTTTTTTAAACCAATTCCGGGCATCGATTTTGAACCCAGTGACTATCCGGATTTTTATGCGGAATGGGTTGAAAGTGAAGAGGCTCCCAAAGAAAAAGTCGTCTTGTACTTTCATGGCGGCGGTTTTGTCATGGGCAATGCCAGATCGCACCGAAATATTGTCGGGAATTTTGTTAAACATCTGGGTATTAAAGCCCTGGTCTTTGACTATCGGCTGGCCCCGGAACATTCGGCCCCGGCAGCAGTTGATGATTCAGCAGCAGTCTACAGCTGGCTGCTTAAACAAGGGTATCAACCAGAAAATATCGCTTTTGCCGGAGATTCAGCTGGTGGCGGCATTGCATTGGCCACCCTGCTAAAATGCAAGGATGAGGGCATCCCGCTACCAGGGGTCTGTGCCGTATTTTCACCATGTACCGATATGACGATTTCAGGAGAGTCCCATAAAACAAGGGCAAAGGCTGATCCCTGTACGCCCAGAGGCGCAAATGAAACCTATCTGGGTTACTATGTTGGCAGCGGAGATCCGCGGCACCCCTATGCCTCACCATTGTTCGGAGATCTGAGCGGTTTGCCGCCAACGATTATTCAGGTTGGCGATAACGAAACCTTAAGGGATGATTCAACCCGTTTTGGCGAAAAAGCGAAAGAAGCCGGGGTTGATGTGCAATTGAAGGTATGGAAGGGGATGTTTCATTGTTTTCCCTTGCTGGCACCGATGTTCCCGGAGGCTACTGAGGCCCTGGAAGAGGTTTGTCAGTTTATTGGAAAAAACCTGAAGAACTGATTTTAAGATCAAATATTTATTAAGCTACCGAAGGCGGATATCAAAGCAGAAAAAAGGTTTCCGTCAAATTTAGGCGGAAACCCTTTTTTATAGCTCACCATCGGCATCTTTAATACCGTGCAGTCGGATCTTATATTGCAAATTCTGCCGTGATATACCCAGGTCTCTGGCGCTTTTCGAAATGTTATGATCATTGGCCTGCAAAACATCGATAATCATTTGTTTCTCGATCTTACTTAAGGTGTTTTTTAAATTTTTATCATCAATGCTGGCGGATAAGTATTTTTCATAGATCTTTTTATCGGAAATATTTTTCCTCAAATAAGCCGGTAGTAAGTCTGGCGTCAGAATCGTATCCTGATATTGAGCAATATAAATGGCGTGAGTAATAGCGTGCTTTAACTCCCGGATATTTCCTGGCCAGTCATGGCAGAGCAGAATTTCCTGGGCTTCATCAGATACCTTAAACAGCTGTTTTCCCATGGCCGACCCTTCGGTGGAAAGGAATGCCGGTACCAGATCCAGAATATCCTGTTTACGGTCTTTTAATGGTGGTAAGTGAATGGAGAAGACGGCCAGCCGGTAGTATAAATCAGAGCGCAGTCGTTTTTCTTCAATGGCTTTTAGCGGATCCTGGTTCAAGGCGCTGAGCAGGCGAATATTGGCTGTTATTTCTTTATGGCCGCCGACCTTCCGATATTTGCCAGTTTCCAGTACCCGTAACAGCTTGGATTGCAGTCCCATGTGCATGGAGTTGATCTCATCGAGAAAAATGGTGCCTCCCTCTGCGGTTTCCAATAGCCCCACGGAATCAACCGCACCGGTAAAAGAACCTTTGACGGTGCCGAACAAGGTGCTCTCCAGAAGGTTTTCAGGGATTGCACTACAATTGATGGCCACAAAAAGTTTATTGGCCTGGGGACTGGCATTGTGAATGCTTTGGGCAAAAACCTCTTTACCAGTACCAGTGGGTCCGGCGATCAGGATCGGCGCGGTGGTTTGCGCAGCGATTTCCGCATGACGAACACATTCAGCCATATGGGCACTGGTGCCGATAATATCTTTAAAGGTAAATTGGGTACCATTATTTTTCAGTTGCTGGGATTTCAGATCGTTCTGTAGTTTATTAATGGTATTGGCCATATGAATATAGTCGGAAATATCCCGGTAAATACAGATGGCTGCTTCAACCTTATGGGGATCTGTTTTTGAAAAAACCGGGTAAGTACTGCTGATGACATCAGCAACCTTTCCGGAAGGTGATGTATATTTGACATGGACATCCTGAACTTTTTTTCCGGTTTTCAAAACCAGAGATTCCATGGATTCGTTTTCAAGATAATCATAAATATCAGACATGTTTTTACCGATAACATCTTCATGCTTCATGTTTTCGATAATTTCGCAGCCCTTGGAGTAGCAGACGATTTTTCCATTGGCATCAACAACATGAATGCACACATCTTCGATCCGCTCAACATCCTGAATCGGGAAAGAATTTTCGCCAAAAGCTTCCAAAATGTGCTCGTTTTTTACTTTCACTGGTATTCTCCGTTTCGGGTTTACTGACTAAGACAGTATGATAACATGAATTCCAAAAAAATCATAGAGACAACCCTGAGAACGGGTTGCCTGTCTGATTGATAAAGGGGATTGAACAACGGATTACTGGTAATTTTTTTCGATTTTTTCAATCTCAGCCAGGATTGAAGCTTCTAATGGGGGGACCTCGTGGGTTTCAAGAATCGTATCAATTTTTGCATTGACCATTTCGAGAATATCGGACTGATCGGGATTAACCATTCGCCGTTTAAAGAATTCCGGATACCAAACGCTTCTGAAATTACTGAGGGTGTGCATTTCATTAAGGTAGTGACCGCCATGCCCAACACCTTTGATAACATCCATGGCCAGGGTTTCCTCGTTCACTTCGACACCGCTGGAGTAGGCCGATAGCTCATTGATCATTTCATTGGCCAATACCACCATCGCGGGTGCCACCGAGTTACAGTGATCCAATACACCAATATCGTGAACGATGTTGGCCTTGCTTAAAATGGACGAGAAGAGTTCCATTTGGACCTCCGCAATGGATTGGGGATCGACGGTTTTGGCATCGCTGCAACCGGCCGTGCCGTAGAAGGGCAGGTTATAATAGTCTGCCAGTTCCGAAGCAGCTGCCACCGACTTATGGAATTCAGGGGCACCATAGGAACCGATGGTGGTTTGCATATCAAACACCGTTGGCATCGAACCGTAAATCAGCGGAGCGCCTTCATTAACGGCCTGGGTAATGACCACACCGGCTAAAATTTCGGCGTTATTCTGGGTTAAGGCACCGGCGATGGTAATCGGAGAGGTGCCCCCCATCATGCTGTAAGGCATATAAACAACCGGAATTTTGTTGGTGGCACTGATAAAAAGTTTTTCAGTACTTTCGACCGGATGGGTCAGCGGCGGAATCGGTTCACAGTAGTTAAAGATAAAGGGTTTTTCAGCCAGTTCTTTGTGTCCACCAGCAACAACGGCAGCGATGTCGATGATCTCCTGAAGGGATTCGATGTCATTGGTGGAAAAATTGATGGTTTTATCAAAGTTTTTCAGGGTTTCAATAAAGGTCACCTGAGATTGGACCAATGGATCCACATCAGCACACATCCCCACTGACAGAATAAAGCTGATGTTGGATAGATAGCTGCCTAGTTTGCACATATTTTTAATGTCCGCCTTCAGATAGGGGCGGGCCATATTGGTTTTGTGATCAAGGATCTCCAGTTGATCGGAATGGGTTCCGAAATAGACATTGTTTTTGCTGTTGATGATCATATTAGGTTTGCCGTCTCGGGTATATAAGGTCAATTCTTTGGGAATGGTGTTCAAGGCTTTATCAACAACCGCTTTGGGGAATTTAACCAGATCGCCATCAACGGTACAGCCATATTTTTTAAGCAAATCGATGGTTCGGGCGCCAACGACGCGCATTCCGAAGTTTTCCAGCAGATCCATGCTTTTTTCGTGAATGGTTTCGATTTTATTTTTATTTAATACATTGAATTCAATATTTCTTTGTGTGGTTTCCATAATGTCTCCTTAAATCTTAAATGATAATTATTAAATACGTTCGCGATAGCAAACTGGGATATAGTCTTCCAGCAGTTTAGCCTGTTCTTTGGTAATGTCTGGTGGCGTATAGGAAGCCAGACGTTCTTGGACAGCGGCCTGGACATCGCTTAGAACCGGTTTGCTGCCATTTTCCTGCCATTGGTTAGGATCTTCTTTATTGAAGTATTTGGGAACAAAGAATTCTTCTTTGAACATCTTCGGAGTTCGGCCCTGAAGGAAGTTACCCCGGGGTCCGATTTTGGCAATCAGATCATGACAAAGGTAGCTTTCTTCCGTTTTAATTCCTTTTAATAGACGGCGATTCATCCGATAAGTATCTTCGTCCATCAGGAATTTTTCAAAACTTAAGATGTTAAAGCTGCCCATGATTCCACAGGAATGGAGAACCAGATCGGGAGCCGCTTCAAGGGTCGAGCGAATCATCATATCCGACTCAATCCCGGCCTGCATATCAAAATCTTTAGCATCACTTAAACCGCCTCCGGTGCGACATGGTAGCTTGTAAAAATCAGCCAGTCCCCGGGTGGCATAAGAAATCAAAGCGGTTTCAGGCGCGCCAATGCTCAATTGGACGGTGCGCAGGTTGGTGGAAGCCGAGGTCTGGCCATAAACCACCGGCAAACCCGGTTTGACCAGCTGGGACATGACCATTCCGGCCAAAACTTCAGCATTGGTCATCGCAATCAGCCCGGCCACTGAAGGCGGTCCGGTGAGGACTGGCATCGCACAGGGGCTGAACCAGACCGGCTGATTCATGTCAGCGGCAATCAGGAATTTTTCCAGCGGATCATGGTCAAAGCATAAAGGTGACAAGGAATTGACGTGGACAATATTATTGTAAACACCACTACGACCTTCAAATTTTTCAATTAGTTCCAAACCTTTTTTAAAAGATTCTCGCATGTTTGATTTTAACGGGAAGGTGTTGGCCTGTAAATGCAAGGCCGTTTTATTGGAATATTTTAAAATCATGGCGATGGGACTGAAGACCCGTTCATCCAGGGACAGGCCTTTGTCATCGAGAAAAATATTAAAGTAGTTACAATTGATAACGTCGCTGGTGTCGGACAGCTTAAACTGATCCACGGCATCATCATTGGTCATTTTATGAAGATGACCATGTTCCAGGCGGAAAATGTTTCCGATCCCAGGCATTAAAATCAGACTACCGCCGCCAAGGGTATGGTTTCCTTTGGAGTTTTCGATAGTGAAAGTTTCCGGAATGGTTGAAATAGCATTGATGATCATTTTTTCATCTAAAAAGACGGTTTCGCCAACAACCCGGGCGCCGTGATTTTTAAAAATATCCAATATTTCAGGATGTTCGAATTTAACGCCAATTTCGCTGAGAATTCTTAGCGATTCCGCGTGGATAATTTGGATATCTTCTTTTGATACATATTTTTCATATGGTTTCATTACTTTAATCCCCTTAATTGAGTTTTTTCTTTACAGATTCAGAATTTCGGACAAGGTTTAGATATCACCATAGTAATCACGATGAGAAACACAGGAGTAAGCATAATCCAGCAAGGTTCCCCAGCTGAATACCGGTAAATCTACGGCCCGTTGGATGGCCCGGGCAAAAGGCTGCATTCCGGTACATTCCAACATAATTGCTTTAATATCGGGGTATTTAGCGATGAATTCTTTAGTAATGCGAATCATATCCTTTTCTGATTCATCATAGTAACTCTCAGGAATTTCAGGCCGTTTTTCATGATCCCAAAGGGTGTCAAACTGCGGACAGCCATATTCATCCTGGGCACCGGCAATGTAAAAATTACTGTTCAGGTCAATACCGACTTTTTCCAGATGGGTATCGGTCAGGAAACGTTTTTGGGCACAGATGATGCCAACCGCATTTTTAGGTCCGATGGTTTGCTGAATAAAGGGAACCTGCAGCAGACTGGACATGAAAACCGGAATATCAACAGCAGCGGCAACATCCTGCTGGAAATAAGCGAAGTAGCCACATTCGGCAGCGATTGCCTTACAACCCATTCGTTCCAGGTTTTTTGCGGCTTGGACAATGGGGGCACGACAGGGGGTTTTATCTTGTTCCCAGACCAGGGTATAGTTGTCTACCCCTTGAGCGATTTCATACTGGATTGGAAAACCCCAGGCACTGGCATTACGGACATCGCCAGGAAAACCGGGATAGGCATCGTCTAATACCATAATTCCAATACCCATTCCATAACAGGTATGATTTTTCCGGGTGGTCATGTAGTTAATTCCTAAATCTCTTTGCATTTCTTCCTCCTGAATAGTTAATAATAATTAAATATAATTTTGCTAGTTGTTATTCTATATCAAGCAAGTATTGTGCCAAGAAATGATTGATTGCCAGCTAAAAGAAAAAATGATTGCGGTCATTCTTCGTTGTTAAAAGCTCGACGGTTAAATTTTCTCAAGCTGCGGGACAATGGCATTTTGTCAATAAGGCTAATGATAAAAAGGCTTAATTAACATTATAATAGAAGATAAAAAAACAAAGAAAAATAAAAAAGTTCGAAACCACAGAAAAAAACTAAGATGTGATGGGAGACGATAAAATAGCCTGCAAAAAATAATGTCATGCAAAAATAAAAGACGGTCAGCAAGAAACACCGACATGGAGCAGTTTTTGTAATGGTTTTCAAAGTTTGCTTTGATGAGGTGCATAATGTTTTGCAGCGTTTAGAACACATAGTAATAATGATCGCTTAAAAAAGGCTTAAAATCACGATAATTTAAATATTTATATATTTTACGAATTGGCATAAAGCTTGCGATAGATACCGAATATAGATGAATGGCTAAATATCTGCGGGAGGTGTCTAGAAAAGAAAAGTGTTTTATGGTAGAAACTGTAATTTTCAGGAAATCATTATTCTTATGTGTTTACAGGTTATTAAAAAACGGTATAAAATTTAGGAGGAGAGAATCTTATGTTAAAGCGAATACGTATTGTTCCAGTTGCGATTCCAATTGTGTTAATGGGTATCATTCTGATTATTGGCTTCATTGTTCCCGAACAGTTTACAACCATTATGACCGATTTCTTTATTGCATTAATGGAAAATGCCGGATGGATGGTTTCCATCGGCGTATTAATTTTTGTTGGCTGTATGGTATTACTATTTGTACATCCCTTCGGGAGTATTAAATTTGGAGGGAAAGATGCATTACCCAAGTACAAAACCTGGATCTGGTGGGCTATTTCCCTTTGCGCCGGGATCGGAACCGGGATTGTTTTCTGGGGCGCCACCGAACCACTCATGCATACCTTTACGCCACCGCCATCAGTCGGGTTAGAACCAGGCAGTTTAGATGCAGTCATCTGGGGAATGAGCAAGTCCTTTCTGCATTGGTCATTTTCACCTTATTCCATTTATGCGGTAGCAGGGATCACCATTGGTTATGCCTACTATAACATGAACAAAAGCTATACCGCCAGTGCCGGTCTTGTTTATCTGAATGATGGCAAAGAGCTGAATTCCAAGATTAATACAATCATTGATGGGATTATCTTATTTGCTATCTGCGGTGGTGTTGCCGGTTCTCTGGGTTACGGATTGCTCCAGATCGGCAGTGGGCTGAATTTCGTATTTGGTATTGAACCGGGACCCTTTGTCTGGGCGATTATCGCAGCAGTGATCATTACCTCTTACACCATCTCAAGTGCAACCGGTCTTGACCGTGGAATTGCCTGGCTAAGTGATAAAAATGCCTGGATCTTTATTGCCCTGATGATTTTTGTCCTGGTTTGCGGACCTACAGCCTATATCTTTAATCTGTTTACCCAATCATTTGGATATTTTGTCAATAACTTTGTTGATTTGAGCTTATTCACCCAACCAATTGTTGACAGTGATCTATGGCCCCAATGGTGGGATATGTACTGGATGGTTGACTGGTTATCCTTTGGACCAATTGTTGGTTTATTCCTAGTTAAATTATCCTATGGCCGGACCATTCGCGAGTTTATTACCGTCAATGTTATTCTGCCAGCCATGTTCGGCATTTTATGGTTCAGTATTTTTGGCGGCCTGGCTTTAGACCTTCAATTAAGAGGCGTTGCCGATATGTCAGGATTCCTGGCTGATAATGGGGCCCAGGCGTTTATGATGTATATCTTTGAATTTTTGCCATTCACCGAATTAATTCGCATCATTATGCTGGTAACCATCGGTTTATCATTCATTACCCTGGCAGATTCGATGACATCGACGATCTCGACCATGTCATTAAAACAGTCCAAAGGTGTCAAAGAAGCGCCGCTGCCAATCAAAGTTTTCTGGGGCGTCTTTATCGGTTTAATTTCGCTGGTTTTTGTCATCAGCGGCGGGATTGACGGCATCAAGATCGTTAAAACCATTGCCGGTTTCCCCATTCTCTTTATTGAATTGGCAATGATTCTCGGCTTCCTGTATCATTTGTTTTCCGGCAAACTAAAGCGGGATGAACTGGAATATGCCGATTTTATGGATGGTGAAGTGGCTGCAGCTGCCGCTGAGGCCGAAGCTGAACTTGCGGACACGCATATTCATAAAAAATGGTATACCCTGGAAAAACAAAAAGACAATAAAAAAGATAAAAAAGAGTAAATAATAGCCCAAAAGGGTGTGACATTAGGTCACACTCTTTTTTTATTGAGTAACTGGTGGCTGGTCAGAAGGTCCAGGCTACCATGAGTAGCGTTCTTTTTTAATTGACGATTGATGTGGCTGTAGACTTTCGAATATGCTGCTGATCAACAAAGTCAGGTATGCAAAATATGATAACACGCAAAATTAATTGTCACTTGTCATAAACCCCGTTAAAACGGGGTTTGTAAAGAATTAGTAAGCGGAAACAGGATAATGCCTGTTATCAGCGGCCTGAAATTTTGCACCTGCATTTTGTGATCAAATAGCAGGCCAGCTTGAGAATGACAATAAACAAGCGAATACCTGAAAATTTGATGTCAGTGTTATGTTGGCATGAACCTTGCTTTAATTCAGCAGTAAGTAAACGATCAATTATTTCAAATTGAGATGACTAAAAGGAGAAAAAATATGGCAGACATGAGTTATTTAAAAGACAAGCCCATTGCAGTATTAGGGGCTGGTGCAGTTGGCAAGGCGATTGCCGGAGACT
This sequence comes from Acetobacterium malicum subsp. dehalogenans DSM 11527, assembly GCF_000472665.1. Classification (GTDB taxonomy): domain Bacteria; phylum Bacillota; class Clostridia; order Eubacteriales; family Eubacteriaceae; genus Acetobacterium; species Acetobacterium malicum. The sequence continues at coordinate 104,623 of NZ_AXAC01000005.1, read as the reverse complement.
GTGCATTAGGCGGAGCAAAAGTCAGGATTTGTGACTTTGAACCTTTCGCTGAAAAAACACTAAAAAATGTGGAAAAAGTTGGGATCAAATTCTTTGGCGAGCAAGTTAATCTTTATGGCTTTGAACGAGAAGGCTTTGCAAAAATGGATAAGGTTACCACCGATGTGGCAGAAGCAGTTAAAGGGGCTGGTATCATTGTAATTGCCACCCCAACTTTTGGACATAAACCTTTTTTTGAAAAACTGATCCCCTGTCTGGAAGACGGACAGGTCATACATATTTTTCCCGACAATTTTGGCAGTTTGATTTTGCGCAAAATGATGCGGGAAGCTGGCTGTACCAAAAATGTCATCGTCGGTGGCTGGTCAAGCTCAACCTATGGCAGCCGGGTGGAAATGCCGGGTGGCGTGATTACGCATAAAATCCGGGTCTATTATCGGGCCATTACCCTACGTGGGGCCGCCATGCCAGCTACGGATACCGCGGCCTTTATCGAAAGTTCTAAATACCTGCCGTCAATGGACGCCGTGACTGAAGGTGAAGGTGCCGTTGCCGGGGATACCGTTTTAGATACTGGATTCTCTAATGTTAATCCGGTGCTGCACTGTCCGGGAGCAATTCTTGGGGTCTCGACGATGGAGAACTTTGGTACCATTTTTGGTGAAGATAAATTTAAATTCTCAATTTATTCCCACGCCTATTGTCCATCCATTTCCCAGGTTCAATACACCTTCTATCAGGAAGAATGTACTTTGGCAGAAACGATCGGAGTGGGCATTCAACCCTATGAGAAAGAGCATTTCTTTTCCCGGGAAAACGTCCTCGGTCAGGAATACATGGGACTGGATTACCTGATTCCCTTTGATAAACAGGATCCGATCCAATACGGTACCGGTCCATTTACCATGGAAAACCGTTACATTACCGAAGATATTCCCGTCGGCTGTTATGTGTATCAGCAACTGGGTGATGTCTATGGGGTCAAGACTCCGGTTGTTGACTCAATGATCAGTCTGGCCTGTGCCATCCTGGGCCGAGACCTGACCGCCAATGGCTATACTCTGGAATACATTGGTATTGACAACATGAGCAAAGAAGAACTAAACGATTATTTAAGAATCGGAAAACTGAAATAGTTTTCCCCTTTATATTCCTCAGCCACCCCTTAAAATAAAATAAACCAAGACCCTCAACCGTTCGCACGCTTTACGAGCGTGCGATGGTGGATGGTCTTAAAAAAAGACTGGTCTGTAGAGAAAATAATAAAACACTAAGGAGCGAATGATGAAAAAAAGTATTATTAATTTTAGAGAAATGGCAGAGAAGAAAGAGAAAATTGTATACATTACCGGCTACGATTATTTAACTGCCAAATATGAAGAACGGGCCGGCGTGGATATGATTCTGGTTGGGGATTCCCTGGGAATGGTAACCCTGGGTTATGAAACCACCTTCCCGGTAACCATGGATGATATGATTGCCCATTCATCAGCTGTCAGACGGGGCGCCCCCAATACCTTTATTGTTGGCGATATGCCCTATATGTCCTATCAGATTTCCAACGAAGAAGCGGTCTTTAATGCCGGCCGGTTTACTAAAGAATCCCTGGTGGATGCCATTAAATTGGAAGGTGGAACCGATTCAGTTTGTCAGCGGATTAAAGCCATCTCTGATGTGGGGATTCTGGTGATGGGACATATTGGACTAACACCCCAGTTTGCAGCGCAGATGGGCGGCTATAAAGCCCAGGGTAAAAGTGCCGGGGCAGCGATGGAACTATTGCGACAGGCGCTGGCGATTGAAGCTGCTGGGGCATCCTTTATCTTGGTTGAAGGGGTTCCGGCAGTGGTCGGTAAAGCCATCACCGAACGCCTGAATATTCCGGTTCTGGGAATTGGCGCTGGTTCCTTTACCGATGGTCAGTTACTGATCTATGCCGATATGGTTGGATATTATGATGACTTCACCCCTAAGTTTGTAAAAAAATATGCCAATGTAGGGGCTGAATTATTAAAAGGATTCACCGCATTTTGCGACGAAGTGCGAAATGGTGCGTTTCCAGATGATGGCGTGCACACCTATGTAATTGCCGATGAAGAAGCCGCTGAACTGGAAAAACTGCTGGCAGAAATTAAATAAAGAATATGGAAAAGGGTGAAAAATGATGTTGAAGATAGCAGATTTAGGACAATTTGTAATTGATGGAAACGAACCAGGGATTATTGAAAACGTCAATCTTCTGGTTGAAGCGAAAACCGATCCGATTACGATTATCAATGAAGGTTTATTAAGTGGGATGAATGTTGTCGGAGAAAAATTTAAAGCCGGAGATATGTTTGTTCCTGAAGTGTTGATGGCAGCCCGGGCGATGAATGCCGGAATGGATATTGTCAAGCCGTTGATTGCCGATAAAGACATGCCCAGCCTGGGAACTATTGTGATTGGAACCGTCAAAGGGGACTTGCATGACATTGGTAAAAACCTGGTTGTGATGATGCTGGAAAGCGCTGGTTTCAAGGTTATCGATTTGGGGATTGATGCCAAAGTCGAGCAATTTGTAGCGGCAGTCAAAGAACATAACGCCGACATCGTCGGGATGTCAGCGATGCTGACAACGACCATGACCTATATGCAGGAAGTCATCAATGCCTGCCAGGATGAAGGGTTAATCGTACAATATCTGGTTGGTGGCGCACCACTATCACTAGCATATAGCGAAAAATTAGGAGCTATTTATGCTGCCGATGCATCGGCAGCAGTGGATACCGCCAAAGCATTAACAGCATAGCTAAGCTTAAAATAGACGGAGACACTAAAGATTATGACAAATAAAGCACTCCGAATCGGGAGTGCTTGAGGTTATCGATTAACTGCCGTACCGACCAATTGTTAATCTGTTGTTCGCCGCGGAATCGGACACTAATAAGAAATAATATTTCTTATTAGTCGCGGGCAGTCGCCAACTACAAGCAAGCTTGTGCTTGGCTCGTTGCCTCCACGCAGGCTTTGCCGTGTCCGCTCCGATGCGTACAACATGATGTAACAATTGTCGGTACTAGGTTATCTTTTTTGACAGTCTGAAGCACTCCGACTCAGGAGTGCTTTTTAAAAATTAAGAAAAAGAGGCAAACATGTCAATTGGAATCATTGCAGCCGTTGCAGCCGCATTGGCCGCAGGTCTCATTCCGGTCTTAACCAAGGCTTTAATGCTGGATGGTTTGGATGCCACCACCATTTTATTTTATCGGTATGTCGTTGTTTTTATCAGCTTGGGACTAACCTTTATCTTAAAAAAAGAAAAGATCACGATAACAAAAAAACAGGCCCTGGAACTATTTATTTATTCGGCTGTCGGATATGGTGGATCCACTTTTTTATTGGCCCGGTCCTTTAATTATATGCCGATGGGATTGGCAACCATGCTGTATTTCTCTTATCCGCTTTTCGTGGTTGTCATTATGGCCATGGTTTTTAAAGAAAAACCCAACCAGACGAAGATCAGTGCTTTGATCATTGCCAGTGTAGGGATCTTATTTCTGATGAATTTCAATTTCGATTTAATCAATATGGGCAGTGTATTAGCACTGGGATCAGGCTTGGCATATGGTATTTATCTGGTTAGTCTCCAGCAAAGCAGCCTTAAAAAACTTGAAAACCGGGTAATTATATTTTATCTGGGCGGGATTTGCGCCATATTTTTCGGTATTCAGGGCTGGATTATTTCAGGCAATTCAGAATTTTTATCATTATCGACTAAAGGAATCATTTTCACCCTGGCATTGGGCGGAATTACTATCTTTGTTCTACAGATGGTCACCTTTGCCATTAAGCGAATCGGATCGACCCAAACCTCACTGATAATTGCTTTTGAGGCGGTGGTAACTTTAGTGCTGGGTATTTTATTATACAACGAACCATGGAATGGCAATACCATTGCCGGGGCCGGGCTGATGCTGGTTGCGGTAATTCTTGTCAGTCGAACAGCTGATGCCGATTCTTTATCTATCCGGGATTAAGTCGAAGATTTTGGCACAATAGCACCACGATTATCATCAATAAACAGCAACACCGCAGTTACTGAAATAAAAATAAAATAGAAAACACAATAATGAGGTAAAAAATGGGAAAAGATCTAATTTTAAAGACATTAAGACACGAAACGGTCAATGAGGTACCATGGGTGCCTTTCAGTGGTGTCCATGCCGGTTTTCTGAAAGGGTATACAGCCCGGGAGGTATTAACCGACGGCGATAAATTATTTGATTCATTGATGGAAGTTCACAAGCTTTATGCTCCTGACGGGATGCCGGTAATCTTCGATCTTCAAATTGAAGCAGAAATACTTGGCTGCGAGTTGTTATGGGCGGAAGATAATCCGCCATCGGTAATGACCCATCCCTATGCCGGTGAATTGACAGTACCCTGCAAATGCAAGATTCCAAAAGTTACCGACGGCCGCATTCCAATGGTGGTGGATGTGATGAAACGGGTGAAAGCGGCAGTGGGGGATGACACCGCTCTCTATGGTTTAATTTGCGGACCAGTCACCCTGGCTTCCCATATCCGCGGCAGCGAATTTTTTATGGATATCGTCATGTATCCGGAGTATGTCAAAGAACTGGTAGGATTCTGCGTGGAAGTGTGTAATGCCATGTCAAGCTACTATATTGATGCCGGGATGGATGTCATTGCTCTGGTTGACCCGCTGATCAGTCAGATTTCACCGAAATCGATTGAGGCCCTGTTTATGGAACCCTTCCAGGCGGCCTTTGATTTTATTCGCAGCAAGGGGGCTTTAAGCAGTTTCTTTGTCTGCGGCGATGCTACTGTTCAAATGGAGGTGATGTGTAAAACCAATCCCGACGGGATCTCCATTGATGAGAATGTCAATATTTATGAAGCCAAGAAAATCACCGACCAATACAATATTACCATTGGCGGAAATATTCCACTGACAACCACCCTGCTGTTCGGCAATCAACAGGACAATATGAAATTTATTGTCGACATGCTGGATCAGATCAACCATCATAACCTGATTGTCAGCCCCGGCTGTGATATGCCTTATAATGTCCCGATTGATAATACGGTAGCGATTGTCCAGGCCATTAAGCAAACGGAAACGGTCCGTAAAATGATCGAAAACTATGAGGCCGTGGATGAAGATATCCCCGTAGATCTGCCGGATTATGACAAGCTGGAAAAACCGCTGATTGAAATCTTCACCCTGGATTCAGCTACCTGTGCGGCCTGTACCTACATGGTCAAGGGAATCCTGCTGGCCGAAGAAGAGTTTGGCGATCGGATTGAGATTAAAGAATTTAAATACACCAATAAAATGGATATTGCCCGGACTAAAAAAATGGGCGTTCAGCACCTGCCATCCACCTATATCAATGGCCAACTGCAGTGGTCATCAATTATTCCCAGCAAGCAGGAATTAATTGAAGTGGTCGGCAAATATCTATAACCAGAAGCTGGCCTGAAGCGGCGGCAGTCAATGCCGCCCTGCTCAAAACAAGGAGATATGGAATGAAGTTGATCTTACTGACCGGATTTTTGGGTGCCGGAAAAACCACGATGCTGAAAAAACTGTTAATCGAATATGAGGGCCGAAAAATCGGTGTTCTGATGAATGAATTTGGGGAGACCGGTATTGACGGACAATTGATCAAAAATGAGGATTTTGATCTGATTGAATTGAATAACGGATCGGTTTTTTGCGCCTGCCTGAAAGAAAACTTCATCAAAGGACTGGCGGAATTTTTACACCATCAATTGGAAATTGTGTTTGTCGAATCTTCTGGAGTGGCAGATCCTTCCAATATGGGGATTATTCTTGAGACGGTTACAAAAATTACGGGTAAAGCTTATGATTATGCTGGCTCCATTTGTATTGTGGATGGACGCTATTTTCTCAAACAGGTTGACGTGATCGCCGCACTGGAAAAACAGATCATTTATGCCAGTAAGGTTATTATTAATAAGGCCGATCTTCAAAATGCCGAAACCCTTCAAGTTATCACAGAAAAGATTAAGGGGATTAACCCGGCAGCGGAAATCTATCAGACGTCTTTTTGCGCGGTGCCATTGGCTGATCTGGTCAAGACCATGAAAAGAACAGCGTTCACAGCCAGTCCTTCCGTAAATACCTGGGAAAGCCGTCCCCATACCCATGTTTTAAAAACGGACGAAATCCTGGATTATCAGACATTCGAAAGATTTTTGAATGAAATAAAACTGTCAACCCATCGGATCAAAGGGTTTGTCCAAACCGATCAGGGGGTTTTTGAAGTCAGCAGCGTCAATGATTTTGCAGTATTGAATCACTGGATCAAACCGGTTGAAGAAACCGAAATCGTGCTGATTTCGGCAGTGGGCATCCGGATGATCAGTGACTTGCTGAGACTCTGGAAAAATTATTTTGGAGATACTCCGGTTAGTATTTAAAACCAAGGATTCAGCTTAGAGATAGATATGTACAACAAAGACAAGGAGACACAGATGATTATTATTGGAGAAAAAATCAATGGCACCATCCCAACCGTGAAGGAAGCCATTGAAAAAAGAGATGCAGCCTTTATCGCCGATCGGGCCGTGAAACAGACCGAGGCCGGCGCTAATTTCATTGATGTATGTGCCAGTACCGCACCAGAATATGAAATTGAAACCCTCAAATGGTTAATGGAAGTGGTGCAGGATGTTACCGATACGCCCTTGTGTATTGACAGTCCCAATCCCCGGGTCATTGAAGCAGTTTTCAAATACGCCAACAAACCGGGGATGCTCAATTCGATTTCTGAAGAAGGCGACAAGTGCGAGGTATTGCTGCCGTTGATGGAAGGCAATGGCTGGGAAGTGGTGGGACTGACCTGTGACAATAATGGCATCCCCACCGATTTGCAGACAAAGCTGGACATTACCAAAAGGATGGTCGATAAAGCTGCCAGATATGGCATTTCGCAAGATCGCATTCATATCGACCCCTGTGTAATGGCGTTGTCGACCGACAATCATTCGCTGCTGAATTTTGTTGAAGAGATCCGCGCCATCAAAACACTGTTTCCGACCATTCATGTCACCGGTGCCATCAGTAACATTTCTTTCGGTTTGCCGATTCGGCCGCTGATTAATCGAAATGCTTTGGCTTTTGCCATTCAGGCCGGGATGGATTCAGCCGTGATGGACCCCATGAACCGTGACATGATGGGCACCATTTTTGCTACCGAAGCATTGTTGGGATTGGATAAGCACTGCCGAAAGTACAGCAAAGCATACCGGGCTGGTAAAATCGGCGCGCTGTCAAAGTAAGACAAGATCACTGACAAAGCACTTAATGAAATAAAAAAATAAAAACACTCTTGGTAACGGAAAGGCCATCGTTGCGAAGAGTGTTTTTAAATTGCGGCAGGAGCGGCAATGGTTGTTTTCTCCTTGCCTTCTGCTTTCAACAGGACTATAATTTAAGTATGCGGAGGTCAAGGATGAAAAAAATAGGGATAATGCTTTTTGTTTTTGGTTTGGTGGTTTTTGGACTCACCGGCTGTGGAATAGTAGAGTATTTAAGCAATCCAAGAGATGGTGCCGGTACCGAAAAAAAACTACCGGAAATCGTTTTGAATGAGCCTTTTTTAGTAACCACCGTCAATGGCGATTATAGTCTCACAATCACTGGCGCTAGAACAACCCCGGAACGAAATGAAAATTCGGAGTCTGATCCTGAACAGGTCGTGTTTCTGGATTTTACTTACGAAAATATCAGTTATGAAAAAAGAAATGATATGGATTTCTTTTTAGCCCAGGGGGACTTTGTGGTTACTGATGACGCAGGGAATGTCCTGGAGACCTATAATATCAAAGATCCCAACCGAATGATTCAGGAAACGCCGATTGGTGGCAGCTGTTCAGCCAGCATTGCTTATGGTCTGGAGAAGAATAGTAAAAATCTCAACGTTATCTTTATCAGAGGAAAAGGCAGAGAAGTTGCGCAAATTAGGATTCCGATTGAATAAAAAATCGGACGAATTTTAAAGAGTTCCGATTTTTACAATAAAAGCAAAGTAAAATAGAGTATAGTAATATCAGAAAGACAAAGCAGTCTGATTTTCCATTGGGGAATCAACTGTCTTGTCTTTTTATTTTTATCGGAAAACTAAGCTTGCGTGTGGGCGGCGGTTTTCCGGGCAGTGATGAGAAATACAAATAGGTGTTTCTCATCATGTTTTAGGATCGTGTTAGCTGAATAAAAATGGGAGCAAAGATGCTCAGATATCCAGATGTGATATTTGAGCATCTTTTTATATAGTTAATAGAACACCATCAAAGCACTTTTTTCAATGAAGAAGTTAAGTGCGAAGAAACATTAGAAGGAGATTATTATGGAGAATCAGAAAAAATTAGGTTTAGGCTCTGCGGTATCAGTCTGTGTTGGTCTGATTGTCGCAACAAGCTGTTTGCTGTTACTGGGTCAGGGAATGGGTTTAGCAGGTTCTGGATTTATTATTTCGTTAGGCATTGTACTTTTTTTGAATGTGATGCTATCACTGACATTTGGCGAACTTCATGCGATTATGCCAGATGTGGAAGGTGGCCTTGGCCAGTATACGCTGGCGGGACTTGGTCCAGTGGCTTCGATTATTTCTAACTTATCAGCCTATGTAATTACCATGATTCTGGCATCTTCAGTAGAAATGGCGATGTGCGGGATGGTGATTAATCAGATCTTTTTGCCGATGATCCCAGCACCCATTCTCAGTGTGCTGTTACTGGCGATTCTGTTTTTAGTTAATTACAATGGCGTGGATATTTTTGCCAAGGTCCAGAATGTGGTGGTCGTATTACTGATTGGTTCATTGATTGCCCTGGGGGTTATCAGTTTCTTTAATCTGGGGACCGGAACAGTGATCACTGCGGCCCAGCAAACCCCACCGCCGGTGACCGGGATCAGTGGTTATGCTTCTCTGGCGGCGTTAGCATTCTGGTTGTTCATTGGTATTGAGTTTGTCATTCCCATGGCTAAAGATTTAAGAAATCCCAAACGTGATGTGACCCTGGCAATGATTCTTGGCCTGATCTTATTGTTTGCTGTTCAAGCCATGCTTGGTGTCGGAATGACCCATTATGTTACCCTGGAAGCCCTGGCCAGTTCACCGATGCCACATATGTTATTTGCCGAAAACCTGTTGGGCGATGTCGGGCTTTACTGGATGGGAATCGTGACCCTGCTGGCAGGGATCAGTACTGCCAATACAGTACTGGGTAGTGTGAGTAAAATACTGTCGGGCATGGCTCAAGATGATATGATGCCAAAGATTTTTGCCAAAAAGAATAAAAGCAATATCCCGGTAGCTGGTCTGGTGCTGATTTTTGGTGGTGATCTGGTGATGCTGATCACCGGATTTACTCAGTCTTCAGGTTTGGCGACGATTCTGTTGGCGGCATCATGTTTCTGGTTGACCTCATATATTCTAGTCAATATTTCAGTGCTGGTACTGCGAAAGAAATATCCGGACATGCCGGGCCGCAATAAAAAGTTGACCCTCTTTGGGATACCGCAGATTTTATGTATCGTTGGTAATGTCTATATGATCTGGCATATTGCCGAAGGTGATGCCAGAATTCTGGTCTATAAAATATTCTTTGGATTGTTTGCCGTACTGATTGCTTACTCAGTGGTCTGGGTAAAAGTGATTAAAAAAATATCATTGTTTGAAACAGCAGACGTTCATGAAATGAATTTAAGATCGCAAACAGAAGCTGGAATGGGAGTTAAAAATACGAATGTGATCATTGAACCCCCGTTAGTCTAGAACTTTCGTATGCATCGTATCAAAAATATATTTAACACAAATAGCCATCTGTCAGAAATGAGAGGTGGCTATTTGTATTTGATTGCATCACCTCAGTTAGTTTAGTATAATGATTTGTAAGCAAAACTGAAAGGGCGGTTATGATGGATTTAAAAAATAAACGAATAAAACAAATGCTCAAGAACTTTGTCATGATCTTTGCACCGGGATTGCTTATTGTGGCGGTTTTAGCCGGGATCTTTATTAATATTAATATTGACAACGGAAAAAATATTATCAAAATCAGACAGTTGAATAACAGTGAGATTGTCAGTTTCAATGTCAATTCGATCTTTGAAGATATCAAGTCAGATGGAAATATTATTCTGAGCTCCAGTGAAATTAAGGCCTATGTGGCTAATGCCGCAGAGGTCAACAATCAAAATGAACTCAAACGAATTTTTTCCAATATGATGACCAACAAAAAAATTTATGATTCAATCCGGTTTGTCGGCATCGATGGTTATGAGAAAGTTCGGGTCAATGATGCCGATAATGGCACCACGATTGCCGTAACGGACAGCGAATTAGAAGATAAAGGCAATCAGACTTATTTTGCGGAAGGGATGAAGCTTAATCCGGGCGAAATTTATATATCGCCGATGGATTTAAGCATGACCGGTGATGAAATTGAAATGCCGATAAAACCGTTAATGCGACTGGTGTTGCCGGTGTTTAATGATCAAAACGAACGGCAGGGAATCCTGGTTTTAAACTATCTGGCTAAAAACATGTTAGATCAAATCGAAAATTATTCAAAAAGCAACATGGATATGAAAATATTGCTGTTAAATAATGAAGGCTATTATTTATTAAGTGAGAATAGCAACAAAGAATTTTCATTTGTGTACGGCGATCAGCAAGGGGGATCATTTAGTCAGGAAAATCCGGAAATTTGGCAGGCCATCTTAAATAATGGTCGCGGCTATTTTGATGATGGAAAAGATCTTTACTTTTACGCCCCCCTTTATCCCCTCGAAGGTTATCGGAATCTCCATTGGGTACTGGTTGGCGCGGCACCATTAGATGTTCTCGGTGTTTTTGCAAATGAGGATAACCGGATGATCGTGCTGATCGCTGCTCTACTGGTCCTTGTTTTAGCCATCATCAGCCTGATTGTGTCATGGTTGTTGCTGATCAGGAAAGAGGCCAGCTCGCGAGAAAAAATAACCGACGGCATTTTCAAAAACTCCAAAGAAGGCATCATGATTATGGATGCCGAAATGAGGATTGTTTATATCAACAAAGCTTTCTCGACCATAACCGGATATCCTGAAGATGAAGTCATGGGTCAAAAACCCATCGATTTTAAGTCATCAGATAAGCTGAGGGAGGTCTACAGCAATATCTGGAAAACCGTCAATGAAGAAGGTAATTGGCAGGGTGAAATTGTCGATGTCAGAAAAGACGGCAGCACCTATCCCAAATATATCACCATTTCGAAAATATTTGACAGCAAAAGCGATACCTTAAGCAATTATTTGGAGGTTTTTGAAGATTTAACCAATACCGGGATTACTGAAGAGGCGATCAATAAAATTAAACATTATGATGAGGTCACCGGACTGCAACCCAGGCGCTTTTTGAACTTAAGACCCGGGAATTCATCAAACAATATGATAACATGGCTATCATTATCCTTCAGGTTACAAATTTTAACGCCCTTTATGATAATTTAGGAAAAAAATCCGGGACAATCTTGATCAATGAAGCATCCCGACGGATTCAGACATTTTTAAGAGATGAAGATCTACTGGGGTTTCTCCATAAAGACTAGTTTATCATTGCCCGGATCAATAGCAATGACAAATTGGAAATGGGACATTTAATGAATAAAATGATGACCTATCTCAAAGAGCCGGTTGTAATTGAAAATGAGAAGGTTTATTTAAATGTGTCCATTGGCATCGCTGTTTTCCAGGAGGACAGCGCTGATCTGGAAAAACTCATTGAATACGGAAATATTGCTAAAAATTATGCCCTTCAAACTGGCGATAACACCTATGTTTTTTATGAGAAAGAAATCAGGGTAAACTATCTCAATAATCTGAAACTGGAAACGGAATTACGTAGTGCGCTTGAAAAGAATGAACTCAGTTTAGCCTATCAGCCCCAGGTGCAGGTCGAGACGCGAGCAATCATCGCCAGTGAAGCCCTACTGCGATGGAATAATGAAAATCTGGGACCGGTAAGCCCGGAACAATTCATCCCGGTAGCAGAAAGAACGGATCTAATCATCCCGATCGGGAATTGGGTTTTGGAAGAAGCCATCAAACAAAACAAAAAGTGGTACGATATAACAAACAAGAAAATTGTAGTGGCGGTAAATTTGTCACCCATCCAATTCAAAAGATCTGATCTGCCACAAATTATTAAAGAGCTTCTAGAAAAATACCAGATGCCAGCCGAATTATTGGAAATCGAAATTACAGAAGGTATTCTGGTGGAAAATATGGAGGGTACCAGCTTGCAGCTGGAGAAGATCAAAGCCCTGGGGGTGAAGGTGGCCATCGATGATTTCGGTACCGGATATTCATCATTAAAATATCTGCAGAATTTCAACTTTGACAAACTGAAAATCGACCGGGAATTTATTAAAGATTATCCACAGCATGATACCGGAAGCATTGCCAAAACGATTTTGAATCTGGCCGCTCAAATGGACATAAATGTGATTGCTGAGGGCGTTGAAACGCAGGAACAATTTCTGTTTCTAAAAGAAAACCATTGTCAGCAAATACAGGGGTATTATTTCCATAAACCGCTGTCGGCAAAGGACTTTGAAATGTTGTTAACAGAGAAGATCACGGACAGAGTGGATTAAAGAAAAATAATACTTCGTATGGTATGATTACACATTAAGTCAGATTCGCGAAAAAGGAATCTGACCAAATAAAAAATGCTGTGATTGAGGCAATTGTTTCGATGATCCCTTGTGCTATGGCATAGAGGGGAAGAAACGGTGAAAGGATTCAAATTGAAGCAATTAAAAAATATATTATCCCCCCAGGATTTAAAAAATCTGGAGGAAGCCGATCTCCAAAATCTGACCGGAGAGTTGCGTAATAGAATTTTAGAAACGGTATCGAAAAATGGCGGCCATTTAGCATCAAATCTGGGTATTGTCGAAACGACGCTGGCCATCCACCGGGTTTTTAACAACCCCGATGATCAAATTGTTTTTGACGTCGGTCATCAATGCTATGCTCATAAATTATTAACCGGGCGACAGCAGGAATTTGACACCCTCCGTCAGTGGAACGGAATTTCCGGCTTCACCAATCGCAAAGAGAGTGACAAAGATGCTTTTGGAGCCGGTCACAGCGGCACCTCGATATCGGCGGCGCTGGGTTTGGCCATGGCCAATCAGCTGGACAATAAGGATAATTATGTGATTGCCGTAGTCGGTGATGGATCATTCACCAATGGGATGATTTACGAAGCCTTGAATAATTGCAATAAAAAAAATTTGCGATTGATTATTATCCTGAATGACAATGAAATGTCGATTTCAGAAAATGTCGGCGGGCTGTCTAATTATTTGTCAAAAATCAGAAACAGTCAGAATTATTTTAATTTAAAGCATCAGACCCAGTCGTTTTTACACAAAATACCCTTAGTCGGGGATGGTCTGATTGAAGGAACCCGAAAACTTAAAAAACATATTAAAAAACGGGTGGTTGCCGAGAACTTTTTTGAACATCTGGGCCTGGACTATCTGGGGCCGGTAGATGGCTGTGATCTCAAAAAACTCGAGTCAGTGCTTAGCGAAGCAAAAAGTAAAACCACCTGCTGCCTGGTTCATGTCCACACGGTTAAAGGAAAGGGTTATCCCGATGCCGAGGAACATCCTGAAATGTATCACTCATCAGGACCCTTCAATTTGGAAAAAGGGATTGAGAAAAAAGAATCTGAAGACAGCTTTTCGGCCATGTTTGGAAAAATAATGGTTGAAGCCGCCAATACCAATAACGCCATTTGTGCCATTACCGCCGCTATGACCGGTGGCACCGGATTGGAACAATTCAGCAAGACCCATTCTGGGCGTTTTTACGATGTGGGGATTGCCGAAGAACATGCCGTGACTTTTGCAGCCGGTCTTTCGGCCAATGGCAAGACTCCGGTTTGTGCCATTTATTCAACCTTTGTTCAACGGGTCTATGATCAACTGATTCATGATGCCGCGATTCAAAAACTGCCGCTGATTATGGCGCTCGATCGTTGCGGACTGGTGCCTGGCGACGGGATTACCCATCAGGGCATTTACGACTGTTCCTATCTGTCTTCCATTCCGGGAATGGAAATTTTCAGTCCGGAAACCTATACCGAAATGAAGCAGAGCTTTAAGCAGAGCTTTGCAAACAAAAATCTGGCAGTCATCCGTTACCCCAAGGGAGCAGAACAGCAATACGACCGCAGCGGTTTTATTCATGATGGCGATCTCAGTTATCAGGATTTTTCGGAAGCTGGTAAAGATGCAGCGCATCCGGAAATTGTGATCCTGACCTATGGCCGAATTACCAAAAACGCTTATGAGGCAATTCAATTATTAAAAGCAAACAACCGGATCCGGTTAATCAAACTGGTCAAGGTTTATCCGTTGCAGCTGGAAAAAATCCGGTCACTAATAGGACAGCCAAAACTTGTGTATGTTCTGGAAGAAGGAATCAGAAGTGGCGGAATCGGCGAAAAACTGGCCGCTGCAATCGCCCAGGATGACCACCTTAAGCCCGGCAAGGTCCGCATTCACGCCATTGAAAATCCCTTAATGGAACAGGGCGATCTCCCAGCGTTGTACGACTACTGCAAATTTTTGCCAGCGCAGATTGCTGACGAAATCATGGAAATATTGGGAAACAAATAAAAAACGGCGCAAGCCGTTTTTTTATATTTCTGCAATAATGTTTCCCATTTCTTCGATGTAATAGCCGTCGATGCCTTCAAATTCCTGTCGGAATTCTTCGGACCGGAGAATTTTAATAATTGTCTGGACCGGGGCCGAGTGGTAATCTTCCTTCTTAATAACCAGTTCATAGCGTTCTTTTTGCAGCGGAATAAAATCAATGTCCTTAATCTGGCTGGCTACTTTTTCCTGACCCACGGCTACATCTGCTCCGCCCCGGCCAACCGTGCTGGCAACGGCAAAGTGGGATTGGCTTTCCCGCAGATAACCGTTAATTGAAGCGCTGTTGATTCCCAACAGGCGCAGGTGTTCATCCAAAAGGATCCGGGATCCGGAGCCTTTTTCACGGTTAATGATGGTCAGATCAGGTTGGCTCAAATCAGCCCAGGTGTGAATGTTTTTGGGGTTGCCTTTGGCCACATAAAAACCCTGAATCCGGGCGGTCAGGTGGATAATAATAGTGGGTATTCCCGGTAGCAGCCGCCGTACATAGGGTAGATTGTAGTCGCCGGTGTCGCCATCCCAGAGGTGAGCAGTGGCAACTTGAACATGACCCTGATAGAGGGCAACCAGGCTGTTATAGCTACCAATATAAGAGCGCAGGGTGCGGGTGCTCGGAGCCAGCTTTTCAATATGGCTGGACAAAACGTCCAGCATTAAATCCTGGCCGCAGATAATGAAATCATTCACGGAAACCGTCGGATTCGTATTGTTTAAAGGTGGCTGGGAAGGCGTGACAACGGATCCGATAAGGGGCTTTTGGATACTCTTGGAGCGGGCAATATACTCCTCGACATCGCTGAGGGTGAAGCGAACCTTCCGGCCAACCTTATAAGAATTCAATTCGCCCCGTTTGATCAACTCATAAACAGTATTCTTGGCTATTTTAAGGATGTCAGCAACATCTTGTGCGGTTAAAGCGGTGTTATTTTCCATATTCATCTCCATGTCATTATAAATTAAATGAATTATAACACGTTTCGTTACGTTTGACAATTGATATTAGTGATTATTTAGATTGACAAACGTGACGAAAATAATTATAATGGGAAAAATGGTAAATAAAAACCGTTATATAACGTTTCGAAACGTTATATAACGGTTTTAGGAAGGGGCATCAATCGTCCTTTTAAATGATAAATTTATTTATAGACATTGATGGACATGGTTTTAAAAACACCATAAAGCTCGCAGCCTTTGGAGATGTTCATGTTCTCCATTGACTTTTTAGTAATCATTGACATCAACGGAATGCCGATATCCAGGACAACTTTGACGCCATCATCATTTTCAATGAGATCCACAACCGTGCCTTTAAAAATATTCCGGGCACTGCTGGTAAATGGTTCAAGGCTGAGAATAATATCCTCCGGCCTGATGGAAAGCTTTACTTCACCGGATAAATCGGTATGAACATGGATATTGACAGTATCAATTTTAACGAATTTGTCGTCATCTTCGATAAATACGGTTCCCTGATACTGATTGGCGGAACCCTTTGACTTTAATAAATAGTTTTCGAACTGGGACTGGGAAATGCGCAAATGCTTACCCAAACGATGAGCATCGAGATCCCCCCGTTTGATCATCTCGTAAACGGTGTTTTTAGTTATTTTAAGTTTTTTGCTGATCTCTTCTGGGGTGAATAAAAGTTCGTCATTCACGATGATCGCCTCCTCCGGATTGTTGTTTTATTGACTTATAGCGCGACGATAAAGGCTACAGTAAATTATTGCATTAAATTTATACAGTAGAAGCTGAAAGCCTTCTCGCAATGGCATGCTACTATCTATTATAACCAATCTCGGGCGAATGTAAAAGGAATTAAACACGCTGATGAGGTTAATAAATAAAAAGCGTGATCAGAATGTACTAAAAAAAAACAGCAGAATCATTTGACTTGAACAATTCTGTTTTGTATAATGAAAAACAATCAAACATAACAAAACATAACTAAAGAAAGAAAAAGGAGAAATGAGATGAAGTTGTTAAAAAAAGGAATTGTACTGATCGCATTGTTGTCAATCGTTTTTGCCCTGGCTGGTTGTCAACCAGCAGCCAAGGAGGAAGCGAAGTCTGAACCGGTGGCCTTGACCATTTCCGCGGCAGCCAGCTTGAAAGATGCGATGGCGGAAATCCAGACCCTGTATTTAAAAGAAGAGCCCGATACCACCTTAACCCTGAATTTTGGATCATCGGGATCACTGGCCCAGCAGATTCAGCAAGGGGCTGAGGTTGATGTCTTTATGCCAGCCTCTTCAAAGGATATGACGACCTTAAAAGATGCGGGATTACTAAATGATGATACCCTCAAAAACATCCTTGGAAATGAAGTGGTATTGATTGTACCCAAAGACTCCCAATCAGCGATTACCGATTTTGCCCAGATTGTTGATCCCGCCATCACGAAACTGGGCTTGGGTGAACCAACCAGTGTCCCAGTCGGTCAATATGCAGTGGACGTGTTTACCTATTATAACGTGATGGATCAGATAACAGAAAAAATCGTTTATGGAAAAGATGTTAAAGAAGTATTAACCTGGGTTGAAACAGGAAATGTGGACGCTGGTGTTGTATACTCAACCGACGCTAAAGCCTCAACCGGAGTTAAGGTCATTGCAACCGCCCCGGCCGCATCTCATAAAGCGATTGTGTATCCGGCAGCAGTCATAAAAGCCAGCAAAAACCCCGAGCCGGCGGCAGCATTTGTCGACTTTCTAAGCAGTGACGCCGCTAAAGCCGTTTTTGACAAATACGGTTTCACCACCCTGTAAGATAAAAACTCACAGCAGAAACTCAAAATAACAAAGAAAGGGAGTGATTCAATGAATTTCGATCTATCACCGGCATGGATTTCAATTAAGGTTACCTTGAGCGCCACGGTCATCGTCTTTTTTCTGGGCCTCATTACGGCCTGGCTGATGACAAAATATAATGGCCGCTGGAAGGGCTTGATCGATGGCATTTTAACACTTCCACTGGTTTTACCGCCGACCGTCGCCGGATTCGGGATTTTATTGTTGATTGGCAATAACGGCCCGGTTGGAAAATTCCTGGAAATATTTGGTGTCAACATCATCTTTTCCTGGTATGCCGCCGTGATTGCGGCCATCGTGGTGGCCTTTCCGCTGATGTATAAAACCACCATGGGAGCCTTTGAACAAATTGATCCCAATATCCTCAGTGCCGCCAGAACTCTGGGGGCTTCAGAAGCTAAAGTATTTTGGCGGGTTGCTGTTCCGGTAGCCCGGCCAGGGATTGCCGCCGCTACAGCGCTGACCTTTGCCCGCTGTCTCGGCGAATTTGGTGCGACCCTGATGGTAGCTGGCAGCATTCCCGGAAAAACTGAAACCATCCCGATTGCCATCTATTTTGCCACCCAGGGTGGTGAGATGCAAGTAGCCCTAATTTGGGTGCTGATCATTTTTGCCATTTCGTTAACGGTGTTGGTTATCAACAATTACTGGGAAAGTCGTAAAAAGAACCAGCAACGGGGGTTTGGAGGGTAATCGATGGAGTTTATTATTGATATCAAAAAGAAACTATATGATTTTCAACTGGATGTAAAACTCCAGTCAAAGGAAGATACTATTGGAATATTAGGCGCTTCCGGTTCAGGAAAAAGTATGCTATTACGGTGTATCGCTGGATTGGTAAATCCGGACGAAGGCCAAATTATTATTAATGGCAAAACATTTTTCGATTCAGAAAAAAAAATCAACCTGACGATGCGGGAAAGAAAAGTGGGTTTCCTTTTTCAGAACTATGCCCTTTTTCCCAATATGACGATTGAGGAAAATATCGCTTTCGGACTCGACAAGCTGGTGAAGACTGAAAAAAAGAACCGGGTCAGCGCCTTGATGGAAAAATACCATCTGGGTGATATTGGCAAACGATACCCCACCCAAATATCCGGGGGGCAGCAACAACGGGTGGCCTTGGCCAGAGCGGTGGCAGTTGAACCGGATATGCTCTTATTGGATGAGCCATTTTCAGCTTTAGATGTGCATCTCAGAAATCACATGATGCGAGAAATGTCAGAGTTGTTAAAAGACTTCCAGGGATTGACCCTCTTTGTCACCCATAATCGTGAGGAGGCTTACCGTCTTTCAGATTATATCGCCGTATTTAACACTGGCAAGGTCGAAATCTATGGACAAAAAGATGCGATCTTCAAATGGCCGGCATCATTGGAGACCGCCAAAATAACTGGCTGCAAAAATATTGTTGCAGCAACCCGGCTGGCTGAAAACCGCCTGCACGTCCCGCAGTGGAATATTTCACTGACCACGGTCATGAAAATCGAACACGATAACGGTTATCTGGGGATCAGAGCCAATCAGGTTAAACTGGTGGACGAGCCGGATGGCCAGCAAGAAAACTGTTTTAAGGTCTGGATCGCTGATGAAAGCGATGGTCCTTTTCGAACATCGCTTTATTTAAAAATAGGTGCCCGACCGGAGTCAATACATGATTTTCATATTCAGTGCGAAATCAGCAGGGAAGAACGCAACCACTTAAAGAATCTCAGTGAACCATTTATCATTTATATCAATCCGGAATTTGCGTTCTTTGTTGATCAATAAATTTAACCACCATTGTCTCATAATAAAAAAACAGGAAATCAGCATTGTTGATTTCCTGTTTTTGTTTTCGGTGAAAACAATCGATTTAATCATGGGTTTAAGGTAAAGGTGGGTATATAAATAAAACGATGAAATAATAAACCTGAAAGGCTGGGAAATAGCGATGATGATGGAAAAGCTGTCGATCTTATTAATAGAAAATCAGGGGCGATATGGAAAAGGATTACGGTTGCCTCAGATACCGCCGATAAAATCAGTACGGGTTGTTAATCAGGCAAGCCTGAATATCAAAGCTAAAAAGAAGGTTGGCGTAGCGGTAGAGATCATCATGAATAGCGGATTTAATGAAATCCTAAATGCTTATGATCGGTTTTTTGAGAATCAGAGCGATCCGGAAGGGGTTCATCAGGTCCGGGTTAGAATTCGCAAATTTCGGGCGGTCCTGGCTTTTTTCAAACCACTATTCAAAGTTGAAAGCTATCAGCTACAACAGGATACACTGCGAAAAATGGGACAGGAATTTGGTGAAGTTCGGCAACTGGATGTTCTGCTTTCCGGAATTTCTGAAATCGAAAAAAACGCGAATCTGGAGAGCAGTGATTTAGGGAAGCTCAAAGATCATCTTCAAGGGAAACGGGAAATGGCCTTTAGACAGTTATTGGGCGACTTGGAAAGTGATGCTTTTGCCCTGGATTTGCTGGACATTTGGGTCTGGAAACTCAATGATCCCTGGGAAGCGGGAGCACCAGATTTGCAATTATCAATCAAAGACTATACCGACAAGCATATTGAAAATTGGTTGAAGAAAATTAGGCGGATCATGAAAAGTCTTGATATAAAAGATCAACAGGCTGTTCACCGGGTTCGCATCAAAAGCAAAAAACTCCGCTACGTCATCGAACAGTTAGCTTCGATTCTTGACCGGAAGACCCGCAAATCGATGGACGCCTTTGAAAAAATGCAGGACGATCTGGGCTATTACCACGATGTCTTCGCCAACCAGCAATTATTGGAACAGCTTGTCGCCACCAGTGATGACTGCCACCTTCACTACCAGGCCGGCATTATCATCGGCTGGCAGATGATGGCGGGCAATCGCAAGATCAGGAAGTTTATAAATTAAGTAAAAACGTTAGACAAAAAGATAAAGCAGTACCGACAATTGTTACATCATGTTGTACGCATCGGAGCGAACAGGTTGATAAACCTGTCCGATTCCGCGGCGAACAACAGATTAACAATTGGTCGGTACGGCATTTCAACGACAACCGTTAATTATCTAAAATAAACTTTACAGTCAGCTTGTCAGGTGTAAAGATAAGTGCTATACTTTTAATCATGAAAACCCGATTAAAAGGTGGAGGCATAAAAATGAAAGAGATCTTGTTAAAAATAGAAAAACTGAAAAAAGAAAAAGATGCGGTTATTTTAGCCCATTACTATGTCAATGATGAAATCCAGGAAATTGCCGATTATGTGGGCGATTCTTATTATCTCAGTAAAATTGCTGTTGAGCTGCCCCAAAAAGTGATTGTCTTTTGCGGGGTTACCTTTATGGGCGAAAGTGCCAAAATTCTAAGTCCCGAAAAAACCGTGATTATGCCGGAAGCGCTGGCCGATTGTCCAATGGCTCATATGGCTTCCATCGATAAAATTAAAGAAATTCGTGAAAAATACGATGATCTGGCGGTGGTTTGCTATATCAATTCAACCGCCGAAATTAAAAAGTACGTGGATGTTTGTGTGACCTCGTCCAATGCGCTAAAAATTGTCAGGGCTTTGCCCCAGCAGAATATTTATTTTGTGCCGGATCAAAACCTGGGCCAATATATTGCCAGCCAGGTTCCGGAAAAACACTTTATTTTTAATGACGGCTATTGTCATGTCCATGACGAAATCATGATCGATGAGTTGGAAGAGGCCAAAGCTGCTCATCCCAAGGCCAAGGCACTGGTTCACCCCGAATGTACAATGACGGTGATTGGCGCCGCCGATTATGTCGGGAGTACGGCGGGGATTATTGATTATGCCACGGCTAGCGATGCCGACGAATTTATTATCGGTACCGAAATCGGCATTCTCTATCAACTGGGGAAAAACAATCCTGACAAAAAATTCTATCCCATCAATAAAAACCAGATCTGTCCCAATATGAAAAAGATCACCCTGGCTAAGGTGGTTTATGCCCTGGAAAACGGCATTAATCAGATGGAAGTCGATGATGAAACCCGGACCAAGGCCGTTCTGGCCCTGGAAAAAATGCTGGAACTGGCCAGATGAGGGAGCATCGGCAATGAATGGCAAAACAGATATTATTGTGGTTGGCACCGGTGCCGCTGGTTTGTTTTACGCCCTGAATATTCCCCCAAGCAAAGAGATTCTAATGATCACCAAAAGGGCCGTGGATGAAAGTGACTCCTACCTGGCCCAGGGCGGGATTTGTGTTTTAAGGGATGAGGACGATTATGACAGTTTTTTTGAGGATACCATGAAAGCTGGACATTATGAAAATGATCGTGCCTCAGTGGACGTGATGATCCGCAGCTCGCCGGAAATAATCACCGATTTGATCGATCTTGGCGTGGCGTTTGAAAAGAAAAACGGCGAACTGGCCTATACCCGGGAAGGGGCCCATTCCCGGGCCCGGATTCTTTATCACGAAGACCTCACCGGCAAAGAAATCACCAGTAAATTGCTGACCCAGGTTAAACAGCGTCCCAATATTACCATCATCGAAAATATGGCCATGGTCGATCTGATTTGTCAGGATAACCGTTGCAGCGGGGTCGTGGCCAGTGATGGGACCGGTGCCATTCACTTGTACTATTCCGACTATGTGGTTCTGGCCACCGGCGGCTTGGGCGGGCTGTTTCACAGCTCCACCAATTTAGCCCATCTCACTGGGGACGCCATCGCCATCGCTTTAAAACGTCAGATCGAACTGGAAAACATCAGTTATATTCAAATCCATCCCACCACCCTGTATTCCCAAAAGCCCGGGCGTCGGTTTCTGATATCCGAATCGGTGCGGGGAGAGGGGGCAGTGCTCTATAACCGCAAAATGCAGCGGTTTGTCGATGAACTATTACCCCGGGATCTTTTGACCAAGGCCATCCATGAGCAAATGGAACAGGAAGAAAGTGATTTTGTCTGGTTGTCGATGCAGGACATGGGGGCAGAAGTGATCACCCATCGTTTTCCCAATATCTATCAGCACTGTTTGGAAGAAGGCTATGATATCACCCGGGAATGTATCCCGGTGACCCCGGCCCAGCATTACTTTATGGGTGGCATCAAAGTGGATCTGGACAGCCGCACCTCCATGGCGCATCTCTACGCTATTGGTGAAATCAGCTGCAACCGGGTCCACGGTGCCAACCGGCTGGCCAGCAACTCACTGCTGGAAAGCCTGGTCTTTGCCAAAAGAGCGGCTAAAGATACCCACGATCATTATGAGATTAACAAGGTTCACCAGGCAACGCTGGATCTTGATGACTACCAGAATCTGGAACAGTTGCGAAGGGACTATAAAACCATCATCCTGGACGAAATCGAAAGGAGTAAAGTCATTGAACGAATTGATAAAGCTTAACATGGATCCACTTATTTTACTGGCCCTACAGGAGGATATTACCAGCGAGGACATCACCACCAATGCGGTCATCGAAGCGGGGGTCAGAGCCCAGGTTGATCTGATTGCCAAAGAGGCGGGCATCATTGCCGGTCTGGCGGTTTACCAGCGGGTATTTGAACTTCTGGATCCAACCGCAACCATTGAAAAATTTGTCAGCGACGGCGATGCCGTCAACCCCGGTGATCTTTTGGGGGTAGTTGAGGCTGATACCCGAACCCTGCTCTCTGGCGAGCGGACTGCCCTGAACTATCTACAGCGGATGAGCGGTATTGCCACCCACACCCGGAAACTGGTCGGTTATTTGAGTGGCACCAACACCAGATTGCTGGACACCCGAAAAACAACACCGAATATGCGGATCTTCGAAAAATATGCCGTGACAGTTGGCGGCGGCTATAACCATCGCTATAATTTATCCGATGGTGTTCTGATCAAAGATAATCATATCAATGCTGCCGGTGGCGTTAAAGAAGCCATTGCTGCCACCCAAAAATATGCGCCCTTTGTCCGCAAGATTGAAGTGGAAGTGGAAAATCTGGAGATGCTAAGACAAGCGCTGGAAGCCGGAGCAGACATCATCATGCTTGATAATATGGACATGGAGACTCTGAAGGCCGCTATTAAAATTGTCAATGGTCAAGCGATAACCGAATGCTCCGGAAATGTCACGGAAGTCCGGTTAAAAGAGCTTAGTGAGATCGGTGTAGATTTTATCTCCTGCGGGGCCCTGACTCATTCTTCGCCGATTCTTGATTTGTCGATGAAAAATCTGCGACTTTTATAAGACTCACGGCAGTCAATCAGAAAAGGAGTGTAAACCATGAAAAAACAGCAACGCCAGGAAGATATTGTCAAGACACTCCGGTCTTCCCGAGAGCCGGTTTCAGGAACTGCCTTGTCCGAAATTTTTGAGGTCAGCCGACAAAGCATTGTCCAGGATATTGCCCTTTTGAAGGCCGCCCATTACAATATCATTTCGACCAATAAAGGCTATATCATCGTTGATCCGCCGCCCCGGGAAAAGATCTTCAAAGTCTATCACAGCCACGAAGAGATTGGTGATGAACTCTATACCATCGTTGATGCCGGTGGTTTCGTGAAGGATGTTTTTATTATTCATGAAATCTATGGAAAAATACAGGTCAATTTGTTTCTGGCCACCCGGGCCGATGTGGACGCCTTTGTGGCTGGACTGGAAGAAAAAAAGACCAGTCCGCTGATGAAACTCACGGACAAGTTTCATTATCATACCGTCGAAGCCGTCTCAGACAGCATTCTTCGCGGGGTTGAAAAAAGTTTGCAAGAAAAAGGATATTTAATCACCACAGGGTGATTTTTGAACTAACGATTTGGGTATGAAAAGAATAGCATACAAAAAAGGAAGACATCATGAAGTTTTCCTTTTTTATTGCATCTGAACTGGCCATTGTGCTCAAATGGACAGTTTGGTCAGTGCAAATCAACGAAGGGTGGAAAAACTGTGAGTAAAATAGCATGTCGGCTCTGTCCCCATCATTGCAAACTGGATGAGGCGGAGATTGGATTTTGCCGGGCCCGGATTAACCGGTCAGATGTCATTGAAGATTTAAATTATGGAGTAGTTACGGCCATTGCCCTCGATCCCATTGAAAAAAAACCATTGCGGCATTTTTATCCGGGCTCCCGAATTTTGTCGGTGGGTAGTTTCGGATGCAATTTAAGATGTTCATTTTGCCAGAACTACGAAATATCCATGGCTGGCAGGGAAGAAGCCCATGGCCGGCGCTTGACTCCGCAAAGCCTGGTGGCCAATGCCCTCAGACTGGTGGGTGAAGGGAACATCGGGCTGGCTTATACTTACAACGAGCCCCTGGTCGGTTTTGAATTTGTCCGGGATTGTGCTCAGGAGGCCAGAAAGAACGGCTTGAAAAATGTATTGGTGACCAATGGTTGTTTTTGTGAAGAACCGCTGCGGGAAATTCTCCCGAATATCGATGCCCTGAACATCGACCTGAAAGCATTCAATGAAAAATTCTATCACAAAATCAGCGGCGATCTGGAAACGGTCAAACAGTCGATTAAAATTGCCAGTGAAACCTGTCACGTCGAAGTGACCACCCTGATTGTTCCTGGCGAGAATGACAGCGAAGCGGAAATCCGGTCCTTATCCCAATGGCTGGGATCGGTGGGACGAACCATTCCCCTTCATCTGTCGCGATTTTTCCCCAGATATGAAATGCTGGACCGGGATGCCACTGACGTGGCTCAGGTTTATCATCTGGCTGATATCGCCAGAGAATCGCTGGACTTTGTCTATGCTGGAAATTGTTGAGGCTAACCGATGGGAAATAAACGTTCAAAAAAAACAAACCGCTTAGCAAAACAGCTTAAAGAAATAGAACAGCTGATTATCCCCGTGGCGGTGCCGGTGATTGAGGGGGAAATTGATTTCTTTTCCGAAAAAGAAGCCTATCGCTTTTTTCTGGATCCGGTGATTGCTACCGCCCCTCAGGTGGCGGCTGCCGAAATGATCGGATATGCACAAGAAGGCTATGGCGGATGGACGATAGCGCCTCATCAGGAACCGGAAATCCGGTTGGATCTGATGCCGGCTGACTATCAGCAGCCCACCGAAAATAAGTCTGAACAACTGCTTCATTTTTTTGCCATTACCGATATCCATATCACCGATGGAGAATTTCCGGCCCACGGGATCTATTCAAAATATGGCGGCGGGATTGTATCAGTGTATTCGGAGATGATGCATTACACTTCCCACGTCTTGGATGGGGCGATTCATTCGGTTAATGCCATTCACCATCAAAATCCTCTGGATTTCGGTCTGTCCATGGGTGATAATACCAATAATGCCATGTATAATGAACTCCGCTGGTCGATTGACATTTTTGACGGCAAGGAAATAAATCTGGACTTTGGTGTCAATCCCAATCCGCGGATTGGCCCCCGGAAAGATTTCTATGACGATTTTATGGCGGTCGGATTCAATCAGCAGATTCCGTGGTATCAGATTATTGGCAACCATGATCATATCTGGCCGGATAAATCGTTAAAAGCAGTTTCAGATGATCCCAACCGGCGGTTTTTGTCCCGGTTGGAATGGATGAAAGAATTCTTCAATACCGAAACCCAGCCCAGCGGCCACGGTTTTAATAAAGAGAGTCTTGAGACCGGTTTTGCCTGCTACAGCTTTGAGCCCAAAGAAGGGCTCCCCATTAAGGTAATTGTGCTGGATAATACCCAAAGGGATGATGATCCCAATGTTTTGGGATATGCTCACGGCTCTCTGGATCGGGAACGCTTTGACTGGCTGGTGGCAGAACTGGAAGCCGGCCAGCAAGCCGGCCAATTAATGATTATCGCCGCCCACATCCCCATTGGGGTGGAATACCAGGAACCCTTAACCAGGCCTTATATGTCCTGGAGTACCATATCACCAGTGCCAGAACAGGAATTGATTGAAAAGTTGCAATCCTATCCCAATCTGATCCTCTGGGTTGCCGGGCATCGTCATCGTAATACCATAACCCCAGTAAAATCGCCGGACCCTAACCAGCCGGAACGTGGTTTCTGGGTGGTTGAAACGGCATCACTCCGGGATTTTCCGCAGAATTTCCGATCTTTTGAAATCCTCAAAAACGCGGATCGAACCATTTCAATTGTGACCAGAAATATCAACCCAACGATTAGAGAAGGTTCTTTTGCCAGTATTGCCCGGTCCTATGCGGTGGCCGCCCAACAAATTTTTAATGGCCGTACTGAACTTTTGCCGACTGGGTCCTATAATGGCGAATTGCTGGTCAGCATAGCCACACCGAGGCCGGAAAAAAACGGGAAGTTGCCCGGGACGGATATTCCATAAGGTAAGCGATGCGGCCAGGTAAATCGTCTGATGTCAGTTTGAAAAGCCGGATCGAGTTTATGTCATGCAATTTTATAGTAGAATTGGTGATTCAGTGGAGGTAAAATTCATGGAAGTAAAGACGCTGATGGAAAAACTGAAAAATGGCGATACGCTAACCCGCGAAATGCGTTATGAAATTGTCGATTCTTATAAACTAATGGATGTGGCCCTGGATTCAATTCTCAATGGGCTAATGATTATTGATACAGAGCTACGTGTCAAAAAGTTCAATCATAAGATTTCGGAGCTGTTTCAAATGAGTGAAGCTGCGATATTAAACCTGGATATGAGCCATGTGCTAAAAGATATTGATGTGGTAGATAATATTTTTATCAACAAACGAAAATTCTCCTATTCAGATATTACTCTTTTTATCGGACCGCTGAAAATTGACTGTTTTTTGGATATTACCCCGGTGGTTTTTAATGAGAAGGTGATGGGAGCGGTATTGGTGATTCGGGAATCCAAACAGGTTCGTAAAGAAATCAATAAACTGGCGGGCTTTCGGGCGAACTATACCTTTGACAAGATTATTACCCGGAATAAGACGATGCTGGAGCTGATTAATACCGCCAAGCGAATTTCTAAAACAAATTGTTCGGTTCTCATCGAAGGTGAAAGCGGCACCGGCAAAGAATTGTTTGCCCAATCGATACACAACGAAAGCCAGCGGCGCAACGGCCCCTTTATCGCCATCAATTGTGCCGCGATCCCCAAGGAACTGGTTGAGAGCGAGTTTTTTGGCTACGAAACCGGATCATTTACCGGGGCCATCAAAGGTGGAATGCCGGGAAAATTTGAGCTGGCCAATGGTGGCACCCTGTTTTTGGATGAAATCGGCGAAATTCCGCTGGAAATGCAGCCCAAGCTGTTGCGGGTGCTGGATGAAAATAAGGTAATGCGGATTGGCGGGAGTTTTGAACGGGAACTCGATGTCCGGATCATTGCGGCCACCAACCGAAACCTCCTTAACGAAATGTCAAAATCGGCCTTTCGGCAGGATCTTTACTTCAGGCTCAATGTGATTAATTTACGGCTGCTACCGCTGAAGCGGAGGCGGGAAGATATTCTGGCCCTGGGCCGATATTTTCTGGAGCAGCTTAACCGGGAAAATAGCGACACGAAAAAATTCTTCAGCAAGACATTCGAAGAAAAACTGCTGGCGTATGAATGGAGGGGCAATGTCAGAGAACTAAAAAATATTGTGGAAAGAGGTTTTTATCTGTCATCAGGGGTCTTTATTGACAGCATTGATGTGCTGATTAAAGAAACCGAAACAATCATCCCTGGCCATGACAGCGATGGCGAAACGCTCAGAGATCTGGAAAAAAATAGTATTGAACATGCGCTTTTTCTCAATAAAGGTAATGCTGTAAAAGCTGCTGAAGATCTCAGCATCAGCAAGGCCACCATCTATCGGAAAATCAAAGCCTATGATATTCATGTGACTGGTGTATAGAAATAAATTCGAACATAAGTTAAATGATAAGCCCTGTGAAGAAATTTTTAACTATTTTTTCGGAGGGTCTTTTTTTGGCATGAAACATGCTACAATTAATATGGAAAGAATAAACAAAAACGAAAAGAACACGGAGGTGAGAGTTTTGGCAAAAGTGAATCTTAGCTTACAGGTTTTGCCGGTGGTACCGGACAGCGAAATTTATTATGTGGTGGATCAGGTAATTGAGATGATTAGACAAACTGGTCTGGAGTATCTAGTGGGGCCTTTTGAGACATCCATCGAAGGTGAACTGGATGAACTTCTGGATATTGTCAAGCGGGCCCAGTCGATCTGCATCCAACATGGGGCCGAGCGGGTGGTTTCTATCGTAAAAATTGATTACAAGGAAGAAGGCGTCACAATTGATGAGAAAGTATCAAAATATCGGTGATAAGCTTATCCCTATTATCTTTATCCTGGTTATTCTCGTACTGTGGGAACTGGTGGTTAACCTGGGGGTGGTGGAACGATACATTTTGCCATCACCCACTGATATCGTCAATGCCCTGCTAATGAACTGGACGGATATCATGATGCACACCTGGGTGACCTTTTTTGAAGGCATGACGGGGCTGCTGGTGGCCATTTTTTTATCGCTAATTATGGCGATTGTGATGGATCAGTTTCCGGTGGTTAAAAAAGCCATCTATCCGGTGCTGGTAATCTCCCAAACAGTGCCAATTATCGTTATTGCCCCGCTACTGGCGATGTGGTTTGGCTTTGGGATCGCCCCTAAAATATTTGTAGTGGTGCTGGTCTGTTTTTTTCCGATCACCGTAAACCTGATCGAAGGGCTCCAAAGTGTGGATGGGGAACTGATCAACCTGGTCCGGTCGATGGGTGCGACCAGGCATCAGATTTTTGCTAAAATCAAGTTTCCCAGTGCCCTGCCTTATTTTTTTTCAGGCCTGAAAATTGCGGCCACCTATAGTATTATGGGGGCGGTCATCGGAGAATGGCTGGGTGGGAAAGCCGGGCTGGGCGTTTACATGTTAAGAGCCAGGCATGCCTTTGCTCTGGATCTGGTTTTCGCATCGATACTGGTGATTGTAGTCTTGTCGATCATGTTATTTTACGGCATCGCCGGAATTCAAAGGGCCCTGATGCCCTGGGAAAAATTAAAGGAGGAATTGGAATGAAAAAGAGATGTATGATTATTTTAGTCGGTTTACTGATAATTGGATTAACCGGGTGTACAACAAAAGAAAATGAAAAAATAACCGTGGTTTTGGATTGGATCCCCAATACCAATCACACGGGCTTATATGCGGCGCAGCAATTGGGCTATTTTGCAGAAGAAGGACTGGATGTGGAGATCATTCAACCAAGCGAAGGCGGCTCGGCCGATTTGATTGCCGCCGGACAGGGAGAATTTGGAGTCAGCTATCAGGAACAGGTTACCTATGCCAGAACGGCGGCCAATCCCCTGCCGATTAAAGCCATTGCCGCTATTATCCAGCATAACACCTCCGGCTTCGCGTCACCAGCGGATCGTAAGATTGTCAGCCCTAAAGATTTTGAAGGAAAAAAATATGGCGGTTGGGGTTCTCCCATGGAAGTAGCGACCCTAAAGGGACTGATGGAAGGTGCCAATGCTGACTTTACCAAGTTGGAAATCGTTGATGTCGGCGCCATGGACTATTTTACCGCGGTTAAAGATCATGTCGATTTTACCTGGATCTTCTATGGCTGGGATGGGGTCTCCGCCGAACTTAAAAATGAACCCATTAATTTTATTAAACTTCAGGATGTCGATAAAAACCTGGATTACTATACCCCAGTGATCATCGCCAACGAAGAGTATCTGGCCAAGAATCCGGAAACAGCTAAAAAGTTCTTACGGGCCGTCACCAAAGGGTATCAATATGCCATCGAAAATCCCGAAGCGGCAGCTGATCTGTTATTAATTGACAACCCCGAAATTGACCGTGAGCTGGCAGTGGCTTCGCAAAAATATCTGGCAGCCGAATACCAGAGTGACGCCGAAAAATGGGGTCTCATGAGTCCAGACATCTGGGAAAACTATGGCAACTGGATGTACGATCAGGGCTTGCTGGAGAACCAGTTAAATGCCGAAGAGGCCTTTACCAATGAATACCTGCCACAATAAATGCGTGCTCAAGGTGGTCGGGGTAACCCAGGAATATAACCATAAGAATATTATTGAAGATATCCATATCCATTTAAATCAGGGCGAATTTGTCTCCATCCTGGGCCCCAGCGGCTGCGGAAAAAGTACCCTATTTAATGTCATCGCCGGACTGCTGACCCCGGAAGCCGGTCATGTTTTCGTTAACGACAAAGAGGTTACCGGAGAAACCGGAGTAGTCAGCTATATGTATCAGAGGGATCTGCTGCTGCCCTGGCGCAACGTCATTGACAATGGCATCTTACCCCTGGAAATCCGTGGCATCCCTAAAAAAGAAGCCCGGGAAAAGGTCAAGGCGATGCTGCCGGTTTTTCAGCTGGAAGACGATGGTGAAAAATATCCAATCCAATTATCCGGCGGGATGAAACAGCGGGTCTCACTGCTGCGAACCACGATGTTTTCAAAGGAGATCATGCTACTGGACGAACCCTTCGGCGGACTGGATGCCATTACCCGACTGAAAATGCAGGAGTACCTGCTGGAGATATTAAAAAAAATCCAGGGTTCAGTGCTATTCATTACCCATGATATCGATGAGGCGATCTTTTTATCCGACCGAATCTATATCATTAACGGATCACCGGCCCACATTATCGAAGAAATTGTCGTGCCGGTTAAGCATGCCAGTCCCGAGGAAATGATGACCTCCGAGGCATTGCGCCTGCTGCGTAGTGACATTCTAAAACGCTTGTGAACACCTACTACCGTACCGACCAATTGTTAATCTGTTGTTCGCCGCGCCATGCGAAATTCGCTACGCTCCTTTCGCATTGGTCGCGGGCAGTCGCCAACTATAAGCAAGCCTATGATTGGCTCGTTGCCTGCGCGCAGAATCGGACAGGCTATCGCCGTGTCCTCTCCGATGCGTACAACATGATGTAACAATTGTCGGTACTGGGTTATCTTTTTGAAAACCTCAGCAGTCTCATTTTTGAGACTGCTTTTCTCATTTTGAGACGCTAATTCTCATAATGAGAAATAATCACTGAACCATTTACTGAGAAAACCATCAGCTCTTCCCAAAATCGGAAATTAGCACCATTTAAGTAAACGTTTAAATATAGAGAAGATTTATAAATTCTGGCATGAATATTGCTACAATAATAGGCAACGCATGTAATTAAATAAAAACAAGGAGGTTTACGATGGCATTAAAAGCAGCATTTATTTTTATTGCCCCCAATGCAGATCCGGCCATTCACCGGTCTGCGGTTGAAACCGAACAGGTTACCCTGATCGCGGTCGGAGTTTCATCTTACGAAGCAGCGGTGGATACAGCCCGGAAGCTGGTTGATGAAGGGGTAGTAGCCTTCGAACTGTGCGGCGGGTTTGGTCACCGGGGGACGGCAATGGTCAGTGAAGCCGTCAAAGGAAAAGCAGCCGTCGGCGTCGTCAGGTTTGATATTCACCCCGGTCTGGAGAATAAAAGCGGCGACGAAATATTTTAGTCGTAAAATGAGCACGGGTCAGTATTAACCGCTGGAAAAAGTCAGGAGGTGACCCTTATCAAAAAGTTTATTATTGAATTTGGAATGGGGATGGATTTTCATGGTCAGGATGTCAATAAAGCGGCCGGAAAAGCGATTAAAGATGCTATTTCCCGCAGCTGTCTGATTGGCCTGAATCAGATCCATGGTTTAACCGAAGAAAATCTCAATGAAAAAATGATGATTGAGGCAATTATCGGCGTGTCGCGGCCAGAAGATTTAAACATCGAGGAGCTAAAAAAACTGTTCCCGGTGGGAAAGGTAACCATTACAGCCAGGAAAGGAGGATTAACTACCGCCGGTCTTTTCTTTCCCGGTTTTGGCGATACCGATGATACGATTGAAGCCGCTATTGTTTGTGTAACCGTGAGTGTGTAGCTCAGCTTAGTATTGATATGATTCCCGAAATAAGAACAGATTACAAAGGAGGAAGTATTTTGAAAATTTCAAACGAAACCATCATTGAAATGTATGAAAAAATGGTAAAAATCCGGAAGTTCGAAACAAGAGCGATGAATCTTTTTGCCGAAGGTCAGGTTGGCGGATTTGTCCATCTTTATATCGGTGAAGAAGCCGTTGCAACGGGAGCATGTGAAAGCTTACGGGATGATGACTACATCACCAGTACCCATCGCGGTCACGGGCACATTTTAGCCAAGGGTGGCGACATGAAATACATGATGGCAGAACTCTTTGGCAAAGAAACCGGTTATTGCAAAGGCAAGGGCGGATCCATGCATATTGCCGATGCCACCAAGGGTATCCTCGGCGCCAATGGGATTGTTGGCGCTGGCCATAACATTGCTACCGGTGCCGGTTTGGGCATTCAGTATAAGGGCACCGATCAGGTTTGTGCCTGCTTCTTTGGCGATGCCTCCACCAACCAGAGTACCTTCCATGAAGGCTTGAATCTGGCTAGTACCTGGAAATTGCCGGTTGTCTTTATTTGCGAAAATAACGGCTACGGTATCTCCGTGAGCCAGGCCCGTCATCAGAACATTACCGATATTTCCCAGCGGGCAGTTTCATACAATATTCCTGGGATTACCGTCGATGGAAATGATGTCTTTGCTGTTTTTGAAGCGGTTCAGGAAGCCGTTGCCCGCGCCCGTAAAGGCCAGGGCCCAACCCTGATTGAATGCAAAACCTATCGCTGGCGTGGTCATTTCGAAGGCGATCCAACGGTTTATCGACCCGAAGGTGAATTGGAACAATGGAAGAAAAAAGATCCGATCCCCAGAGTGGAAAAGTATATCCTTGATAATCAGGTGATGACCCAGGCAGAAATGGATAAACTCAATGAAAAAATTGACGCTCTGGTTGAAGAAGCGGTTGATTTTGCGCTGGCCAGTAAATTCCCAGATATCTCATCCGCAGTTGAAGATGTCTATACCGATATAGTAGAGGAGGGACGATCAAGATGAGAGAGCTCACTTATGGTCAAGGAATCAAAGAAGGTATGCGGATAAAAATGTTGGAAAACCCCGATGTATTCATTTTCGGAGAGGATGTTGGTCTTTTCGGAGGCTGTTTTGGTGTAACCTCTGGCTTATTTGAAGAATTTGGCGAAAAACGCGTCCGCGATACGCCAATCTCGGAAGGTGCCATTATTGGTGCTGCTGTTGGAGCCGCCGCTGTTGGCTTACGACCGATTCCCGAGCTGATGTTTGTTGACTTTGCCACAGTCGGGATGGATCAGCTGGTTAACCAGGCCGCTAAAATG
Source organism: Acetobacterium malicum subsp. dehalogenans DSM 11527 (assembly GCF_000472665.1). Lineage (GTDB taxonomy): Bacteria > Bacillota > Clostridia > Eubacteriales > Eubacteriaceae > Acetobacterium > Acetobacterium malicum. The sequence continues at coordinate 70,891 of NZ_AXAC01000005.1, read as the reverse complement.
CGCTACATGTTTGGCGGGAAACTGAAACTACCGATGGTGGTTCGTTTACCATCCGGTGGTGGCGTAGCCGCAGCAGCTCAGCATTCGCAATCGCTGGAAGCCTGGTTTACACATGTTCCCGGTCTGAAGGTCGTCTATCCCTCTAATGCCCAGGACGCCATCGGCTTGATGCTGACGGCCATTGATGATGATAACCCGGTTATCTATCTGGAAAACAAAACTTTGTATGCCGTCGCCAGCCAGGTTGAAGATGAGGTTAAACCGATTCCATTAGGAAAAGCCAATATCAAACGGGAAGGGAGTGATGTCACCATTATTACCTATGGCAAACAGGTATATGATTCCCTCAAAGCAGCCGAAATGCTCGAAAAAGACGGCATCGATGTGGAAGTCATCGATTTACGATCGCTCTATCCGTTGGATACGGAAGCGATCTTTGAATCAGTCAAGAAAACCCATAAGGTTGTCATTGTCTCAGAAGAAGCCAAACGGGGCAGCTATGCTGGCGAATTGGCCGCGATCATTGCCGATGAATGTTTCTATGAATGTGATGCGCCAATCAAACGGGTTTGTGCCCTCAATACCCCGATTCCGTTTTCCGGTAATCTGGAAGCATACGTGCTGCCCAATGCCGACGATGTGGTTCAAGCGGTTAAATCTTTATTTTAACTTATAATAATTAACTCGGGAAAAAGGGTCATGGTTTTGGAAATAATGGAGTGACAACGATGAAATTATTTCCAGAACCTTTTTTAAGGGTTACAAGATGACTACCGTACCGACCAATTGTTAATCTGTTGTTCGCCGCGGAATCGGACAGGCGATGCCGTGTCCGCTCCGATGCGTACAACATGATGCAACAATTGTCGGTACTACGTTATGGCATACTTATTAGCATTTTTAAGACAGAAAAAGGTGGTGGACTTATGAATTCAATCGGTATAATTGCCAATCCGGCTTCGGGTAAGGATATCAGACGACTGGTTTCGCATGCAACGGTTATCGATAATAACGAGAAGATTAATATTGTGGAGCGAATCATACTGGGCGCCCAGCAGAATGGCGTCAAAAAAGTATATATGATGCCAGATCCCTATAATATGGGCTATCGGGTCGAGGATAAGCTTAAAACCTCCGGCGAGTTGAGATGTGAAATTGAGGTGTTCGATTTTTACAAGGAAGACACCGTTGAAGATACGTATAAAGCGGTTCGATTAATGAATGAAAAAAAAGTGGGTTGCATTGTCACCCTGGGGGGGGATGGTACCAATCGGGCGGTGGCCAAAGATATTAAAGAGATCCCGATGATTTCGATCTCTACCGGTACCAACAATGTCTATCCGGACATGATCGAAGGAACGATTGCTGGCATTGCCGCAGCAGTGGTGGCTTCCCATAAATTTGATAAAGAAGTCTATTCAAATAGAGATAAGATTATCGAAATATCCTCGGCGGGGCAGCTTAAAGACATTGCTCTCATCGATGCGGTGATTTCCCGTGATGTCTTTGTGGGATCCCGAGCGATCTGGAAAGTTGAGGATATCGAGAAAATATTTGTGGCCCGCAGTCATCCGGCCTCGATTGGTTTTTCGTCGGTGGTCGGCGGGAAAACCATTATTACTGAGGATGATGATTTTGGGGCCTATGTCAGCATTGATAAAAATGCGCCCAAAATTCGGATTCCCATGGCGGCCGGGATTGTTCTACCAATTGGTACCAGCGAGCCGGTGATCTTAAATTTCGGTGAGAAATATGAGATGACCACCTATTGCCGGGGAACGATTGCCCTGGACGGCGAGCGGGAAATCGAATTTCATCAGGATCAGACCTTTACCTTTAAAATAAGCCGCAACGGACCCTGGCATGTGGATGTTAAAAAAGCCATCGAAGTGGGACAAAAAAACGGATTTTTCAAGGTTTGATTAAATTAATAAAGTGCCGTGAGCTTTACGATCAGTTTCGCACGAAACAATTGCTACACTGTTCATCTATACGTTACACAATTGTTTTCGTGAAGGCAACGAGCCAATCACAAGCTTGCTTGTAGTTGGCGACTGTCCGCGAACCATAAGAAATTCGCTTCGCGATTTCTTATGGTTGTGGAAACTGATCGTAAAGCAATTATTGTTTGATGTTTTAATTTTCAATAGTTATGTGATTTCAGAATAACAGGAGGGATGCATTATGGCTAAGTTTTTAGTAATGCCCAAGCTCGGCTTGACGATGACTGAAGGAAATATTGCCAACTGGCGAAAAGCCGAGGGCGACAGCGTTGCCATGGGCGAAATTATCTTTGATGTGGAAACCGATAAAATAACCAAAGAATTTGAATCCCCGGGAGAAGGGGTGATCAGAAAGATACTGGTGGAAGAGGGCACGGTGGAGGTGTTAAAACCGATTGCCATCATTGGCAAGGCTGACGAAGATATCTCGGCTTTGCTGGCCGAAGCAGACAAGGCCGGAGCCAGCCCGACGGCTGAAAAGCCAGCCGCGGAAGCGCCCAAGCTGACCGCAGCCCCAATCCAACCGGCGGCTGGCGGTCGCGTCAAAGCTTCAGCCCGCACTAAAAAAATCGCCGCTGAGCTGAATATTGACATTTCCCAGGTACCGGGTACCGGTCCAGATGGGGCAATAACCGAAAAAGATGTCACGGCCTTTGCTGAAAAAGCCCAAACCGCTCAGCCAAAAATGTCGCCAACCGCCGGGGTAATTGCCGCCGGTTTAGGTATCGATCCAGGACAGATTAACAAGGACGGCCGGATTATGAAGGCAGATGTACTGGCCTTTAAGCAAAATGCTGATCTCCTCAAATTTGCCGACCCGGAGGACAGTAGCAAACCGATGTCGGCGATGCGAAAAATTATTGCCAGCCGGATGTCCGCCAGTCAGGAAACATCGGCCACGGTTAATTACAACCAGCGGGTCGATACCACGGCCATGAAACAGCTGCGGGAAGAACTAAAAAGCACTGCCAAAATAACCTATACCGATATTCTGGTCAAGATCTTATCCCGGGCATTGCTGGAATTCCCACTTTTAAACAGTTCGATTGTTGGCACCGACATTGTCACCCGCAATTATGTGAACATTGGCGTGGCCGTGGCGCTACCGGATGGCCTGATTGTCCCGGTCGTTAAATTTGCCAATAAAAAGGATCTCGGCGCGATTTCCAGCGAAATCAAAAACCTGGCCGAAAAAGCCCGAACCAATGAACTGGAAACGGATGAAATTACCGGGGGCACCTTTACCATCACCAACATTGGGATGTTTGGCATGGAATCCTTCACGCCGATTATCAATCAGCCCGAGGTTGCCATACTGGGAATCAACACCATTATCGATACTCCCATGGTGGTGGATGGACAGGTGGTCATTAAACCAATGATGAACCTGAGTTTGACAGCTGATCACCGGGTGGTCGATGGCTCAGTGGCGGCGGCTTTTGTCGCCCGACTCAAAGAGCTCATTGAAAAACCGGGATTATTGCTGTTGTGAGGGAGGTGGAATCATGAAGATTGTCATTATCGGCGGCGGCCCGGGCGGTTATGTGGCCGCGATCCGGGCGGCCCAGTTAGGCGCCGCGGTAACCCTGGTTGAAAACAAGTATCTGGGCGGGACCTGTCTCAATGTCGGCTGTATTCCCACCAAGGTGCTGCTGCATACCACCGAACTGCTGGATGTTCTAAAAAATGATGCCAAAGAACTGGGTATCACGATTTCAGATTATCACGGCGACTGGCCGAAGTTGCAGAAAAGGAAGACAAAAATCATCAAAAAATTGGTCGGCGGGGTGAATGGATTGTTGAAGAACAATGCCATTACCAAAATAATGGGCACCGCCGTTTTTGTTAATAAGCATCAAATTAAGGTCGTTTATAATGATGGCAATAATAACAATCAAGGCGAATCGAATAACACAGCAACGATCATCGATTTTGATTTTGCCATCATTGCCACCGGTTCAAAACCGGTGATACCACCAATACCGGGGAGTAATCATCCGGATGTGATCACCAGTGACACGGCCCTGTCATTGGACGCTGTGCCCGCCAGCCTGGGCATTATTGGTGGCGGCGTCATTGGCTGTGAATTTGCCAGCATCTACAATGCCTTTGGCTGCAAGGTCACGATTATTGAAATGCTACCGGAAATTGTCGCCAATATGGACGCCGATATCGTCAAACCGCTAAAAGAAAAACTGCAAAAAGATGGGGTCGAGATTTTTACCAGCACCCGGGTCGAATCAATCCAGGAAAGCGCTGCTGGTTTAGCCGTTACGACCAGCTCCCAGACGGGTGAAAAAATCATTACCGTTACCAAAGTGCTAATGTCAGTGGGCCGAAAAGCGGAGCTGGATACCCTGGAACTGGATCAGGCTGGCATCGAAACCGCCCGTGGGGCCATCGTCGTTAATCAAAAAATGCAGACGAATGTGCCGCATATCTATGCCGTCGGCGATTGTAACGGTGGGGTGATGCTGGCCCATGTAGCCTCAGCCGAGGGGATCGTTGCGGTTGAGACGATCATGGGGAAGCGATCACAAATTGATTTTAAAACCATCCCCTATTGTGTCTATACCAAACCGGAACTGGCCAGTGTCGGCTTAACCGAGACCCAGGCCCGGGATCAGGGTTATGAAGTAAAAGTCGGGACCTTCCCGATGGCCGTTAATGGCAAAGCGATGATTATGGGTGAAACCACCGGGGTGGTCAAGTACGTTACCGACGCCGCCACCGGCGAAATACTGGGACTGCACATGGCCGGTCCCCGAGCCACCGATCTGATTGTTGAAGGTGCCCTGGCGATTCGCCTGGAAGCCACGGTGGCCGAACTGATGTCTACCATCCATGCCCATCCCACCGTTGGTGAAGCCCTGATGGAAGCCGCTCACGCCGTCAATGGCGAAGCGATTCATTTAATGCGATAGTGGTTGATAGAAAAAACAGTTTCAAAAAAATAAGATCAGGCTGTCAATTTTCAGATCGGAATCTGAAAATTGGCAGCCTGTTTATTTGGTTTTTAGATGAAAACGTTGAAAATTAATGACTCTGGCCGTGGACCTCGTGGTCCTTAAGTGCGGTCACATGATTGTCATCATCGAGAATCAGGACCCGGGGCTTAAAATCCAGTGCTTCTTTCCGGTCGATCATGGCATAGGCGATGATGATCACCTGATCGCCGGGATGAACCAACCGGGCCGCGGCACCATTGACACAGATAATACCGCTGCCGCGCTCACCCACAATGGTATAGGTTTCAAAACGCTGGCCGTTATTCACATCCACCACCTGAACCTTTTCACCGGGAAGAATATCCGCCTGTTCCAAAAGATTCTCATCAATGGTAATGCTGCCCACATAATTGAGATTAGCTTCAGTGACGGTTGCCCGATGGAGTTTTGACTTAAATAGGGTGATATACATAATTTACCTCTTAATCTAGATATTATAGAAATAGCAAAAATCGGAAGAATCGAACAATTGTAGCTTTGATGCTAGTTTCACAAACAACCAGAAGAAATCGCGATGCGAATTTCTTCGAGGTCGCAGGCAGTCGCCAACTACAAGCAAGCTTGTGATTGGCTCGTTACCTTTGCGAATTTTGTAACGTGTAGGCGAACAGTTCGGAGAACTGTACGACGTACAGTGTAAAAATTGTTTCGTGCAAACTGGCAGCGAAGCTTATGGCAGTTTAGCAATTAGCTATAAAATGATATTATCAATCAGCCGGGTGCTGCCAAAGCGAACGGCTACCGCCGCCAGGGCCGGTGCGGTGATGGTTTCAATGTCGGCCAGGGTTTCAAAATCAAGGATATCAACGTAATCAATAATCGCCAGCGGCATGGTGCTGATGTGGCTGACAATCTGATCTTTTAGGCTTTTAACCCGGCCTTCACCGGCTCGGTAAAGAGCTTTGGCGGCAGTCAGTGACTGGCTGAGAATCAGGGCCTGGCGGCGTTCCTCCAGATTCAGAAATACATTCCGAGAACTCAGGGCTAAACCATCCACATCACGGACAATCGGACAGACAATAATTTGAACCGGCAGATGTAAATCCCGGACCATTTTTTTAATCACCGCCACCTGTTGGGCATCTTTCTGGCCCAAATAGGCTCGGGTTGGCAGGATCAGATTAAATAAAATGTTGACGACCGTAGTAACCCCTTTAAAATGAGTGGGCCGGGACTGGCCGCAGAGTTTTCTGGTAATCGCGCCTTCCACTGCAACAAAGGTGGAAGCACCAGCCGGATAGATTTCGATTGGATCAGGAAAGAATAGCAGATCGGTTCCGGCAGCTTCGGCAAGTCGTGAATCCCGGTCAAAATCCCGGGGGTAGGCATCAAGATCTTCGCCCGGGGCAAACTGAGTGGGATTGACAAAGATGCTTACGACGGTGACATCATTCTGACTTCGGGCTTCATTAATCAGTGAAAGATGACCGTCGTGAAGATAACCCATGGTGGGGACAAAGCCGATGGTTTTATCCTTGCCAATTTCGGCAAGACAGGTTTTAAGTTCCGTTATTGTTTTGGCAATCTTCATGGTCTTATTGCTGCAAGGCGGCGATAACCGCATCGTCAATGGTGAAGGTATGTTTTTCTTCCGGGAACTGGGCAGTCTTCACCTCGGTGACATAGGCCATGACAGAATCCTTGATGGTTTCATTCAGTGCCGCGTAGCGCTTGGAAAACTTGGGCGATTGACCTGAATACATGCCCAATAAATCATGGATGACCAGAACCTGACCGTCGCAGTAGCGACCGGCACCGATACCGATGGTGGGTACGGAGATTTTTTCAGTAATTAAAGTTGCCAGTTTTTCAGGAATCCCTTCCAGAACAATGGCAAAGACGCCCGCTGCTTCCAGTGCTAGGGCATCATCAATAACCTTTTGAGCCTGGACAGTGTCCTTGCCCTGAACCTTAAATCCACCGAATAGGTTAACCGATTGGGGGGTCAGGCCGATATGGCCCATGACGGGAATCTGCGCCTTGACAATGGCTGTAACATTGGCAACCTGCTCCACACCGCCTTCAAGCTTGACAGCCTGGGACTTACCTTCCTGAATCAATCGGCCGGCATTGCGAACGGCGTCTTCCACCGAAACGTGATAGGACAAAAAGGGCATGTCACCGACGATCAGGGCGTTTTCAGCGCCCCGGGCAACGGCGCGACAGTGATATACCATGTCGTTCATGGTCACTTCCAGGGTGGATTCATAGCCCTGGACCACCATTCCCAGAGAATCGCCCACCAGAATCGCATCAATGCCGGCGTCGTTGACAATTTTGGCCATGGAATAATCATAGGCTGTTAACATGGTGATTTTTTCCTTGTTTGCTTTGGCTTGCAAAAAAGAACTGACAGTAAATTTACTTTTCATTAGTATCTTCCTTTGTTTTTATTATTTTAGTTTGCTTTCTAAATGTTCATAGGTTTCGGCATCAATCCGTTTGTCTTTGATCATGTCAATGGTGGCTAAACCCATAGTCTGGTAGAGGGTCATAAATTCCGGAGCTTGGGTTTTTAAGGCTTCAATGTGTTTACCGATGGTGTTTTCATCCCCCCGGACCAGCGGGCCGGTGAGAGCATTAACCGTTCCGGATCTTTCGATGTTGCCCAGCGTGGCGGTGATCAGCGGCATAAAGGCCCTGGTGATCTCATCGGCGGCGATTCCGGTGGTCTTTAGCAGTTCAAAACCCGAATCAATCAGGGTCACCAGATAGTTGGAAAGGACACAGGCAGCGGCATGGTAGAGGACCTTATCGCCCTTGTCAATAACGGAATAGGGATTGCTGGTGATCTTAAGGATTTTTTGTGCAGCGGCCCGACCTTTTTCATTGCCTTCCAGGGTAAAAATCGCTTGCTTTAAATTTTGAGACGCAGTGAAGGGATCAGAAAAACTCATGATCGGATGAAGCGAACACAAACCGCACCCTGAAGCTAAAAGTGGATCAAAAAGATCGGTGGACAGGGCACCGCTGGTATGGACAAGAGTATGATGCCCGGTCAAGCAGGCGGTTTGGGCGAGTTGATTGATAACCGCAGAAATTTGATCATCCCCGGTGGTAATAAAAATCACTTCACTTGCGGCAACAAGGCTGGGAAGGTCGAAGAAAACAGCGGAATCAGTTGCTTTGGCCGCGCATTGAGAGGAGGTCTCGCTGCGGCTTAGGTAACCTGAGAGAGTAAGACTATTTTGTTTGAAAAAAATGCCCAGGGCGGTGCCGACTTTGCCGGCGCCAATAAATCCGATTTTCATGCGTTTCACCTGTTAGTAGTATTTGGTTATGACCGCAAAGAGCAGAGAAACACATGGCACGCAAACCTGTGGCTGTTGAAAACTCAGGGTGTTGAAAACCCCGTACCGACCAATTGTTAATCTGTTGTTTGCTGCGGGATCGGCGACTAATAAGAAATAAAATTTCTTATTAGTCGCGGGCAGTCGCCAACTACAAGCCAGCTTGTGATTGGCTCATTGCCTCCACGCAGGTTTATCAACCTGTTCGCCCCGATGCAAACAACATGATGTAACAATTGTCGGTACTCTGTTCGACAAAACCGGATAGACAGTAGTCTAAATTTGGGCAAAGAAAAAAGGTCCTCTGCACTGAAAATAAACAACTGCAAAAAGACCTATCGTGACATTATAAAAATGCAAAACAGTATCGCTTTATTCAGTCTCTATCACCAGGGATTAGAGCAGGTTTTTAATTGATTATTATTTAATGAATTTAAAGTTTTTATGCGTTAATCATGTGCAGCTCTTGACGATGCCACCATGTGGGTATGATACAACATGCCGAATAATAATGCAAGCGTTTATTTAAATGATTAAAGCCAGTGAGGCAATCAAAAACAGGAAACGCGTTGATGCGTTTCCTGAGGTTAGTAATAGATGACAATTTTTGGTACTTCGTTTTTTTGCTGACAAAGCTACGGGGCTTCGATCAGATATCCATTCCGGCATTGTAGCCGGCGGTGGTGGCCGTGTAGAGGGTCCCCTGGCTGGTGGTGCAATCACCAATACAGAAGACATCATCAATTAAATTTGCAAATTTGGAGACTTCCAGCAGCTTTGGTTTAACCCCCAACGATAGAATCAAGGTATCAAAAGCAAGCTCTTTCTGAGCCTCAGCACCGCTTAACAGAACAGTATGATCTTTGACTTTTTCGAGCTTATGTTCAGCTAGAATGGTGACATTTTCTTTTTTTAGCAGCTGTAGCAAAGCGGTCATCGGAATCGGAGAAGGGGTGAGCATCTGCTGCTCGCTGACCATTTCAATAATGGTCACATTTTTCCCTTTGCGGGCCAGATCCAGAGCGGTTTCACAGCCGGTTAATCCGCCGCCGGCAATGATGACATCTTGTCCGACGGAAGCCGAGCCGGATTCCACGTCACCGACCCAAACCACATCATCTCCAGTAAGTCCCGGAATCGGTGGTATATTGCTTTCTGAACCGACGGCGATAATCAGTGTATCTGGCGTTTCGGCGAGAATGTTTTCGGTGGTGGCAGCGGTGGCCAGCCGGATTTGGACATTGGGGTGGCGGCTGGTCATGCGGATCGACCAGTCCAGATAGTTTTTAAGATCGGCCTTGAAATCCGGAGCAACCGCCAGTCGCAGGGTGCCGCCAAGGCTGTCGCTTTTTTCGAAAAGGACGACCTGATGACCGCGATCACCAGCGGTTCGGGCCGCTTCCAGACCGGCTGGTCCGCCGCCGATGATGACCACCTTTTTCGGTTGATCCGCCAGTTTTGGCGTATCTTTTAACTCACATTCCCGGCCGGCCTTGGGATTAACCGCACAAGCCACCCGCAGCGGTTCCATCCCATGGGTGCGGTTCAAGCATAACACGCAGCGGATACAGGGCCGGATTTCGGCCTCCTTGCCGGTACGGGCCTTGTTAACACTGCCGGGATCGGCGATCACGGTCCGGATCATGGCACAAATGTCAGCCTCATCATTCTCGATAATTTCCGCCGCCAGATCCAGATCGATGGAGCCAACTGTCGTCACCGGGACGGTAATGCCGGGGGCTTTTTTAATGCTGGCGGCATAATGGGCATTATAACCGCGTTTAAAATAGGTGGGCTGGGTGGTAATCGGGACCATGGCATCATCCAGCAGCATCCCGGCCGAAACATGAACCAGATCGATCTGATCTTGAATAATTTTAATAAAGGCAATGGTTTCCTCCAGTTCCACGCCGCCGGGAACCAGTTCAGCGGCGCTTAAACGAAACTCAATGGCCAGTTTACGACCGACCTTGCGGCGGATGGCAGCAAATAATTCACAGGCAAACCGGGCTCGGTTCTCAAGGCTGCCGCCATATTTGTCGGTGCGGTGGTTAAATAGGGGAGAGAAGAAATTGCTGACCAGAATGCCATGGCCGCCGTGAATCAGCACCATGTCCATGCCAGCTTTCATGGCCCGTTCGGCGGCATTGGCAAAGAGACTAATCCAGTTGTCAATATCTTCCTGACTCATCATGTCGATGGGTGATTTGCCTTCCTCCGGCAGCTCATGTCCCATTGCGAATCCGGCCAGCTCAATGGACGCCTTGGCTCCATAACGATGAACCGTATCGGCTAGGACGGCCAGACCGGGCACGACATTGTCATCACCAATATTCACACAGAAGCCATTCATGTGTCCAAAGGGGGGCGTGACCATGGAAATCCCCACGGTGACAATGCCGGCCCCGCCTTTGGCCAGTTCCCGGGTCCACTCGATCAGTTCAGGCGTTACCAAACCTTCGGGAGATGCCAGCCGCGGTGCGGCCGGGGAGGTTTCAATCCGATTCTTGACGAGTATATTGCCAATTTTAATGGGGGAAAAAATTTTTGCGTACTTTACGTTCATTTATTAAACCTCTTTCTATTTGATTAAATCGTTTACTTAACAAAATTCTATCAGGAATGAGATTTAAAACAATGTCAGAACAGCAAAAAATAAAGAATAGTTTTATTGCAAAATGACGATACTGTATTTGCTATTAAATTATTAAATGCGTATAATATGAACAAAACAATGCGGTTCAAAAATTAAAGAAGCAGGGTGAAAATGATGGACAAGAAAGATAATAAGAATCCGAATAGAATCCGGGTGAAACGTTCTCTGAATGATCCCGGCCGGGAGCAAATGCTGACCGCGTTATTTTCAAAAAAGCGGTGCATTGAAGGAAAAAAAGCAAGACTGGTGGCGGCGCTCTTATCATGCCGTGGTCTGCAGCATATCATTGATGTGGGTTATGAAGTCCTGGGCAATCCGATGTTTGTCAGTGATCTGGGGTATCATGTATTGGCCTTCAATAAAAATGCCGAGGTGGGCGACCCTTCCTGGCCCACCGCCGAACCGGAAACAGAATTTGAGGCCTATGAGCGCATCAAAAAACTTAACGACAGCGGCGTATTTGAACGCCTTTATGCCAGTCCAGTTCCCTGCATTGAGAATTTCGACTATTCGTCGACCCGCTGGATGGCCCACAAATTGACTATCAAAGAAAAAAATATCGGCCATATTGCCGTGGTCGAAGCACATAAAATATTTGCGGATATGGATCTGGAGCTGCTCCAGTTTTTGTGCAGTATTGTCGCCAGTGAACTGCAAAAAGAAAATATCCAGAGCAGTCACTTTGAAAATGAATATGAGCATTTTTTACTGGATCTGCTGGAAGAGAAAATCACCAGAACTGACACCATACAGAAGCAGGCAAAAAAACTGAACTTGAATTCCCGAAAATATTCGCTGCTGGTCACAATCAGCCCGGATCAAAAAGCCGAAAAGGTGATGTCCCTGAGTTATCTAAAAACCATCATCAACCGCCTGATCGGCACCGAAAAATCGATTGTTTATCATAATAAGATTACGATTCTACTGCAAAGCCACCGAAAAGAGGAGGTTGCCAATGCCATTGTGAATAAACTGCGGGACTTTTTAGCGACTAACGAAATGCGGGCCGGGATCAGCCCCTGTTTCCAGTCGTTGACCGAGTTTAAAATCCATTATCGCCAGTCCATCAAAGCGCTGGAACTGGGGACAGCCCTAAGCCCCCAAGATCTTTTTTATGATTATAATGCTTATGCTGTCTATCATTTGCTGGAAACGGCCGGAGCAGACTCGGACCTGAAAGCCTTCTGTAACCCGGTATTGTTTGACTTAATCGACTATGATCGCCACTACCAAACCGACTATCAACATAATCTCTATATTCATTTACTCCATGACGGCAACGTCACCAAAACTGCCCAATATTTTCAAATCCACCGCAATTCCATGAAATACCGGATCAAAAAAATAGAAGAAATCCTCAATATCAGTTTAGCAGATCCCGAAACAAAATTTTCCTTACAGCTGTCCTTCAAGATTCTGAATTATTTAGGGGAAGAGCAAATTGGCTAAAAAAAACAAGTGGATTCTAAAACCACTTGTTTTTTTTGAAATACAGCAGTGTCCCCAACACCACTACGATACATAAAACAATCACAAAAGGATAACCATATTCCCAATGAAACTCTGGCATCATGATGTTCATGCCGTACCAGCCAACGATAAGAGTCAGCGGCAGAAAAATAGAAGTAACGACAGTAAAAATTTTCATGACCTTATTCAGATTTATGTCCAGTTGGGCCTGGTAGGCTTCCCGGACCTGGGTGCCATAATCCCGGAGGTTCAGCACATTGGTAAAGAGGCGGTTGGTCCGATTGGTGAGAATTTTAAAATAACGCAGTTCCTTTTTATCAATCAGGTTATTTTCATTTTCCTCGATGGCCTCAGAGATTTCAAAAAGCTGTTCATAATACTGTTTAAGACTGAGCAGACGCTTGCGGAAGGTGATCAGATAATCCGCCAGATCATTTTTAACCGACACAATAAATTCCTCTTCCAGACTGGAGATTTCCTCTTCAATTGACACCAAGACCTCCCGGTCATCAATGGTGAGTTTGTCAAAAAACAAATGGAAAAATTTCCCCAGGCTGTGAACCTTAATCCCTTCGGTCTGGGTGTTGATAACAATATCGTTGATAAAATTGCTGCGATCTGACACAAAAAGCAATAAGTCAGCCCGGAAATAGATACCGATCCGCTGCGGTTTGAGATCCTGGCAAATCGCTTCGGGAAGAATGATCGTGATAAAATCAAAGCCATCATAGCTGTCAAATTTTGATGAGCGGCTGTTCAAACATTCGTCAACCAGCCGTTCGCCGATTCCCAGCTTGCCGCTGACTGCCGCCAGCTCCGGGAAGTCAAGGATGCAGAGATGGATTTGATCGTTGTTAGGATCAATATGTTCAAAAAAATCCGTTGTGAAGGCCTGATTTTCAAGACGATAGCTGGATATCATTATCTTTGCTTGGCTTTGTTGCGGACAACATAGTGCGAATTCTGATTTTTGCTGGTTCGGCGCGCTTCAATTTCAAATTGGTTCAAGGATAAAATCAGTGGACGCAGTTTAGAGTGACCGTAGTTCCGGGTATCAAAATCTGGATAGCGGTTGTTGAGCCGGGAGCCGACCTCGCCCAAGTTCGCCCATCCATCTTCATCAGAACTTTCAGTAATAATGGTTTTCAGTGATTGAATCAATTCTTTCTTGCTGGCCATGCCTTCTTTTTGGGCACCTTGTTTGCCGTTTTGGACGTTTTCAGATTGTTCCGCCGCAGCTTCCGGATCACTGGCCAGAACTTCCAGATATTTAAACTTTTCACAGGCCGAGATAAAGGGCGTGGGGGTTTTCTTTTCGCCCATGCCTACTACATACATCCCGGCTTCCCGGAGTCGGGTAGCCAGACGGGTGAAGTCGCTGTCACTGGAAACAATACAGAATCCGTCCACGTTATTGGAATAAAGAATATCCATGGCATCGATAATCAGCGCGGCATCGGTGGCGTTTTTTCCGGTGGTGTAACTGTATTGCTGAATTGGGGTAATGGAATAGTTCAGTAATACCGTTTTCCAGGACCCCAGCTGAGGTTTGGTCCAGTCACCGTAGATGCGCTTGAACGTCGGCATGCCAAGGTTGGAGATTTCATCAAAAATATACTTAACATATTTGTCCGACACATTATCGGCATCAATTAAGACGGCAATTTTCATATCATTTTTCATCGGTCATCCTTCTATTTCTATAGCGATTAGTTATTTTCGTTCTTATTATTACTACCAGTATAATGGAAATCACCCTATTTTACAACCGACAGTCGCCATAAAAAAAACTGATCATAATGATCAGTCTAGATGTTGAAGATAAAGCACTAACGTAGTACCGACAATTGTTACATCATGTTGTACGCATCGGAGCGGACACGGCAGAGCCTGTCCGATTCTGCGCGCAGGCAACGAGCCAATCACAAGCTTGCTTGTAGTTGGCGACTGCCCGCGACCAATGCGAAAGGAGCAAAGCGGATTTCGCATGGCGCGGCGAACAACAGATTAACAATTGGTCGGTACGGTCAATTAGCAACTAACTTAAGGTTGGTCGTAAAGGTGTTCTTCTTCCCGGTCATTGGTCAGATTCAGTTTGTCCAGGACAAAGAAGATCAGGCTTAAGATCATTCCGACAACGGCAGCCAGAACCATGCCTTTGAGTTGAATACTGCCAAAGGTCACGGCAATGCCGGACAAGCCGACCACAAAGACCACAGAGGTCAGAGCCAGATTACGGGATTTGCCATAATCGACCTGGGCATCAACCAGAATACGGATACCGGCAGCACCGATCATCCCATATAAAAGGAAGGAAATTCCGCCGATGACTGGGCCGGGAATGGTGGAGATCAGCATCGACAATTTACCCACAAACGAACAAACAATTGAAATAATTGCTGCTCCGGCAATAACCTGAACCGAGTAGACCTTGGTTACGGCCATTACGCCAATATTTTCACCATAGGTGGTCGTTGGTACGGAACCAATTAAACCCGATAACATGGTGGAAAAATTATCGGCAAACAAAGAGCGATGCAAGCCCGGATCTTTTAAGAGATCCCGTCCGACGACCTTGCTGGTGACAATCTGGTGACCGATGTGTTCAGAAGCAATAACCAGCAGCACGGGTAAGATGATAATAATTGCTTCTAAATTAAATTGCGGAAACTGGAAGTTCGGCAACGAAAACCAGGGCGCCGCAGCCACTGCCTCGTAGGTAGCCGGACCAACCACACCGGTAATCAGGGCGGTGATGTAACCGGCTACAATGGCGATCAGGATCGGAATAACGGCCAGAAATTTCCGGAACATAACCGATCCAAAAACTGCAAAGGCCAGAGTAACCAGAAAAACGATGACATTTTCAGGAACGATGGCAGTGACCACCTGTTCATAAAGGCCGGAAGCTTCGTCGAGGACATAACTGGTGCTGCTGATAATACCAGCGGTGCTGGCAGCTGTACCGGCTAACTCCAGACCAATCAGTGCGACGACCGGGCCCATCGCCGCAGGAGGGAGCACCACGTTAATCCACTCAATCCCGAACTTATAAATAATCCCAGCCAGAATACAACCGCATAAACCAACGACGACAAAACCGCCGAGTGCATAAGAATAGCCCCAGGTGGCGATAACAATGCCGGCCGGAGCCAAAAATGCAAAACTCGAACCCAGATAAGCTGGGGCCTTACCCTTGGTGATGACCATAAATAATAACGTCCCCACACCATTCATAAAGAGCACAATGGCTGGGTTGATTCCAAAGAGGAAGGGCACCAGAACCGATGCGCCAAACATCGCAAACATATGCTGCAAGCTTAACGGCACCAGCATCTTCAAGGGCACCTTTTCCTCCACTTGTATAATTCTTCGATCGTCCAAAACATTTCCTCCGTTCTTTTCATTTTCCTTTGAAATTATAACACAGGAATGGTGAGGCGCAAAGACTTTATACAATTAAATGCATAATAATAAAAAAATATCAAGAAGGCTGTTTGCGATTATTTACCAGCCCTCCAACCTGTGTTACAATGCAGATAAAGCCATAAATTTAAGGAGTGCGCGAATGAAAATTTCAGTTGATACGAAAATATATGCCGTTATCGGCGAGCCGATTGCCCAAAGCTTATCGCCCCAATTACATAACGGATTATTCAAAGAAACTGGGGTGGATGCTCTTTACCTGCCGATTGCGGTCAAGTCTGAGGAGTTGAAAAAGCTGATCGATGGCTTCAGAGTGATGAATTTTGGCGGGTTCAACATCACTAAACCCCATAAAATGGCGATCATGGAATACCTGGATCGATTGGATCCCTTAGCTGAAAAAATTGGGGCGGTGAATACGGTGGTTTACCGTGACGGTGAAATGGTGGGTTACAATACCGACGGATTTGGCTTTATTAAATCGCTTGAAACAAAAAATGCTGAGATCCCCAAGGATGAACTAACCATTCTGATTTTAGGGTGCGGGGGGGCTGTTAAATCGGTAGCCATGGCTTTGGCTGATTGGGGCATTAAAAAAGTGATCATTGCCAATCGCACAACAGCAAAAGCTGAAGAGTTGGCAAACCAGATTAATGAAAACTGGCCGGGGCAAGCGCAAGCCATCAGTATGGCACCCGAAGTCCTAAAAAGAGCCATTGATGAGGCAATGGTCGTGGTCAACGGAACCAATCTGGGGATGGCTGATACCCCTGGATCACCACTGCCCAAAGAGCTGATTAAAAAAGAATTGCTGGTTTATGATATGATCTACAGTCCCGCGGTGACGCAATTATTGAAAGATGCCAATGACATTGGCGCTCAAACTCAAAATGGTTTGGACATGCTCTTGTACCAGGGACTTTTGGCCTTTGAATTATGGACGGGGATTTTTCCGGATCCGGTCCTGGGGAAAAATTTACTGGAGGAAGGGATAAAGCAAAATGAAGAATGAAAAAAAATGCATTGCTCTGATTGGTTTTATGGCAACCGGAAAATCGACTATCGGTCCGCTGCTGGCTCGGGAACTGGAATATGATTATTTTGATACCGATGCGATAATCGAAGCGGAGATGGGCATGAGCATCACTGACATTTTTGCCCAGCTTGGCGAAGACGCCTTTCGTGACGCCGAACATGAGGCCTTAAAAAAAGCATTGACCATGGAAAACTGCGTCCTTTCCACCGGTGGCGGGATTATTCTATTTAAAAGAAATCGAAAATTATTGGCAGAGAAGGCCTTTGTGGTCAGTCTGTCAGCTCAGCCGGAAACCATCTATGGACGTGTCAAAGATGATACGACCAGACCTTTGCTTAAGTGTGAAGATCCGCTGTTGCGAATCAGACAAATGCTGGCTGAACGGCAGAAGTACTACGATGTCTGTGATTTTCAGATTTCAACCGAAACCTGGACTGCCGAAGCCTGTTGTCAGAAAATAAAAGAAGCTTTCTATTTGAAATAATGTCAAAGCTGAAGATATAGAGTAAAAAAAGAAAAAATAGTGAACGATATGGGGAAATCTGAACAAAATAATACACCGACCGGATTGATCGGTGTTACACTTTATTATTTCATGGCTTTGAGATCGCAAATATAGCAATCAGTCAGTCGTTGGACCGCATCGGGGTTTTTAACCGGCCAGGTAGTTTCCAGTGCCTCGCAATGCCCCGTGCAGGTTTCTTCGTCAAATATAAAATCAATACAGCCGTTGCATTTTTTATCTTTTGTTTTCTTAATCAACTCAAGAACAGACTCGTTTACAAATTCTCTGAATTCCTTATAAGCGATTGTTTTATGGTTTTCAAACATGCTCATCACTTCACCTGGCTTTCTGGAAATAAAATTATCGGAAGGGCTATTCGATTCGTTGTTGATAACCAATCCACTATTAACTTATAGTACCCCATAAATTTAAAAAAACAAGATAATATTTTGTCGTGTTTTCATTTTTAAAAAATAATTCAAAATTAAAAAAAATGATTGAAATTCTTTTTAAGCTGTGTTATTATTTATGACAGTGTCCTATGGACATGAAGTAAATAAACTATTTATTATGCCGAAGTGATGGAATTGGCATAAGCAGAGAACCCAAATCTTTGATTTGGTGTGAATCGCTTAGTTATCTCTATCCTATTAGGGGTACAATTTCCACAATTTAATAACTATTTTTTACGCCGAAGTGATGGAATTGGCAGACGTGACGGACTCAAAATCCGTTGTGAGTGATCACGTGCGGGTTCGAGTCCCGCCTTCGGCACCACTATTGCTCCCTTAGCTCAGTTGGCTAGAGCACCTGACTCTTAATCAGGGTGTCCAGAGTTCGAGTCTCTGAGGGAGCACCAATAATAGCGCATAACAGAGCCGTTTAGCGACTCTGTTTTTTTTATGCCTAATTTAGAATACAGGCCATTTACGGTGCGTTATGGACATTAAGTGGCGATCAAAGTGGCGATTTATTCCGGCCGTTTTATGTTCTTTTCGACATCACTAATGTCGTCGTGAACGTAAATTTTTGTCGTCGTTTCGATGGAAGCGTGACCCAATAATTTTTGGAGTGTAAAAACATCAGTGCCGGCTTTGTAGAGTAACGTGCCATAGGTATGCCGGAGCTCGTGCGGTGCCAGCTGAGGGATCTCTGGGTGTTTAGCTTTCAAGTCAGACAAGAATATGCTGTAATGATGCCGGGCCCATGAACGAAGCCCCATGAGCTTTTTATATTTCGTTTTAAACAGATGATTATCCCTTTTTATCCGGGGATTATCCTTTAAGTATTCACAAAAATCATCATCAAAGGGGATGATCCGCAAGAAGTGACCACTAATCGCTCAGCTCTATCCAAAATAAGCAAGTATTCCATCAAAGATTCCAAACGCTTCCAAGGTGTTAGTGACATAACCAGCATTTTCAGATGATTCAAATAAGATTTCCAAGTACTTAACCAGCTGATCAACTGGATTCCAATCATCTGGAGCAGCAACTTCCTTGCCCTCTACCCAGTTTTTGTCAATTACCACAAGCTCGTCTCTGGCTCCGATTATATCGTCCCATTCCAGTTTGTGACCGCCACGATCCGGGGACCAGCCTTGATCCTTTGCCATTTTGAACAATTGAACAATCGTTCCGGCGGTGACTGGCTGGGATGTGACCCGGAAAGTGTCCCACTTCTTGAAGCATTCATTTGCGTGGTAGCGCCTCGAATCCTGACAGCTCCATTCATCCCAATCAGAGGTAGCATAACCATCTTCTTTTAGTGCAATACTGACATTGATCCAATTCTGGTAATCCAAGGATGACGGGTCGATATGGCCGAGCAGTTCTATTAAATTTAATTTGTTTTCCAGTGGTATCACCTTCTTTCTTATGGTACTATTGAGTCAAAACGTATGAAAAGGCTTGTAAGATCGTTGATCTTAGCCCTAGGGCTTCAGCTACACTTTCAAGAAGGTGTCTTCAAGGTATGATAAGAGATTTTTGGACCATTACCAATAAAGATAGCTTAGCTAAGGAAATCAAAGCTATTGATGATAGAGTCACTCCTCAGATAAAAAAAGTACTACACAGTTTGCGTGAATTAGGGAATATTGGCGCACACATGGAACAAGATGTAAACTTGATTGTAGACATTGATCCAAATGAGGCTAGACAATTAATTTAACTGATTGAATTATTGATGAAAAATTGGTACATAGAACGACATGAAAATGATATTCTTTTCAATGGGATTATTGAATTAAATGATACAAAACAAGAGCAACGCAAACCATCTTAAAGTGATTTTTGGGCTGATATCGGGCGAAAGTGTTGTCATATTTCAAAGGAATAGGATTTAGCGATTTACATTATTCCAAATTGGCGTATAATAAAATTAAAGGCTTATCTTCGGTAAAGTAATTTTCTTCTTAAGCGATGTAAGGTAGGGGTATTAATGAAAATAGAGGAATTAAAAGAGCTCTATGAAAAAGATTTTGTGTTCTTAACCCAACACGTGATTGAGCGGTGCAAGCAGCGTGATATTCGCCCAAAGCACATACGCATTGCGGTAATGACTGGCGAAATAATCGAAGACTATCCGGATGATTTTCCGACACCGAGTTGTTTGATATTGGGTTATATCACGCCTGACACATCACTCCATGTCGTAATTGCTAGTAACGGAGAATCTGCAAAAATTGTAACCGCTTATTATCCAGACAAAGATAAATGGGAGTCGGATATGAAAACCAGAAAGGAGTGCTTGAAATGAAATGTTTAAGCTGTAAAAACGGAAATATGGAAGCTTCTACCACGACCTACTTTGCTGATCTGAAGAACTGCATCATCATCATTAAAAACGTCCCTTGTCACAAATGCGAACAGTGTGGAGAAATTTTGTTTTCTGCTTCTGTCGCTGAAAAGCTCGACGTTCTGATGGATAAGGCTGAGACTCTGGCAAGCGAATTGACAATAATGGAGTATGAAAAAATCGCATAGATCGCATAGATATAGAAACCACCTGGACTGACACGAATTGAACAGATTCCATTTATTGCCAGAATGAGTGGTTTACTTAACCGGTGTTTTTTTTAACCCACGGCAATAATTAAAGCGCAATGAGCGCTTGAGTATTGGTGATCCAACTGATATAATTACACGCAATTAAAATTAAAAAGCACTTTGCGTGTTTAAACTTAAGAGGAGAGCCAAATGGAATCAGCAGAAAAAAATGCATGTTCTTATTTAAACTGCGGTTTTAATGTCAATGGACGTTGTCCGGACATGGATGTGTTAAAGAATCCATACAAGGAAACCGGCTGTATTTTCTACAAAAATAAGAATATCCAGACAGACGATAAAAAAAGCGAGTAAAACGAAAACACCGAAAGGTGTTTTTTTTCGCATTTCAGCGCTTTTTCAAAAAAAGAACAGCACCGTTGCATTTGCAACGGAATTAACCTGGAACCCCAGATATAATAGCAACATACAAACGAGGTAGCGATACCAGTTGATCTTAGAAGAATCGTTAAGACTAAATAAAATTTCAGGAGGACAATACGATGAGTATGTTTTGTTATCAGTGTCAGGAAGCGGCCAAAGGAAAAGGCTGTAGTGTTAAAGGGGTTTGTGGAAAAAGTGAAGAGGTTGCCAAACTTCAGGATCTGTTGATCTACACCGTCAAAGGGATTTCCGAAATCGTGGTAAAAGGCGAACTGGAAGCCAAAGAATTGGGTGAAGTCAATCATGAGGTGTTAAAAAGCCTATTTATGACCATTACCAATGCCAACTTTGATGCCGATGCCTTCGTCAAAGAAATAAAGAAGATGACTACCCTGAGAAATCAGTTGCGAGATATGATAGATGCTGCCAATAAAAAGAACGCACCCGGCTTTTTCCAGAAACTGTTGGGCTTAAAGAAAGAACAGAACGGCAAGAAAATAAATATTTCGACCCTCCATGACGCCGCCCGCTTTGAAACTGCCACAAAAGCAGAGATGATTAAAAAAGCTGCGAACGTTGGCGTTCTGGCCACCACCAATGAAGATGTCCGTTCACTCAGAGAATTGATTACCTATGGCGTCAAGGGCCTGGCCGCCTATGCCGAGCATGCTCTCAATCTGGGTAAAGAAGACCTGAGCTTATATGGTTTTATCTATGAGGCTATGGCCGCGACCCTGAATGACAAACTATCCGCCGACGATCTGGTCGCCCTGACCTTAAAAACCGGTCAGTTTGGTGTTACCGCCATGGCCCTGCTTGATGGTGCCAACACCGGGAAATACGGTAACCCCGAAATCACCGAAGTTAATATTGGGGTTAAAAAGAATCCCGCTATTCTAATTTCCGGTCATGACTTGACCGATCTGGAGCAGTTATTGGAACAGACCAAAGGGTCCGGCGTTGATGTCTATACCCACAGTGAAATGCTACCGGCCCATTACTACCCGGCCTTCAAGAAATATGACAACTTCGTCGGGAACTACGGGAATGCCTGGTGGAAACAACTGGAAGAGTTTGAATCCTTCAATGGTCCGATTCTGTTCACCACCAATTGTATTGTCCCGCCCAAGAGTGACGAAGTCCGGGGTCGAATCTTCACCACCGGGGCCTCCGGTCATCCCGGCTGTACCCATATTGAAGCGGATGCTAACGGCAAAAAGGACTTTTCGAAAATTATCGAAATGGCTAAACGCTTAAAAGCACCCACCGAAATCGAAACTGGCAAAATTGTCGGCGGTTTTGCCCACGAACAGGTTTTTGCCCTGGCCGATAAGGTCGTCGATGCGGTTAAATCCGGCGCCATTAAAAAATTCTTTGTCATGGCCGGCTGCGATGGTCGCATGAAATCCCGGGATTACTATACCGAATTTGCTGAAAAACTGCCAAAAGATACGGTGATTTTAACGGCTGGCTGTGCAAAATACCGTTACAATAAACTCGATCTGGGCGACATCGGCGGCATTCCCCGACTGCTGGATGCCGGACAGTGCAACGATTCATACTCATTGGCACTGATCGCCCTGAAATTGAAAGAGGTCTTTGAGCTTAACGATATCAACGAACTGCCGATCGCCTATAATATTGCCTGGTATGAACAAAAAGCTGTTATCGTGCTACTGGCGCTGCTGCACCTGGGGGTCAAAAATATCCATCTGGGGCCAACCTTACCGGCCTTCTTATCTGCGAATGTCGCCAATGTTCTGGTCGATACCTTTGGTATCGGCGGTATCGACTCAGTTGATGCTGACATGGCCATGTTTATGGGAACAGTATAAAAAATAACCGAATCGATTTACCGTCGCGGTTTTCAACAATAGTATTCAGACTGTCAAAAAATAAAACCCAGTACCGACAATTGTTGCATCATGTTGTACGCATCGGAGCGGATACGGCAAAGCCTGTCCGATTCTGCGCGAAGGCAACGAGCCAATCACAAGCTTGCTTGTAGTTGGCGACTGCCCACGACCAATGCGAAAGGAGTGTAGCGGATTTCGCATGGCGCGGCGAACAACAGATTAACAATTGGTCGGTACGATAGTTTATCGACAACCTCAAACGAGTTGCCTTGTTATCAGGCAACTCGTTTTTTAGTTGTAACGATCATCAATCAGCTAAATGGATAATATAAAAAGTGATAAAGAAGCCCAGTGCCGTCACAATCGCGGTGAAACGGCCGCTTATTGCAAAGGCTTCCGGCAGCTCTTTATTTGAGAGCATCGCTAAAATGGCCCCGGCCGCGATGGAAAGATTAATGGCGATGACATGGGGGGAGGCCCCGCCTAAAAGCCCATAGCCGACTGCCGCCGCAAGGATCGCGGCGAAAATAGTGACGCCCCAGATTGATAAGATATAGAAATTAGAGCGACCAGAGTTTTTCATATCAATCGCGCCAGATATGCCTTCCGGCAGATTGCTCAGTAAAACTGCAATCATCATCGAAAGACCAATACTTTCCTCAGCCGCCAGACCAATCCCGATCGCCAGCGATTCCGGAATCCCGTCTAAAACAAAACCAAGCAGGACGGTGGAACCAGAGTCGCGACGGAGGGTTCCGGTTTGACGGAGCGAGCCAGGCGCTGGTTCGGAGTCACGGTGAAAATAAGCATCAGCACGATCAATTAAATAGTCACCCAGTACAAAAAGCAGGGTTCCAATCAGGAAGCCAATTGAAACCGAGGTAAAGCCCCCGGATAAAAAAGCATTCTCCATCAGATCGAAGGTTAAAGAAGAAATCATGACCCCGGAGCTGAAGGCTAAAATTGCACCAAGCAAACGGGTAGGGATGTTGAGATAGATACCAATAAGCGCTCCAATGAACAGGGTGGAGCCGCTTACCAAGCCATATAATGCTGCCGTAGCCATAGGGTCGAACCTCCTTATTGTCGGTTATTTGTGAGTCGGGAAAAGAAGCGGAAAAAGTGCAGTAACCAGTTGTAGTTTAATTGAGTTTAACATCGATCAATCAGAGTTGTCAATGAAGAATAGAAAGGTTCCAGAAACAAACAAAATAAACGGATATCCGATCAAAAAACCTAATCCTTTTATTTTATCCCAATGAATGTTACCATATTCATATAAAAAACCACGAGGTGACTAAATGAACGATTTAATAACAACCGTTGAAGCCTGTTTTAATCAAAAAGTATACAAAATCATCCTTAGCAAACCAAGAACAAAAACAAAGGACTATCACAAGATAGTCATCAGTCAAATTAATGAAACCTATCATCTGGAAAAATTTACCGCCACCCAGGTATTTAATGAAAACCTGGTAACCGGGCAGCTAATCGAATTTCTGAACCAAGCCCTGGAATATGATTTTCAGCAATACAATGCCTGGGACGACCAGTTTGAATATATCATACAGATCAGTAAAAAAGGGAAGCCATCGATGACCAGAAAAGCCGTCAAAGAAGCCCCCGCCAAAGCCAATACCCACAACCGCCAAAAAAACTATATCCTTAAGGAAGGCGTCGTCATCGCACCGTTGGTGGATATGGGGATCTTTACTAAAGAAGGTAAGGTCGTGAAGACGATGACCGATAAATTCCGCCAGATCAACCGCTTTGTCGAAATCATCGACGACGAAATAAAAAGTCTTGCCCCCGGCACCGAGCTCAATGTGATTGACTTTGGCTGCGGCAAATCTTATCTGACCTTCATCTTGTATTACTACCTCACCGAAATAAAAAACATCAGGGTGAACATGGTGGGCCTGGATTTAAAAAGCGATGTCATCGACCGCTGTAATGCCAGTGCCGAAAAATACGGCTATGATAATCTGTCCTTCAAATTGGGAAATATCGATGCCTATGAAAGCAGTTTTCCGGTGGATATGATCATCACCCTTCACGCCTGCGATACCGCCACCGATTATGCCCTCTACAATGCCATCAAATGGGATGCCAGGTTAATTTTTTCAGTGCCCTGCTGTCAGCATGAGCTAAACGCCCAGCTGGAAACAGCAGAACTGAGCCTGTTGACAAAATACGGCATCATCAAAGAACGAACCGCCGCTCTGATCACCGACGCCATCCGCGGCAGTCTCCTCGAAGCCTGCGGTTACAAGGTCCAACTGCTGGAATTCGTCGATCTGGCCCACACCCCCAAAAACATCCTGATCCGGGCCAAAAAGACCCAATTAACAGAAAAAAGAAAGGCCCAGGCGCACGCCGAAGTAGAAAACGCCATCCAGGCATTTTCCTTAAAGCCTACCCTCTTTCAGCTTCTTGAAACAGATAAACTCATCAATTCTAATAAAATTTAAATGTAACATTTGCCAAAAGATGTTATAATGAAAAATCAGTTAGAAGACAAATAAGTAAAATTTATAGATCAGGAGGCAAAGAGGATGCTGACAACCTTTGTTCATACAGGTGATTTTCATTTAGGTCGCCCCTTTACCTTTCAACAGCAAGGAAACTACTACGGTAAGAATAAAAGAAAAGAACTATGGAAAGCCTTTGACGAGATGATTGCATACGTCAAGGAAGAAGCGGTTCCACTTTTGCTCATTGCCGGAGATTTATTTGATAGTGTCAATGTATTGACCATGGATATAAAAAGAGCCGCCGAAGGATTGGCCAGCCTGGATAAAACCTGGGTGGTTATTATCACCGGAAACCACGATTATCATGGCGACAGCTCACCCTATAAAAAAGTTGAGTGGTCCAGTAATGTCTACATCTTTAAAGAAGATGTATTCCGATCCGTTTATATAAAAGAACTCAACACCGAAATCTATGGCATGTCCTGGGTGAAAAACGAGTATCGGGCTTTTCCCGAACGCTCATTTAATAGCATCAAACTCAATGACACCCGCTATAACATCTTAATGGTGCATGGTGAAGTAACCAATCAAAGCCTTTATCTCCCCATTGATTTAAGATTGATCGAAAAGAAGGGGTTCGATTTTATTGCCCTGGGACACATTCATAAACCGGGTCTGACCCCCGGGGGGGTCGCTTATTGCGGATCGCCAGTGCCCCTTAATTTTGGCGAAACCGGCGAACGGGGTTTTTTAATTTCACAGGTCGAAACCGATTATGAAAACCAGACCTATATCACCAGCAGTGGTTTTAATCCCATTGAATCAAGAAAATATGAGACCATCGAAATTCAGATTGCTCCGGAAGATTCCTATCAGGAAATCATCAAGAAAGCAATCAGCTGCGACACCGAAGCCAACCGTCAGCAGAATTACTATCGCATCCGTTTTACCGGCTATATCAATCCGGAAATTCAAATGGATTGGATCAACGACGATCTGGAGGAATCCTTTTATTATATTGAAACAGATACCTCCAAACTGGAACCGGATATCGATCTGGAATTACTGATCAGAGAAAATAAAAATAACCCCATCGGTCAGATTCTCAGCGAACTGGGGAAAATAGCAGAACCCGAAGTCCGGAAAAAAGCGATCATCTACAGCATCGAAGCGATGATCAGCGAGGGGGTTTTAAAATGAGAATTAAAACTCTGACAATCAAAGCCTTTGGAAAATTCAAAGATCAGACGCTTGAGTTGAAACCCGGACTCAATCTGGTTTATGGAACAAACGAAGCCGGGAAAACAACCGTTCAAACCTTTATCCAGGGGATGTTTTTCGGTTTTTACAAGCCCTACCGAAAAAAGAAAACCTACAGCGAAGAATACGAAAAATATATGCCCTGGGGTCAATTTGACTATAGCGGTTCCCTGGTTTATGAGGTGGATGGCCGGGAAATCCGACTGGAACGTAATTTTTTAAGAGCCAAAGACTCGTTGTTTATTTACGATAATACCACCGGAAAAATAATCAACGACCAATTTAAATACGACGGGGTGATCCGTCAGCATTTACCATTGGGAAATCTGGGAATGACCTCAGTCATTTATAATAACACCGTTAATATGCGCCAGATGGTCCATGATAATGAGTCTGGCAGTCAGGACGAAATCCGGGATTCTTATATCGAGATGCAGAATTCCAGCGGCATTGAGATTAATTTTAAAGGAATTGCCAGACGGCTGGAAGAAAAAAAGAGCAACATCGGCCGGTCCGGGCAAAGTAAGTCAAGAATCGGTGCGGCTATCAGAGAACGGGACGAACTTCAGCAATTATTAAAAGAAGCCGAGGCAGCCTATGCTAAGGTGGCTGAAAATCAGGAAAAGATTACCCACAATCAGAAGATGATGAAACGCATCGAAACCGAAAATGATTATTTGAGCCAGGAATCAGTGGTCAAACGAAAAAAAGAACTGCTGCAGTCCTATGAAAAAATCAACAAACTGGAAAAAGAAAACAATCGCTTGTCAAAAATAATCAGAGAAGACCAGATCTATGAAGACTACAACTACAAGAATCTGGAGGGTTTAAAGGCAATCTCAAATCAAGCCGACCGGCTCAGCGATCAGATGGACTATATTGAGAAGGAAATGGCTGATGCCTCGGATCATTTAAAAACCATCCGCCAGAAAGAAGCAGCCAAACGCAGTTCCCTGGCAGGGCACACCCTCGAAGCGATTACTGAAGACTACGAGCTTTTCAAAAAAGAACAAGATGAAGTCGCCGCAGTCGATAAAAAAACAAATGTTATCATCAACATCATTTCGGCGCTGGTCGCGCTACTGGGAATGGGGCTGGTGGGATTAGCCAATATGGGCTTGCTGGGTACCAGTCAGGGGATTGAAAACCTGTCATTAACCGTTGGCGTGACCCTGGCAATTGTTGGGGTCGTCGGGTTAAGCTTTGGCATCTCGGAAACGCTTAAAAAACGGAGAATCTTGAAGGAAAAACAATTAATCCCGATCCAGGAAGAAATACTGGCTAAATACCAGTTAAAAGATGGACCCGGTTTTGACAGTTACTATAAAAAAGTAGTCCGAAACCAGAAAGAACTGGAACAGATGCAAAATGAAGGTGAATTGCTGATTATTCAGCATTCCCGTCATCAGGCCGGTTATGAGGTGCTCTTTGAACAGCGTCGGGGAATCATGCGCGATCTTGAGCGAAAACTGGCCCAATACGAGGTTAAGAACATTGCCGAATATGCTGAACGCTGCGAAAAAGCGCAGCAGCTGGAAGAACTGAAAATCCGGTTTAACGGAAATCTGCAACTGCTGGAGAATCTGCTGGAAACCGTCAACGGCGGTAAAACCGATGACGGACAGTCGGTTTGGCAGAAAGCCTCACCAAAATCGGAAGAGTTGTTAAGTCTGGGCAAAGAAATAGCCCGGCTGGAAGGGGAAAACAGTGCCCTGACCGATGGCATTGGCCTGCCGGTGGAAATCCAGGAGACCATTAAATCGCTGGATGCCCAAATCCAGGCCTTTGATACCGAAATCAAAGCCTGTAACGCCGCCCTGGAAGCCTTGGAGACGATTCAGAAAGACAGTCATCTGGAGTCGGCACCAGAGCTGAACAAAAATATCGGTGACATCCTGGAAACCATCACCCAGCATTATAAAGGGGTGAAAATTGATGAAACCATGAAACTTAAGGTGGTCGATCCGAACGGCGGAGATTTTAAGGAGGCCGAACAATTAAGTGCCGGCACCATGGATCAGGTTCATTTTGCCTTCCGCTATGGAATCGGCGAACTGATCAGTCATGAGATGCCCTTTATTCTGGACGAACCCTTTGTGAGGTACGATAAACAGCGAAAAACCCAGGCTCTTAAACTGCTTTCAGAACTCAGCAGCAAACGTCAGGTGATCCTTTTTACCTGTGACGATGATGAAGAAAAGCTGTTAAAATCATTGGGTGCCCCCTATCATAAAATAATTCTGTAAGAATTATCCAAAGAAATATAAAATTTCGCCTAAACACCTTGCTTTAGTTGGCAGAAATCCTTTACAATAATAGCAATAACTAAAAAAGGAGAACCTTCGATGAAATTAAGTCTGGTAAGAGACCTTCTCGATGCTGTTGTATTATCCGGAGAGAGCCACCTGGATGAAGAAGTTCAGTCCGGGTTTGGCTGTGATCTGATGAGTGATGTTCTGTGCTTTGCCCGGGAAGATGCCATTCTTCTCACCGGTCTGGTCAACAAGCAGGTGCTGAATACCGCCGATATGGCAAATATGAACAGTATCATCTTTGTCAGAGATAAAATGCCCAGTCAGGAAATGATCGAGATGGCCAAAGAACGCAATCTTCTGGTTATGTCCACCAAATATATTCTTTTTGAATGCTGTGGCATTCTCTATAAAAATGGTCTTAAAGGAGCCCACCTTAGATGAGTTACGAACTCGTCTTTGATGTGGAACGGGGAGACTTTGATACCGCCGGCGAAGCCTCACGAAAAATCAAACGGACCCTCCAGCAGTTGGGGATTTCCAATAAGGTGATAAGGAAGGTGTCGATTGCCGGTTACGAAGGTGAAATGAATTTGGCAATCCATTCAGCGGGCGGAAAAATCATTCTGGAAGTGGGCGAAGAAGAATTGGTTCTGACCATTGAAGATACCGGTCCGGGGATCGCGAATATCGATCTGGCGATGACGGCCGGTTGGTCAACGGCCGGGGATGAAGTCCGGCAAATGGGTTTCGGGGCGGGAATGGGCCTGCCGAATATGAAAAACAATGCTGACAATTTTCAGATTTCTTCAAAAATTGGAGAAGGTACAAAAATTGTCATGAAATTTTTAGTATAAACAGGAAGAAGGTGACATATGGAAAAATTACTTCATTCTGTATACCTTGATGAGGAAAAATGTCTGGGCTGTACCACCTGTCTCAGAAGCTGTCCCACCGGAGCCATCCGGGTACGGGGCGGCAAAGCGATTATCAACGAGTCCAAATGCATTGACTGCGGCGAGTGTATTCGGATCTGTCCCCATCACGCCAAGCTGGCAAAAACAGATCCGCTGTCAAAGAAAGACGACTATGAATACACCGTGGCCATGGTAGCACCGGCGATCATCGGTCAGTTTAAGCCCAAGTATTCCATCGATCAGATTCTTTCGGCAGTTAAGGCTCTGGGCTTTGATGAGGTGGTGGAAGTGGCCTATGGAGCTGAAATCGTTGGTCAGGCGCTGAAGTATGAATACCATGCCAAACGCTATCCACGGCCGCTGATTTCATCAGCCTGTCCGGCCGTGGTCAAGCTGATTCAGGTACGCTTTCCCGAGCTGACCGGCAATGTCTGTCGCTTAAAATCACCGATGGCGATGACGGCCAGACTGATCAGAAAACGGATCAGAGAAGAGGGGAACTATAAAAACAGTGATGTCGGTGTTTTTTTCATCACTCCCTGCGCGGCAAAGGCCACCATGGTTAATAATCCGGCCGCCAGCGAATACGATAAATACGATCAGATCGATGGCGCCATTGCCATTAAAGATATTTACAGCGATCTCGCCAGTCTGATCGGCAGTTGTCCGATCCAGGAAGGGATTCATAATACCACCCCCGAATCCTGCACCTGGGCCTTGTCCGGTGGTGAAAGTGATTATCTTAAAAATAAAAATGTCCTTCATGTGGATGGCATCCAAAACGTCATCAATGTCCTCGAAGAAATTGAATGCGGTAAACTGGATACCATCGAATTTTTTGAAGGTCTGGCCTGTATTGGCGGTTGCGTTGGCGGCTGTCTGACCGTGGAAAATAATTATGTGGCTAAAATGTATATCCAGGATCGGGCCAAAAAAATGAAACAGACATCGATTGTGCATATGTCAGACGAGTACGTCAAAAATATATATAATTCCGGGATGATGCATATCAAAGAACGGATTCTGCCCAGAAGTCCCGAACCGCTGGATCAGGACATCAACCGGGCGATTGAAAAAATGAAACAAATCGAAGTGCTGGAAAGCAAACTGCCTGGTTTGGACTGTGGTTCCTGCGGAGCCCCCGGCTGCCGGGCCCTGGCCGAAGACATTGTCGCCGGAAAAGCCAAAGAAATCGATTGCGTTTTCGTCTTAAAAGACCGGGTCAGAGATCTCTCAGTCTTAACCAATGAACTCTTACAAGTGGAACACCCCACCGAAAAGCCCCTGATTAAAAAAGATTAGTTTATGAAAAAAATCATAAAGGAGAATATGAATGAAGGTTAGTGGATTATTAGAAAACAAAGAATTCAAGTGTCTCAATCCTCAGGTAGGAATTGAAGGGGTCATTAAAAGTGGCTATGTCGGTGACTTGTTGAGCTGGGTTATGGCCAATGCCGGCAATGGCTGCGCCTGGGTGACGATCCAGACCCATGTCAATATCATTGCCGTGGCCACCTTGCTGGAAATGACCTGCGTTATTATTCCTGAAGGTGCTGAAGTGGAAGAAAGTACCCTGGAGCGCGCCATCATTGAGGATATCCCAATTCTTACCACCGGTCTTAACGCCTACGAAGTCTGTAAAATTTTAGGAAATGCCGGCATCTAAAATGGATAAGGTAGCCATAGATTTACACATCCACTCGGTCTTATCCCCCTGCGGAGAAGAAGAGATGACCCCCAATAACATTGTGAATATGGCCCTCATTAAAGAACTGGATTTTATTGCGGTAACCGATCATAACAGCGCCAGGAATTTACCTGCCGTTATGGCGGTGGCCAAAGAACTGGCCAAAGAAACGGAAAAAGGGATTTGCATTCTGCCCGGAATCGAAGTCACGACCAGGGAAGAAGCCCACATTCTAGCCTATTTGCCAACCCTGGAAGCCGCCCTGAAATTGGACGCGATCATTTATCAGCATTTGCCCGATGTGATGAATGAAAAAGCATTATTTGGACCGCAGTATATCATGGACGAAAACGATCAGATCATCGGCGAAGTCGACAAGCTTCTGATTTCGGCCACGGATATCAGTGTCGAAAAACTCTGGGAAATTGTCACCGATCTCGGCGGGATTCTGGTGCCGGCTCATATCGACCGAAAGTCCTACAGCATCCTGGCGTCGCTGGGTTTTATTCCCCTGGATTTGGATATAAAAACCTGTGAAGTTTCAAAAAAAGAAACATTCGACAATGTTCTGAAGAACTTCCGCTTCTTCAAAGACTATCAGTTTATCCATGGCTCTGACGCGCATCAATTAGAAGATATGGCTGAACGGGAATACTTTCTGGAACTCCCGGATATGCAACGACAAACGCTGATCGGTTATTTGGGTTAAATTCAATAAGTAGTACCGACAATTGTTACATCATGTTGTACGCATCGGAGCGGACAGGTTGATAAACCTGTCCGATTCCGCAGCGAACAACAGATTAACAATTGGTCGGTACGGTAGCTGGCCGTGAACTTTACAGGTATTTTTCGAAGTACCTGTTTTTTTGTGCAAAATTATTACACTTTTTTTACTAAAAAAACAAATGAGTAGAATTTTTGCTTCAAAAATCGATAAAGTTAAAGGTTTTCATTAAAAATTGGGGCGAAAAGGGTAAAAAATTTATCTGTTATAAATATAACGAAATATTTCGTTATGTGTTATAATGACTTCGTTAGAAAATATGCAATCACAAGCGTAAAGGTTTGCACGATTTAATTAGGAGGTTTGAAAATTGGCTGAATTAATACCAGTTGAAAATTTGGACGTAGTAAAGGCAATAGTCGCTGAGCACAGAGAAGTACCAGGTTGTTTAATGCAGATTCTGCAGGAAACACAAGAAAAGTACGGCTATTTACCCCTTGAACTACAAGGAACCATCGCAGATGAGTTAGGAATTCCCTTAACTGAAGTCTACGGTGTGGCAACATTTTATTCACAATTTACTCTTACACCAAAAGGTAAATACAAAATTGGAATCTGTTTGGGAACTGCTTGTTATGTTAGAGGCGCCCAACCAATTATTGACAAGGTTAATGGCATTCTGGGAACAGCTGTTGGCGATACAACTGAAGATGGAAAATGGTCAGTTGATGCAACACGATGTGTTGGCGCATGTGGTTTAGCTCCAGTAATGATGATTAACGAAGAAGTATTTGGACGTTTGACCGTAGATGAAATTCCAGGAATCCTAGAAAAATTCTAGTTATCAGTTATGAAAGAATTGTCCCTTCATATATTGGATATTACCCAGAATTCCATCAGAGCACAGGCAAAGCTTGTTAAATTAGTGATTATTGAATCCGTGGCAAACAATGAACTCACCATTATCATCGAAGATGACGGGTGCGGAATACCGGCCGACCGGCTTCAAAATATCACCGATCCATTTGTGACGACCCGAACAACCCGTAGGGTTGGTCTGGGTTTATCCCTATTCAAAGCAGCAGCGGAAGCATGCGGCGGATATTTCGAGATAAGCTCAACTCCAGGTGTTGGCACAAAGGTGGTTGGAACCTTCATGCGAGATCATATCGACCGTGCTCCCCTGGGGAATATGGCAGATACGATTCTCACCATGGTAATGTCTTTTGGAGCGGCAGATCTTAGCTATGAACACAACTGCAATAACCAATTATTTGTTTTTAATACACGAGAAATTAAAGAGACCCTGGAAGTTGAATCTTTAAACGAACCGGAAATTCTTAATTGGATTCGAGAGTTTGTTTCAGAGGGTCTAAAAGAAATTCAAGAAATTATGGAGGAAAAATAATGGCAAAGTCCTTAGCAGAACTAAAAGCGATTCGTGATAAAAAATTAAACGAAATCAATTTACGACACGGCAAAAACGGTTACCGCGTTGTAGTTGGAATGGCAACCTGTGGCATCGCTGCCGGCGCCCGACCAGTAATGGTTAAATTGATGGAAGAAGTGGATGCCAAAGGTTTAGTCGACGTTACTGTTGCGCAAACCGGATGTATCGGATCATGTCGATTGGAACCAATTGTAGAAGTTTACGATGCCAACAATGAAAAAGTAACCTATGTGCACATGAACGCTGAAAAGGTTGCACGAGTTGTAGATGAACACTTGGCTCAAGGCAAAGTGGTCGATGAATATACCATGACTGTGGTTGATGGTAAAGTCATTGATCCAACGGTTAAGGGTTAATTGAGGAGGAGAAGAGCAGATGGCATATAAACGTTCGCAGATACTGATTTGTGGTGGTACAGGATGTACGTCCTCAGGATCCATGATATTGGTAAAAGAATTAAAAAAAGAATTAGTAAAACACGATATCCTTGATGAAGTTGAAGTTGTTGCAACTGGTTGTTTTGGTTTGTGTGAACTGGGACCCGTTGTAATTGTTTACCCAGAAGGTACCTTCTACAGCCGTGTTGAAGCAGCAGATATCCCAGAAATGGTTGAAGAACACCTTGTCAAAGGTCGTCCCTTGGATCGCCTGATCTACACCGAAAAAGGTGATGGTCATCATCCACTGTCAATCAACGAATTAGGATTCTTTAAGAAACAAAAACGTATTGCTTTAGCAAATTGTGGCGTTATTGACCCAGAAAACATTGATGAATACATTGGCTTTGACGGTTACATGGCACTTGAAAAAGTACTGTTAACCATGACACCAGTTGACGTTATTAATGAAGTTAAAGCTTCCGGTCTTCGTGGTCGTGGGGGCGGAGGATTCCCAACCGGTCTTAAATGGCAGTTTGCCCATGACGCTGTATCAGAAGATGGCGTAAAATACGTCGCATGTAACGCCGATGAGGGTGACCCCGGTGCATTCATGGATCGATCTGTATTAGAAGGAGATCCCCATGCATTAATCGAAGCGATGGCAATTGCAGGCTTTGCAGTTGGCGCAGCTAAAGGTTATGTATATGTCCGAGCTGAGTACCCAATCGCTGTTAATCGTCTCCAAATTGCGATTGACCAGGCCAAAGAATATGGTTTATTAGGCGAAAACATCTTTGATACCGATTTCGCTTTTGACCTTGAAATTCGCTTAGGCGCCGGCGCTTTCGTATGTGGTGAAGAAACCGCACTGATGAACTCGATCGAAGGTAAACGTGGTGAACCGCGTCCACGTCCACCATTCCCAGCTAACAAAGGTTTGTTTGGAAAACCAACCGTCTTAAATAACGTTGAAACCTATGCAAATATTCCTGCTATTATCTTAAAAGG
This sequence comes from Acetobacterium malicum subsp. dehalogenans DSM 11527, assembly GCF_000472665.1. GTDB lineage: Bacteria > Bacillota > Clostridia > Eubacteriales > Eubacteriaceae > Acetobacterium > Acetobacterium malicum. Next base: position 36,055 of record NZ_AXAC01000005.1, on the reverse strand, counting down.
CGCAGAATGGTTTGCATCAGTAGGAACCGAAAAATCTAAAGGAACAAAAGTATTCGCACTTGGTGGAAAAATCAACAACACCGGTCTATTAGAAATCCCAATGGGCACAACCCTGAGAGAAATCGTATTTGAAATCGGTGGTGGTATTCCTAACGGTAAAGCCTTCAAAGCGGCTCAAACCGGTGGACCATCAGGCGGATGTATCCCTGCTTCTTTATTAGATACAAAAATTGATTATGATAACCTGATTGCCATCGGCTCCATGATGGGTTCTGGTGGACTGATCGTAATGGACGAAGACAACTGTATGGTTGACGTTGCCCGTTTCTTCCTTGACTTTACTCAGGACGAATCCTGTGGTAAGTGTCCTCCTTGCCGTATCGGTACCAAGAGAATGTTAGAAATTCTGGAACGGATCTGCGACGGTAAAGGGATCGAAGGCGATATCGAACGCTTAGAAGAACTGGCTGTAGGGATCAAAGCTTCAGCACTTTGCGGCTTGGGACAAACTGCTCCTAACCCTGTTCTGTCAACTATTCGCTACTTCCGTGATGAATATGAAGCACATATCAATGATAAAAAATGTCCCGCTGGCGTATGTAAACATCTGTTAGACTTCACAATCGATCCAGATACCTGTAAGGGTTGCGGAATCTGTGCTAAAAAATGTCCAGCCGATGCAATCACCGGTGAAAAGAAGAAACCATACACCATTGATACAGCAAAATGTATTAAATGTGGTGCCTGTATTGAAGCCTGTCCATTTGGCTCCATTTCCAAGGGTTGATTAGGAGGTCATTAAAACAATGAAAGAAGTAACATTTAAAATAAACGGTCAGGAAATGACTGTTCCCGAAGGAACAACCATTTTAGAAGCGGCTCGCCAAAGCAATATCGATATCCCCACTCTCTGTTACCTGAAAGATGTTAACGAGATTGGTGCTTGTCGGATGTGTTTAGTTGAAATCGCTGGAGCAAGAGCTTTACAAGCAGCTTGTGTTTACCCAGTTGCCAATGGCATCGAAGTACTGACAAACTCTCCAGCAGTCAGAAAAGCAAGACGTGTAAATCTTGAATTAATCCTTTCTAACCATAATCGCGAATGTACTACCTGTGTTCGTAGCGAAAACTGCGAATTACAATCGCTGGCAACTGACCTGGGCGTTTCTGAAATTCCCTTCGAAGGCGATAAATCAGGAACATTAGTTGATGATTTATCTACATCAGTAGTAAGAGACGAAACGAAATGTATCCTTTGCAAGCGTTGTGTATCCGTTTGTACCAACGTTCAAAGCGTTGCCGTACTTGGCAGCGTTGGCCGTGGCTTTACCTCACAGGTTCAACCAGTATTTAACAAATCACTGGCAGAAGTTGGCTGTATTAACTGTGGTCAATGTATCATCAACTGTCCAGTTGGCGCTTTAAAAGAAAAATCAGACATTCAACGGGTCTGGGATGCCATCGCGGATCCTTCAAAAACCGTTATCGTGCAAACAGCTCCCGCTGTTCGTGCCGGTTTAGGTGAAGAATTCGGTTACCCAATGGGAACATCAGTAACCGGAAAAATGGCTGCTGCATTGCGCAGACTGGGATTTGATAAAGTATTCGATACCGATTTCGGTGCTGATGTCTGTATCATGGAAGAAGGAACCGAACTGATTGGCCGTGTGACCAATGGTGGCGTTCTGCCAATGATTACTTCCTGTTCACCAGGTTGGATTAAATTTATCGAAACCTACTATCCAGAAGCAATTCCTCATCTGTCCAGCTGTAAATCACCACAAAACATTACTGGTGCTTTATTAAAGAGCCACTATGCTCAAGCTAATGGCATCGATCCTAAAGATATGGTTGTTGTTTCAATCATGCCTTGTACCGCTAAAAAATACGAAGTACAACGAGAAGAATTATGTACCGACGGCAACGCCGATGTTGATATTTCCATCACTACCCGTGAATTAGCGCGAATGATCAAAGAAGCCCGGATCCTGTTTAATAAATTGCCAGACGAAGACTTTGACGATTACTATGGTGAATCTACAGGTGCCGCCGTTATCTTCGGAGCTACCGGTGGTGTTATGGAAGCAGCCGTTAGAACCGTTGCTGACGTATTAAACAAAAAAGACATTCAAGAAATTGAATATCAAGTTGTTCGTGGCGTTGACGGCATCAAAAAAGCCAGCGTTGATGTAACGCCAGATTTAAAAGTAAATCTGATGGTTGCTCATGGTGGAGCTAATATCCGCGAAGTCATGGAACAATTAAAAGCTGGCGAACTGGCTGATACCCACTTCATCGAACTGATGGCTTGCCCAGGCGGCTGTGTCAACGGTGGTGGACAACCAATCGTATCGGCTAAAGATAAAATGGATGTGGATATCCGCGTTGAAAGAGCCAAAGCCCTTTATGATGAAGATGCCAATGTTTTAACCTACCGTAAATCTCACCAGAATCCTTCCGTAATCCGTCTTTACGAAGAATACCTGGAAGAACCAAACGGTCACAAAGCCCATCACTTATTACACACATCTTACTCAGTAAAACCAAAATTGGTTTAATCAGAAAGATTAAATAAGCGATTAAGCTTTAAATAGAAACAGATAAACAAAAAAAAGGCCCAATAATGGGTCTTTTTTTGTGTTATAATTAAGGCAATAATCTACACTTACAGGAGCAAATCATGGAAACCATTAAGGGAACGGTGGAGCACATCGTCTTTAGAAACACAAGCAACGGCTACACCGTCGCTCATTTTGATATCGACGGCGATCTGGTCACCGTGGTCGGTAATTTCGACGAACTGAATCATGGGGAATACCTCAAACTCACCGGTTACTGGACCGAGCATAAAAACTACGGCGATCAGTTCACCATGGAAACATATGCGATGGAAATCCCCACTTCCACCGAAGGTATCACCCGCTATCTGTCGTCTGGTATCCTGCCCGGTATCGGCGAAAAAACTGCGAAAGCAATCGTCGCCCGGTTTGGTGAAGAAACCCTGAATATCCTGGATAATAATCCCGAGCGGTTGTCGGAAATTAAAGGCATCGGCAAGAAAACCCTGGCGGCCATCAAAGAAGTCTATCATGAACAGCGGGAAGTAAGACAGATCATGATCCAGATCCAGGACTATGGCATTTCTGCCAACTGGGCCATGAAGCTCTACAAGACCTACAAATTTGATACCATTTCGGTGCTGCTGAATAACCCTTATCAGATGATCGACGATATCCGCGGTATCGGCTTTAAAATCGCTGATCAGATTGCCAACCATCTGGGCTTTGAAGAGAATAGCCCCGGCCGGATCCTGGCCGGGATTAACTATTCACTGGGCGAATGTTATAATCGTGGCAATACCTATATGACCGAAACCGAGCTGATTCAGACCAGCTCCCGGATCCTGGGGGTGGATGAAGACGAGATTAACGCCCAATTGGGGGAACTGGTGTTAATGGGACGGATCATCCAGGAGGAAGTGGCCGACCAGCGCGTTTATTATCCCCGTAATCTTTACGAAGCCGAGGACAACGCCGCCCTTTCGATGGCCAGAATCAGTCAGATGACCTATAAAATCGCTAATGTTAACATCGATGCCAAGATAAAAGACTATGAACGCGATATGTCAATTACCCTGGATAATAAACAGCGGGAAGCCATTGCCGCGGCGATGGACAACGGCGTGATTATCATCACCGGCGGTCCAGGCACTGGTAAAACCACCATCATCAACGGGATCGTCCGGATTTTTAAAGATCTGGGTCTGAAAACCGTGCTGGCGGCACCCACTGGTCGGGCCGCCAAGCGGATCGCCGAAACCACCGGCAACGAGGCCAAAACCATCCATCGCCTGTTGGAATATGAATACAGCCAGGACGATGACTTTCCCAGCTTCAGCAAGGATGAAACCAATCCCCTCGATGTCGATGCCATCATCGTCGATGAATCCTCGATGATTGATATTCTGTTGATGGACAGTCTGTTGATGGCCGTCCAGCCCGGCACCCGATTGATTATGGTGGGCGATGCCGACCAACTGCCATCGGTGGGACCGGGCAATGTTTTAAAAGACATCATCGAAAGTGGTGCCATCAAGGTACTCAGTCTTGACCGGATCTATCGCCAGTCGGATGAAAGTATGATTTCCGTTAACGCCTATGAAATCAACCACGGCCAGATCCCGGACATCAACAACGATTCGGATTTTTTATTTCTCAATAAAAACGACGGTGATAAACTGCTGCGGGATATCCTGGAGCTGGTTACCAACCGGCTGCCCATCGCCAAAGGGTTTGACAGTATCAGTGACATCCAGGTGATCTCCCCGATGAAAAATGGCAAGGTCGGGGTCATCAACCTGAACCGGGAACTCCAAGCGGTCCTCAATCCGCCCCGGGATAATCGGGCCCAACGGGAATTTGGAATGGTTATTTACAGGGAGGGCGATAAGGTCATGCAGATTAAAAACAATTACCGGATCAAGTGGGAAGACACCTTATCGCTGGAACAAGGCGAAGGAATCTACAACGGTGATATCGGTATTCTGGAAAATATCAGCAGCCGCGAAAAATCCTTTGCCATTCTTTTCAACGACGGCAAGCGGGTGACCTATGACTTTGACCAGATGGATGAAATCACTCACGCCTACGCCATGACCGTGCACAAAAGCCAGGGCAGCGAGTTCCCGGTGGTCGTCATGCCCATCGTTGGCGGACCACCCCTCTTTCTCAATCGGAAGCTCCTCTACACCGCCGTCACCCGGGCCAAGAAATTGCTGATCCTGATGGGCAATCAGTACGTCTTTCGGCAAATGATCAAATCCAGCGAATCCCAAAACCGCCAGACCGCTCTCCGCGACCGTATTATCGCCTACATCAAAAACCCGATGGTGTAAGAGGACGTGACTTAGGGGCAGATAGGGCATGACTTGGGGACGTTACGGATGTCAGCCCGATCGGGATGAAAGACGTCGCGTCCCCATGTCATGCCCGGGCCGAACAGTAAGGGATGAAAGGCGAAATGTCCCCTTGTCACATCCGGACAACTTTGTATTATTTCCCAGCGGCGAACCGTCTTCGCCCGAAAAGAGGTAACCATGAACCTGAGACAAACCCTCCTGACCTTCCTCGAAAACAACCTTTTTCTCAAAAACGGCACCTGCCCCATCTGTGGCAAGGTGCTTTTTGTGACCGACCGGTTTTTATGCCATCAATGCGAAGATGATCTGCCGATCATCAACAACCCCACCTGTGTCCGGTGTGGACGACCGATTTTTCGTGATCATCGTGATGTGTGTAACCCCTGTGCTAAACTCAACCTGCCCTTTGCCGCTGGTTATGCCCATCTGAACTATGAAGACGCCGGTAAAAAAATCGTCCATGCCATCAAATTCAAAGACCGTCCCTACCTGGGGATCTGGGTTGGTACCCAAATGGGAGCGGCCATCGCCCAATGTCAGTGGATCGATGAAGTGGATCTGATCATTCCGGTTCCGCTACACCCCAACCGCCAATCAGAACGGGGCTACAACCAGAGTGAAAAGATCGCTCAGGGTATTCATGAAGGTTTAGCTCAGAAAATTTCCCCAGCCCCGGAATTGACCACCAAAATCCTTCTTCGCAGCCGGGATACACCCCATCAGATCGGCCAGGGCCGGGAAGAACGACTTCGCAACCTCACCGGTGCTTTTAATGTAGAAACCGCCGCAGCCATTCAAAATAAAACCATCCTGCTGGTCGATGATGTCCTCACCACCGGCGCCACTCTGGCAGAAACCAGCGCCACCCTACTGGAAGCCGGCGCCGCCCAGGTCTGTATCGCTACCCTCTGCGCCGTCACCGAATAGCATTAAAGATTCTTAAAAAGACCCGCCCCGGGCCTTTTTTTGTGGCGAATCTCAAAAAATAATGGTATGATGAATTTATTACAAAAAAGCACTGGCAGTAGGGTATGACATGGGGACCGGAAGGATGAGAAAAGGGGACGTTACACCTGTCAGCCCATCGGGATGACAGGCGAAATGTCCCATTGTCTCATCCGAGCAGCGCCGTCGTTCTGAAAGACGAAATGTCCCCATGTCATACCCGAGCATCGTTGTAAAAAGTTAGGAAGTAATCATATGAATAATCTCATTAAAAAACTGCAGGCCATTATGGCGGTCGAAAATATAAAAGAAAATGAACCCATGAAAAACCATACATCCTTTAAGGTTGGGGGGCCGGCAGACCTTTTTTTAATGCCCCAGTCCCGGGCAGAATTGCAAGCTGTACTGGAAATCTGCAAAGAATCCCAAAAACCCCTCTATATTATGGGTAACGGCAGCAACCTGATCGTCCGGGATAAAGGTTACAGTGGCATCATCATCAATACCAAAGCCCTTAATCAGGTTGAAACAGTGGGGGAAACCCTGATTGCCGAGCCGGGAATCAGTCTGAAAGATCTGGCCAACGTGGCCCTGAAAGAAAAACTCACCGGTCTGGAATTTGCCTCGGGCATTCCCGGTAGTCTGGGTGGTGCCGTTACCATGAATGCCGGTGCCTACGACGGTGAAATGAAGGGGGTCATCACGAGCATCACCGTGATCTTAGAAGATGGCAGCCTGAAAACAATTCCTGCCGATCAGTGCCATTTTGGCTACCGGTCCAGCATCCTGCAACAGCACCATTGGGTTCTGGTCAGTGTCGAACTGGGTTTGAAAAGTGGCGACTACCAACAAATCGAAGCAAAAATGCTCGATTTAAATAACCAACGACAAAGCAAGCAACCGCTGGAATACCCCAGTGCCGGCAGCACCTTCCGCCGACCAGTCGGTTACTATGCCGGCAAACTGGTTCAGGATGCCGGTTTTCAAGGTTATGCCATCGGCGGAGCCCAGGTGTCCGAAAAACACAGCGGCTTTGTTATCAATAAAGGCGGTGCCACCGCTGCCGATATCTTAAACCTCATCGGTGCGATCCAGGCAGCGGTTAAAGAAAAATTTGACGTCGACCTGAAAACCGAAGTCATCGTCATCGGAAACGACTAAGTCGAGTGTGACTTGGGGACGTTACGCCTGTCAGCCCGTCGGGATGAAAGGCGAAATGTCCCCATGTCATGCCCGGGTACCGTTGTATAATTAAAGAAATATCCCATGTCTCAAGACGATATAAGGAACAGCATGAAAATAACACATGATATGCACACCCATACAACCTATAGCCACGGCAAAAATACCATTGCCGAAATGGTGGCCCAGGCCCGTGAAATTGGCCTGACAGCGATCACCATTTCTGATCACGGCCGCAGCCATCCGATGTTTGGGGTACGAAAAAAGAATTTTGCCAAAATGCGGGCTGAAATTGATGCCCTTAATCAAAAATACGACGATATCGAGATCTATCTCTCAGTCGAATCCAACATCACCGGAGCTGAGGGAAACATCGATATCGGTGACGAAGAAAAAAAATATTGTGACTGGATTTCAGCCGGATACCACTACGGTTATATCCCCGCCAGTTTCAAAGATATCTTTGTTTTTGCGATCCCCAATTATGCCGCCCGGGTACTGCCTTTTTTAAGAAAAGCAGTAGTCGCGATGAACACCCGGACCTATATCAAAATGATGGAACGCAATACCATCAAGCTGATTACTCATCCCAACGATAAAATGCCCATCAATATCGAAGCGGTGGCCAAAGCCGCTGCTGAACACGGCGTGATTCTGGAAATCAACCCCAGACATAATCATTTGAACGCTGAAGAAATAAAAATCGCCATGAAATACCCGGTCAGCTTCGCCATCAATAGCGACGCCCATAGCATTGCCGCCCTCGGCCATATGGGCAATGCCCTGGAAACCATCAAAGCTGCCGGCATCCCCATCACCCGCATCATCAACATCGCAGAATAGGTAGGGTATGACTTGGGGACGATACGGCTGTCAGCCCGATAGGGATGAAAGACGTCGCGTCCCCATGTCATGCCCGAGCCGAGCAGTAGGGCATAATCGCGATGAAAGGCGAAATGTCCCCCTGTCATACCCGGGTATCGCAGTGTATTATGAGAGATGACATCCCGTCGCGTCCCCATATCACACCCGGGCCATATAACATAGAAGCAAAGGAGACCCCATGAAAATCATTATCATCACCGGCATGTCCGGAGCCGGAAAATCCCAGGCCATTCAAATCCTCGAAGATCTGGGTTATTTCTGCGTCGATAACATTCCCCCGCAACTGATTGTGACTTTCATCAATCTCTGTCAGCAATCCGCCACCGAAATCGAAAAAATAGCCCTCGTAACCGATGTCCGGGGCGATGTATTTCTGGATGGCAAAGATACACCCCTGGCTGAATACAAGTCCGCCAAAGATGATATCAAACTCATTTTTTTAGATGCCAGAGACGAGGTCCTGGTATCCCGCTATCAGGAAACCCGGCGCAATCATCCGTTGACTGCTACGGCCAGTAATTTGATTGAAGCCATCCACCAGGAACGAAAATGCCTGGAGCATTTTAGAGAAATAGCCGATGAAGTGATCGATACTTCAGACATTAAGGTCAGAGAACTCAAAGAACAACTGGAAAAAATACTATCAGTCGACCGGGATCATTCCCGGCCAAAAGTAAAAATTTATTCCTTCGGTTTTAAATATGCCAGCCCGATGGGCGCCGATTTTGTCTTTGATGTCCGCTTTCTCCCTAATCCCTTCTATAAACAGGAACTGCGAAGTTTAACCGGCGAAGATCAGCCAGTAAGAGACTACGTGATGTCCTTTCAGGAAGCGGCGGTCTTCTATGACAAACTGCTGGATCTGATGGAATTTGTCATTCCCCAATTTGCCAAGGTTTCCAAAAATACCGTCGAAATTGCCATCGGCTGCACCGGCGGCCAGCATCGCTCGGTCACCTTTGCCTGGCTGTTAAACAAAGCCCTCAAAGAAAAAGGCTACGAAACCACCCTCAAACACCGGGACATCAAAAGAAACCGGCTTGACCACTAAGACATAGCACAAGGATAACGTGGCGCACCGGGGGACGGTTTTTCTTGTGCTTTCCTTAAAATTTCACTAGAAAGTGCACAAAAGAACCGTCCCCCTGTGCGCGAGAACAATAATAAAGGATGTGATTCCATGGATATGAAAGAATATATAAGGGAGTTTACCTTGAAAGATATCGTAAAAGTGAGAAACCCCAAAGTCGTTGCCATCGGCGGCGGCACCGGTTTATCGGTGATCCTCCGGGGCTTAAAAAAATACACCGATAATCTCACCGCCGTCGTTACCGTCGGAGATGACGGTGGCGGCTCGGGAAAACTGCGAGAAGAACTGGGTATTCTTCCCCCCGGCGATATCAGAAGCTGCATACTGGCCCTGGCTGACGACGAAAACGTCATGCAGGAGCTCTTTAACTATCGTTTTCCTGGTGGCCCGATGGCCGGGCAGAGCTTCGGCAATTTGTTTCTGGCCGCTATGAATGGCATCAGCCATGATTTTTACGATGCCGTCCGGCGCACTTCGGACGTGTTGCAGATCAAAGGGGAAGTGCTGCCCGTGACCCTGTCTCCGATGGTACTGATGGCAACCCTGAAAAACGGCGAAATTATTGAGGGTGAAACAGCCATTCCACTGGCGGCTCTGGAACAGCAGAGTCCGATCACCCAGATATTTTTAAAACAGGATGATACCAAACCGCTGCCCGAAACCATCGAAGCGATCAAAAATGCCGATATGATTGTGCTTGGTCCCGGCAGCCTCTACACCAGTGTGATCCCCAATCTGCTGGTGAAGGATGTGGCCAGAGCTATTTTTGACAGTCGGGCCCGCCGTTTTTACATCTGCAACATCATGACCCAACCGGGAGAAACCGATGGCTATACCCAGGAAGACCATATCCGGGCGATTGAAGATCACCTGGATCAGGCTGAAGGCCGAATTTTCGATTATGTGGTGGCCAACACCGGCAATCTGCCCCGAAGTATTGAAGAAAAATATAAAAAATGCGCTGCGACCGTAGTAGGGATTAAGAATCCAATCGAACAATACGAATATATTCTCGATGACTATGTTGTCATGGAAAACGGTTTTGTTCGCCACGACGCCGACCTCCTGGCCCGCCGCATCTTCGAAACCTATGTCAAGTAGAAAAAGGCGATGATAGGGCATGACTTGGGGACGTTACGAATGTCATCCCATCGGGATGAAAGATGTCGCGTCCCTATGTCATGCCCGGGCATCGTGGTATATAATGAAAACACCACAGCCGAAGGACACAAAAGAACCGTCCCCCTGTGCGTTCGCAACTCGCACCGAAAGAAAGGAGCCGCCATGACATTTTCAGCCATTCTAAAAAAAGATCTTTCCAAGCTTCCCTTTGGCTCCAAAGCCTGTCAGCGGGCCGAACTGTCCGGGATGATCGGATCCGTGGCGACCATCTCGGTCAGTGAAAACGGAGCCATGGCGATTAGTATCAAAACCGAAAACCCCGCGGTGGCGGCCCGATGCTATCAGCTCATGAAAACGCTGTATCAGATTAAACCAAAAATAAAAATAGAAAAAACCCGGAAATTTAAAGAACACCGGGCCTACCGGGTGGTGGTTGAAGAACCGTGGACGGCCAAGATAATCCTGGAAGACTGTCAGATTTTAAGTTACAATGCCAATGGCCAGGCGTTTTTTGCCAATCAGGTACCGGAAAAATTCAAAAAGCAGCAAAATCAGACAAAAGCTTATATCCGTGGTGCCTTTTTAGGCAGCGGCTCGGTATCTAATCCTGAAAAAACCTATCATTTAGAACTGGTCGGCAAGAAGACACCCTTAGCAAATAAAAAGATCGAAAAGAAAATCGAGCGCAGCTCGGCAACAGGTACGGAACAATGCGCCTATCTGCAAAGCATCAAAACGATTCTTGACAGTTATGAGATCAAGTCAAACCTGATCCACCGAAAAGCCCATTGGGTCCTTTACCTCAAAGAAGGGGCCAGTGTGGTAGATTTTCTCAGTGTCATCGGCGCGCATCGGGGACTGCTGGAAATGGAAAACATCCGGATTGTCAAAGAAGTGCGTAATGACGTCAACCGCCAGGTGAACTGCGAAACCGCCAACCTCAATAAGACCATTGCGGCCTCCTACGATCAGGTGGCGGATATCATGCTGATTAAAGAACAGTTTGGCTTAAAGAATCTGCCCCGGAATCTTTATGAGATTGCCGAACTGCGACTGAACTACCCCGATGCCAGTATCAAAGAGCTGGGCGAACGCCTGGACCCCCCGGTCGGAAAGTCCGGCGTCTATCACCGCCTGAAGAAACTCAACCAGATCGCCGCCGATCTCAAACGAAAATAAAAAGGGCCAGACAGCCGAATGTCAATTCGTCTGTCTGGCCTTTTTTTTAATTCACCAGTTCCAATCCAAAATACGTGCGTAAATCGGCAATCGCCCGGCGGTGCAATTTGACCAGGCTGTTGGCACTGACCCCAATACTGCCGGCAATCTCCCGGAAACTGCGATTCTTGCCGTAATGTTCCTCAATAATCCAGCGCTGTCGTTCCCGGAGCCGTGGCAGATACTGCTGTAAGGCCGATAAATCGGCGGCCCGGAGATAATCCCCCTCAATATCAGTAGCATCCGCCAGGCTGTTCAGCAACGAAAAAGAATCCTCATCTCTGGCGGATGAATCCAGTGAGTAGAAATTCTGGTGAACCTTGGCCACATTGACAAAATAATAAAATAGTTCTTTTTTCAAATAGCCGGAAAAGGGCACCCCGAGGTCTTCATTAAAGGTTTCCACAGCGTTAAGCAGAACAATGGCCGCCTCACTCAGGTAGTCATCGACGGCATCCATTTCATAAATATAACGACGAATCATCGAAAGCATCAACGGCTTGAAGCCCTCAATCAAAGCCAATTGACACCGGGTATCCCGTTGCCGGGCACCCCGAACCAAAAGAATCATTTCATTATTTTCCATATTGTCACCTCTTTCAATCATTTAGAACATAAGTTCTTTTGAACTATTATATACCAATCCCACTCAATTTTCAACCATTTTGCGAACAAACGTTCAAAATGGTTGGAAAAAAGAGATGCCCGGGTACCTCAGTCATTAAAAAAGCGGGGGTCACCCCCCGCTTGACCATTTACACCGTCATTTCAAAATCCTGAGTTGTGGTGCTGATCAGCTTTCCGCTGACCTTTTTCACCAGTCCCATATTGTCCGGAGCAAACACATTCCGGGCCAGGATCGTATCCATCGCCGTATTCAGTTCAGCCGCGGTCACGGCCGGATCAGCATCCGACACGGAAATCGTTGCGTTTTTACCATCGGTCCGTTGAAAGACCATGGCTGCTTTAATTTCTGCCATATTTTTTTACCTCCTTTCGTAGTCGTTTAGCGGTGCGTTAGACACCGGGAATCAATAGGGTGGTTTCAATTTTGAATACTTCTTCCATGGTGGGTGCCTGCAAACCGGCAAGCGCCTCAGCCACAGCGTAAATATCATCATCAACGGCGGTTTCTTTGAGATTTGAATAAGTCTTAGACTTAATCACTTCTTTACCTTCAACCATCCCATAGTTCGAACGAACCTGCAGCTTATTGCTGATAAAATCTGTTGTTACTGGCATTGTGTGTACCTCCTTTCATCGGTTATACTAATAAATGGAACAATCAGGAAAAAGGTGCCACATAAATTTAAATAATTTATCAAGGTTAGCAATATACTGCCGTACCGACCAATTGCTAATCTGTTGTTCGCCGCGGGATCGGACAGGTTTATCAACCTGTTCGCCCCGATGCGTACAACATGATGTAACAATTGTCGGTACTACGTTATCTTTTGACGTCGCGTCCCCGTGTCATGGCCGAGCCGATCAGTAAAACATGAAACGGGATGAAAGGCGAAATGTCCCCATGTCGCGCCCGGCCATCTCACCACATCTTAAATCTCCACATGACAAAACCCCTCATCCGCATAAACAATCACGCCTAACCCCGCCGCGATGGCGGCATCGGCCAGGTCATAAACCGAGATCCCCGGGGCATAACAATCGGCGGCTGCGCCAACCAGGTGCCGGGAGTAGGGGATACCGCCGACCTCCTCATTCCGGGTCGGACAGCGGACCCCGGAAGTCACAATAATCGCTGTTCCCAGCACCATCCGGACCGCTTCCATTCGACCCACCAGTTCCCGGCTCATCTCAGCTGGAAAGCCATCGCAGTAACGCCCCTCACAACAGCAGATAAACTCCTGCCGGTTAAAATGCGCCGTAATCTGTTCATCATTTCTACTCATCTAATTTCCTCCTCATTATTCTTCTTCTCTTAACTGTGCCAACACCTGCTTCAGTTTTGTTGGAATGGGAAAATTAAGTTTAGCTAAATTTTCCGTAATGCTGATCCCTTCATTGGCCGCATAAAAGAAAATTACGGCGGTGCGCATGGTGGCACCACCCCCCAGCAGGTTAACATCCAGCAGGTGACCCATGGCCACCATCACCAGAATCAGCATTTTCTTGAGAATCCCCACAAAGCCAATTTCACTGGACAGCTGCCGTCGGGTCACCGCCAGGGCCAGACCGGTGAGATAATCAATCAGGACAAAGCCAATCAGGGTAACCAAATACCCGTCAAAACCACCTAACAGAAAACCCAGCACCGACCCCAGCACTGCAAAAACCCCGGGCAGTACTTCCAAAATCATCTTCATTTCATCGCTCAACCTCCTTTCTCAAAATGGTGTCACACCATTTAAATAGAAAGAAACCCAAAAAGATGCCGCAAAAAACTCCTGAATTTCGGGCATAAAAAAAAGGCGGGTTTCCCCGCCTTACAAATCCTAGTAAAGATTAGCCTTAAGATTATTAATCTCGACTTTTAGTTTATCCGATATGTCGTTGAGTAAGCTCAGTTTTTCATTAATCTCACCCATCGCGGCCTGATGCTCGCCGATGATCTTGTAAGATTTGGCCGCCTGAGATTCGACTGAGTTCATGCTGACGACAATGCTGTCCAGAATGCTTTCAATCTTTTTGGCCGAATCAACACTCATGACCGCCAGCTTGCGGACCTCGTCGGCAACGACGTTAAAGCCGCGGCCAAATTCGCCGGCCCGGGTGGCTTCGATTGCGGCATTCAGCCCCAGCAGATTGGTCTGGGTGGCGACGTCGCGGATAAATTTAAGAATCGAATCGGTTTCTTTAACCTTGTTCTTGGAAATCGTTGAAGACTCCAACAATTCATCCGATGCTTTAATCAACGCTTCAATCTGGACTGAGAAATTATTGACCACATCGGTAACGGAACGGATATTGTCAAACATATTTTCAGAAATGACCTGGAAGTTTTCCGTTTCATGAACCAGTAAGCGGTTGTGATGTCCCATCTTAGAAATCGAGTTGGCGAAAACATAGAGCATATCGGCCGCGGCATTAATCTTTTCCCGGGGCACAACGGTTATTTTACGCAGCGCCGCAATATATTCATCTTCATCAACGCCGATTTCCCGGGCAATGCGGCGGAACTTATCCTCATCAGGCGGAGCATCAAGAACCTGGCCACCAAGGATCGCGCCGATTTGGACCCCATCCACGACGATCGGTGCGGCAAAGTCGACCAGCCCGGCATGACAGGAATAAACCGCCGGCTTACCGGTATTTCCGGATTTCTTGCCGCCGTCGATATCACAGGCGATACAGCGTTTGTTACCCTCGGTGGAACCGCGGGTGTATTTCATACAAAAATCGGTGAAATTACTGGGCTCCGTGATGGTTCCTTTGACATTGTCAACCGAAACACTGGCCATCCCCAAAGCTTTAGCAAAACTATCCTGAAACTGTTGCAAGACATGTAGATCAATGAGCTCATCGACGGTGTAGCTTAATTTCTTCTCCATTATAATACTCCTCCATAAAAAAAATTATCCCTAAGACATCATGATGATTGATATCGTGTACATAAGAAAATGCGATACTCTTTATATTCCCATAATAGATACATTCTATCACGTCAAATGAAAAAAGTCACCTATAAACCTTGGCGGCCCTGGGATAAAAATTCACCCACCACTTTCTTTCATAATGGATGAGTTGTAGCAGTTGACTCCGCGGGCTCTTATATGCGGACTCTTATATAAGGAAGGAAATTAAGAATGGTATGAATCTTAAGTAAAATAAAAAAAACGTGTCATAAAAAATAAATTGTTTAAATCATAATGATTTATGCTATAATATCATAACCAAAAGCCATTGCAGTAATCAAATTTTATAGACAAGCGATAAGTAAAATAACGGGGCGTTTTCGTCAGTCTTTTTTCAATATGATTCCATATAAAAAGACAGATAAAACGTCCCATTATCACGTCTGGGGTTGAAAAAAAGTAAAAAATCAAAAAAAAAGTGGCACACAGAATGCCACATATTGCCAATAGTGACGTTATAAACGATAATAGAAAGTATTGGCGATATTACCATAGTGTTGTATAATCCTGGAACTAAACAGATTGGTGAAATTGCGCCAGGTGATCAGTCTGAAGACTGCAAAAATATAGAAGCAAAAATAAAATATAAAAAAAAGAAATACAATGCAATAAAACGTGATCTAAAAACGTTAATACAATGTTGGGGGAGATACCTAATGATACTATTTTTAAGTATGGTGGTACCAGAAAACACAGACTGCGAGCAACAACAGAAATTAATAATCGATGAAGCCATATTTCAACGAATTGCTGAGAATGACATGGTAGCTTTTGAAGAGTTTTACCGTCTAACAGAGCGAACAGTCTACGCTTTTGTTTTGTCTACCCTGAAAAATCATGACGATGCCTTAGACGTGGTTCAGGACACTTATTTAAAGATTCGGGCCGCCGCTCATTTGTATCAACCAATGGGAAAACCCATGGCTTGGGTCTTTACAATTGCCCGAAATCTCTCAATCAGTAAGCTTCGCTTTAAAAAGAAGAATGACAGCATTGAGATGGCAGATATTGAAAATGACATGAACTTTTCATATGTTAATGACAACGAGGACAGACTGGTGCTTCAGGCAGCTTTAAATGTACTAAATGGGCAAGAAATTGAAATTATCCTTCTACACGCAATTTCTGGATTTACCCATCGGGAAATTGCCAAAAATTTAGAGCTGAACCTTTCTACCGTACTATCAAAATACCATCGCGGTTTAAAAAAACTAAAAAAATACCTTATAGAACAGGAGGTGATAAAATTATGAAGGAAATAGACTTGGAAAAGTCGCTGCGGAAAACGATCAATTGCGCTCCCGGTTTGGATTTTGAAGAACTTGCGAAAATTCCGGTTGTAAAAATGACCGAACATGATTACATAACTAGACAACAACGTGAGAATTCCCCAAAACAGAAGCATTCTCCCAGATACATCAGGCAATTGTCACTTACATTTGCAAGTTGTGTGATTGTTCTGGTTTGTTTTTCAGCCTGGTTTGTTGAATTCAAAACACCAGACAGCATCATTGATCTAGATGTAAATCCCAGTATTCAAATCGTAACCAATAAGCATAATCAGGTATTGTCAGTCAAAGCGTTAAACGAAGATGCCAAAATGATCATCGCAGGACAGAATTTTGAACAGGCTAATCTGGATGAATCAGTCAATCTGATTGTGACATCCATGATCAGCCAGGGATATATCGCTGAGGATAAAAATGTTATCCTGATTTCTGTTGAAAACAAGAGTGCCGAACAAGCGAATAATCTAGCGGTCAGTGTGGATCAGGTTGTTAAAGATACCGCATCGACTCAGGATATCGCCACAACGGTGTTAAGACAGACCTTGACAGAAGACAAAGAAGCAACAGCACTGGCAGAAGAGTATAGTGTATCGACTGGTAAACTGAAAATGATTCAGGAAATAGCGTCCTCATCGGAAGCCCTGTCGATCGAACAACTAGCGCCGATGTCGGTCACTGATCTGATCAAGGTATCCAAAGAGAATGCCGTCGATTTAAACAAAATAATTCAGTCAGATGACGATTATTTAGCCGAAAAAGTAGCTGAAGAAATAGTTGAAGATGATCTCCAGACAGCAACTGATAGTACCGAAATTAAAAACACAAAAAAAGATGATCTCCAACAGACGGAAACAATGACGACCGAACCTGTTACAATCCCATTGCCGGAAAACGAAGATAAGGTCGTTAATGATGGTACCTTACCGGAACCAGAAACGACCGAAAATATGGACGATAAGGTTCCCGAATCAAATACAGGAGATCAACCGGTTACCGACCCGGGTGACACGGAGATACGACCGCCACTGAATGTTGATAAAGATCTGAATTCAGTGGATACACCAGAAGCAAACGAGCAAATCAATTAAAAATACAGAAAAATGTATAAAAAATAAAAAAAAACAAAAAAGCGTGCAATAAATCTGGCAGCTACTACGTTATACATGTGAAGAGCGGGTTTTACAGGATAAAAGATTGGATCTGAGAGTGAAAGGTTGTAAAGAATAGAAAAAACTTTTCAATAAACTTTTAAGAAGCTGATTGTACTATTGTCAAGATGAAATGCGTTATTATTGCCAGGATTTGATTTAAAAGCGCGAATTGTAGAATGAAAATCAGAACAATTCTGATATTTTATTAAAAAAATAACAATATCTTATTGCAAATCTTAATAAGAAGGTGTAGAATTCATATGAGAACGCTCTTACTCATTTTGCCATTCCACATTTTGGCAGATCAGAAGTCTAGCAGTAGAAACTACTGACAGGAACATTGATCTGACATTGCGAAACGATTAGGAGAGAGGAGGAAGAGGGCGCAAGCTGGAAGAGCAAATACAGAGCATGATTAAAGTCTGGAATTTTTAGGCGAATAAAATTGAATATTATTGCTGAATTTTCCAGGTATAAAAAACCAAAATTTTTACAACGGAGGATTTAAAGTATGAAGAAAAATGTAGTTCGTATTCTCACAGCTATGTTGATGCTTTCCATGGTCTTTTCTTCAAGTGTATTCGCAGCTGAAAAAACAACAGCTTGGGATTCATTTGTAGGATTAATCACTGGAAGTGCAAAAACAGCTGAAGATACACAAGTTGGTGGCGTTACTTACCGTACTCACATTCAAAATGAAGGTTGGGCACAAGGTTGGGTTGAAGATGGCGCAATGTCAGGTTCTGTAGGTAAAGGACTGTGATTAGAAGGCATCGAAATTAAACTGGAAGGCGATCAACTGCCTGATGGTTTAGGAATCACTTACCGTACTCATATTCAAAACGAAGGTTGGGCACAAGGTTGGGTTGAAGATGGCGAAATGTCAGGTTCCGAAGGAAAAGGCTTACGTCTTGAAGGAATCGAAATCAAACTAACTGGTGATAATGCAGCTGACTACTCAGTTGAATACCAAACCCAAATTGAAAACGAAGGTTGGGCACAAGGCTGGGTTAAAGATGGCGAAATGTCAGGTTCTTCAGGAAAAGGTTTAAGACTTGAAGCAATCGAAATTAAGATCGTTCAAGTTGAAGCTGATTTAACAGCTTACACTGAAGCTTTAGAAGCTGTTAACGAAGAAGACTACACACCAGCATCTTGGGCAGCTTACCAAGAAGTTGTTCTTGCTAATGTAATGACTACAGCAGACCTTCAGTCTGAAGTAGATAGCGCAACAGCAGCAATCGTAGCAGCTCAAGAAAACTTAGTTGAACTGGGTAAAGTTACTGGCTTAGTTGCTATTAACGCTACAACAGTAGAAGTAACATTTGAAGAAGAATTAGCAAGCGTTGATAAAAGCGAATTTGCTATTGAAGGTTTAACTGTTGCAAACGCAGCTGTTAAACAAACAAACAAAAAAGTAGTTGTTCTGACAACCAGCGCACAAGTTGGTGGAACAGAATACAAACTTGTTTACCAAGGTGTTGACACTGGCTTAACCTTCACCGGTATCTCAGCTGTTATCCCAACAACTATCTCTTTAGATTCTAACTCTATTCAATCTAAAGTAGGTTCTGAAGTAACATTAAAAGCAAACATTGGCCAAGCAACAGCAGGCGTAGCAGTAACATTTAATGTTGATGCTCCAGCTGGTAGCTTAAACAATGATGTGATCGCAGAAGCATACACCAATGCCGAAGGTATCGCAACATACTCTTACACACAATATGCTGCAGGAACTGATGCAGTAGCAGTTTACCCAACAGGCGCACCTACTACTCGTGCAACTGCTAAAGTATTCTGGGGAGTATCTGACATCTTAACCGTAACTGAAAGTGCAACAGGCGGTGCCGTTAATGGTACAACCCGTACTTACACTGTAACACTGGTTAACCCAGCAAACAGCGTAGCACTTAATGGTCAAACTGTTAATGTAACTCTTTGGGAAAATGTAAACTCAGTAGATAACACAACAGCAAATGACACCAATGCAGTTGTTGCAGATCCAAGTACTGGTGGTACAATAACACCATTCCAGTCAGCAACAAACGAACGTGAATTCAAAATTACAACTGACGCTAACGGTAAAGCAACATTTACCCTAACCGGCAGCAATACCACTGCTACACCAGTAGTATTTGTAGATTCTAACGCAGCAGCACTTGCTACAGCAGGTATCGCTGGTAATGCCAATAAACGTATCGAAGCAGCTGAACTGCAAGTTAAAATGCCAGCAGTAGCATTTACTGGCGCTCAAGCAGCTTACACATTTGACTTCGCACCAATGGTAGCAGCTGAATACGCTTCAGGCTTAGTTAACACTCGCGAATACAAAGCAGTTGTTAAAAAAGCTGATGGTACAGTATACGCAAACGGAAACGTTGTTGTAGGTCTTGACGAATTAATCGACAATAACCTGGTAACAACAACAACAGCAGTATTTACAACTAAAGCTGGCGCAGATCTAGGTCAAGCAAGCCAAGTTGTAACAGCTGATGCAAACGGGATCGTAACATTCTATGTTGCAGAACCAGTTGCAAACAGAAGTAATGTATCAGCAACTCCAGCAATCTGGATTGACCTTGATGCAGCAGGAAATACAAACAAAGTTCGTGAAGCTGGCGAACCACAAGCTTTAGCACCAAAAACAACATTCCAGGCACAATTAGCACAAGGCTTATCTAACTTGGATATCAACACAACCCCAGCAGTTAAAGATGGTCCTTTCGTAACAAATGATGTTATTAACTCACGTTTCGAAATCAGAAACCAGAGTAATACACTCTCTACAACAGCTGGATTTAACCGAGTAACTTACACAGTAACAAACACATCAGGTGTAGCTTTAACATTTGCACCACGTATGTTGGATGCAACTACAGGTACACCATTTACAGCTGTAACAACAACTTTCGCAGTTGGTGGTACACAAGATTATGCTAATGATGGTATTGCAACCATTACATTGAATGCAGGTTCAAGCGTAACTCTTGCAGGTACAGCAGCTGGCTATGTAGTCGGTACTGATACATCAGCAACAAATGCTGCAACATTAAGATTCACAGCAGGTGTGCCAGTAAGTCAAGATAATACATTATCAATTTCAGCAACAGGTACAACTGTACGAGCTACAGTAGCTGATGATTCACGTAATGCAGGTAGCGTTTCACAGGCAGCTAAAACTGCTACAATCAAAAAAGCTACAGCAGCTACAAATGGTCAAGTTCTTACAGGTGAAGTCCTCGGATATAGTGTAGTGGATTCTGCAACTGACTTTGGACGTGTAGTTGTCAAACTAGATGGTTCTGGCGATGTAGTAACATTTGTTTATGGTACTAATCGTTCAGGTGCGAATATATCAGATTCTAAAATATACTTAGGTACTGATGGAACATTCGCTAATGTTGGAGTTAACTTCAATCAATTAAATACTGTAGCTACAGTATTAGATCAAAAAGATGCTTTCAATAAGTTTGAAAATGCTTTTGAAGTTGGTAATAGAGTAAATGCAACTATCGATACTGCTGCTAACGCTGCAGGACCTGGTTCATTTATCTACTTAGCAAATGTTAAAAATGTTTCTAAATCAATTAATTCTGGTAATGACTTAACACCAGTAGTAGTAGCAGGACCTTTGGTTTCACCAGTTACTGTAAATACAGCTGGTAAAGCAGTTTTTGCTGGAACAAAAGCAAAAGTCGAGTTTAATGTGACTAATGCGGCAGCAGTTGCAGCAACATTAAAATTAGAAAAAGCAATTACTTTAGGTGACTCAACATCATTAAACGGTAAAACCGTTGAATTGAGATTAGCTGCAGGAGATGTATTAGCTGTTAATCTTGTAGGTGATGTACTTAAAATTGATTTAGCTAATACTACACCTGGAAATAATACTGATGCTTTAATTCAAGCAGCAGTTAGAGCAAAAGGTGGAGCATATTCTGATGTAACTGTAACTGGTTTCGGTGCTGGATTCTTACCAGCTGCAATACCAGTAGCAAGCAATACATTTGAAGGTGGCGCAAACCAAGTAATTGCAGTAGCAGCTAGTAACCAGTTTAATCTGTTACAAACATTGGTAGCTGGAGAAACCATTACTGTTAAAATCACTGATACTACTACACCAGTTCCAGTAGTTGTGACACAAACAGTAACAGCAGGTACTGATTTTGCAACAGCAGGTACTGTAAATGATCAAGCAGCTGCAATTGCAACAGCATTGCAAGCAAAACTTGGAGCAACTCAAGTTGTAACTAATCCAGGTGTACCATCACCAACAGTTAGAATAGTACAAGCAGTTGGTTCTGAAAAACCAGTAACATTGGAAGTTTCTACAACTCCAACTACAAAATAGTCTAACAACTAAATAGACTAACGAAGCCTGTCACTTAACTTATTCAACTTAACTTATTGAGCTGGATGGTTTTGAAACAGAGAAAAGAGACGATTCGGGTTCTTCGGGACTCGGGTCGTCTTTTCTTTTTTGAAGTGGCTGAAAAATCTGTTGGAATCTGGCTGGAAAAGTTTTCCGAGTGAGTGCTGTCAGTCTGCTTTTGTCTGTTTCCAATCAGTTGCGTGACTTTCCCATCATCCAAACTCACTGAAGAATCTAAATTCTCCAGCCAGTCCATCTTTTTTGTTCCCTTAAATGCCGTCAGTGCCGACAGTCGTGTCAGGTGCATTTTCAGTTGTGAGCATTCCGGACGGAAGTGCCAGTCGATCTGATGTCAGAGCCACTCAATCCGGACGTTGGTGCCAATGATTTCGGTGCCAGATCTGAAATGATAGTTGTCACCATTGTTGAGACTGTCGGGAAAAACGGATCAAATTAAATGGCAATCACCGATTCCCCTGAGAAACGTTCCAGATTTCCCCACAATCATCGGTTCAGCTGAATCAAACCCAAAACTCAAATACATATTATAATTTTGAAGATCATTGGCTTAAGAAGTCAATGGTCTTTAATACTTTTTTGGAGGAAATCAGCATGACCGATTTTGAAAAGAAAATCATCAGCGAATTAAAACAGGCACTGGAATTTAAAGAGATCAACAGCGACTATTCCCAATGGCTTCAGGGAGTGAGTCTGCCCACCATCATTGAACGCAAGAATAATCATTTGTCACTGACAGCAAGAGTCGTGGTCAAAACCAGTACCTCTGATCTGGTGGATGGGATGGATATTGACTTCACCCTGGAACCGCTTATGGATTCCAATTACTATGAGAACAGTCCCAACTTCATGGGCGGATCGATCGCATCGAGTCAGGTCTGGCTGAAAAGTCATGGCAAACTGATCCTTGAGCAATTAGATAATCCCTTTGAAAAGGAAGGTGTGAACCATGAGTGATGATACCTATCAGGGCGATTTTGGGAAACACTTGCTGGAAGACGGAAAAAGCCGGGCAACCATTGAAAGCTACATGGGTGATATTCGCAAGTTTCTGGAATGGCTTGCTCAAAAGAACCTTCCCTTTGATGGCCGACTGTCACGACTGAGCATCACCAGCTACCGGAACTATCTGTTGGATAACAACTACAGCGTTAATACCATTAATAAGAAGATCAACAGTCTCCATAGCTTCAACCATTTCCTGATGAGTCAGGGACTCTGCCATGAAAAAGTCGTTCATCCCAATAAGGATAAGATCAAAGTTGCCCAGGGTAGTGAGGCTGAAGTCGTTGTCTTTTCAGAAGATGAAGTGGAACGGTTGCTGTTCTATCTGGAGAATAAGGAACAGGTAGCCTTAAGAGATAAAACCATGATCTATATTCTGCTGTATGCGGGGTTAAGAGTTGGGGAATTGGTCAATTTAAAAATTCAGGATTTGGATCTGTTGACCATGAGTCTTAAAGTCGTTGGCAAGGGTGGCAAATATCGGGAAGTACCTTTAAAACCTGAAGTTGCTGAAACCATTAAAGCCTATCTGGAAAGTGATCGAAGAGACAGTCCCTATGCCACCAGTGAGTATCTGTTTGTCACCCAGCGATCAGGCAAGATGGATAGCGATACGGTCAATAAGGTATTGAAGAAATTGGGAAAGAGCTTAAACATGACGATTTTTCCCCATAAATTCAGGCATACCTTTTGCACACGACTGTTAAAGAAAGGTGTTGATCTGACGACGGTAGCGAAATTAGCGGGACATGCCAATATTCAGACCACTGCCAGCTACTACATCAATACCAGTCGTGAGGATAAACAGGAAGCCGTGGGATTGTTGTAGGCATTGTTGTCGTTGCTGATCAATCCGAACGTATGCAAAAAATATGTGCCCAGATAGCCGTCAGTCGAGACAGTCCCGACATTTTGTTGACAGCACTGACGGCACTGACAGGAAAAACAGAAGAAAAAAGATGGGATAGTCCCCATCAGAAAGGAGGGAACCATCATGCCATATTTTGTGGGAGGAATCATCACCAGTATTGTTGCCTGTGTCATTGTTGAAGTCTATGTTAAGAATACTAAAACCGTATAAGCAGCCAAATTAAGAATGGATCAGTCACTGATTCAGGAAAGGAGCTAATCATGTTTGCATTATTAGGAACCGTCGGAACCGTTACCGCCATTGAAATGTTCACCAGTGGATTCATGCTGGGACTAACCGCCTACGCAGCCACCAAGGAAACACAGAAAAAGAAATAAAGAATCAATTAAAGCTCTAATCTCTTCCCAGGGATTAGGGCTATTATTTTGCCAAAAATTCAATCTGATTTCAGGAAGGAAATAACGATGTCAAAAGATACAGCATCCAAGCGTGTGAATATTGTTTCATTAAGAATGGTCAAAGAAGGGAGTTTTCTCTACGAGGTAAGACGAATAAGCTCACCCACAGAAGCAGCCGGACTGGGACGAAAGTTTCTGGAAGAAACCGACCGGGAGCAGGTCATTGTCTGTTGTCTGGATACCAAGAATCAGCCCGTCTCAATGAACATTGTCAGTATTGGTACCATCAACAGCAGCCTTGTGCACCCCAGAGAGGTATTTAAAACAGCAATTCTTTCCAATGCTGCCAATATTATTCTTTTTCACAATCATCCCTCAGGAGACCCCTCTCCATCTCAGGAGGATATTTCCATCACCAAACGAATTCAGGAAGCGGGTACCTTGTTGGGAATTGAACTATTGGATCATCTCATCATTGGTTCCGAAGACCGGTTCTGCAGCATGAAGGAACGGGGTGATTTAAAGTAGTATCGTATCGCTGTTGGTCAAATCATTAATTCTAAAAACTATTGGAGGTTTTATTATGCAAGTTATTCTATATATTCCAATCCTTATTCTCAGTATCGTTTCAGCATTCTTTATTTTCGGGAAATTAAAGCTGTTCTTTTTTGGATCAAACATGCTTGATCTGGGACTGGGAATCATTGGTGCCTGGTTCCTGATCTTCTTCATTTGTGTAACCATCTGGGCTACGATCTTTGTGTATCTGGGAATCCCGATTCTAATCATTGGTGGGATTCTTTGTGCGATCTATTTTGTCCGCAGTAAGAAAAAGAGTCGTTTAGATGCTGACCAAAATAACGAAGAAACAATGGCAGAGCCCAGCGATGATCAAGAAACTTCTGGATCAGTGGAGGAATAATCGATTAAAAAACGGAAGAAAGTAAGACTTTGTCAAAACAGTATTTTTGCCCTGGCCACTCTGAGGAGGATGGCTGGGGTATTTTTTTTCGTTGATTCCCCAATATTTTTGTTCCTAAATTCCCGACAGTCGTGGCAGTCTCGACAGAAAATCTGACGGCAGGGACGGGACTGTCGGCAAATACGGAAGAATATTTCTTAAATATGGCTTAATAGCAAGCAAAGAAATGAAAACTGAGAAAAAATAATAAGAAAAGCGGAAGAAGCTGTTGGGAAGGAGCTGTTTGCCTAAAAATAGTTTTTCTAAAAAAATGTCCAAAAGTGACTGATCGAATGAAAAATTGGGATTGATAATTAAGTTTATTTGGGGTATCCTATGAATCCAATAAAGGTTAGATTTCAAAAAAACTTGGAGGTATTAAAATGGCGATACATGATGTGGATTATATATTTAGAAACAGTAGACAAGCAAAGCAGGATATTTTCAAGCGAACATTTTATCTTTTTAATCATGAAGCTTATCTTGATCCAGAAAATGAGGATGAAATAGCGGTAGATAATCAAAATGATTATGATAACCTTGAAGAAGAATATCAACGTTATTGTAAGCTGTGTGATAAAAACTTAGGCGAAGTTTTAAAAATAATAAAATCGCCGCTGATAATATATACTAAAACAAGAATGCATAAAGAAATACCAATTCTGATCTCAGCTATGTTCTTTTCAATAATGACGCTTGTTAAGGATGAGAATGTCACACCTAAAGAATTAGAAAAGATCCTGACCTGTCCAATCGATGACAGAAGCAGTTACAATTTTAACGAGAATTTATTTTTGCAAGGGATAACAGAGAGCCTGGAAATAATGTTTGGTTGTTCAGAATATAATGGGAAATTCAGCCGGTACGATCACCTGATGAAAATCAGCAATGGTAATGGAAGTACCAGAAAAAAGACCAGGGAAAAATATACAGTCTGTCGGAGTATACCCGGCATTTTAAATGACTCAAATGTAGGTTTAGTCGAACTAAGTACTGTAGAAATAAAAAAGACTATCAGAAATTTTGAAAAACTATATAATAGTTGGATTACCAAACAGTACAACAATAAAAGAGCAGCAAAGAAAAAGGTGCTAGAAGTAGAAAATAAACTTGCAATGGCCAAAATCAGTAACTTTACTAAAATTAGTGTTCTAAAAGAGATCAGGAGTTTAATTTTTGAGGCCTATGGTTTAAATTCAAATAGAGAAAATGAACTGGAATATATATTTCCACTTGATTTTATAGAAGGCAGTCTAGGTAAGTACAATCAATTCACTGACTTAGATGAACTTAGGTCTTCTTATGCTATTATTTTAAATGGGTCACACGTTCCCTCAAATATCTTGGACTTAATAAATGAGCAAGACAAGAATGAAAAGGAAAGAATCAGAATGTTAAAACGAAATATAGAACAATTGAGCTTTTTAAAAAAGAATAAGAATGAAGATTCAATTGAACAAAGTGACAAGATAGCAATATACAAAGAAATTAATGATAAAATCTGCTCTCAGTATGGGAAGATACTAAAGAAGCGTCAAGAGATGCTTGAGACTCGGATTAACGGTGTTTTAAGTCGAAATATGATAATCATCCCTCGTAATGAAAATCCCAATGATCAATTAGCATCATAGATAGTTTGATAATATCAAGCAAATAATAATTCCTAAATAAATGCCATTTTTTAGAGAAATCTCAGAATAATTTTGAGATTTCTTTTTTAATTTTTGTCGATGAAATGACGTTAAAAGTAGCAATATTCGATTGAGAGAAATCAAGAAACCCCTCTAATATCTAGTTTTTAAATTAACACACAAGCGAAAATTGAAACGAAAGAAATTAAATGCGTGGATATAAATTTTTTCTGGTTGCTATAATTAACAAGTCGATGACCTACGTAGATTACTTGTTATAAATAATTGAGTAGGAAATCAAAATATTATTTTTGGAGGTATGTAATGAAATTACAGGATATATTGAACCAGCGGGCATTGGTGCGGCCGATTGAGAGACAAAAAAATGTGAGTGACGGATCGTATTTTGGCAAAATAACGCAAGCAGAGCTTTTGGAACGGGAGTCAGCGTTTTCTGAAGATGGTAAACAGATCGTATTGAATGTACGAACGGAAGTAATTGACAACAACGGAGACTGCGTTGAACTTTATTATTCCGTCAATTATACCTGGAGTAATAAGGGTAGGATGGTCAAGTTTCTAGAAAAACTAGAACTACTTCCCGCTCCAGGTGAAACCCTCGAACTGGACACACTGGTAGGCTTGTCAGTCCAGGTCATCATTGAAAATGTGATAAAAGAAAATGTGACGTATTCGAATATTGTGAGCATGAAGCGAAGAGACGTAAAACAGCACTCTGAACAGTCGATTCAACAACCAGAGCGGTCATTGCCAGATATGCTCCAGTCAAAACAACAATTCGACATTGAAGAGCACTTGGACATAAATTAAGCGAACCGAAACAACTAGTACTCACACCCGATGGATCAGTTTAAAAAACAGTCCATCGGGAATATTAAAAGATTTTTAGAATAAGAAGGAGAATTAAAATGCCAACAATAAATAATAACTTAGAAGGTTTAAGTTCGGCCAAGATTATCAGTGCGCTGGAGAAATTCAAACGAAAAGAAGATCTGAATGAGATCAGAATTCTGAATACGAAAGAAGGTGTTGTATCCGGCTACTTCGACGATCTGGAACAGATGGTCACAAAAGCGACCCTCTACGATGGTAAACACAATATTTTCATGACGTTGAATCCGGTAAAGCCGGAATTGATCGATCGCAGTCCAAACACGTTGACTGCTCACGCCAAACAGACAACTACCGATAACGAGATTGCAGAGATTCAATATATTCTTATCGATGTGGATCCCAGCCGTCCGACGGGGGTGTCTGCTACTAACCAGGAAAAAGAAGAAGCGCTAAAACTTGCGACTGAGATTGAAGCATATCTGGAAAAAATCGGAATACCAGAAGCAATTGTTGCCGATTCGGGTAATGGCTATCATCTGATTCTTAAGGTGGATGTTGAGAATACTCCGGAAAATGTAGCAATAATAAAGAAATTTCTGGAAGCTCTGCACTTCAGATTTTCGACTAACACTGCCGAAGTCGATCGCACCACCTACAATCCGGCCAGAATCACCAAACTCTATGGCACCATGGCTTGTAAGGGCGAAAATACCGAAGAACGTCCGCATCGGCGTTCGGAACTTTTGCATGTGCCAGAGCAGATTCAGCCAGCAACAATCGAACAGATCAAAGCAGTGGCAGATACTTTGCCCGAAGTGTGTCAAAATATTCCAAAAGCAAATGGTAGCAAATGGAATATTCCGGAACTGATCGAAAAGCACAATTTAAATCTGGCTTTTGAGAAAAAACTAGGTGGCAAGCATACCATCTATGTTCTAGGTACCTGTCCCTGGAACTCAGAGCATACTAACAATTCGGCCCATATCATTCAGTTTGACAATGGTGCAGTAGCTGCCGGGTGCCATCATGATAGCTGTTCTCATGAAGACTGGTCAACGCTAAAAGAAAAATTGGGTATTAAAAATGAAAAAGAAAAACGTGAAAAGCAGTCCAGTGTGATCTTGGAATTGGTTGTGGACTGTCAGTTTTTTCATGATAAAGATGAAATAGCCTATGCCAAGGTTCCGGTTGATGGTCATTCCGAAATCATGATGGTTCGAAGCAAGAAATTCAGACAATTCCTCTTAAAACGCTACTATCTGAAGAAACATTCGGCACCGGGTAAGGATGGAATGAACGAAACCCTTGATATTGTAGAAATGAAGGCTCTGTTTGAAGGGGTTGAACAGGCTATTGACAAACGGGTTGCGATGACAGCAGCCAAGGAAATCTACTACGATCTGGCTGATGCTGAGCATCGTATGGTTAAAATTTCAGCAGCTGGCTGTGCCATAGTTCAAGAAGCACCCGTGTATTTTGTCCGCAGCAAGAACATGAAAGCACAGGTTCTGCCGGATTTTAATGCAAATCCTGAAGAATTACTGCCCCTGATCAAGAAACATATTCGCATTAAGGATGAAGCTGATTTGATTCTTTTTGTTGTCAATCTGGTGACCTGCTTTATTCAAAGCATTCCACATACGATTCTGGTATTCTTCGGGGAAAAAGGAGCCAGTAAGTCAACAACGATGCAAATGGTCAAAAGAATCGTTGATCCAGCGATGATGGATCTTTTGTCAATGCCGACTTCCAAAGAAGATCTGGCGATTGTGCTGAATAATCACTACATGCCATCCTTTGACAATCTTGAAACCTTGTCAGCAGAGAAAAGTAACATGCTATGCATGGCTGCAACCGGTGGTGCCTTTTCCAAGCGTACCCGTTATACCGATTCAGATGAAACCATTCATGAATTTAAAAAATGCATACAGCTAAATGGTGTCAACATCGTCGCTACCAAGTCAGATTTGCTGGATCGTTCCATTACCCTGGAACTCGAGCGAATCAAGAAAAAAGATCGTTTGACAGAAGAAGAAATCTGGCAGAAGTTTGAAGAAGATCTGCCCCGGATTCTGGGTGCTATATTTAATGCTCTTGCTGCAGCAATTCCACTTCATGGGACTGAAAAACTGGATGAAGTGGGACGAATGGTAGACTTCACCTACTGGGGCTATGCCATTGCCGAAGTTTTGGGTGTCACTGGAGACGTTTTTTTAAAGGCATATCTGGATAATCAGGGCAAAGCCAACGAAGAAGCCCTTTCCTCCAATCCCACTGCTTCAGCCATCATCGCGATGATGCGCTACCAGACAAGCTGGACAAGCAGTGTTTCAGGCCTGCTTAAAGAGCTTGAGCAGGTTGCAGCGGACGAACACATTAACATTCGTCAGAAAATCTGGCCAGCTGATGCCAGCTCACTCAGCAAACGGCTGAAAGAAGTGAAAAGTAACCTTGAAGAAGTCGGGATCAATTATGATATTCGACATGGTGGTGACTACAAAAAAATCACCATTGAGAATAATCGGGCAATGGAGATCGTCGAAACCCGTCCTAAAACATCAGCAATCAATCCGAAGCGTTTAGGTTCAAGGGCTTTGTTGGAATACGACAAGCCTACAGAGGAAATAGATATCAATGAACTCCTCGGCGAAATCGGCTAATCTCAAAAAAATTGTCCCTAGAATGCCGTCAGTCGAGTCAGTCCTGTCAGAAAAATGTCGGGATGGACAGCACTGACGGCAAATACGGGGCAAAAAAAGATGGGAATGGACATGTAGACAAAGAAGTGATCATCTCACCCAAAAATAGCAGCAAAAATCGCTGGAAAATATTCCCCCTATATTAATAGGAATATAATTGACCAAATACAGAAAATAATCATCACAATCAGACGAACTGAATGCCCATTCCAGATATATATTATTATTGTAATAGAAAAGCAAGCAAACAAAAATTAGGAGGAAAACTAGATGCTACTTAAAAAAGCTACCGAAGAATTTAATCACTATCTGCAATCCAAAGAACGATCAAAAGAAACATCACGAGGCTATTCCATTGTGCTGACCGATTTTTTACGCTACCTGGAAAAAGAATTAAATGGTCAGGTGTACCTCGATGAAATCACCGTGGATCATATGGAAGGCTATCTGGATTACCGCAAACAACAGGGTGATCAGCCGGTGAGTCGAAACCGAGCCCTCTACATCTTCCGGTCATTCTTTAGTTATCTGATCAAACGGGATCTGGTGGAAAAGAATCTTAGCTTGAAACTGGAACCCATTCAGACACAAAAAAAGGAACGCACCTATCTGCTGCCAGATGAAGTGGAAATACTCATTGACGCCATCGATCATCCATTAGTGAAAGTGGCGGCCATCACCATGGCCAATACCGGACTGCGAGTCAGTGAACTGTGCAATCTAACCCTGGATGATGTGGATCTTAAAACCCAGATGATCAAAGTCCATCAGGGCAAAGGCAACAAAGATCGCACCGTTCCCATCAATTCTAAATTGCTGGCAGTATTGACAAAGTACCTGAAAGAGCAGCGTTCTTTGGTCAAATCCAATCAATTCTTTGCCACGACCAAAACCGGGAAGCTCTCGAGGCAGACCATCAATCATGAGCTAAACGAAGCCACCACCCGACTCAATTGGACAAAACACGTCACTGCCCATATTTTAAGACACAGCTTTGCCTCTACCCTGGTGCGAAACAATGCTTCATTGCCAGCGGTTCAGTCATTGCTTGGCCACAGTGATCTGCGTGTCACCAGTCGTTACATTCATCAGGATCTGGGACAATTGCAGGCTGCCGTCAATTTAATCTAAGCTTAAAAAGGAAAGGAATTAAAGATGAAAAATCAGGAACCACAAACAGTGACCTATGATGAGCGAGTCAATACGACATTGGCCGGTCTGATGGAAGGAAAAACACGGGAAGTATTAGCTGAAGGCTTTGGGCTGGGAGGCTGGAAGTCTTTGGACATTTATATGCGAAGAAAAGGCTTCGTGTGGGATGGATCAAACAATACCTACATTCCAGCTACTAACAAAGCTGACACGATTCTGGAAGAACTAAACAGCAATACCCCTGTCAAAGCCGATATGATCATCCGGCGATTTGAGGAAATGGGTACGGATAGTGAGCCAAGATCCATTGCCAGAGAATTCGGATTCAATGATCACCGGGAGTTGGCCGAGTATATGGAAAGTAAGCAACTCTTCTGGGATTCTAACAAGAATAATTATGGTGTGATGTTTGGGGATGCCTCTGTTGATTCAGTAGCAGAAACGGTTGATTTGGAGAACAAAACTTTTCAGCCAATGGTCAAACAGCAATCAAAAACAGGAACACTCAATGACGATTCATTAATGGAACTGGAAGCCTATCTGCCTCTACTTGACATACTGCTTCAGAACAAAGACCGATTGATCACCCTACTGATGCCCCAATCTGATGGCATGATTCCACGGTATACCCTTCCGGGAAAATTCAATACGCAAAGTATCTATATGTCGGATATGTTGATTCGTCTGCTCAAGGAATACTGCGAAAGCAAAAATCTCAAACAACGGGATGTGGTTGATGTCGCTTTGATTGAATTCTTCAGACGCTATGGTTATCAGCGGGAGGTGGACAAGCTGCTGCAGAAGAAATAGCTTAAAGAATCAATCTGGAGAGGGATCAGAAGAAATGGATGGGACGAAGTCAATGGGGGAGTGCTCCCGGAAATCATCTCAAGTCATTCCCCAAACTTCTTCCCTATTTGTCGACAATGGTGTCACTCCTGACAATCTCAAGAAAAATGGTCAGCAATGACGGGAGTGACGGCAATTAGAAAAGAAAAAAGATGGGTGGATAGCTGAAAACGAGCAAAACCCAAATGAATATGACTATCATAGCCAAGCCCTATCCATCACTTGAAATGAAAGGGGGTGATGCCTATCAAAGGGATCAATTTTAATAGCATTTTAAAGGGGAATCGGTTATAATGATGTCAATATCTAAGAAGGTGAACGAATGAAAGAGACTAAGAAAAAAGCACAGAATCCTCATGACAAGTTTTTCAAGGATACGTTCTCGAATCCGTTAGTGGCCAGAGATTTCATCGAGAACTACTTGCCAGAATCAATTTTAAAAATGGTTGATCTGAGTGAACTGGAAATTCAGAATGGTAGCCACGTTGATGCAGAACTCAGTGAGTTATTCTCAGATATGTTGTTCAGGACAAAAATTAATCAGCGGGACGGATATCTTTATTTTCTGTTTGAACACAAGAGTTACCCTGACAGAATGGTGGCATTGCAGTTGCTGACGTATATGGTTCGCATCTGGAACCGGAACGTAAATAAGAAACTTGATACCCATATTCCGATGATTATCCCAATGGTGGTTTGCCATGGGGAAACGAAATGGAAAATCAGCCCCATGTTCAGTGATCTGATTCTGGATTTTGATACGTTTCCAGAAGAAATCAAACAAGTGATCCCCAACTACCGCTACCAGCTCTATGATTTATCCCAGTTTTCGGATGAAGATATCAAGGGAAAGGCAGAACTGATGATTGCACTGTCAGTTGCCAGAGATATTTTCAAAAAAAGCGGTGAGGAATTTCTGGAAACGATTTTTAAAGCGGCTAGTGCTTTAGCCGAGCTGGATGAAAAGAAAACGGGTCTTCAGTATTTTGAAACCTGTATGCGCTATATTTTGACATCTGGTCCAAAGCTTACAAAGGAGCAATTGACTATTGTTATTAATCAATTGGCAGTAACCTACAAGGAAGGAAGTGAAGTAACCATGACATTAGCGGAAGTTTTAATCGAAGAAGGTATTGAAAAAGGTATTGAAGAAGGTGAAATCAAAACATTAATCAAAATGGCAATCAAATTATTGACTCAAAAATTCGGCGTCATGCCTGCTGATTATTCTGAAGCGATCACTAAATTGGATTCAACGAATTTAGAGATGTTAATTGAGGGAATTAAAGGCTTTGAAAATTTAGAAGATGTCAAAAAGTTTTTAGACCTCTGATCCTTGCAGGATTTAAATTAGAGTGATCGGAAATGCGGACGGAGTGTCATCAATCGCTGAGAAATGCAGTATCTCCAAGAAATATGTTTTCTAATTGCCGTCACTCCCGTCTCTGCCGACAGCCATTTGTCGGGAGAGACACGACGGTCGGGATTGTTGGAAGAAAAAAGCTGGGGATGTTGGAAATCTGGACAACATCCTCAGAATTGTCAACAACATCACCTCAAAATCATGAAACCATTGGAAACACTCAGTTTTTAGAAAAGCAAATGGAATTCGTACCTATTGAAATTCTATTAATTGTTTTTCTATTTTTTTTATATTCACAGGAAAGCACCTATATTAATTATATTTAGAACATCTATTGTGCGTTTTTTAAATCTCCGAAAGTATTGATTTCAGTGGGTTTCAGAGCGGTCAGATGGAGCCTGAACCATCTCCTTTTTTTGCTATTAACGCTACAACAGTAGAAGTAACATTTGAAGAAGAATTAGCAAGCGTTGATAAAAGCGAATTTGCTATTGAAGGTTTAACTGTTGCAAACGCAGCTGTTAAACAAACAAACAAAAAAGTAGTTGTTCTGACAACCAGCGCACAAGTTGGTGGAACAGAATACAAACTTGTTTATCAGGGAGTAGACACTGGCTTAACCTTCACCGGTATTTCAGCAGTTATCCCAACAACCATCGCTTTAGAATCAAACTCTATTCAATCTAAAGTCGGTTCTGAAGTAACATTAAAAGCAAACATTGGCCAGGCAACAGCAGGCGTAGCAGTAACATTTAATGTTGATGCTCCAGCTGGTAGCTTAAACAATGATGTGATCGCAGAAGCATACACTGATGCAGCTGGTATCGCAACATACTCTTACACTCAATATGCTGCAGGAACTGATGCAGTAGCAGTTTACCCAACAGGCGCACCTACTACTCGTGCAACTGCTAATGTATTCTGGGGAGTATCAGACATCTTAACAGTAACTGAAAGTGCAACCGGTGCTGCCGTTAATGGTACAACCCGTACTTACACAGTAAAACTGGTTAACCCAGCAAACAGCGTAGCTCTTCAGGGTGCAGTTGTTAATGTGACACTTCTTGAAAACATTGGAGCTAATGGTACTACTGCAGTTGTCGCAGATCCTACAACAGGTCTTGCAGCTGTAACACCATTCCAGTCAGCTACAAATGAACGTGCTTTCACTGTTACAACAAATGCTAACGGTCAAGCAACATTCACACTGACAGGTTCAAACACAACAGCTTCACCAATCGTTTTTGTTGATTCAAACCAAGCAGCACTTGCTACAGCAGGTATTGCAGGTAATAACAACAACCGTATTGAAGCATGAGTATTCCGACGATTTAGAGCCACAGGGGATGCGGACGTTTTTTTGGACCTAAACGATCAATCCCAGACTCCTTCGATAATCTAACGGACTCATTCCACCAAGCGAAATCTTTATCCGCTTTTCAGCATACCAAATAATATATTTATCCAACACCTCAATGAACTGATTGATTGAAACATCTGACCATGAATAGCCATAAAACATCTCATTTTTCAAACGACCGAAGAAACCTTCACAAGCAGAGTTATCTGGGGAACAACCTTTCCTCGACATAGATCGTTTTAGTCCGTTTCCTTCAATTCGTTCTATCCATCCCGGCCATCGATAATGGCAACCCCGATCAGAATGGACTATTGGCTTTTCATTAGTTTCAAGAATAGATATGGCTTCGTCAAGCATGGTATTTACAAGGTTTGCATCTGGTGTGGTTCCAATTGTCCAGCTTACAGGTAGTCCATCAAAACAATCTATTATTGGGGACAGATATATCTTTCCAGCCGGGATACGAAACTCGGTTATATCTGTAAGCCATTTAGTGTTTGGTTTATCTGTATGGAAGTTCCTTTCAATAACGTTAGCAACTTCAGGGCTTATTTCACCTCTATACGAATTATATTTTTTGTTTTGAACAGGATT
This sequence comes from Acetobacterium malicum subsp. dehalogenans DSM 11527, assembly GCF_000472665.1. Lineage (GTDB taxonomy): Bacteria > Bacillota > Clostridia > Eubacteriales > Eubacteriaceae > Acetobacterium > Acetobacterium malicum. The sequence continues at coordinate 534 of NZ_AXAC01000005.1, read as the reverse complement.
TGCTATAAGTTGTTCTTCTTTCATTATTTTACGAACAACCTTTTCTGAAACTATGATACCCGATGTTTTTATTACCGAATGAATTCGTCGATAACCATAACGACCTTTTGCTTCATTAAAAACATTTTTAACATATGAACGTAAACCCTCGTATTTGTCATGGTTCATTGAATTAATCTGATAACAATAACTACTTTTGGCCATGTTCAAGATGTCAAGAAGATACTTTAGAATGTATCTATCTCGTAGGGCATTAATAATTATGGCCTTTTCGCGATTTGTTAGCGATGAAAGATTAATGCCCTGATCTTTTTTTATTACTTTTGCGGCTTCTTGTAGAATATCTTTTTCAAGTTTTAATCGGCGTATGTCTTTTTCAAGATCTTTTACTTGCTTTTCCAAAGAAGCTTTATCCTGTAACAAGTCTTTTGCTGAGACTTTGACATCTGCGACTTTGTTGCTCTTGGAGTTTACCGATTTCTTTGACATCGTTATTTTATTCTCCTTACCGAGCAGCTTGTCTTTCCAATGATA